>NZ_CP183770.1:2560000-3160000 GCF_048568905.1 Sphingomonas sp. HT-1 | reverse complement strand
TGGCCAACATCGCCGGGTTCGTCGCAGCGGGCTCCATCCTCGACGGCAGCGACGAGGACTGGATGCTGTCCTTCGATCTCAACGTCCACGCCATGCACCGCATGATCCGCGCCTTCCTGCCCGGCATGCTGGCCAAGGGCGGCGGCGCGATCGTCAACATGTCGTCGATTGCGTCGAGCGTGAAGGGCATCCCCAACCGCCACGCCTATGGCGCATCAAAGGCGGCCGTTATTGGTCTTACCAAATCGGTCGCTGCGGATTTCGTCGCCAAGGGAATCCGCTGCAACGCAGTATGCCCGGGCACCGTCGACACCCCGAGCCTGCGCCAGCGCGTTGCGGAACAAGCTGCGCAGCAGGGCATCGCGGTAGAGGAAGCGCATGCCGCCTTTGTTGCCCGCCAGCCGATGGGCCGGCTCGGCCGTGAGGAGGAAATCGCCGCGCTGGTCTGCTATCTCGCCAGTGACGAGGCTGCCTTCACCACCGGCGCGGTGCATGTGATCGACGGCGGCTGGGTGAACTGATGACGATGAACGCCCGCATCATCGGCCTGCGCACCGTCGACCTGCGCTTCCCGACCAGCGCCTCGCTCGACGGCTCGGACGCGATGAACCCGGACCCCGATTATTCGGCGGCCTATGTCATCCTTGAAACCGACGTGCCCGGACTCGAAGGCCATGGCCTCACCTTCACCATCGGCCGCGGCAACGACATCTGCGTCGCCGCGATCGAGGCGATGCGCCACCTGGTGATCGGCCTCGACCTCGCCTGGATCGCCGAGGAGCCCGCGCGCATGTGGCGGCACCTGACCGGCGACAGCCAGCTCCGCTGGATCGGCCCGGACAAGGGCGCGATGCACCTCGCCACCGGCGCGGTGGTCAACGCGATCTGGGACCTCTGGGCCAAGGCCGAGGGCAAGCCGGTGTGGAAGCTCGTCGCGGACATGACGCCCGAGCAGCTCGTCCGCGCGATCGATTTCCGTTACCTCACCGATGCGATCACGCCCGAGCAGGCGCTGGCCCTGCTTACCGAGCGCGCGGCGGGCAAGGCGGAGCGCGTCGCCACGCTCGAGGCGAACGGATATCCCTGCTACACCACGTCGGCCGGTTGGTTGGGCTATCCCGACGAGAAGCTGCGCCGCCTCGCGCAGGAAGCGGTCGATGCCGGCTTCGACCATATCAAGCTCAAGGTCGGCCGCGACCTAGAGGACGATATCCGCCGCGTCCGCATCGCCCGCGAGGTGCTGGGGCCGAACCGCAAGCTGATGATCGACGCCAACCAGGTGTGGGAGGTCGGCCAGGCGATCGACTGGGTCAACGCGCTCGCCTTCGCCAAGCCCTGGTTCATCGAGGAGCCGACCAGCCCCGACGACGTGCTCGGCCACAAGGCGATCCGCGACGGCATCGGCCAGGTGCAGGTCGCGACCGGCGAGATGTGCCAGAACCGCATCCTGTTCAAGCAGTTCATGGCGGTGGGCGCGGTCGACGTGATCCAGCTCGACGCCTGCCGCATCGGGGGCGTGAACGAGGCGCTGGCGGTGCTGCTGCTCGCCGCGCGCTACAACCTGCCGGTGTGCCCGCATGCCGGCGGCGTGGGGCTGTGCGAATACGTCCAGCACTTGTCGATGATCGACTATCTGTGCTTTGCCGGCACCATGGACGGCAGGGTCATCGAATATGTGGATCATCTCCATGAACATTTCCTGGAGCCCTGCGTGATCAGGAACGCGGCGTACATGCCGCCGCAGCGTCCCGGCTATTCAATCGAGATGAAGCCCGAGACGCTCGTCCAGTATCGGTTCGGCGCATGAATCTGGGGCTCGCCGGCAGGGTCGTGATCGTCACCGGCGGCTCGTCGGGAATCGGCGCGGCCATTGCCGCGGGGCTGGCGCGCGAAGGCGCGGTCCCCGCCATCGTCTCGCGCGAGCCGCCCCGGCCCGAGCTGGTCGCGCAATTGGGCGAGGACTGGCTGTTCCACCCCTGCGAGCTGGCCGAGGACGATGCCGTGGTCGCTGCGGTCGACGCGGTGGCCGCGCGCTTCGGGCGGATCGACGGGCTGGTCAACAATGCCGGGCTCAACGACAATCTCGGCTTCGAGGCGACCCCGGCGCAGTTCCGCGCCTCGCTCGACATCAACCTCGTCCATTATTTCGGCATGGCGCGGGCAGCACTTCCGCAACTCAAGGCGGCGCAAGGCGCGATCGTCAACATCGGCTCGAAGACCTCGATCACCGGCCAGGGGCACACCAGCGCCTATGCCGCCGCCAAGGGCGCGGTGCTGGCGCTGACCCGCGAATGGGCGGTGGCGCTGCGCGGCGACGGCATCCGCGTCAATGCGATCGTGCCGGCCGAGGTCGAGACCCCCGCCTATGCCGAATGGCTGAAGAGCTTCGACAACCCCGAAGCGCGGCGCGAGGAAATCGAGCGGCGGGTGCCCTTCGGCCACCGCTTCACCACGCCCGAAGAGATCGCCGATACCGCGCTGTTCCTGCTTTCCGCGCGGGCCAGCCACACCACGGGCCAGTGGCTGTTCGTCGACGGCGGCTACACGCATCTGGACCGTGCCATCGAATGACCCCAACAGGGGCGTCGCACCAAGGAGAGGATTCATGGCCAGCAAGGCCGGACGCTACACCCCCGCCATCATCCTGACGGTCTCGCTGTTCTTCCTGTGGGGAATGGCGAACAACCTCAACGACATCCTGATCGCGCATTTCCGCCGCGCCTTCACGCTGAGCGATTTCGAGACCAGCTTCGTCCAGCAGGCCTTCTATATGGGCTATTTCCTGCTCGCGACGCCGGCAGCGATGCTCGCGCGGCGGCGGGGCTACAAGGCGGCGATCGTGACGGGCCTGACCCTCTACGCGATCGGCGCGCTGCTCTTCTATCCGGCGACGCATTTCGGCGAATATCGCTGGTTCCTGGCCGCGCTGTTCGTGATCGCCTGCGGCCTCGCCTTTCTCGAGACCTCGGCCAGCCCGCTGATCGCCGAGTTGGGCAGCCCCGAAGGCGCCGCCCGCCGGCTGAACTTCGCGCAGGCCGCCAACCCGCTCGGCACGATCTTCGGCGTGCTGGTGGGGAAATATTTCATCCTCTCCAGCTTCGCGCAGGACGAGAAGGCGCTGGCGGCGATGTCCGCCGCCGAGCGGACCGCGACGCTGCGCGGCGAGCTCGCCTCGGTGCAGACGCCCTATCTGGTGATCGGCCTCGTCGTCCTCGCCTTCGCGATCGCTGCCGCGCTGATCGCCTTCCCGGACAACCGCCGCGACGGCGACGCGCCCGCGGTGCCGACGGGCGAGGCGCTCGGCACCGTGCTGCGCGACCGCACGCTGGTCTTCGCGGTGGTGGCGCAGTTCTTCTATGTCGGCGCGCAGGTGGGGCTGTGGAGCTACACGATCCGCTACGCCCAGGTGAACCTGCCCGGCCTCACCGAGCAGGGCGCGGCCGACTATCTGTTCGCCAGCCTGGTGCTGTTCGGCATCGGCCGCTTCGTGGGTGCGGCGATGCTCGGCAAGGTCGCGGCGCCGCAGCTGCTGGTGGTGTTCGCCGGGCTCTCGGCGGCGCTGACCGTCGCGGCGGTGTTCGTCGGCGGGACGACCGGGCTCTATGCGCTGGTCGCGGCGAGCTTCTTCATGTCGATCCAGTTCCCGACGATCTTCGCGATCGGCATCGGCGGGCTGGGACCGCTCAAGCAGATCGGCGCCTCGCTGATCGTGATGGCGATCATCGGCGGCGCGGTGCTAACCGCGGCGATGGGGCATCTGTCCGACCTCGCGGGGATCAACCTCGCGCTGCTGGTGCCGGCGGCGGCGTTCCTGGTCGTGCTCGCCTTCGGCGCGAGCGCGCGGGGGACGGCGCAGGATGTGAAGATGGTGGCGGCGGGGCATTGAGGCACTGAAAAGACCCTCCCCTGAAAGGGGAGGATGGGGTGGCGGAATTGCTATGTCGTTGCGCCGGCAAACCCGCTAGCAAACACACATGCGAACCGCACTTGATGCACCGCTCGAAGCCCTCGACGAGTCAGACCAGGACTTCGTCGAGAAGGTGCGGCAATATGGTTGGGCCTTCACATCGGTGCCGGCCGATGAGCAAGGCCCCGGCTTCCGGTTCACCACCGGCTTGTGGCATTCCACCGGCCACGCCGAACTGATCCTTTTCTCCATGAAGCGGGACATCGTGCGGGATGTGTTCGCCGACCTGTTCCGAGCAGCGAAGGCTGGGAACCGACTGCCTACCAGCGAGTCGACCGATCGCGCGTTCGCGAACCTGCCGGCCTATGCCTTTCCCGTCGCGACGCGCTTCTACCCCGAATATCTCGGACGCAGCCGATGGTTTTACGGTGGGGACGACTTCCCCTGCCTCCAGATCGTATGGCCCGATCGGGAGAGCCGCTTCCCTTGGCAGCCAGGCTTTAATCCGGAGTTTGCCGATGATCAGCCGGATCTGAGCGAGCGCGGCTGGAAGCAGGAAGTCAGCGGCTGATGGCCGATCCTAAGCCCCTCCTCCGAGGAGGGGCTTAAGAAGACGATCACCCCACCAGCACCACATGCAGAAACCGCGGGCCATGCGCGCCGCGGACATAGGTGCCTTCGATGTCGGTCGTGCCGCTGACGCCCGTTACCCAATAGTGCGCGCGCGGCACCGCGCCGCCCGGTGCCGCCTCCTCCAGCCAGCGGACTAACCCGGCCACCTCCAGCACGACGATGTGGCGCAGCGCCAGGAAGTTGGGGAGCATCGGCGCTTGCGGCGACGTCTCGAACACCAGCGAGCCCGTCTCCGCCACCCCGGCCCGCGCAAACGCCAGTACCGTGCCGTCGTCGATCGGACAGTCCGCCAGCCGGGTGAGCCCCGACCAGTCCAGCCCGTCCATCCGCGCATCGGGGGGCAGCCACAGCGCCGGTTCCGCACCCTCGGCCGCCAGATACCCCGCCACAGCCCCCGGCAGTTCTGCCAGCGACCCGATCCGCGCATGCGTCGCCGCCACGCTCGGCAGCGCAAGCTGCGCCAGGAAGCGCGCCACCAGATCCTCCGGCCCTGCCGGCCGCTCGCGTTCCTCGCCCGCGAGCAGCGCCGCCGCCTCTGCAGCCAGATCCGCCGCCGCCCGCGCCGGCCCCAGCCGCGCCAGGATCGCGTCGCGCGCGCTCATCGTTCGCCCTTTCGATAGCGGTCCATGAAGCTCTCCGCCGCGGGGGCGGGGAAGTCGCGCCCGCCGGTCCAGCCGCCGGCCAAGGGCAGCCGCGAGATCCAGCCGCGCCCGGCCAGCCGCATCGCCCGGATCGCCCAGCGCACGCCTGCGCGATACAGCCACGGCCGCCGCGCCGCCCAGGCCCAGAGCCCCAACCCTGAGCGCAGCGTCACCGGCTCCAGCCCCTCGCGCCAGCTCTTCTCGCGCCAGCCGCGCAGCAGCGTGGGTAGCGGAATCGCGACCGGGCACACCTCCTGGCACTTGCCGTTCATCGTGCAGGCGTTGGGCAAATCGCGGCTCGCCGCCAGCCCGTCGAGCGCGGGGGTCAGCACCGATCCCATCGGCCCAGGATAGGTGCCGCCGTAAGCATGGCCACCGATCTGGCGGAACACCACGCAGTGGTTCATGCACGCGCCGCAGCGGATGCAGCGCAGCATCTCCCCCAGCCCATTGTCGCGCATCGCGCTGCGGCCATTGTCGACCAGTACGATGTGCATCTCTTCCGGCCCGTCGCGGTCCCCGGCCCGCTTCGGCCCGGCATAGAAGGTGGTGTACTGGGTCAGCGCCGCGCCGGTCGCCGAGCGGGCGAGCAGCCGCAGCAGATGCACGGCATGGTCCATCGAGGGGACCAGCTTCTCGATCCCCGCGGTGACGATATGCACGCGCGGCGGCACCAGCGAGAGCTCGGCATTGCCCTCGTTGGTGACGGTGCAGACCTGCCCGGTATCCGCGATCAGGAAATTGGCGCCCGAAATGCCGACATCGGCGCCCAGCATCTCGCCCCGCAACTGCCGCCGCGCGCTCGCCGCCATCGCGACGATGCTTTCCTCGACAGGCGGTTCGCGATGGCGGGCGTGAAACAGCGCCGAGACCTGCTCGCGCGTCTTGTGCATCGCCGGCCAGATGATGTGCGAGGGCCGCTCGCCGGCGAGCTGGATGATGTGTTCGGCAAGGTCGGTCTCGACCCGGCCGATCCCCGCCGCCTCCAGCGCGTGCGGCAGGCCGATCTCCTCGCCGAGCATCGACTTGGAGCGGGCAACGCTCTTCGCCCCGGCCTTGCGGCAAAGGTCGACCACGATCGCGCAGGCCTCGTCGGCAGTGGCGGCCCAGTGGACTGTCGCCCCCGCCGCGGTTGCCGCCGCCTCGAACTGGACGAGGTAGCTGCCGAGATTGGCGATCACATGGTCCTTGATCGCCGCCGCCCGCTCGCGCGCCGCGGCGAAGCTGGGCCAGGCGTCGATCGCCGCGCCGCGCTTGGCCTCGGCGGTGCCGGCGGTGCGCTCGACCGCGATCTTGAGCTGGCGGTCGGCGAGCGCGGCATCGACCCGCGCGTCGAACGCCCGGCTCATTGCGCTTCGCCGATCGCCGGGCCGTCGGCCATGCCGGCCAGCACCTCGATGGTGTGGAAGGCGCGCACCTCGGATCCGCGCCGGTGGAGCTTGCCCGCCATATTCATCAGGCAGCCGAGATCGCCCGCGAGCAGCAACCCCGCGCCACTCGCCTCCACCGCCGCCGCCTTCTCGTCGGCGATGGCGTTGGAGATCGCCGGGTATTTCACGCAGAAGGTGCCGCCGAAACCGCAGCAGGTCTCCTCGCCCGCGAGCGGCACCAGCGCCAGCCCGTCGACCGCGCCGAGCAGCCGCCGCGGCTGCACCTTGATGCCCAGTTCACGCAAGCCCGAGCAGCTGTCATGATAGGTCGCCGTGGCGGGCAGCGTCACGCCCTCCGGCCGCCAGCCGCGCGCATCGAGCCAGGCGAGGATTTCCCATGTCTTCGCCGCCACCGCCTCGGCCCGCGCGGCCCATTCGGGGTCGCCAGCGAGCAATTCGGGATAGTGGCAACGGATCGTCCCCGCACAGCTGCCGGAGGGGACGACGATCGCCTCGTACGATTCCAGCATCGCCACGTTGCGCCGGGCGAAGTCGGTTGCGGTCGCGCGATCGCCCGAATTGAGTGCCGGCTGCCCGCAACAGGTCTGCTCTTCCGGCACCACCACCTCGCACCCGGCATCGGCGAGGGCGCGCAGGGCCGCAAAGCCCACCCGCGGCCGCATCGCATCGACCAGGCAGGTGACGAACAGCGCGATGCGCGGCGACGAAAGGGCTTCGCTCATGCCGCTTTATTGCACATTACGAACGCGCGCTCCAGAAAATGGGAAAACTCATCCTTTTGCGCCTTCTGCCCGCATCGCGGCAAGCTCGATCCGGATCATCTTCGTCGCCAGTTCCGCCGCGCATTTCGTATCCTTGGGATCGCTGAGGAAGCTGTGTTGCATCAGCCCCAGCGACGTCGCCAGAATCAGTTCGGAGAGACCGGATCGGCGCTCGGCAAATGCGTCCCCGGGGGCAAGTGCCTCCAGCGCCGCCAGCATCGTCGCACGAACATCCTCGCGGACCTTTTCGAAGATCGCCGCCACCCGTTCGTTGCGGGCCGCCTCAGCGAAAATCTCGGCGAACAACGGATCAGACTCGTCGGGCTCATGGTCCAGAAAATCGGCCAGCCAGGTCCACACCGCCTCGAGATCGCCCGAGTCGATGCCCCGGCGCAAGGTTTCATGCGCGAGAAATTCAATGCAGTCGACTTCGACAATTGCAGCGACGATCGCCTCTTTCGACGAGAAATCCCGGTAAATTTGACCGACAGCAATGCCTGATTCTTTCGCGATTTGGGCCACCCCCGTCGCGTGAAAACCGTTCGCAATGAACAACCTGCGAGCCGCCGAAACGATTTTTTCGCGTCGCACCAACGCCTTTTCGCGGGGAGCCAGACCGCCTTCTTCCATAGTTTCTGCCATTCGACTCCCCTATAAAACCATCTTGACCGAGTCACTCACTTCGCAGTAGCGGAAAATGTGAGTGAACGTTCGCTCACATATATCAAACGGCAGGCCTTAGCATGACTTTTTTCCGTCACACCGCGCCGGCACTCGCGCTTGCACTCGCCGCTTGTGGCAGTCAGCCCCAGCAGCAGGGCGCCGGAGGGCCTGGTGGCCCCGGCGGTCAGGCAGGCCCACCCCCGGTATCCTATGTCACGGTCCAGCAGCAGGCAGTGCCGCTGACCAGTGAACTTCCGGGTCGGCTGAGCCCCTATGAGAGCTCGGAAGTCCGCCCCCAGGTCAACGGCATCATCCTCGACCGCCTGTTCACCGAAGGCGACATGGTGCGCCAGGGCCAGCCACTCTACCGGATCGATGCTGCCCCCTATCGTGCCGCCGTGGCCAGCGCCCGCGCCGCGCTGACCCGTGCCCAGGCGACGATCGCTTCCACGGAAGCGCTGGCCAGACGCTACGGCGAACTGGTCAAGATCAACGCGATTTCGAAGCAGGAATATGAGAACGCCGTCGCCAGCGCCGCGCAGGCGCGCGCTGACGTCGCTTCGCAGCAGGCCGCAGTGCGGACGGCGGAAATCGATCTTGCTCGCACCACCATTAGAGCGCCGATCAGCGGCCGCATCGGGCGTTCGGTTTCCACCACGGGTGCGCTGGTCTCCGCCGCGCAAACCAATGCGCTGACGACGATCCAGCGGCTCGACCCCATCTATGTCGACATCCAGCAATCGAGCGCCGACCTGCTCAAGCTGCGCCAGCAGATCATGGCTGGCCAGGTCGCCCGCGACGGTAACGCCAAGGTTGCGCTGAAGCTGGAAGACGGCAGCGACTATGGTCCGCAGGGCACGCTACGATTCGCCGACGTGACGGTCGACGAGACCACGGGCAGCCAGGTGATCCGCGCGCTGTTCCCGAACCCCAACGGCCTGTTGCTGCCGGGCATGTTCGTGCGCGCCCGCATCGTCGAGGGCACGCAGCAGAATGCGATGCTGGTGCCACAGCGCGCGGTGAGCCGTGACGAGCGTGGCAACCCCACCGTGCTGGTGGTAGGCGCCGAAAACAAAATCGAGCCGCGGCCGATCCAGACCAGCCGGACCGCCGGCGACGCCTGGATCGTCACCAGCGGCCTCAAGCCGGGCGACAAGGTCATCGTTGAAGGCGCCATGATGCTGCGGCCGGGCATGCCGGTGACGCCGCAGCCCTGGAACCCGAACGCCAAGCCCGCGCAGGGCCAGCCGGGCGCCGCCGCTCCCGCCCAAGGGAAGTAAAGCCCCATGTCGCGCTATTTCATCGATCGACCCATCTTCGCGTGGGTCATCGCGATCATCATCATGCTGGCGGGCATCCTCGCGATCCGCAGCCTGCCGATCGCGCAGTTCCCCGCCATCGCGCCGCCCGCCGTCTCGATCACCGCGACCTATCCGGGTGCGGATGCGAAGACGCTGGAAAACACGACGACGCAGATCATCGAGCAGCAGATGAAGGGAATCGACCACCTTCGCTACTTCTCGTCCTCCTCGTCGTCTGCTGGCACGGTGACGATCACGCTGACCTTCGAGCAGGGCACCGATCCGGACATCGCCCAGGTGCAGGTGCAGAACAAGCTGCAGGCGGCCACCCCGCTCCTGCCGCAGGAAGTGCAGCAGCAGGGCATCCAGGTCGCCAAGGCCACCCAGAACTTCCTGGTGGTGATCGGCCTCTATTCGGAAGACGGCTCGCACAGCGGCACCGATCTTGCCGATTACGCCGTATCGAAGCTGCAGGATCCGCTGTCCCGCGTGAACGGCGTGGGCGACACGCAGGTGTTCGGCTCGCAATATGCGATGCGCGTCTGGGTCGATCCGGTGAAGCTCACCAAATACGCCCTGACCGTGGACGACGTGACCACAGCGATTCGCGCGCAGAATGCGCAGGTCTCTGCCGGTCAGTTGGGCGCGCAGCCCGCACCCAAGGAGCAGATGCTCAACGCCACCGTCTCTGTGCAATCGCGCCTGACGACGCCGGACCAGTTCGCCCAGGTTCGCCTGAAGAGCGGCAGCGACGGCTCGGTTGTGCGCTTGGGTGACGTTGCCCGGGTGGAGATGGGTGCCGAAAACTACGGCTTCGATTCGAAGTGGAACGGCAAGCCTGGCGCCGGTCTCGGCATCAAGCTCGCGCCCGGCGCGAATGCGCTGAGCACGGTGGATCTGGTCAAGGCGCGCGTCAACGAGATCGCTAAGACCTTCCCCGCCGACATCAAGGTCATCTATCCGTACGACACCACGCCGTTCGTCCGCCTTTCGGTCGAGCAGGTTGTGCACACGCTGATCGAAGCGGTGGTGCTTGTCTTCCTGGTGATGTTCCTCTTCCTGCAGAACTTCCGCGCGACGCTTATCCCGACGATCGCCGTGCCGGTCGTACTGCTCGGCACCTTCGCGGTGATGGCGATCGCCGGCTACTCGATCAACACGCTCACCCTGTTCGGCATGGTGCTGGCGATCGGTCTGCTCGTCGACGATGCGATCGTCGTCGTCGAAAATGTCGAACGCCTGATCACCACCGAGCATCTCAGCCCGATCGACGCGGCCCGCAAGTCGATGGACGAGATTACCAGCGCGCTGGTCGGCGTCGCCCTGGTGCTGTCGGCAGTGTTCCTGCCGATGGCGTTCTTCGGCGGCTCCACGGGCGTGATTTATCGCCAGTTTTCCATCACCATTGTCTCGGCTATGGTGCTCTCGGTCTTCGTCGCGCTGGTGCTTACTCCCGCGCTCTGCGCCACCATCCTCAAGCCGCACGATCCAAGCAAGGGTGAAGGCAAAGGGCCGCTCGCGCGCTTCTTCCGCTGGTTCAACGAGAAGTTCGACAATGGCCAGCGCCGCTACGAAAGGGGCGTGCGCAGCACCGCCCGCAGCTGGAAGCGCTCGGGTCTGGTCTACCTGCTGATCATCGGCGGCATGGCCTTCCTGTTCCTGCGGCTGCCGTCGGGCTTCCTGCCCGAGGAAGATCAAGGCATTGCCATCGCGCTGGTACAGGGTCCAGCCGGCGCCACTTCGACGCGAACCGAAAAAGGCCTGGAACTCGTCCGCGACCACTTCCTGAAGCAGGAAGGCGGCAACGTCCAGGGCGTGTTCACCATCAACGGCTTCAGCTTCGCCGGCTCCGGCCAGAACAGCGGCCTGGTGTTCATCCCGCTGAAGGACTGGGCGGACCGTTCGGGCGCCGCCAATTCGGCGCAGTCGATGGTCGGCCGGGCCATGGGCGCCTTCTCGCAGTATCGCGACGGCCTGATCTTCGCGGTCACTCCGCCGGCGGTGCAGGAACTCGGCAATGCGACAGGCTTCGATCTGCAGCTCGTCGATACTGGCGGCATCGGTCATGAGCGCCTGTTGCAGGCTCGCAACATGATGCTGGGTATGGCGATGCAGGACAAGCGCCTGGTCGGCGTGCGCCCGAATTCGCTGGAAGACGCGCCGCAGCTCAAGGTGGACGTCGATCAGGACAAGGCAAAAGCGCTTGGCCTGGAGCTGTCGTCGGTCAACAATACCATCGCCGCCGCCTGGGGCGGAGCCTATGTCAACGACTTCGTCGATCGCGGCCGCGTCAAACGCGTCTATGTCCAAGCGGACGCCCCGTATCGTTTGGCGCCGGAGGATATCGCGAACCTGTTCGTACGCGGCCCTTCGGGCACGATGACGCCGTTCACCGCCTTCTCCACGCTCAGCTGGGAACAGGCGCCGGTGCAGCTGACTCGCTATAACGGCCTGCCGGCGATGGAAATCCTCGGCTCGCCTGCCCCAGGCGTGTCGACTGGTGATGCAATGGCGGCGATGGAGGCAATTCATGCCAAGCTTCCGCCAGGCACCCAGCTCGAATGGACTGGCCTTTCGTACGAGGAGCGCCTCTCCGGCGGCCAGGCGCCCGCACTCTACGCGCTGTCGCTGCTGATCGTGTTCCTCTGCCTCGCGGCGCTTTACGAAAGCTGGTCGGTGCCGATCTCGGTCATCCTGGTGGTGCCGCTCGGCGTGATCGGCGCGCTGCTAGCTGCGTGGCTGACGGGCCTCAACAATGACATTTACCTGCAGGTCGGCCTGATCACCACGATCGGCGTCTCGGCGAAAAACGCGATCCTGATCGTCGAGTTCGCCGAGGAACGGATGCGGGAAGGCATGAGTGCCTTCGACGCCGCGGTCGAGGCTGCCAAGCTGCGTCTTCGCCCCATTTTGATGACCAGCCTGGCGTTCATCTTCGGCGTGCTGCCGCTGGCAATCTCCACGGGCGCAGGCGCAGGTGGCCAGAACGCCATCGGACGCTCGGTCGTGGGTGGCATGCTCTCCGCCACGGTGCTCGCCATCTTCCTGGTGCCGATGTTCTTCGTCGTGGTGCGCCGCATGTTTGATCGCCGCCGCCCGAAGGACGAGATGCCCCCCGCAACCACCCATGACGGCGGCGCTCCGGCGCCCCAGGGAGCCTGACGGCCGTGACCAACCGCTTCCCCCTGCTCCTCGCCTTGGCCGCGAGCACCGCACTTTCAGCCTGCAACCTCGCCCCCAAGTACAGCCGGCCCGAGCCTGCGGTACCGGCGGCTCTCCCCCAAGGCGGCGTCTACCCGGTCGCCGCCACCGACGCGCCGGACGTCAGCAAGATCGGCTGGCGCGACTTCTTCCTCGACGAGCGTCTGCGCCAGGTGATCCAGCTGGGCCTCGACAACAACCAGGACCTGCGCCTCGCCGCCGCCAACGTGCTGCAGGCACGGGCACAGTACCGCGCCCAGCGTGCGGACCTGTTCCCCGCGCTCGGCGTGAGCGGCACGGGCACCTACACCAACACCGCGCAGTTCGCGGCCAGTGCCGGCGGCGCGCTGGGCAGCGGCGGCGTGCAGGACATTCAAAATTTCAGCGTCTCCGCAGGGATAACCTCGTTCGAGCTCGATCTGTTCGGCCGGGTGCGCAACCTCAGCCGCGCTGCGCAGGAACAGTATTTCGCCAGCAGCGAAGCGCAACGGGCCACCCGCGTCACGTTAATTGGTGAAATCGCCAGCGCCTGGCTCACCCTCGCTTCGGATCGCGAGCAGTTGGTGATCGCCGAACGCACGCTCAAGGCGTTCGAACAGTCGCTGGAGCTAACGCGCGCGCAGTTCCGCATTGGCACCGCGTCCGAACTCGAATCGCGCCAGGCCGAGACGAACTATGAATCAGCACGCAACGACGTTGCGACGGCGAAGACGCGCATCGCGCAGGACGTGAACGCCCTTCAGCTGCTCACCGGCGCGCCGGTACCGGAGACTCTGCTGCCCGAAACACTGGGCGAAGCCCGAGCCACGATCGACGCACTGCCCGGCAACGTCCCGTCCGAGGTGCTGCTGCGCAGGCCGGACGTGCTGCAAGCCGAGCATCAGTTGATTGCCCAGAACGCCAATATCGGCGCAGCGCGCGCCGCCTTCTTCCCCAGCCTGTCGCTCACCGCCACGGTTGGATCGATTGCGTCGACGATCGGCAAGCTGTTCGGATCGGGCACGGATACCTACACGGTATCCCCCACCGCTTCGCTGAACATCTTCAACTTCGGGAAGAACGAGGCGAATCTCGATTACTACAAGGCCGCGCGCGAAGGCGCGGTCGCCACTTATCGCAAGACGATCCAGACGGCGTTTCGCGAAGTGGCCGATGCACTGGCGCAACGCGGGACGATCGACGAGCAGGTTCGGGCGCAGGCGGCACGGGCTCAAGCCGCCGAAGTCGCCGCCCGCCTTTCGGACGCACGCTATCGTGCCGGCGTCGATTCCTTCCTGACCGCCTTGGATTCGCAGCGCACTGCTTATGCCGCAGAACAGCAACTCGTCACGACTCGTCTGAACCGCGCGAGCAATCTGGTAACGCTGTATAGAACCTTAGGCGGCGGGCTCGACTGAGCTCTTGCTACCTGCGAAAATCCGCATACTCTCTGGATCCAATAGTGAAGGAGAGGTGCGGTGTCGCAGAACGACTCACAAATGGCTCAACTGCCCCCAGTGGAGGCGGGTGACGAGAGCCTGATCATCCTCGAAAGCCTGTTGTGCGTGATGCGGGAGAAGAACCTGCTTTCGCGCCAGGATATCGAACTGCTGTGCCAGAAGGTCGAGCGACGTGCCGCCGGGATCAGCAAGAACCCGCTGCCCTGCTGCCCGGACAAGGCGAGCAACGCACGCAACTATCTCCAGCGCCTCACTGCCTATCTCGGGCAGCGATATGGCGGGAAGCACCTGCGCCGGGTGGGCTGAACCCTCTCCAACGCGGTTTATGATGTGCAGTCTCATATTTTGAGACGCCGTCGCAAATCGCGCTTTGGCAAGTCTGCAATTTGGCGCTATCGCGCAATCGTCTTTCATCCCCAATTGAGGACGCTTGCATGAAGTTGCTTCGCTACGGTCCGCGCGGTGCCGAAAAGCCCGGCCTGCTGGATTCGGACGGCCGTATCCGTGATCTGTCCGGGCTGGTGCCCGACCTTACCGTCGACGTGATCGAACGAATTCGCGCCGTTGACCCCACTACCCTGCCCATCGTCGAGGGCAATCCACGCCTGGGCGTACCGGTCGCCGGCATCGGCAAGTTCCTGGCCATCGGCCTCAACTATGCCGACCACGCCCGCGAAGCCGGCCTCGAGCCGCCGCCCGAGCCGATCTTCTTCACCAAGGCGATCTCGTGCCTGACTGGCCCGAATGATCCCGTGATGATCCCCAAGGGCTCCGAAAAGAGCGACTGGGAAGTCGAGCTGGGCGTGATTATCGGCAAGACCTGCCGCTATGTCGACCAAGCCGATGCGCTGGATCATGTCGCCGGCTATGTCCTCGCCAACGACGTTTCCGAGCGCGCCTTCCAGAAGGAATTGGGTAGCCAGTGGGACAAGGGCAAGGGCTGCGACACCTTCGGTCCGGTAGGCCCGTGGCTGGTCACGGCGGACGAGATCGCCGACTGCCAGGCGCTGGACATGTATCTGGACCTCAACGGCAAGCGCATGCAGACCGGCAACACGTCGACGATGATCTTCCCGGTGGCGGAATGCATCGCGTATATGAGCCGCTTCATCACGCTCCACCCCGGCGACCTGCTGATCACTGGCACGCCCCCGGGCGTGGGCGAGGGCCAGAAGCCGGAGAAGATCTTCCTCAAGCCCGGCGACGTGATGGAGCTCGGCATCGCCGGTCTCGGCACGCAGCGGCAGGATGTGATCGCCTTCGATCTGGCCAAGCTCGAGGGGTGATCTGAAGGGGAACAATCCCCTTCACCCTTCCGCGCCTTCGGCGCTTCCTCCCTCTCCCACACGGCGAGAGGGAGGAACGCCCTCCGGCTGCTACATGGCCTCCACCGCCAATACTTCTATCGCTTCCGACTTCCCGCCGAAATCGATCCGCTCCCCTTCCTCCGCGCCGAGCAGCGCGTGCGCGAGCGGAGCCTGGAAGGCCAGCCGGTCCGCGCTGGGATCGGCCTCGTCATGCCCGACGATTTCGATAACCCGCTCGCGTCCATTCAGCTTGATCCGCACCCGCGCCCCGATACCCGCAACGCCGTCTTCGATAGCCGGCGCGACCTGCGCGGTGGCGGCGCGGGTGTTCCAGTAGCGCAGTTCGCGCTTCAGCCCTTCCCTGGCCTCCGCGTCGCCCTCGGCTTCGATCGCGGCCTCCAGCGCCACGACCTTGCCCGCGATCAGCGCCGGCCCCGCCGCGGTGACCAGATTGGGGCCGGCCGGCAGCGGCAGCTCGAACTTCGGTTCCTTGTGTTCTTCATCGCTCTCGCGACGGAAGGCGACGCTCATCGTTGCGGCAGTTCCTCAAGCGTGGACGATACTTTCCAAAGATCGATCGCGCCTTCGGTTGCATGAGTATCGATTTCGGCCAGTTCCTCGGCGGTGAAGCCGAGGTTCTTCACCGCATCGAGCGAGTCGTCGAGCTGCTGCACCGTCCGCGCGCCGACCAGCGCCGAAGTCACACGGGGATCGCGCAGCACCCAGGCGATCGCCATCTGCGCGAGCGTCTGGCCGCGCTTCTCTGCAATGGCGTTAAGCGCTCGGATGCGAGCGATGTTCTCGTCCGAGAGCAGCGCGGTGTTCAGCGAGCCGCCCTTTGCCGCGCGCGCATCCTCCGGAACGCCGTTCAGGTATTTGCGCGTCAGCATTCCCTGCGCCAGCGGCGAAAAGGCGATGCAACCGGTGCCGAGATCCTCGAGCGTATCGAGCAGGCTCTCCTCGACCCAGCGGTTGAGCATCGAATAGCTCGGCTGGTGGATAAGGAGCGGCACTTTGTAGTCGGCGAGGATCGCGGCGGCCTTGCGGGTGAGCTCGGGCGAATAGCTGGAGATGCCCACGTATAGCGCCTTGCCCTGGCGGTGGATCTGGGCGAGCGCGCCCATCGTCTCTTCCAGCGGCGTCTTGGGGTCGACGCGGTGCGAGTAGAAGATGTCGACATAGTCGAGCCCCATCCGCTTGAGGCTCTGGTCGCACGAGGCGATCAGATATTTCTTGCTGCCGCCGACGTCCCCATAGGGCCCCGGCCACATGTCCCAGCCCGCCTTGCTCGAGATGATCAGCTCGTCACGGTGGCTCGCGAAGTCGGTCGCCAGCACGCGGCCGAAATTCTCCTCGGCCGAGCCGTAGGGCGGGCCGTAATTGTTCGCGAGATCGAAGTGCGTCACGCCGCAGTCGAAGGCACGGCGCAGCATGGCGCGGCCATTTTCGAATACGTCCTCGCCGCCGAAATTCTGCCAGAGCCCGAGGCTGATCGCCGGCAGATCGAGCCCGCTGACGCCGCAGCGGCGATACGGCATCCGGCCATCATAGCGTTCGGCATCGGCATGCCAGGGCTGAGGATAGGGCATTGTTTTTCCTCTCGTTTCAGCCGACCGGCGACGTTCTGTGCGCCGGCCGCGGTGTGGCTTAAGTTTAGGAAGTTTAGGCTCCTGCGCATTTGCAGGCAGGCTTAAGTTTAGGATCCTGGGGCGTTTGCGGTGGTGTTAAGTTTAGGAAGTTTAGGGTCGTGACACATACGCAGCCGCGTCGTCAGACCATGAAACTCTCGCCGCAGCCGCAGGTGCCCTTGGCATTGGGATTGGTGAACACGAAGCCGGCGGTGAAATCGTCCTCCACCCAATCCATGGTCGAGCCGATCAGATAGAGCACCGAGGCGCCGTCGATGAAGAAGGTGCCGCCGGGCGTCTCGATCTTCTCGTCGAGCGGCTTGGCTTCGCTGACATAATCGACCGAATAGGCCAGCCCCGAACAGCCGCGGCGCGGGGTGGAGAGCTTGACGCCGACCGTGCCTTCCGGCGCCTTCGCCATCAGCGCGGCAATGCGCGCCTCGGCGGCGGGGGTGAGGAGCAGCGCGGCGGGGCGCTGGCGGGAAGTGGTCGCGGTGGTCATCGTCTGTCTTTCGCCTTCTTCCCCTTCCGCGTGCGGGAGGGGACCGAGGGGTGGGCGCCCGCTCTCCGCGAGCGCTCCGGATATTGGGTGCCGGGGGCCCACCCCCAACCCCCTCCCGCACGCGGGAGGGGGCTAGAAATCACAACATCCCCAGTTCCAGCTTCGCCTCGTCGCTCATCTTCTGCGGATCCCAGGGCGGATCCCAGACGAGGTTGACGTCGGCGGTCGCGATCCCCGGCACCGCGCTCACGCGGAGCTCGACCTCGCCCGGCATCGATTCGGCCACCGGGCAATGCGGCGTGGTCAGCGTCATGGTGATCGCGGCATGGCCGTTGGCGGTGATATCGACGCCGTAGATCAGCCCGAGATCGTAGAGATTGACCGGGATTTCCGGATCGTAAATCTCCTTGAGCGCATCGATCACCGCTTCGTACAGCGGCCCGCCCGGTTCGCCGGCACCCGGTTCGACGGGCTTCTGCGAGAGGAAGCCGGAGAGATAGTCGCGCTTGCGCTCGGCGGCGGGCTCCACGGCATCATCGACGCGCGCCTTGGGCGGCGCCTCGACCGCGTCCACCTCTTCCACCATGATCTTGCGTTCTTCGTTCATCCGAAGATCCTCGTCACCCGTTCGATTCCTCGCACGAGCGCGGCGACATCCGCCGGCCCGTTATACACGCCGAAGCTCGCCCGCGCGGTGGCGGGGACCTCCAGCAACTCCATCAGCGGCTGGGCGCAGTGATGCCCGGCGCGGATCGCGACATTGCCCTCGTCGAGGATCGTCGCGACGTCGTGCGGGTGCACGCCCTCCACCGCGAAGCTGACGATGCCCGCACTGTCTTCCGGCCCGAAAAGCCGCACGCTGTTGATCGCGGACAGCGCGGCGCGCGCCTCGTTCACCAACGCGGTTTCGTGGGCGTGGATGCGGTCCAGCCCGATGCCGTCGACATAGTCGATCGCCGCATGCAGCCCGACCACGCCGACGATATGCGGGGTGCCCGCCTCGAACCGGCCCGGCGGCGGCGCGTAGGTCGTCTTGGCGAAGGTGACCCGGTCGATCATCGATCCGCCGCCCTGATAAGGCGGCATCGCGTCGAGCAGGTCGTAACGGCCCCAAAGCACGCCGATGCCGGTCGGGCCGTAAAGCTTGTGGCCGGAGAAGACGTAAAAGTCGCAGCCGAGCTCGGCGACGTTGACCGGGAGCCTGGCGACCGCCTGGCAGCCGTCGACCAGGATCCTGGCGCCGACGCCGTGCGCCAGTTGCGAAGCGCGGCGGACATCGAGGACCGAACCGAGGACGTTGGAAACATGCGCGAGCGCGACCAGCTTGTGCCGATCGGTCAGCATCGCTGCCATCGCGTCGAGGTCGATGCGGTGATCGGCGGTAAGCGGCACCACGTCGATCTGCGCGCCGATCTTCTCGGCGACCATCTGCCACGGCACGATGTTCGAATGATGCTCGAGCGCGGAGAGGAGGATGCGGTCGCCGGCCTTGAGCTGGGTGGCGGCGTAGCAATGGGCGACGAGGTTGATCCCCTCGGTCGCGCCGCGGACGAACACCACTTCCTCCGGCTTGCCGCCGATGAATTTCGCCACTCGGGCGCGCGCCGCCTCGAAGGCGAGCGTCATGTCGGCCGAACGCTGGTACACGCCGCGATGCACGGTGGCATAGGTCTCGCCATAGCCGCGCGCGATCGCATCGAGCACCGGGCGAGGCTTTTGCGAGGTGGCGGCGGTGTCGAGATAAGCCCAGCCGGCCGGGATCGCAGGGAAGTCGGCGAGCACGTCGAGGGGTGCTGCATTCCCTCTCCCATTGGGAGAGGGAGGGAGCGGCGCAGCCGCGGAAGGGTGAGGGTGAGCGCTCATTGGTCGCCCTCACCCTTCCCACTCGGCTCCGCCGAGCGGGCCCCTTCCCTCTCCCGCTGGGAGAGGGAGGTTTCCAGCCAAGCCGCCGCATCCGCCGCGAACGCCTCGCGCACCGGCTCCTCACCGATCCGCGCCAGCGCGTCCGCGACAAAGGCGTGGGTCAGCAGCGCCTTGGCCTGCGCGTCTTCGATGCCCCGGCTCTGCAGATAGAAGAGCGCGTTGCGATCGAGTTCGCCGACCGTCGCGCCATGCGCGCACTTCACGTCGTCCGCGAAGATTTCGAGTTCGGGCTTGAGGTTCACCGTCGCGGTACGCTGGAGCAGCAGCCCGCGCAGCGACTGTTCGCCATCCGTCTGCTGCGCGCCGCGTGCGACTTCCACCCGCGCGGCGAGGCTCGCCACCGACTGGTCGGCCGCGACCGCGCGCCAGATCTGGCGCGACGTGCCTTCGATCTGCTCGTGGCGCACGGCCACCGCGGCTTCCTGCCGCTGCGTGCCGCTGGTGAGCAGCGCGCCGCCCATCTCGGCGAACGCGCCCTTGCCGGTCAGCGTCAGCGCGCCGTCGATCCGGCTGCCCATGCCGCCCGCACCGAGGAAGATCGACACCAGGCTCGCCGCCTCGCCGATCTCCGCCTCGTCGCGGATCGAGACGAAGCCGCCGGTCTGCACCAGCCGCACCGAGCGCATCAGCCGCGCGCCCTTGCCGAGCGCGATCGCGGTCAGCCGGTTCGCCCAGCCGGTACCGGCAAAGGTCTCGACCACGCTCGCCACGGCATCGTCGGCGAGCAGGATGCGCGCAGGCACGTGATTCTCGCCGCCGGTGCCGAGATGGACGATCTGGATGCAGGTCGCGGCATGCTCGGGACCGAGGTGCAGCGCCCAGCCCTCGCCGATCGCCAGGCTGCCGAGCGGATGGTCGGTCGCGGCGATCTGGCGGGTGACTTCCACCGGCCCCGGACGGCTATGCGCAGGCTCGAACACGCCGTCGACGAAGCACAGCCGCGGACCCTCGATGTCGAGGAACAGATCCGTCGGGTCGATGCCTGCTGGTGCCTGCGGGCTCTCGGCCGCAGCGCGCAGCGTGTCCATGTCGGACCAGCGCCACGCCTCCGCCTTCTTCGTGGGAAGATCGAGCACGGTCACGCCGCCAGCGCTCCATAGCCTTCGCGCTCGAGTTCGTGCGCCAGTTCCGGCCCGCCCGAGCGGACGATGCGGCCATCGGCCAGCACATGGACGAAGTCCGGCTTCACATAATCGAGCAGGCGCTGATAATGGGTGATCAGCAGCACCGCCTTGTCGGGCGCGCGCATGATGCGGTTGATGCCCTCGCCCACCGCCTTCAGCGCGTCGATGTCGAGGCCGCTGTCGGTCTCGTCGAGGATGGCGAGCTTGGGGTTGAGGATGCCCATCTGCACCATCTCGTTGCGCTTCTTCTCGCCGCCCGAAAAGCCGACATTCACCGGCCGCTTGAGCATCTCGGCATCCATGCCGAGCGCCGCCGCCTGGGCGCGCGCCAGCTTGAGGAATTCGGCACCCGAGAGCGGGGCCTCGCCGCGGTGGCGGCGCTGGGCATTGGCCGCCTCACGCAAAAACTGGACGTTGGAGACGCCTGGGATCTCGACCGGATATTGGAAGCCGAGGAACAGGCCGGCGGCGGCGCGCTCGTGCGGTTCCAGCTCCAGCAGATCCTGCCCGTCGAAGGTGACGCTGCCGCTGGTCGCCTCATAGCCGCCACGGCCGCCAAGGACATAGCCCAGCGTCGACTTGCCGGCGCCGTTCGGCCCCATGATCGCGTGCACTTCGCCCGCGTTCAGCGACAGGGTCAGGCCCTTGAGGATTTCCTTGCCGTCGATTTCGGCGTGCAGGTTCTGGATGTTCAGCATGGGGTTCAGATCGCCACGGTCACGAGAGAGAGGGTCTTGGGCGGAGTGCCCGCGTCATAGGCGTCGACCAGCGAGCCATCGGGCAGCTTCCACATGATCTTGTACTGCTTGGGCGCGGTGACGCTGGCCTTGATGTCGGCCTCCAGCTTGTCCAGCACCGGGGTCAGCTTGCGCCAGGCGCTCGGCTGATAGGGTCGGTCGTCGAGCAACAGGCGGCCGGCCTGGAAGTCCGAATTCAGGAAGTCGCGGCACTGCTTGATCGCGCCGGCGACCTTTGCCGAGCGCGCGCCCGCATCCGCCGGCGCCACGCCGATTGCGCGGACGATGCAGCGGGCATGGTTGGTCGCCGCGCCGAACTGCGCCGCGCTGTCGATCGCGACGCCGCTCTGGAGGGCGAAGGCTGCGGCGAGAAGGGCGTTCAACATGCATGATACTCCTGCGGGCCCGGAACGCGGCCCTGCGTATTCGATACATCAGCCGAGATGAGCGCAGGCTGAGCGGAGGCAGCGGGCCGACTCATCCGACCGAGCCTTCGAGCGAGATGCCGAGCAGCTTCTGCGCCTCGACCGCGAACTCCATCGGCAGCTGCTGCAGCACTTCGCGGGCGAAGCCGTTGACGATCAGCGCCACCGCCGCTTCCTGGTCCAGCCCGCGCTGGAGCGCGTAGAACAGCTGGTCGTCGCTGATCTTGCTGGTGGTCGCCTCATGCTCGATCTGGGCGCTGGGGTTCTTCACCTCGATATACGGCACGGTGTGCGCACCGCACTGATCGCCGAGCAGCAGCGAGTCGCACTGGGTGAAGTTGCGGACATTCTCTGCGCTTGCGGCGACGCGGACCAGCCCGCGATAGGTGTTGTCGCTGCGCCCGGCCGAAATGCCCTTCGACACGATGGTCGAGCGGCTGCCCTTGCCGAGATGGATCATCTTGGTGCCGGTATCGGCCTGCTGGCGGTTGTTGGTCACCGCCACCGAATAGAATTCGCCGACGCTGTTCTCCCCCGCCAGCACGCAGCTCGGATATTTCCAGGTGATCGCCGAGCCGGTCTCGACCTGGGTCCAGCTCACCTTCGAGTTGCGGCCCTGGCAGAGCGCGCGCTTGGTGACGAAATTGTAGATGCCGCCCTTGCCGTTCTCGTCACCCGGATACCAGTTCTGGACGGTCGAATATTTGATCTCGGCATCGTCGAGCGCGACCAGCTCCACCACCGCGGCGTGCAGCTGGTTCTCGTCGCGCATCGGCGCGGTGCAGCCTTCGAGATAGGAGACGTACGCGCCCTTGTCGGCGACGATCAGCGTGCGCTCGAACTGGCCGGTATTCTCGGCGTTGATGCGGAAATAGGTGGAAAGCTCCATCGGGCAGCGCACGCCCTCCGGCACATAGACGAAGGTGCCGTCGGAGAAGACCGCGCTGTTGAGCGTGGCGAAATAATTGTCGCGCTGCGGCACCACCTTGCCCAGCCACTTCTGGACCAGCTCGGGATATTCGCGGATCGCCTCGCTGATCGACAGGAAGATGACGCCCGCGGCCTTGAGCTCGGCACGGAAGGTGGTGGCGACCGACACCGAGTCGAACACCGCGTCGACCGCGACCTTGCGCGCGCCCTCGACGCCGGCGAGCACCTTCTGCTCCTCGATCGGGATGCCCAGCTTCTCATAGGTCCGGCGGATTTCCGGATCGAGCTCGTCGAGGCTGGCGATCGTCTTCTTCTGCTTCGGCTCGGCGTAATAATACGCGTCCTGATAGTCGATCGGCGGCACGTTGAGCTTGGCCCAGTCCGGCGCCTCCAGCGTCTGCCACAGGCGGAACGCCTTGAGCCGCCAGTCGAGCATCCATTCGGGCTCGCTCTTCTTGGCGGAGATATAGCGGACGGTATCCTCGCTCAGCCCCTTGGGCGCGAACTCCTGTTCGACGTCCGAGGCGAAGCCCCATTCATACTTCTTGTTCGCGGCGGCGAGCGCCTCGGCATTCTTGGTGGCCATCAGAAAGATACCTGGCTTTCCCCGGCGAGCACCGGAGAAGGAGAAGAAGAAAGGTCGGGAAGCGAAGGCGCGTGCCCATGCCCCGGCGCGGACACGCCCGCAAGCGCGGGAGGATTGGAAAGGCTGGCGAGGCTGACCTGGGCGAGCGCCGAGCGCACCGCGTCGCTCACCACGCCCCAATGCGGCTTCACCCGGCAGGCGCCCTCGACGGCGCAGTCATGCCGGGCCGAATCGACGCAGACGGTCAGCGCGATCGGACCTTCAATCGCCTCGACGATCTCGGCGAGACTGATCGCCGCGGGCGGCCTGGCAAGGCGGAAGCCGCCACCGGTACCGCGCGCGCTTTCGATCAGGCCGGCAGCGGAGAGCTTGCTCACCAGTTTCTGCACGGTCGGCAGCGGCAGGCCGGTCTCGCCCGCGAGCAGCGTCGCGTTCAGCCGGCACGACGCGCCGCAGTGGCGCGCGGCAGCGGCCAGCATCACCACGGCATAATCGGCTAGGCTGGAAAGACGCATCGACTCCCAATCGGACAAAGTTGATCCGATTGGGCATGTGGGCTCAGCGACCGTCGAGGTCAACTGTCTCGGGGATCACATCGGGGAGAAAATGGAACTTTTCGTTCTCGAGCGTCACCGCCAGCACCGGATCGATGCCATCGCGAAGCGACCCCGGCGTCTGGCCGGTGAAATGCTTGATCTCGTTGATCAGGTGCGACTGATCGGCGAAGGGGCCCATCACCTCATCGAGCGAGGCACCCTGATAGATGCGCATCGCGGCGCCGATCGCGCGGAACTTGCGGCGTAGATGATTGGGCGGTCCGGCGAAATATTCCTTGCACAGCCGCTGCACCTGGCGCTGGCCCATGCCGGTTTCCGCCGCCATCGCGGCATAGAGCGCCTCGATCGTCGGATCGCCGGCGGCAGCCCATTCCCGCACGATGCGCAGGAATGCGACATGCGGGCGCGGCACCCGCCGGGTCGCGTCCAGCCGGCGTATCAGCAGCGGCTCGATCGCAGCGACCATTTCCTCCAGCGTTTCCATCTCGCGGAGCCGCGCATGAAGGTCGAGGATGTCCTGGCCGTAGATGGTTTCCGCATCGACCAGCGTATCCGCCACCCGATCGGCCGGCAGGCCGACCAGCGCCCGCCAGCCGATGCCGCGCAGCGAAATGCCGAAACAGTGAAAGGGCCCGCGAATTCGATAGGTCCAATGCGCGGTGCCGGGCCCGTTGATGACCACCGGCATCGTCTGTTCTTCACGCCCGTCGGGGAAGGTGACGGTACCCGCGCCTTCCAGCATGAACCGCCATTGGCCGAGATCGACCCGCTCCACCCCGGTGATTTCGGGCGCGGAATTCTTGTAGAGATAAAAGCTTTCGATATGCGGCAGCAGCCGCCCCGAGGACGGCTGAAAACGGATACTGAATGGCCGATTGATGGGCGAAGGCGCGCGTTCCGCGACCGACGTTCGACCCCCCTCCGCGGCGCCATGCATAGGATGCCTGCGTCCCCTGTGCTTCGGTTCGTCGCACTCAAGGAGCATGGCGGCGCGCAAAGCGCAACGGAAAAGTGGCCCGGTCGGCAAGCCGACCGGGCCTAAAGGAAAGGGTTCCCCCCGTTAAGCGGAACCCCTCGGGTCGCAGAAACGGCTCTAAACCGTTTTCAGACGCCGGTATTGTACGGAATCGACATTCCCGCTTTTGACGACGTTTGCATTGCGATGCATGAGGGGCATGATGCGAAATTTTCTTCATTCGGCCGTCCTATCGCTCGATGCGGAGCGCGCCCATCGGGCAGCGATTCGCGGTCTTGCCGCGTGGGGCGCGGCCGGAACGCCGTTCAGCAAGGGCCCGGCGGCGGCCGATCCGGTGACGCTGGCGGGACTCACCTTTCCCAACCGCATCGGGCTGGCGGCAGGCCTGGACAAGGATGCCGAAGCCATCCCCGGCCTGTTCGCGCTCGGCTTCGGCGCCGTCGAGGTGGGCACGCTGACGCCGCGCCCCCAGCCCGGCAATCCCCGCCCCCGCCTGTTCCGGCTGGTGGAAGACGAGGCGGTGATCAACCGCATGGGGTTCAACAATGGCGGCATCGATGCAGCGCTGGCCCGGATCGCCCGGCTGAGGCGGCGCGCCGGCGTGCTGGGCATCAATGTCGGCGCAAACAAGGACTCGGCCGATCGCGTCGCCGATTATGCGCTGGGCGTCTCCAAGGCGGCCCCGCATGCCGATTACATCACCATCAACGTCAGTTCGCCCAACACCCCCGGCCTGCGCGACCTGCAGTCGCGCCCCGCGCTCGACGAACTGCTGGCGGCCGCCCATGCGGCGCGGGGCAGCACGCCGTTGTTCCTGAAGATCGCGCCCGACCTGGATCGGGCGGGCCTGGACGGCGCGGTGCGGGCAGCGATGGACCACAAGATCGATGCGCTGATCGTTTCCAATACCACGATTTCCCGCCCGCCGCTGCGGTCGCCCCATGCCGGCGAAACCGGCGGCCTTTCGGGCAAGCCGCTCGCCGAGCTTGCCCGCGCCAAGCTGGTGGAGGCACGCGAAGCATCGGGCGGGCAGCTCCCGCTGATTTCCGCCGGGGGCATCGACGGGCCGGACGAGGCGCGCCGCCGGATCGATGCCGGAGCGGTGCTGGTGCAGGTCTATTCGGCGCTGGTCTATCGCGGCCCCGGCCTAGCGCGGGACATCGCGCATGGCCTGGCGCGCCGCTAGCACCTTGCCACGCGGGGAAAGCGCGCTACCCCATGGTGCCATGAAGACGATTGTCGCGCTGCTGTCCGCCCTGTTCGCCCTGCTGCTCGCTCCCGTGGTGGCCCAGGCGCAGGGAATGGTGAGCGCGGCCGATCCGCGGGCCGCATCGGCGGGCGTGGAAATCCTGCGCCAGGGCGGCACCGCCACCGATGCCGCGATCGCGACGATGCTGGCGCTGAACGTGGTGGAGCCGCAAAGCTCGGGCATCGGCGGCGGCAGCTTCCTGGTGCTGTACGACGCCAAGACCAAGGCGACGACGACGGTGGACGGCCGTGAGACCGCGCCGATGGCTGCCGACGATCACTGGTTCTACGACGCCGCCGGCAAGCCGCTCGGCCGGTTTGCGGCGGTGCCAGGCGGGCGCAGCGTCGGCGTGCCGGGCGCGCTGCGGGCGATGGCGGTGGCGCATCGCAAGTCGGGCCGGCTGCCCTGGGCGAAACTGTTCGCGCCGGCGATCCGCCTGGCGCGCGACGGGTTCGACGTTACCCCGCGCTTCAACAATTCGCTCACCCAGTTCACCGGCCATGTCGACCCGGCGTATCGCGCGCTGTTCTTCGGCGCGGACGGCAAGCCGCTGCCGGTGGGCAGCCGCGTGCGCAACCCCGAACAGGCGGCGCTGCTCGACCGCATCGCCCGCCACGGCCCGGACAGCTTCTATGTCGGGCCGCAGGCGGCGAAGCTGGTCGCGACGGTGAACGGCGCGGCGCGCAACCCTTCGAAGATGACGATCGGCGATCTTGCCGCCTATGACGCCAAGGAACGGCCGGCGCTGTGCGCGCGCTATCGCGGCTATCGGGTCTGTTCGATGGGGCCGCCTTCTTCCGGCGGGGCAGCGGTGCTGATGATCCTGGCGCAGCTCGAGCGCTTCGACCTCGGCACGCTGGGCAAGGACTCGCCCACCGCCTGGCACCTGTTCGCCGAAAGCTCGCGCCTCGCCTATGCCGATCGCGACCTGTATCTGGGCGATCCGGACTTCGTGCAGGTGCCGCTGAAAGGGCTGCTCGACCGCCGCTATATCGCCAGCCGCTCGGCGCTGATCGATCCGGCGAAGACGATGGCGAGCATTGCCGCCGGCACCCCGCGCGGCGCGCCGAAGCGCGTGCGGGCCAAGGCGCAGGAAGTCGCCGGCACCACCGATCTTGCCGTGAGCGATGCGGCGGGCAACGTCGTGCAGGTGACGACGACCGTGGAAGGGCCGTTCGGATCCGGGCTGGCGGTGGACGGCACGATCCTGAACAACCAGCTCACCGATTTCGATATCGTGCCGGAGAAAGACGGCTTCCTCGCCGCCAATCGCGTCCAGGGGGGCAAGCGGCCGCGCAGTTCGATGGCGCCGACCATCGTGTTCGGCCCGGACGGCAAGGTGCGGCTGGCGGTGGGCGCGGCGGGCGGATCGACGATCATCGCGCAGGTGGCCAAGGCCATCATCGGCGTGGTCGACTGGAAGCTTTCCGCCCAGGACGCGATCGGCCTGGGCCTGCTCTATGCGCCCGGCAAGACGGCGATCGCCGAGCAGGGTACGCAGCTGGATGCCATGCTGCCGGCGCTGCGCGCGCTGGGCGAAGATGTCCGCCCCGCTCCGCTGGGTCTGAAGGCCAATGCGATCGAGCGGGTCGCCGGCCGCTGGGTGGGCGCCGCCGATCCGCGCAGCGAAGGCGTGGCAATGGATCAGGACGGCACGGTAGCCGTTATTCAGCGGGTGGGAGTGAAGCCCAACCGCCCTTCGGAATGACGCAGGACGCGCGATAGACAAAAACGGGGCGCCTGCAGGGGGAGATGGTATGCGCAAGCTCGAACATTTCGACAATCTGGTGGCGATGTTCTTCGCCCGGGCGCGCGAGAAGGGCGATGCCCCGTTCCTGTGGCACAAGGCCGGCGGGAAGTGGCACCCGACGAGTTGGGCCGAAGCGGCGCAGCAGGTGGCGAGCCTTGCCGCCGGGCTGAAGGCGGTGGGGCTGAGGCGCGGCGATCGGGTGATGCTGGTTTCGGAGAACCGGCCCGAATTCTGCATCAGCGACCTGGCGATCATGGCCGCGGGTTGCGTGACGGTGCCGACCTACACCACCAATACCGAGCGCGATCATCAGCACATCCTGGAAAATAGCGGCGCCTGCGCGGTGATCGTTTCCAACGACCGGCTGGCGAAGACGCTGCTGCCGGCGGTGCTGCGGTCCTCCACCGGGCGGATCGTGATCGGCATCGACGATGTTCGGCTGGCCCAGCATGGCAGCCTGGAACTGCACGACTGGCGCGGGCTGATCGCCGCCCATCCCGCCGATCCGGCCGCCGCCGCGGCTGCGGCGCAGTTCCATCGCAGCGACCTGGCCTGCATCATCTACACCAGCGGCACCGGGGGATCGCCACGCGGGGTGATGCAGCATCACGGCGCGATCCTGCACAATTGCGAAGGCTGCACCGCGATCATCTCGGAGGATTTCGGCTGGGCGGACGAGGTGTTCCTGTCGTTCCTCCCGCTCTCCCACGCCTATGAGCATACCGGCGGCCAGTTCTTCCCGATCGCGCTGGGCGGCCAGATCTATTATGCCGAAGGGCTGGAGAAGCTCGCCTCGAACATCGAGGAAGTGCGCCCGACGATCATGGTCGTCGTCCCCCGCCTGTTCGAAGTGCTGCGCACGCGCATCACCAAGCAGGTGGAGAAGCAGGGCAGCTTCCCTGCGTATCTGCTCGAAAAGGCCGTGGCGATCGGCGGGCGCAAGGCGGCGGGCACCTCCGGCCTGCGCGACCTGCCGATGAACCTGCTGCTGAATGCTACGCTGCGGCCGAAGCTGGCCAAGCGGTTCGGCGGGCGGATCAAGGCGCTGGTTTCGGGCGGCGCGCCGCTCAATCCGGAGGTGGGCATCTTCTTCGAATCGCTCGGGCTCACTTTCCTGCAGGGCTATGGCCAGACCGAAGCGGCGCCCGTGATCTCCTGCAACCGCCCCAAGGCCGGCCTGAAGATGGACACGGTCGGCCCCCCGATGGAAGGCGTGGAGGTGCGAATCGCCGAGGATGGCGAGATCCTGGTGCGCGGCGAGCTGGTGATGCATGGCTATTGGCGCAACGAAGCCGAAACCGAGCGCGTGCTGAAGGACGGCTGGCTGCACACCGGCGATATCGGCGTGATCGACGACGCCGGCCGGATCAAGATCACGGATCGCAAGAAGGACATCATCGTCAACGACAAGGGCGACAATGTCTCGCCGCAGAAGGTGGAGGGCATGCTGACGCTGCAGCCCGAAATCCTGCAGGCGATGATCTATGGCGACAAGCGGCCGTACATGACCGCGGTGATCGTGCCCGATCCGGAATGGGTGCAGGAATTCTGCGCCAAGACCGCGACGCCCTGCAAGTTCCGCAATCTTTCCCGCGACGCCGACTTCAAGGCGACGATCGGCGCGGCGGTGGAGCGGGTGAACCGCGATCTTTCGGTCATCGAACGGGTGCGCAAGTTCATCCTGGCCGACGAAGCCTTCACCATCGAGAACGAGCAGCTGACGCCGAGCATGAAGATTCGCCGCCACGTGCTGAAGGCGGTGTACGGCGAACAGCTCGACAAGCTGTATTGATCGATCCTCCCCGAAACGGGGAGGATCCGATTACTTCGCCGCCTTCTCCGGCAGCACCACCATCGTCCAATCCTTGTCGGGGCGCAGATAGGCGGCCGCCAGTGCCTGCAGCTCGCCGGGCGTGGTGAGCGCATAATCGCGCGCAAGGGTGCGCATGCCGGCGATCCGCGCCGGATCCTGGGTGCCGCCTTCGACCAGGTTCATCCAGAACATGTTGCCGCTCGACATGCGCAGCAGCTGCTGCTTGAGCGGGGTGAGCGCGCGGTTCAGTTCGTCCGCCTCGACCGGCTTGGCCACCAGGTCCGCCGCGATGTCGCGAGCGAGCTTGAAGAAGAAGGCGGTCTTGTCCGGCGGCACCATGCCCAGCGCGGCGATCTTGCCGCCGCCCGGCAGGCCTACCGGCCAGTCGTTCATCACATTGGGGGAATAGCTGACGCCGGCCTGGCTGCGGAGCTGATCGATCAGGCGATCGCGGAAGACCGCGGCGAGCACTTCCAGCTTGCGGCTTTCGGCGATCTTCTCGCTGCCGCCGCCGGTGGGCCAGGCGATCACCGCCGCCGCCTGATCGACGGCGCCGGTGTGCGTGCGCACCACCGGCGTGGCGACATGCGCGGGGAACCGCACCGCTGCGCCGCTGTCCGCCCCCGCCGCGCGCGGCTTGAGCGCGCCGAAGCTCTGCGCCACTGCCTTCACCGTCTCCTCGGCGCTCATGTCGCCGAAGATCGACACTTCGATCGGGCCGGTCTGCAGCAGCGGCTCCCACAGCTTGCGGAACGCTTCGGGCGTAAGCGCGGCCACTTCCTCGCGGCTGGGCACGCCCCAGCGCGGATCGCCGTCGTGCAGCAGCGAGTCGAGATCGCGGCTGAGCACCGCATCCGGCGAGGCGGACAGGCCGGCATAGGATGCGAGCGTCGCCGCCTTGGCGCGGGTGATCGGGTTGGGATCCCAGCCCGGGGCGGCCAGCTTGGTGGCGAACAGGCGAAGCTGATCGGCCAGGTCCTGCTTGTTGGTCTGCGCCTGGAAGACGAAGGCGTCTTCCTCGATATCGAAGCCCAGGCCGATCTGGCGGTTGCCCGTCAACGCGTCGAGCTCCTCCTGGCCGAACTTGCCGATGCCGCTGGCCATCAGCGCCGTGGTGCCGGCCCAGCCCGGGACACGACGATCGCCCGGCAGCGCCCGCAGGCCGCGCCCGAAGCGGATATTGACCCAGACCTTGCCGGTTTCCGACGTGTCCTCGCGCATCAGCAGCTTGACGCCATTGGCATAGGTGACCTGGTCGATCGCCAGATCGGGATCGAGCCGCTCGCGCTGCACGACCTTGCCGGGCGCGCCGATGCGGGGCAGCTGATCGAAGCGTACGTTGAGCGCCCGGCGCTTCATCGCCGCAGCCTTGACATCCGCCTGCAGCGCCGATGTGACCTTGCCGATCACATCCGGATCGGGCGCATGGGTGTTGACCAGCGCGCGCGTCGCGGTGCCTTCGAACACCTTGCGGGCCGAGGCCTGCACCGTGGCGGGCGTGAACATGCGCTTGGCGATCGCGCCCTTGAAGATCGCGTACGATCCCTCGGGCGTGGTCACGGTTTCGTTGATGTCCACCGCCTGGACGAGATCGTCCGCGATCGATACGCCCGATTCGACCGGCGCGGTGGAGATGCGATTGCGCATCGAGGCATCGATTTCGCCGAGCTCGCGATCGATTTCGGCCTGGGTGGGCGGCGCCGCCATCAGTTCGGCGGCGGTGGCGCGCACATCGCGCAGCGCGCTCTGCCAGTCGTCGCCATTGGGCAGCACGGTGAGCGTGGTGACGTTGGCCGACCGCGCGATATCGTCGAGATCGGCACCCGCAGCGATGAACGACGCGCCCGAACGCGCGCGCGATTCGAGGCGCCGGTTGAGGATGCGGATCGCCACCATGTCGATCATGCGCTTCTGGTTGAAGATCACCGTATCGGCGAGCACCGTCCAGGGCCGCACGATCGCCATCAGCGCAATCGGCTGCAGCGCCGGTTCGACGATGCTGGCAGCGATCGGGTGATCGGCCTCGGGCTTGCCGAAATCGGGCGTCTTGGGCGCTTCGCCCTTGCCCTGCCAGCTGGAGAAATGCTTGGCGATCATCGCTTCCAGCACCGCCGGATCGACATCGCCGATCGCAATCACCGTGGCGCGTTCCGGGCGGTACCAGCGATCGTGGAATTCCTGCACGCTGGCGGGCGTCGCGGCGTTCAGCGCCTCCACCGTGCCGATCGGCTCGCGATTCTCGATGGGCTGGCCCGCGAAGATCAGCTGATAGAGCGCATCCTGCATGCGCTTTTGCGGTGCCGGCTGCTCGCGCCCCTCGGCCAGCACCACCGGACGCTCGGCATCGAGCGAAGTCTGGGTGATCGCCGGTGCGGCCATCATGCCGGAAAGAATCTTGAAGCTTTCGTCCAGCCCTTGCGGCGTCGCATTGGGCAGATCGAGCTTGTAGGTGGTGCTGATGAACGTGGTCGAGGCATTGCTGTCCGACCCGAAGGTGACGCCCAGCCGCTGCCAGATGCGCTTCGAATCGCCATCGGACACATAGGCCGAGCCGCGGAAGCTGAGATGTTCGAGCAGATGGGCGAAGCCGCGTTCCGAATCGCGCTCCATCAGCGATCCCGCATTGATGTGCACCCGAATCGAGATCTGCCCCGGCGGCACGCCGTTCTTGCGTACCGCATAGCGCACGCCGTTGGAGAGCCGTCCGAACTTCCACTTATCGTCATGGACGAGGTCGCTGCCCTTGTAGAGCCACGGATCGTCGGCGGTCTGAACGCCTTCGGGGCGGCCCTGCGCCAGCACCGGAGCAGGCAATGTGGGCGCAGCAAGCGCGAGGAGAAGCAGGGCGAAGCGCGGCGTGCGCAGGAAAGACAGCATGAAGCCCTTTCTAGAGGCGAGTGGCGCGCCATGCCACCGGCAACCTTTCTGCCGGATGTACGCCACAAGAATCCATGGACCCGCCATGTTTTAGACCCAAGTGACGGCCTAGACCCGAAGGCGAAATTGTTGCGCCGCAGCACCGAAAACGGGCACGGCGCCAGAGTTGCGGGGAAGAAGCGCGTGGAATTTGCCACCAGCGAGGCGCCGATCGGGCCGCCGGCCGACAGGGCCGTCCTTTCCGATTCGGGGCGCGCGCGGCGCCCCCGGCCGCTGCTGCTGCGCTGGGGCAAGCATTTGCGCGGCACCTTCGATCGGCTGATCGCGGCATCCTCACTGGTCCCCAACGCGCCGGTGCTCGACATGCGCGCCTTTCCCTGGACCGCTGCACTGCGCGCCGATTGGGAAGCGATTCGCGACGAGGCACTGGCGGCGATCACGGCGCAACCCGGGGCACCTTCGCTCGCCGCAATTTCGCCCGATCACCGCGCGATCGCACCGATCGGCAAATGGCGAAGCCTGTTCCTGTGGGGCTATGGCTACCGCGTTGACGAAAATCTTGCCCGCTGCCCCCATACCTCCCGATTGATGGAACAGGTACCCGGCCTCAACAGCGCGATGTTCTCGATCCTCGCGCCCGGCACTCACATCCCGGCGCATCGCGGCGTCACGAAGGGGCTGATCACCTGTCATCTGGGGCTGGTGGTGCCGCGCGATGGCGATGTGCGGATGCGGATCGGCCGCCGCACGGTACGCTGGGCGGAGGGCGAGACCTTGGTGTTCGACGACACCTATGATCACGAGGTGTGGAACGACAGCGCCCATACTCGCATCGTGCTGCTGATCCAGTTCCGGCGGCCCCTGCGCAATCCCGGCCGCTGGGTCGCCGATACACTGCTGGGTGTGCTGCGCCGTTCGGCATTCGTGCAGGAGGCGCGCGCCAATCTGTGCCGCTGGCACCGGGGGGAGCAACTCGCCGAAGGGTAAGCTTCGGCTTGTTGATTGTACGCGAAGACGCGAAGGCGTGAATTCTTCCTGAGGCGCAGAGAGCGATCGCACCGCTGCTGGCCCGGCATCCTTATGCCGCGTTTGAAGTTCCGGTCGCTGTCGCGGCGGGTGCACCCCCTCTGCGGCTCCGCGCGAACCTCCTTCTTCGGGCCTTCGCGCCTTTGCGTGAAATCGAAAACGGCCGAACATTGTCCGCAAACCAGCACGGCGCTAAGCCGGACCCCATGCCACGCCCCTTCCATCTCGCCTTCCCGGTCCACGACCTCGCCGCCGCGCGCGCCTTCTACGGCGGGCTGCTCGGCTGCCCGGAGGGGCGCTCCTCCGCACAGTGGATCGACTTCGATCTGTTCGGCCATCAGATCGTCGCCCATCTCGATCCGACCGCGAAGCCGGTCGCGGCGACCAACCCGGTCGACGGCCACGACGTGCCCGTGCCGCATTTCGGCGTGGTGCTGACGATGGACGACTGGCACGCGCTTGCCGCGAAGCTGGAAGCGGCCGGGGTGGCGTTCGGCATTGCCCCGCACATCCGCTTCCAGGGTCAGGTGGGCGAGCAGGCGACGATGTTCTTTCGCGACCCCAGCGGGAACGCGCTGGAATTCAAGGCGTTTGCCGATGACGCCATGGTGTTCGCCAAATGACTCCACAGACCATCCAAGCCGATATCCCGCACCAGCTGACCCGCGCCGACGCGCGCACCCGCATCGATTCGAAGATCGGGCGGCTAGCGGACAAGATCCCTGGCGGGGCCACCGTGGAGCATCGCTGGGAGGGCGACAGCATGTTCTTCACCGTCGGGGCAATGGGCCAGACGGTGGCCTGTCGGCTCGACGTGGCCGACTCGCATGTCCATGTCGAAGTCGCGCTGCCTGGCATGCTCGCCCTGTTCGCGGGCAAGGTGCGCGACTTGCTGGTGACGCAAGGCCCCCGGCTGCTCGCCTGAATGCGCCCGCCTCTTCCCTGAGGGGAGAGGCGAACGGGCGACGGTCAGCGCGCCGCGCTCACCCGCCAGATCCTGTTGCCGACATCGTCCGCCACCAGCAACGCGCCGCCGGTGCCGACAATTACGCCGACCGGACGGCCCTGCGCCTCGCCCTTGGCATTAAGAAAGCCGGTGAGCACGTCCTGCGGCTTGGCATCGCGGTTCGGGAAACCGTTCTCCGCAAAAGGCACGAACACAACCTTATAGCCCGAGGGCGGCTTGCGGTTCCACGAGCCGTGCAGCCCGACGAACGCGCCGTTGGCATAGGCGTCGCCCAGGCGCGCACCGTCGGCGAACGTCAGGCCGAGCGGCGCGGTGTGTGCGCCCAGCGCGAAATCCGGGCGGCGGACATATTCGCGAAGGTCCGGGCGGCCGGGCTCGACGCGCTTGTCGACATAGCCGCCCCAATATTGCCAGGGCCAGCCGAAGAAGGCGCCCAGATCGACGCGGCTCAGATAATCGGGCGGCATATCCGAACCGAGCATGTCGCGTTCGTTCACCACTGCCCACAGCGCCTGGGTCTTGGGTTCGAAGGCCATGCCGTTGGCGTTGCGAATGCCCCAGGCGAAGATACGGCTGGTCTTGCGCTCGGGATCGACTTCCAGGATCACGGCGCGGTTGGTCGGCTGGGTTGCCGCCGTCGCCATCTGGCCGGGGCTTTCGGCGGTGTAGATCGGCCCTTCCTCTTCCAGCCCGCCTTCGGCGATGTTCGATGCCGATCCGACGCTGACATAGAGGCTCTTGCCATCCAGCGACGCGACCACGTTGCGCGCCCAATGGTTGCCGCCGCCGGGCAGCGCCAGGATCTTCTGCGGATTGGCGGCGATCTTCGTCTGGCCGTCGCGATAGGGATAGCGGACCAGCGCATCGGTGTTGGCGACATAGAGCCAGCCGTTCGCCAGCACCATGCCGTAGGGCGAGTTGAGGCCGGTGAGGAACGCAGTGCGCATATCCGCCACGCCGTCACCATTGCTGTCGCGCAACAGGGTGATGCGATTGGCGGAGGGCACGCCGGCGCCCGCCTTGTTCATCAGCAGGCCCATGACCCAGCCGGTGATCCCGCCGCCATCGCGCGGCGGCGAGTTGCTCTCCGCCACCAGGATGTCGCCATTGGGCAGTTGGTACATCCAGCGCGGATGATCGAGCTTGTCAGCGAATGCCTGCACCTTCAGGCCTGCCGCCGCCTTCGGCATCGCACCCGCTGGCCAGCCGACCGCCTTGGCGACGCCGACGGTGGGCACATTCTGATAGCGCGGATCGGTGATCTGCGGCACGCGGCCGGTGACGGCGGTCTCGCTCAGCGTTGCGATGTCCGGGCGGCCGAGCCAATACCAGGTGGCAGCGCCAGCAACGGCGAGCAGGGCGAAGACAATCAGAAGGCGCTTGAGCATGGCGCCAGCGATACGGTGCGGCGCCGGCGAAGCCAATCCGTTTCTGCGGCCGGCGCTTGACTTCGCATCCGCGCAGGCAAGGATGGCGGTTCACCTGTTCCGGGGGAAATTGCCCGAATGCGGTTGTGCCAAATGCGGTTCTGGCGTGTGCCTGCCCTGTTGCTCGCTTCGTTGGGCGCCCTGCCCGCTGTCGCCCAGCAACAACCGCCCGAGCACCGCACCGAATGGCCCGGCCTTGTCTCGGGCGACTCCGGAATCGATGGGCTGGAAAGCGGACCGGAACTCCAGCGAGGGCGCAGCCCCCAGGCCATGCTCGCCGAGCAGCGCCGGCTCACGGCGGCGCTGGCCGGGCTCCAGCCGGAGCGCAAGGGGGTGGTGGACGCCTATGTCGTGAGCGTTGCGCTGGACAGCGATCCCGTGTTCGCACGGGAGGCGCGCGAGAGCGCCCGGGTGCTCTCGCGCCGCTATGACGCGGAGGGGCGATCGCTGGTGCTTGCCGGCGCCGACGGCCGCGGCGCACCGCCGATGCCTGCCGGCAGCATCACTGCGCTGAGCCTGGCGCTGGCCCGAGTCGCGGAAGTGATGGACCGGAAACAGGATGCGCTGGTCCTCTTCGTCACCGCGCATGGCGCGCCCGATGCTGGCATCGCCTATCACGACGGCGACGAAGGCTTTGGCATCCTTTCGCCGGCACGGCTGGCGGCGATGCTCGACGGGCTTGGCATCCGCAATCGGCTGTTGCTGCTTTCTGCCTGCTATTCGGGCGCGTTCGTGCCTCGGCTGCTGAGCGATACCAGTGCAATTCTGACGGCCGCCTCCGCCGCGCGCACGTCCTTCGGGTGCCGGGCCGAGAATGACTGGACCTTTTTTGGCGACGCACTGATCAACCATGCGCTGCGTAAGCCGCAGCCGCTTGCCGATGCTGCAGCGGAAGCGCGCCAGACGATCATCGGCTGGGAACGCGCCGGCCGGCTCGATCCTTCGCATCCGCAGGTAACGATCGGCGATGGCGTTGCAAGCTGGCTCGGCCCATTGGAGGCGCGGATGCCCAAGGCCGCCACTACGCCCGTCGGCGCACCGGCGACCGATGCGCTGGAACCCTGACGCGGAACCCTGCCCCCGCTCGCCGGTTGGCGGCAGATGACCGAGACCCAGAGCCCGCTGCAGCGCTATCCGCTGCTCGCCACGCCGCATGTGCGACTGCAAGGCACCGTCGACGATGCGATGTACCAGCGCTTTCGCGAGCAGCTGCTGGGCGCGGACGGCGACGGGCCGTTGGTGGTGGCGCTCTCCACGCTGGGGGGCGATCCGGAAGTCGCCAGGCTGATGGCGGACGAACTCCGCCTGCTGCACGACCAGAGCGGCCGCGAACTGCTATTTCTGGGCAAGGTGGCCGTGTATTCGGCCGGAGCGACGTTCATGTCCGCTTTCCCCGTCGACAAAAGGTTCCTCACGCGCGGTACCCGGCTGATGCTGCACGAGCGGCAGATGCACTCGTCGCTGGAGCTATCCGGTCCGCTGCAGATGCTGCCGGCGATCCTGAAAGCCAAGCTGAACGAGATCGAGCATTCGATCCGTATCGAGGAAGAAGGGTTCCGGGCCCTGGTCGCGGGTTCGCGCATCGATTTCGAGGAGCTGCGCCGCCGCGCGCCCTATAACTGGTATATCGAGGCGCAGGAGGCGCGCGATCTGGGGCTGGTGCTCGACGTGATCTAAGTGCGGCGATCCAAAGGACACTTGCGCTGCGGATGCGAAAGGCATAGCTCGCCCCTCAAAGAGGCGTCGCGCCGAAGCGAAAGAGGAAGTTTCAGGAATGGCCGAATTCCGCCTGCCCAAGAACAGCCGCATCACCAAGGGCCAGGAGCACAAGGCGAGCCCCGATGCCAAGCGGGTCAAGAAGTTCAAGATCTACCGCTACGATCCGGACTCGGGTGAGAACCCTCGCTACGACACGTTCGAGGTCGATCTCGACGATTGCGGTCCGATGGTCCTCGACGCGCTGATCAAGATCAAGGGCGAGCAGGATTCGTCGCTGACCTTCCGCCGCTCGTGCCGCGAAGGCATTTGCGGATCGTGCTCGATGAACATCGGCGGCAAGAACGGCCTGGCCTGCACCACCGCGATCGAGGATGTGAAGGGCGAGGTGCAGATCACCCCGCTGCCGCATATGGACGTGATCAAGGACCTGGTGCCCGACTTCACGCACTTCTACGCACAGTACGCCTCGATCAAGCCGTGGCTGCAGACCGTCACCACCACGCCTTCGGGCAAGGAGCGGCTGCAGACCCCGCAGGATCGCGAGAAGCTCGACGGCCTGTACGAGTGCATCCTGTGCGCCTGCTGCTCGACCTCGTGCCCGAGCTATTGGTGGAACAGCGACAAGTTCCTCGGCCCGGCGATCCTGCTCCAGGCCTATCGCTGGCTCGCCGACTCGCGTGACGAGATGACCGGCGAGCGGCTCGACCAGCTGGAGGATCCCTTCCGCCTGTATCGCTGCCACACGATCATGAATTGCGCGAACGCCTGCCCGAAGGGCCTGAACCCGGCCAAGGCAATCGCCGAAGTGAAGAAGATGGCGGCCGAGCGCGTGCTTTGAGCGCAGCCGTTCCGTCGATACGATAATGCCGAGCTGCCGGGCACACCGCCCGGCAGCTCATTTTTTTGGTGAAGCCTCCTCCATGACCCGCCTTCTCGATCGGTACCACGCCCTCGTCTCCGCAGGCGAGCTTCAGCCCGATCGCGAACAGGAAGCCGCCGCCGCACGGCTGGATGCGCTGGCAGAGGAACTGCAGGCGGCGCCCCGCAAGGGGAGCGTGCTGTGGCGGATCACCGGCCGCAAGCCGGCGGTGCCGCGCGGACTGTACCTCTGGGGCGGGGTCGGCCGCGGCAAATCGATGCTGATGGACCTGTTTTTCGACAGCCTCGACATCCGTCGCAAACGCCGCGTCCACTTTCACGAATTCATGATCGAGGTGCACGAGCGGCTGAATGCCGAACGGCAGAAGGACACCCCCGATCCGGTGACCGCCGTCGCCGACGCCCTGGCCGGCGACATCCGTCTGCTCGCGTTCGACGAGCTGGTGGTGAACAACCCGCCGGACGCGATGATCCTGTCGCGGCTGTTCACGGCGATGATGGCGCATGGGCTGACGGTGATCGCGACGTCCAACCGCCCGCCCAGCGATCTCTACAAGGACGGGCTCAACCGCGAGCTGTTCCTGCCGTTCATTCAGTTGATTGAAGAGAAAATGGACGTGCTCACGCTCAACGGGCCCGTCGATTACCGGCGCGATCGGCTGGGCAGCGTAGAGACCTGGTTGGTGCCGAACGGGGCGGAGGCGACCGCCTCGCTGTCCGCCGCCTTTTTCCGCCTGACCGACTATCCCGTCGAGGACCGCGCGCGCGTGCCCGCCTGTGCGGTGCCGATCCCGGGGGGACGCGAGATCCAAGTGCCGAAATGCGTTAAGGGCGTGGCGGTATTCTCGTTCAAGCGGCTGTGCGGCGAGGCGCGAGGTGCCCCCGACTATCTGGCCATCGCTCGCCGTTTCCACACGGTCATATTGGTTGGCATTCCCAAGCTCGGGCCCGAGAATCGCAACGAAGCGGCGCGTTTCGTAACGTTGATCGACGCCTTGTACGAGAACAAGGTGAAGCTGCTCGCCGCCGCCGATGCGCCTCCGGAGCAGCTTTATGAGGCGGGGGACGGGCGCTTCGAGTTCGACCGGACGGTCAGCCGCCTGCTTGAGATGCAATCGGATGCCTATCTGGCCAAGGGGCATGGCGCCAGCTGAACCCGCGCAAATGCGTATTATTGCTTCTGCGAATTAGTTGCAAAAATAATCCCGACCAGAAGCTGAATCCCGGGTTGCAGCCACGCTATTATAGGCCTATCCCGCCTCCGCTTCCGCGGCGTGCCGTTGCGCGACCGCTTTGCTTGGATCCAACCAAGGAGATTCCATGGCTCGCAAGAAGATCGCGCTGATCGGCTCCGGCATGATTGGCGGTACGCTCGCGCACCTCGCCGCCATCAAGGAACTGGGCGACATCGTCCTGTTCGACATTGCCGAGGGCACCCCGCAGGGCAAGGCGCTCGACCTCGCCCAGTCCGGTCCGGTCGAAGGCTTTGACGCCAACCTCAAGGGCGCGAACAGCTATGAGGACATTGCGGGCGCCGATGTCTGCATCGTCACCGCCGGTATCCCGCGCAAGCCGGGCATGAGCCGCGATGATCTTCTCAAGACCAACCTGGGCGTGATGAAGGCCGTGGGCGAAGGCATCGCCCAGTATGCGCCGGATGCGTTCGTGATCTGCATCACCAACCCGCTCGACGCGATGGTGTGGGCGCTCCGCGAATTCTCGGGCCTGCCGCACCAGAAGGTCGTCGGCATGGCCGGCGTGCTCGACTCGGCGCGCTTCCGCCACTTCCTCGCCGAAGAATTCAACGTCTCGGTCGAGGACGTCACCGCCTTCGTGCTCGGCGGCCACGGCGACACCATGGTCCCGGTGATCGAATATTCGACCGTCGCCGGCATCCCGGTGCCCGACCTGATCAAGATGGGCTGGTCCACCCAGGAGCGCATCGACGCCATCGTCGCGCGCACCCGTTCGGGCGGTGGCGAGATCGTCGCGCTGCTCAAGACCGGTTCGGCCTATTATGCGCCCGCCACCAGCGCGATTGCGATGGCCGAGAGCTATCTGAAGGACAAGAAGCGCCTGCTGCCGTGCGCCGCGCACCTGACCGGCCAGTACGGCGTCGACGACCTGTATGTCGGCGTGCCGATCGTTATCGGCAAGGATGGCGTCGAGCGTATCGTCGAGATCGAACTGAACGCCGCCGCCAAGCAGAACTTCGATGTCTCGGTGGACGCGGTCAAGGAACTGGTCGCCGCATGCAAGTCGATCGAACCTTCGCTCGGCTGATCCTTTCCGCGCTTCTGACGGTGCCGGGCGCCGCTTCCGCGCAGGAAGCGATCGCCACGGCACCGACGGAGCCGGTGGAGCTGTTCCGTGCCGTGTGCATGGGCGGCGCCGCCCGGCTGACTCGTGGCATGGCCGAACCGGCAAGCTATGCCACCCTGCCGCTCCCGGCGCAGCGCGCGCTGGGCGAATCGGCGGAAGCAGACGCGGCCGCGGCGTTGAAGGCGACTGTCCCGGCGGCCGCACGCGTGCCCAACACGATCTATCGGATCGCCGGCGGCAACACCTATCTGTTCGTACCCAAGGCCGGCACCAATGCCGGCATGATCGCCGATTCCTGCCTGGTCCTGTGGCTGAGCAGCGGCGAAGACTATCTTTCGGCACGCAAGATCGTGCTGCCGGGCGAAGCAAAGGTGCCGCTGTATGCACGCCCCGCTTCAAAGCCCGACGGCGCGACTTTCGTCGCCGCTTCGTTCGGCACGACGCAATATACGCTCGCCACGTTCGGCGGCTGGATTGCGCTGCGCTCCTACACCCCTCCCAGCGACCCGGAAAAGGCGAACTGAATGAGCATCCTCGTCGACAAGAACACCAAGGTCATCGTCCAGGGGATGACCGGTGCCACCGGCACGTTCCACACCGAGCAGGCGCTTGCCTATGGCACGCAGATGGTCGGCGGCGTCACCCCCGGCAAGGGCGGTAGCACGCATATCGGCCTGCCCGTGTTCGACACGGTAGCCGACGCCAAGGACAAGACCGGCGCCGACGCCAGCGTGATCTATGTGCCGCCGCCCTTCGCGGCGGACTCGATCCTCGAAGCAATCGACGCCGAGATCCCGCTGATCGTCGCGATCACCGAAGGCATTCCGGTGCTCGACATGGTCAAGGTGAAGCGCGCGCTTTCCGGCTCCAAGTCGCGCCTGATCGGCCCGAACTGCCCAGGCGTGCTGACGCCGGGTGAGTGCAAGATCGGCATCATGCCGGGCTCGATCTTCTCCAAGGGCTCGGTGGGCGTCGTGTCGCGCTCGGGCACCCTCACCTATGAGGCGGTGTTCCAGACCACCAATGCCGGCCTTGGCCAGACCACCGCGGTGGGCATCGGCGGCGACCCGGTCAACGGCACCAACTTCATCGACGTGCTCGAGCTGTTCCTGGCCGACGAAGCCACCCAGTCGATCATCATGATCGGCGAGATCGGCGGCTCGGCCGAGGAAGAGGCCGCGCAGTTCCTGATCGACGAGGCCAAGCGCGGCCGCAAGAAGCCGATGGCCGGCTTCATCGCGGGCCGCACGGCCCCTCCGGGTCGTCGCATGGGCCATGCAGGCGCGATCGTTTCGGGCGGCCAGGGCGGCGCCGAAGACAAGATCGCGGCGATGGAAGCCGCCGGCATCCGCGTTTCCCCCAGCCCCTCGCTGCTCGGCGAAACGCTGATGGAAGTGCTCAAGGGCTGAATTTGCAACGGTAGCGCTCCTATATAGGTGGGAATGGGAGCGCTAACACGAACGGAAGCATGATCATGGGCTATGAAGGCCTCGACTTCGACGACATCGCCGGCGGCGTTAGCCCCGGCTTCGTCGAGACCCTGTACCGGCGCTACAAGAGCGATCCGGCATCTGTCGAACCGAGCTGGCGTGCCTGGTTCGAGGGTCTCGAATCCACGGCCTCTGGCCCCAGCTGGCAGCGCGCCAACTGGCCGCTGACTGAAACCGACGCGCTGACGGCCGGGCTCGACCCCACCCAGATGGAGCCCGCGCCGAAGCCCGCCAAGGGCGGCGCGCCCGCCAAGCCGGCCGCCCCCGCCGCGTCGACCGCGGATGTGACCAAGGCCGCGGAGGATTCGATCCGCGCGATGATGCTTATCCGCACCTATCGGGTGCGCGGCCATCTCGCGGCCAATCTCGACCCGCTGGGCCTCTCCCGCCAGGATCTGCCGGCCGATCTGACGCCGGAGTATCACGGCTTCTCCGGCGCCGACCTTGATCGCCCGATCTTTCTAGGCGGCACGCTTGGGCTGCAGCAGGCCACCGTTCGCGAGATCGTCGCGATCCTTCAGGCCAATTATTGCGGCAATGTCGGCCTCGAATACATGCACATCGCGGATGTGGAGGAGCGCCGCTTCCTCCAGGACCGGATGGAGGGCAAGGACAAGGAGATCAACTTCACTGCCGATGGCAAGAAGGCGATCCTTTCCAAGGTGATCGAAGCCGAGCAGTGGGAAAAATTCCTCGGCAAGAAATATGTCGGCACCAAGCGGTTCGGCCTCGACGGCGGCGAATCGATGATCCCGGCGATGGAAGCGATCATCAAGTATGGCGGCCAGATGGGCGTCCGCGAGATCGTGTACGGCATGGCCCATCGCGGCCGCCTGAACATGCTTGCCAACGTCATGGAGAAGCCGTTCCGGGTGATCTTCCACGAATTCGGCGGCGGATCGGCCAATCCTGACGATGTCGCCGGTTCGGGGGACGTGAAGTACCACCTCGGCACTTCCACCGACCGTCGCTTCGATGACATCAACGTGCATATGTCGCTGGTGGCGAATCCTTCGCACCTCGAAGCAGTGAACCCGGTCGTGCTCGGCAAGGCCCGCGCGCTGCAGACGATTCGCGGCGACCTGGGCGAGCACGAGCAGGTGCTGCCGGTGCTGATCCATGGCGACGCGGCCTTTGCGGGCCAGGGCATCGTGTGGGAATGCCTCGGCTTTTCCGGCATCCGCGGCTATAACACCGGCGGCTGCATCCACTTCGTCATCAACAATCAGGTCGGCTTCACGACGAGCCCGCAGTTCGCGCGCTCCTCGCCCTATCCGTCGGACGTCGCCAAGGGCGTCCAGGCCCCGATCCTGCACGTCAACGGCGACGATCCCGAAGCGGTTACCTTCGCGTGCAAAGTGGCGATCGAATTCCGCCAGAAGTTCCATCGCGACATCGTGATCGACATGTGGTGCTATCGCCGCTTCGGCCATAACGAGGGCGACGAGCCCGGCTTCACCCAGCCGCTGATGTACCAGAAGATCCGCCAGCATCCGCCGGTGAGCAGCATCTATGGCCAGAAGCTGATCGGCGAAGGCGTGGTGGACCAGGGCTTCATCGACGAGAAAACCAATCAGTTCACGACCTTGCTCGAAGGCGAGTTCGAGGCGGGCAAGAGCTATCTGCCGAACAAGGCGGATTGGTTCGCGGGCCGCTGGTCCGGCCTGGGCGCGCCTTCGGACGGCGAATCTGCGCGTCGCAATGTCGAGACGGGCATCGAGAAGAAGCTGTTCGACAGTCTCGGCCGCACGCTGACCACCGTTCCCGAGGGTCTCGAGATCCACAAGACCCTCGGCCGCGTGCTCGATGCCAAGCGCGAGATGTTCAAGTCGGGCACCAATTTCGATTGGGCGACCGGCGAGGCGCTCGCCTTCGGTGCGCTGCTCTCGGAAGGCTATGCGGTGCGTCTGTCCGGCCAGGATTCGGGCCGCGGCACCTTCTCGCAGCGCCACGCCGTCTGGGTCGACCAGAAGACCGAGGCCAAGTACGTGCCGCTAACCACCGTGCCGCACGGCAGCTTCGAGGTGCTCGATTCGCCGCTCAGCGAATATGGCGTGCTCGGTTTCGAATATGGCTATGCGCTGGCCGATCCGAAGGCGCTGGTGCTGTGGGAAGCGCAGTTCGGCGACTTCGTGAACGGCGCGCAGATCATGATCGACCAGTTCATCGCGTCGGGCGAGTCCAAGTGGCTACGCGCCAACGGCCTGGTGATGCTGCTGCCGCACGGCTATGAAGGCCAGGGGCCCGAGCACAGCTCGGCGCGTCCGGAGCGCTTCCTCCAGCTCTGCGCGCAGGACAACATGCAGGTGGTGAACATCACCACGCCGGCGAACTACTTCCACCTGCTGCGCCGGCAGATGCACCGCAACTTCCGCAAGCCGCTCATCCAGATGACGCCGAAGTCGCTGCTCCGCCACAAGATGGCAGTGTCCAGCGCCGAGGAGTTCCTGGGCGACAGCCACTTCAAGCGGATCCTGTCGGACCCGAACGCGCCGGCGGATACCGAGGTGAAGCGCCTCGTGCTCTGCACCGGCAAGGTCGCCTACGACCTGATCGAAGCGCGCGACGCGGCCGGCGACAAGAACACCGCGATCGTCCGGATCGAGCAGCTCTACCCGTTCCCGGGCGAGCCGCTGACCGAGCGGCTGAAGCGCATGACCAACCTCGAAGAGGTGGTGTGGGCGCAGGAAGAGCCGAAGAACAACGGCTACTGGTTCTTCGTCGAGCCGCTGATCGAGCAGTGCCTCATCGATGCCGGCACCAAGGTACAGCGTCCGCGCTATGCCGGTCGCGCCGCGGCGGCCTCGCCCGCCACCGGCCTGATGAAGCGCCACACCGCAGAGCAGGGCGCGCTCGTTGCCGACGCGCTCGGCCATAATGTCCGCGATGAAATCCGCCGCACCCGGAAAGGTTGAGAATGGCCACCGAAGTCAAAGTCCCCGTACTGGGCGAATCGATCACCGAAGCCACCGTCGGTGAATGGCTGAAGAATCCGGGCGATCCCGTCCGCGTCGACGAGCCGATCGCCAGCCTCGAGACCGACAAGGTCTCGGTCGAAGTCCCCTCGCCGGTCGCCGGCGTGATGGGCGAGCAGATCGTCAAGGTCGGCGATACCGTCGAAGTGGGTGCGGTGATCGCGATCATCGCGGGTGAAGGTGCGGCCGCCGCTCCGGCTGCTGCCCCCGCCGCTGCCGCTCCGGCTGCGACGCCGGCGCCTGCGCCCGCCGCTGCCCCGGCCCCCTCGGCCGATGCCGCCGCGCTGTCGCCGTCGGTGCGTCGTGCGGTGCTCGAGACCGGCGTCGATCCCTCGACCGTGCAGGGCACCGGCAAGGACGGCCGCCTGACCAAGGACGACGTGATCGCCGCCGCCAGCAGCAAGCCCGCTGCGCCGGCTCCGGCCGCCACGCCGGCGCCTGCCGCCGCTCCGGCTTCGACCGGCGGCCGCAAGGAAGAGCGCGTGCGGATGACCCGCCTGCGCCAGACGGTCGCCAAGCGCCTCAAGGAAGCGCAGAACACCGCCGCCATGCTCACCACGTTCAACGACGTGGACATGACCGCGGTGATCGAGGCCCGCGCCAAGTACAAGGACCTGTTCGAGAAGAAGCACGGCGTCCGCCTGGGCTTCATGGGCTTCTTCGTGAAGGCCGCGTGCATGGCGCTGAAGGACATCCCCGGCGTCAACGGCTCGATCGAGGGCGACGAGATCGTCTACCACGATTATTGCGACATCTCGGTCGCGGTCTCGGCCCCGCAGGGTCTGGTCGTGCCGGTGATCCGCGATGCGCAGGACCTGTCGGTCGCCGGCATCGAGAAGACGATCGGCGACTTCGGCAAGCGCGCCAAGGACGGCTCGCTCAAGATGGACGAGATGAAGGGCGGTACCTTCACCATTTCCAACGGCGGCGTGTTCGGCTCGCTGATGTCGACCCCGATCATCAACCCGCCGCAGTCGGCCGTGCTCGGCCTGCACCGCATCGAGGATCGTCCTGTGGTGCGGAACGGCCAGGTCGTCGTCCGCCCGATGATGTATCTCGCGCTCAGCTACGACCACCGCCTGATCGACGGCCGCGAGGCGGTGACCTTCCTCGTCGCGATCAAGAACGCGATCGAGGATCCGACCCGTCTGCTGATCGACCTCTGATACATCTTGGGCCCCCGCGAAGGCGGGGGCCCAGGGTAGGAAAGTACATCGCTTGTGGCCCTGGGCTCCTGCCTTCGCAGGAGCACGGATATGGCTGGACCCGCCCGCTCCCCTGCGAAAGCAGGGGCCCAGAGCCCCGGGCGACACGGCCGATAGTTTAAGCGCCCGCACGCGCACGCATGGAGCGGAAAATGGCTGAATATGATTTCGACGTCCTGATCATCGGTTCCGGCCCCGGCGGCTATGTCGCGGCGATCCGCGCGGCGCAGCTGGGTCTCAAGACCGGCTGCGTCGAAGCCCGTGAGACGCTGGGCGGCACCTGCCTCAACGTCGGCTGCATCCCCTCCAAGGCGCTGCTGAACGCGTCCGAGCTGTTCTACGAAGCCGCCTCGGGCGCGCTCGCCAAGCACGGCGTCAAGCTCGGCTCGGTCGAACTCGACCTGCCGACGATGATGGCCGACAAGGACAAGGCCGTGAAGGGCCTGACCGGCGGCATCGAATTCCTGTTCAAGAAGAACAAGGTCGAGTGGGTGAAGGGCCTCGGCACCTTCATCGACGCGCACACCGTGCAGGTCGGCGAGCGTACCGTCACCGCCAAGAACATCGTCATCGCCACCGGTTCGTCGGTCACCCCGCTGCCGGGCGTGACGATCGACCAGAAGGTCGTGGTCGACTCCACCGGCGCGATCGCGCTGGAGAAAGTACCGGCCAACATGGTCGTCATCGGCGGCGGCGTGATCGGGCTCGAGCTCGGCTCGGTCTGGCAGCGCCTCGGCGCCAAGGTGACCGTGGTCGAATATCTCGACCAGCTGCTCCCCGGCATGGACGGCGAAGTCCGCAAGGAAGCCGCCAAGATCTTCAAGAAGCAGGGCATGGAGATCAAGCTCTCCACCAAGGTGACCGGCGTTGCCGTCAATGGCGACAAGGCCACCGTCACCGTCGAGCCCGCCGCCGGCGGTGCCGCCGAGACGCTCGAAGCCGATGTCGTGCTCGTCGCGATCGGCCGCCGTCCGAACACCGAGGGCCTGGGCCTCGACAAGATCGGCCTCGCCACCAACCAGCGCGGCCAGATCGAGACCGACCACAGCTTCCGCACCGCCGTCGACGGCGTGTGGGCGATCGGCGACGTGATCCCGGGCCCGATGCTCGCGCACAAGGCCGAGGACGAAGGCATCGCGGTCGCCGAGAACATCGCGGGCCTCACCGGCATCGTGAACCATGCGGTGATCCCGAGCGTGGTCTACACCCACCCCGAAATCGCCGGCGTCGGCCTCACCGAGGAGCAGGCGCGCGAAAAGGGCGAGGTGAAGGTCGGCAAGTTCCCGATGGCGGGCAACAGCCGCGCCAAGGCGATCGACGACACCACCGGCTGGGTGAAGGTGATCGCCGACGCCAAGACCGATCGCGTGCTCGGCGCCTGGATCATCACCGCGCCGGCCGGCACGATGATCGCCCAGGTCGCCCAGGCGATGGAATTCGGCGCGACCTCCGAGGACATTGCGTACACCTGCCATGCCCACCCGACGCATTCCGAAGCGATCAAGGAAGCGGCGATGGGCGTGCTCGGCAAGCCGATCCACATCTGATCCGGGCCCTCCCGAACCGAAGCAGACGCCGCCGGCATCCCCGGCGGCGTTTTGCTGTTCGGGGCCCGAGAACCGCGCTAACGACCCCGACATGACCAACTCCCTCGGCACCCATGACGCAATCATTCTCGGCGCGGGTGCGGCGGGGATGTTCTGCGCCGCCATGGCGGGGCAGCGGGGTCGCCGCGTGCTACTGCTCGACCATGCCGAGGCGCCGGGGAAGAAGATCCTGATCTCGGGCGGCGGGCGGTGCAACTTCACCAATGTCGGCACCGCGCCCGATCGCTACCTCTCCGCCAACCCGCATTTCGCCAAGTCGGCGCTGGGCCGCCACACCGCGCAGGATTTCCTCGCGCTGGTCGAGCGCCACGGTATTGCCTGGCACGAGAAGACGCTGGGACAGCTGTTCTGCGACGGCTCGGCGCGGCAGATCGTCGACCTGCTGCTCGGCGAATGCGCGATGGGCGGCGTGACGATCCAGCTCGGCGCGAGCATCACCGACGTCGACCACGCCGACGGCCGCTTCCGCGTTACCACCAGCAAAGGCGTGGCCGAGGCCCCTGCCCTGGTCATCGCCACCGGGGGGCCGGCGATCCCCAAGCTCGGCGCGACCGGCTTCGCCTATGACCTTGCCCGCCGCTTTGGTCTCAAGGTTGTCGAACCGCGCCCCGCGCTCGTCCCCCTCACCCTCGGCCCCGACCAGGCGCTGTTCCGCGATCTCTCGGGCGTATCCACGCCCGTGGCCGCAAACGCGGGCAAGGCAAGCTTCCGCGAAGCGGCGCTGTTCACCCATCGCGGGCTTTCCGGCCCGGCAATCCTCCAGGTCTCCTCCTACTGGAAGCATGGCGAGTCGATCGCGATCGACTTCCTCCCGGAGCAGCCAAAGGGCTGGCTGCGCGAGGCCAAGCGTACCGAACCCCGTCTGGGCCTCCGCAGCCTGCTCAATCGCCAGCTGCCCGAGCGGCTCGCCACCACCCTGGCCGAACGCATCGCGCTGCCCAGCGAACTCGGCAATTGCCGCGACGCGCTGCTGGAGCGGGCCGAGGCGCAGCTGGCCGGCTGGCGATTCACGCCGAACGGCACCGAAGGCTTCGCCAAGGCCGAAGTGACCGTCGGCGGGATCAGCACCGCCGATCTTTCCTCACAGACGATGGAGGCGCGCCGCGTCCCCGGCCTCTATGCAATCGGCGAGGCAGTGGACGTAACCGGCTGGCTCGGCGGCTACAACTTCCAATGGGCCTGGGCGAGCGGCTGGGCGGCGGCACAAGCGCTTTGACTTGATCCGCGTTGTTGCTCGGCGGCAACGCGGAACCCGCGAAAATGCGCACCTGCGCTTTTCAATTGCGCGCGCCCGCCGCGCTGTTTCAAAGTTCATGAAGGCTTTTGGCTATCGTGCTGGAGCCGGGGGGTGTTTTGAATCGGATGAGGGTTCGTTGCGTGTCTGCGGTCGCCGCAGCGATCTGCCCTGGCGCCGTACTGGCGCAACAGCCGCCCACCCCGCCGCCCGAAGCCGCGCCCGCAACGCAGCAGGGTGTCCTTGTGTATGGCCCGGAATTCTTTTCCGGGACGGCACTGGCGACCGCGCTGGAGGTGGTGCAGCGCTTGCCCGGCTTCGCGCTCGATGTGGGCAACGGCGACGCACGCGGCTTGGCAGGCAACACCGGCAATGTGCTGATCGACGGCAAGCCGCCGGCATCGAAGACGGATGGGCTGGGAGAGATACTGCGCCGCATCACGATCGCCAGCATCGCGCGTATCGAACTGATTCGCGGCGGTGCGCCCGGCATCGACATGCAGGGTCGCGCGGTAATCGCCAACATCGTCCTGAAGCGCACCGACACGACCGAAAAGCTGATCGATCTTCAAGGCTATGCCTATCGCGACGGCTATATCGGCCCCGACCTGACGCTGCAGTACACCCATCGCAACGGCGATGCGCGAGAGGAAGCCTCGATCGAAGGCGTGAGCGATCGCACGCCGGGCACCGCCTATGGCACGCGCGACCGCACCAACGCGGACGGTACACTGCTTCAACGCCACGACTTGGATCTGTGGGACCATGTCCGCAACGTCATCGCACGGGGGCTGGTGCAGCGTCGGGCCGGGGGCGGGGTCCTGACCATCAACAGCCGGATCGACTATCTCGATTATCCCACCAGCCAGACCGTCACGCTGCTCGCCGGCACCGGCAATGACGGGCGAGCGGAAGACAGCACGCGTCAATGGAAGGGCGAGCTTGGCGCGAACTGGCGCCGGGCGCTGGGCGACAAGGGCGAGGCCGAACTGATCGCGCTCCAGCGGCTGGGGAGCGTGCGGTACGATTCGTCCGTGGTGTCCGGCAGCTTCGCCAGCCGCTTCGGCTCTCGATCGCTTAACGGAGAATCGATCCTGCGCCCGATCCTGCGCTACAAGCTGAACAAGACGCTGTCGTTCGAAGGCGGCGGGGAGATCGCCTACAACTTTCTCGACAACCGCACCGAGTATAGCGAGCAGGGGGTGCTTGTTGTGCTGCAGGACGCAAAGGTATTCGTCAACGAAGTGCGCGGCGAGCTGTTCGGCCTTGCCCGCTGGCAGCCCGGGGCGCGGCTGACGATCGAGGCCGGCCTGCGCGCCGAGGTTTCCCGCATCGCCGCCGACGGAGACACAGACCGCAGCCGTTCCTTCTTCTACCCCAAGCCGCGCGTGCAGCTGACCTGGCGCCCCGGCAAGCGCGACCAGGTGCGGCTCCGCGCCGAGCGCACCGTAAGCCAGCTCGATTTCAGCGATTTCGTCGCATCGACCGAAAACAATCTGGGCACGGTGCTGGCCGGCAATGGCGGGATCGTGCCCGAACAGACGCTGACGCTGGAGGCGGTGTACGAGCATCGTTTCTGGGGAAATGGCGCGATCGAGTTGAGCGCAAAGCACGAAGCCACCCGCAACGTGATCGACTATATCCCGCTGCTCGACGGTTTCGATGCCACCGGCAATATCGGCAACGGCACGCGCAACACCCTGTCGGGCAGCATGACGCTGCCGTTCGACAAGCTGGGCATCCGCAACGCGCGGCTGCGAGCCAACGGATCGATCGTCCGCTCGCGCGTCACCGATCCGCTGACCGGCGAGCGCCGCCGCTATGCCAACGAGATTCCATTCACCTGCAGCGCCACCTTCAGCCACGACATTTTCGGCGGCCGCTTCACCTATGGCGCTTATGCCAGCTGCGGCAACCGGCCCTATCACCTGTATCGCATCGCCGAATATCGCACGACCGAGCTGGAGCCCTCGTTCGAGATTTTCGGCCAGTGGAAGCCCACCAAGAAGCTGACGCTGCGGCTCGACCTGGCCAATATCAACAATGCGGCCCGCTTCTATGACCGCGACATCTATGCGGGCCCGCGCAATGCCTCCCCATTGCTGTACCGCGAACGGCGCGAGCAGCGGCGGGGCCAATATGTGTATTTCCAGATCCGCCGCCTGTTCTGACGGACGGCCTCAATCATCACCGCCGGCGCGCTGCGTATAGGTGATGCGGATCCGCACCCAGGTGCCCACCATCGCCCTGCCGTTGAGCTGCGGCGGCCTGACCAGGAACTGGAATGCCGCCTGACGCACTGCGCCAGCATAGCCGGAGCCGCGCGGAAACTCGCCCAGTTCCTGGCAATCCGTCACCTGGTAGCGCGAAATGGTGCGGCAGGCGACTTCGCCCCAGCCTTCCCGACCCAGCGCCCGCTGCGGGAGGTAGGGAGAGAGCTGCGCATTAGTCGGGCGACGATACCAGTCCGCGGCGTAGAGCGTCTCGCCATGCGGGCCGGTGCCGGCACGCGGCGTATCGCCGGCGCTGCCGCCGCCGCTCGCCGCCGCGGTTTCGGCATCGCCTTCTTCGCCGGCCTTGGCCGCGGGCACGCGCGACACGTCGGATGCGGCATATTCGGCGCGGCTCATCTGGATGAAGCTGGGCGGGCCGCTCGAAACCGGCGGGGGCACGGGCGGCGGCGGCGTCTCCGCGGTCGGCTGCTGCTCCTGCGCTTGCGCACGGGCGCCAGCCGGCTTGCGCGCAGTCTGCTCCGCCTTTTCCGCTTCCTGCCGCGCAGGCGCCTCACTGCCGTCAGACGCCTCGATGCCGAAAACGACGGTCTTCGACTTCTCCTTCGGCGTGATCTTCGGCGCCATCCACAGCAGCGTCAGCGCGATCAGCAATTCGATCGCCAGCGCCAGCAGAATGGCGGCGCCTCGCCCGCGCAGCGAAACGCGCAGCCGGCGCGCGGGCGAGGCGGACGTGGTCGATAGCATCGCTGCGGGCCGGACACTCAAAAGCGAACGGCGTCGGGGAATCCGTCACCGCTTGGATGGCGCCCTATACACAGTTTCGCCCGCGGCAAGAGTGCGGCGAAACGGTGACGGCATTCGCACACAATGTCGCAGCCGCTGCCACGGAAGGCAGCCATTGAAGTTAGCGCTATCACAGGGTTTACCCCTATGCGGGCACCCTTCCCCTCCCCGTAAACCCGCGCTAAGGCCGCAGGCGAATCTTCGCATTCGCAGCACCCCGACGGTGCGCCCGCGCGGTCTATAATGGGCTGCGTCCCCCGAGCGCCCGGCGGACCTAATTAGGGAAAGGACCCCGCGCCTCATGACCGCCATCGGCAACGATACGCTCGGCACGCGTGACTCGCTCACCGTCTCCGGCAAGACCTACAGCTTCTACTCGCTTCCCAAGGCGGCGGAGAAGCTCGGCGACATCAGCCGCCTGCCCTTCTCGATGAAGGTGCTGCTGGAGAACATGCTCCGCTTCGACGACGGCGTGACCGTCACGCCCGAGGATGCCCAGGCGATCGTCGACTGGCAGAAGAACCCCAAGGCGCCCAGCCGGGAGATCCAGTATCGCCCGGCACGCGTGCTGATGCAGGATTTCACCGGCGTGCCCTGCGTGGTCGACCTGGCCGCGATGCGCGACGCGATCACCAAGCTCGGCGGCGACGCGGCCAAGATCAACCCGCTGGTGCCGGTGCACCTCGTGATCGACCACTCGGTGATGGTCGACGAGTTCGGCACGCCCCAGGCGTTCGACGACAACGTCAAGCTCGAATATGAGCGCAATGCCGAGCGCTACGAGTTCCTCAAGTGGGGCTCCAAGGCGCTCAACAATTTCTCGGTGGTCCCGCCGGGCACCGGCATCTGCCACCAGGTGAACCTGGAATATATCGCCCAGTCGATCTGGTCGTCGGTGGCCCCCGATGGCGCGACGATCGCATACCCCGACACGCTGGTCGGCACCGACAGCCACACCACGATGGTCAACGGCCTGGGCGTGCTCGGCTGGGGCGTGGGCGGCATTGAGGCGGAAGCCGCGATGCTCGGCCAGCCGGTGTCGATGCTGATCCCCGAAGTCGTCGGCTTCAAGCTGACCGGCGCGCTGCCCGAGGGCATCACCGCGACCGATCTGGTGCTCACCGTCACGCAGATGCTGCGCGCCAAGGGCGTCGTCGGCCGCTTCGTCGAGTTCTACGGCCCCGGCCTGCATTCGATGACGCTCGCCGACCGCGCGACCATCGCCAACATGGCGCCGGAATATGGCGCGACCTGCGGCTTCTTCCCGATCGACGACAAGACGCTCGATTACATGCGCCTCACCGGCCGTCCGGACGAGACCGTGGCGCTGGTGGAGGCCTATGCCAAGGCGCAGGGCATGTGGCACGACGTGGGTGGCCCCGAGCCGGTATTCACCGACACGCTCGAGCTCGACATGTCGACGGTCCGGCCGTCGCTCGCCGGCCCCAAGCGTCCGCAGGACCGCGTCAGCCTCGACAGCGTCGACGAAGTGTTCAACGGCGACCTGACCAAGGTGTACAAGAAGGAGCAGCCGGCGCGCGTGAGCGTCGAAGGCCGCGACCATGACATCGGCGACGGCGACGTGGTGATCGCCGCGATCACCAGCTGCACCAACACCTCGAATCCGTCGGTGCTGATCGCCGCCGGCCTCGTCGCCCGCAAGGCGCGCGCGCTGGGCCTCACCCGCAAGCCGTGGGTGAAGACCTCGCTGGCGCCGGGTTCGCAGGTGGTCACCGATTACCTCAACAAGGCAGGCCTGTCCGAGGACCTCGACGCGATCGGCTTCAACCTGGTCGGCTATGGCTGCACCACCTGCATCGGCAACTCGGGTCCGCTCGCCGAGCCGATCAGCCAGGCGATCAACGGCAACGACATCGTCGCCGCCTCGGTGCTGTCGGGCAACCGCAACTTCGAGGGCCGCGTCTCGCCGGACGTCCGCGCCAACTTCCTCGCCTCGCCGCCGCTGGTCGTCGCCTATGCGCTGAAGGGCACGGTGACCGAGGACATGTACGAGACGCCGATCGGCGAGGGCACCAACGGCCCGGTCTTCCTGAAGGACATCTGGCCCTCGAACGAGGAAATCCAGGGCCTGATCGCCGCGAATATCGACGACGACATGTTCCGCTCGCGCTATGGCAACGTCTATCTGGGCGATCGCCACTGGCAGGGCATCACCGTCACCGGTTCGGATACGTATAGCTGGCCGACCAGCTCCACCTACATCCACAACCCGCCCTATTTCGAGGGCATGTCGATGACGCCGGCGCCGGTGCAGGACATCGTCGACGCCAAGCCGCTGGCGATCCTGGGCGATTCGATCACCACCGATCACATCTCGCCGGCCGGCAGCATCAAGGCGGACAGCCCCGCCGGTGCGTTCCTCCAGTCGCACCAGGTCGCCAAGAAGGACTTCAACAGCTACGGCGCGCGCCGCGGCAACGACGAGGTCATGGTTCGCGGCACCTTCGCCAACATCCGCATCAAGAACGAGATGGTGCCGGGTGTCGAAGGCGGCATGACCAAGTACGCCGGCGAAGTGATGCCGATCTACGACGCCGCGATGCGCCACAAGGCGGACGGCACCGCGCTCGTCATCGTCGCGGGCAAGGAATATGGCACCGGCTCGTCGCGCGACTGGGCGGCGAAGGGCACCAACCTGCTCGGCGTGCGCGCGGTCATCACCGAGAGCTTCGAGCGCATCCACCGTTCGAACCTGGTCGGCATGGGCGTGCTGCCGCTGCAGTTCGCCGAGGGCGTGACCCGCGAAACGCTGAAGCTGGACGGCACAGAGACCTTCACCATCACCGGCGTCGCGGGCCTGCGCCCGCGCCAGGACGTGGAAGTGAAGCTCACCCGTGCGGACGGCTCGTCGGAAACCTTCCTCACCCGTTGCCGGATCGATACCGTCAACGAGCTGGAATATTTCCTTAACGGCGGCATCCTCCACTACGTGCTGCGCAAACTCGCAGCCTGATTCGTCTTGCAATGGGCCGGCGGCATGCCTGAAAGGGCATGCCGCCGGCCCTTTTTTTGTGCGCGATTGATCTGTTTACTTCGCTGCTACGCACCAGCTTTTCCAGCGATATGTCCAATTTGGCGGCATCGAACACCGCCTGTTGCTTGTGCCCCGCACAAATCTTCTTGACGGCAGGCAGTCCCTCCAGCACCTTGGTTAATGTTGATTAACCTTGGGCAGTGATCGACATCCATCTTCGACCAATAGGGGGGTTCGAATGAAATCGAATATTGTGAAGCTGCTGGTTGGCAGCGCAATGGCGCTTGCTTGCAACATCGCTGCGCCTGCATCTGCGCAAACGAAGATTGTTCTCAACGATATTGGCGGTGTTACCGGATCGCCGGCCGAACTCGGTTTCCAGATCGCGGCGAGCTATTGGGAGAGCGTTCTTACCAGCAATGTGACGCTGCATTTCGACGTCGGCTTTTCATCGCTGGGTCCCAACGTCCTGGGGGGAACTTCCACTGCACTCTACACCTATGTTCCGATTGCCGACTATTACAACGCGCTGGCATCCGGCGGGAACAGTGCGCTGGACGCTATCGCCGTTGCGAACCTGCAGCCGCTGAGCGCTACCGGCAGCGTACAGGCGATCGTTCCGCAATATGCCCTGCCGGCCAGCGGAAATGGTGTGGCGGCGACTGGCACGCGCCTGACGCCCGATGGCATGGAAATCAGCAACACCATCGCGGTGGCTTCATCGAACTGGCAAGCCCTTACCGGTCAAGCTGCGGCGACAGACGGCCGGATCCTGTTCTCAAGTGACTTCGCGTTCGACTTCGATCCGACGGACGGCATCACCACCAACGCCTATGACTTCATCGGCGTGGCGATCCACGAAATGGGCCATGCGCTGGGCTTTCTGAGCGGCGCCGACGATTTCGACTATTCCGTCGGCACGGGGTTCCAAACGGACAATTATTGGTGGGCCTACGCCTCCGACATGTTCCGGTACACCGGCGACGGCCAACTGAACTGGGCGTTCGACCAGCCAGCATATTTCTCGATCGACGGCGGTGCCACCGTGTTCCAGGGCGATGCGTATTTCTCGACCGGCGAGAATAACGGCGACGGCTGGCAGGCTTCCCACTGGAAGGCGCCGGGCACCTGCACCGGCTATGTCGGCGTGATGAACCCCTATACCTGCGACGGCTTCGTGGACGAGATCACCGCAGCCGACCTGGCGCTGTTCGATGCCATCGGCTGGAACGTGAACGTCGATGTGCTGGCCAATAGCGGGTACAAGGTGACGACCAGCGATGTGTACGCTTCCTACTTCGCCGGTGGTCCCGTGCCCGAACCCGCAAGCTGGATGATGCTGATCCTGGGCTTTGGCGCGATCGGCGGTGCGATGCGCTATCGTACCCGCAAGGTGCAGGTCCGTTACGCCTGAGGCAAGCGCGTCCGAACGGAAGAAGGCGGCCCCGTTCCGATCCGGAGCGGGGCCGTATTCGTCTCAGCTGTCGCCGATACCGAGCAGTTCAATCTTGAACAGCAGCGTCGCGCCACCGGGGATCGGCCCCTTGCCACGAAAGCCATAGCCAAGCTCCGCCGGCACGGCGATTTCGATCGTGTCCCCCACGCCCATCAGCGGCACCGCCACCTGCCAGGCACGGATCAGCCGATCGAGCGGGAATCGCGCGGGCGGGCCGCCATAGGAGCTGTCGAATTCGCTGCCGTCGACGAAGGTGCCGGCATAGTGCAGCGTCACCATGTCACTGACCGCCGGATGCGGCCCCGACCCGTCGCCCTTCACGCGGCGCCAGCGCAGCCCACCTTCCAGGACGCGCCAACCCTGAGCAGAGCCGCGGCTGGCCAGCGCGAGCGACTGGGCGCTCTGCCAGCGCAGATCCTGCGATGGATCGGGAGCCGCTTCCTGCGCGATGGCGGGGGTGGCAAGCAGCAGCGCGCCCGCGGCGAAAAGATGCCGCGCCATCAGCCGAGCGCCCGGCCGGCAACGGCGTCGAGCTTCGCCAGAAGCTGCGGATCGCGCGCCGAGGGTGCAGTGATCAGCGCCGTGTCGAGGCAGGTGTCGATCGGCGAAGGGGTGCGCTCCTCCGGCAGGTTGCGCAGCAGGTGCATCACCATCCGCCGCGCCTTCTCGGCATTGCTGGAAAGCTGGGCGATCACCTGCGCCACGTCGACCGCCTCCTCGCCCTCGCGCCAGCAGTCATAATCGGTCACCATGCCGACCAGCGCATAAGGCAGCTCCGCCTCGCGGGCGAGCTTGGCCTCGGGCATCGCGGTCATGCCGATGATATGGCAGTCCCAGCTGCGGTAGAGATGGCTCTCGGCCCGGGTCGAGAATTGCGGGCCTTCCATCGCCAGATAGGTGCCGCCGACATGGGTGACGGCACCCGCCGCCTGCGCCGCCGCCGCCGCCAGCGCGGAGAGGCGCGGACAAACCGGATCGGCCATCGAGACATGGGCGACCATGCCGGTGCCGAAGAAGCTGGGCGTGCGGCCCTTGGTGCGGTCGATAAACTGGTCGGCGATGGTGAAGGTGCCCGGTGCGCGCTCCTCGGCGAGCGAGCCGACCGACGAGACGGCAAGCACGTCGGTGACACCCAGCCGCTTCAGCACGTCGATATTGGCCGGCACGTTGAGGTCCGAGGGACTGATTCGGTGGCCACGACCGTGGCGCGGCAGGAACACCACCTTCACATGCCCGACATGGCCGACGAAGCAGGCGTCGGACGGCTGGCCCCAGGGGCTCGCCACCTCCACCCATTCGCCGCCCTCGATGCCCTCGACATCGTAGAGGCCCGAACCGCCGATGATTCCGATCGTCCAACCGCTCATGCGTCACCCTTTGCTGCGTTGCGGCGGGCATAGGCGAAATAGACGACGAGACCCAAGAGGTTCCAGCCGCCGAACCAGAGTTGCGTCTGAGTCGGCAGGCTGAGGAAGAGGTAGAGGCAGCCGAAGATCGCGCCGAGGCCCACCACCCAGGCGGCGGGGGTACGGAACGGGCGGGCGAGATCGGGCGCGCGGCGGCGGAGCACCAGCAGGCACAGGCCGACCGCCGCGAAGGCAGTGAGCGTACCGGCATTGGCGAGCGCGGCAATCTCGTCGATCGGCAGGAAGGCGGCGAAAAAGCTCACCACGGCGGCGGTGAACAACGTGATCCGCACCGGCGAGCCGCGGCGCGAGACCTTGGCGAGGCTCTTGGGCAGCAGCCCGTCGCGCGCCATTACGAAGAAGATGCGGCTCTGGCCGAACAGGAAGCCCAGGATCACCGTCGGCAGCGCGACGATTGCGCTGAGCGCCAGGAACTTGGCGACGCCCGGCTGGCCGACCTCGCGCAGGATCAGCGCGAGCGGCTCGGGGCTGGCGGCGAAGCGCGTGTAGGGGAGCGCCCCCACCGCGGCGAGTGCCACGACCATGTAGATCGCGACGCAAACCACCATCGATCCGACGATGCCGATCGCAAGGTCGCGGCCGGGGTTCTTGGCTTCCTCGGCGGCGGTGGAGATCGCATCGAAGCCGTAAAAGGCGAAGAAGATGATCGCCGCGGCGGCCATCATGCCGCGCTCTACCCCGCCGCTCGACTGCTTGGCGAAGCCGAAGGGGGCAAAGGGATCGAAATTGGCCGCATCGAAATAGGGCAACGCGACCGCGACGAACACGGCCAGGGCGATCAGCTTCACGACGACAAGGATGGCGTTGAGCGTCGCGCTCTCGCGGGTGCCGAGGATCAGCAACCCGGCGACCAGCCAGACGACGAAGAGCGCAGGCACGTTGACGCCCCAGGCGGCGACCTGCCCCGCGACGATCTGCGGGCCGTGGGTCAACTCCGGTGGGACGCCCATGCCGAGCAGGAAGGGCGTCGCATAGCCCGACCAGCCGACCGCGACGGTGGCGACCACCAGCGTATATTCGGCGAGCAGGCTCCAGCCGACTACCCACGCGACGATCTCGCCCAGCGCGACGTAACTATAGGTATAGGCGCTGCCGGAGGTGGGGATGCTCGTCGCCAGCTCGGCATACGCCAGTGCGGCGCAGGCGCAGATCGCCCCCGCGACGACGAAGGAGAGAATCACCGCCGGGCCGGCACGATCGGCCCCGACACCGATCAGGGTAAGGATGCCGGTGCCGACGATCGCACCGACGCCGAGCGCTACCAGATGATACCAGCCGAGCGTACGCGCCAGGCGATGCGCATGCGGCTGATCCTCCGCCGAGGTGATCGATTTCAGACGGAACAGACTTGCCACGCTTCCTCCCCTGGTTCTGGTCGCTCGGTGATAACGTTGCCCGCCGTCGGGGCAAGCACGCCGGCGTTCAGGCCCATTCGGCGAGCACGTCCGCATCGGCTTCGGCGGCCATCCGGGCGCTACGCTCCGCCGCCCATAGTGCCGGATCGAGCTGAGCCAACGCCCATGCCGCCGCGCCGCGCACGACCGGTGCCGGATCATCGAGCAGCGCCACGACCGGCGGCAGCAACCGGGCGCTGCCACTGTTTCCTGCCGCGATCAGGCAATTGCGCAGCATCCGATCGCGACCGATCCGCTTGATCGGCGATCCGGCGAATACCTGACGGAAGGCCGCATCGTCCAACGCCAGAAGGTCTGCGAGATAAGGCACCGTCAATTCGGCGCGAGGATGGAACGCCAGGTTCGCCTGTGCCGCCGCAGCGAACTTGTTCCAAGGGCACACCGCCAGACAATCGTCGCAGCCATAGATGCGGTTGCCGATACCGGCGCGGAACTCGCGCGGTATCGGTCCCTTGTTCTCAATGGTGAGATAAGAAATGCAGCGCCGCGCATCGATGCGATAGGGCGCCGGAAAGGCATCGGTGGGGCAGGCAGCCTGGCATGCATCGCAGCTTCCACAGCCGCCCCGGCCTGGACCATCGGGGGCCAATGCCAGCGTAGTATAGATCGCACCCAGAAACAGCCAGCTGCCGTGGCTGCGGCTAACGAGATTGGTATGCTTGCCCTGCCAGCCTAGTCCGGCCGCTTCCGATAGCGGCTTTTCCATCACCGGCGCGGTATCGACGAACACCTTCACATCCGCACCCGGCGCCGCCTCCACCAGCCAGCGCGCCAATTCCTTCAGCCGCCGCTTGACGACATCGTGATAGTCGGCACCCTGGGCATAGACGGAGATGCGTCCCACCTCACCCTCGCCCGCCAGCGCCAGCGGATCGGCGGCGGGCGCATAGCTCATGCCCAGTGCGATCACCGATCGCACCGCCGGCCACAGCCCACGCGGGCTGCCGCGCTGTTCGGCGCGTTCCTCCATCCACAGCATGTCGCCATGCGCGCCTTCGTCCAGCCAGGCGCGCAGGCGCTCGGCGGTGCGCGGCGCGGCATCGGCATCCGCGATGCCACAGGCGGCGAAGCCGATTTCCGCCGCCTTTGCCTTCAACAGCACTTCGATGGGCTTGTCTTGTCGCACCGGCACCCGCTACCACGTTTGGCGAACCGTGGGGGAGGCGAAAGTGAGCGATCTGGCCGTCAGCGCTTCCGGACTGGTCAAGCGGTTCGGGGATCGGGTCGCAGTTGGTGGCGTGGACATCGCCGTTCCGCGCGGGCTGATCTACGGCGTGCTAGGCCCCAATGGCGCGGGCAAGACCACCAGCCTGCGCATGCTGCTCGGCATCATCGAGCCCGATGACGGGGAACGGACGCTGCTCGGCAATCCGCGTCCGCGCGAAATGAGCGATCGGGTCGGCTATCTGCCGGAGGAACGCGGGCTCTATCCCAACATGAAGTGCCGCGAGGCGATCGCCTTCATGGGCGCGCTGCGCGGCCTGCCCTGGTCCACCGGCCGCAAGCGTGCGCGCGAGCTGCTGGAGAGCGCCGGGCTGGGGCATGCCGCCGACGACAAGATCCGCAAGCTTTCCAAAGGGATGGCGCAACTTGTCCAGCTGCTGGGATCGGTGGTGCACGAACCCGATCTGCTGGTGCTGGACGAACCCTTTTCCGGACTCGACCCGGTCAACCAGGAACGGCTGGAGCAGTTGATCCGCGCCCAGCGCGATCGTGGCGCGACCATCCTGTTTTCGACCCATGTCATGGCACATGCCGAACGGCTGTGCGAACGCATCTCGATCATCGCCGGGGGCAAGGTCCGTTTCGAAGGCACGGTGGACACGGCGCGCGCGCTGCTGCCCGCACGCGCACGCTATGCCCCGCGCGAAGACGGCCCCGGCATCGCCGCGATGCTGCCGCCGGATGCGGTCCATGAAGAAGGCAGCTGGCGCTTCACTGTGCCAGAATCCGGCATCGAGTCGCTGCTGGTGCGGCTGATCGAGGCAGGACACGGCATTTCCGGCCTGTCGATCGAGCGCCCCGGTTTGCACGACGCCTTTGTGCGGATCGTCGGCGCCGACGCCCTGGCCGGGACCCAGATGGAGGCCGAAGCATGAGCGCCGCCCGCTTCCTCCGTCAGGCGCTGACGATCGCCCGGCGCGACATCACCGCGACGGTGATGACCCCTACCTTCCTGCTGTTCCTGCTCAGTCCGCTCTTGATGATCGGGTTCGGCGTGATCGGTAGCCTGAGCGCATCGACCGCGACCAATGCCGGCGAGGCGCGGCAGCGCCTGGTGGTGATCGCGCCCGAGGACCAGAAAGCACGGATTGTCGCTGTCGATCGGGAGCTGCGCCGGGTTTTCACGCGCGCCGATGTCCGCCCTGTCCTGCGCGTCGACACGCTGGCGGGCGATCGTGCCCGCCAGGCCCGCGCGCTGTTCGACGATCCCGCGATCGAGCCTGCGGCCATTCTCTACGGGCCGATGGACCGTCCTACCATCCTGCAGCGCGTTGGCGCCAAGGCCGAGGGCCGCTACCTCGCCGTGTTGGCGCTGCAAGTCGTCCGCGCCGAGCGGGCGGGCGATGCCGGTGCCGCCAGTACGCCCCGGTTCGAGACGATCGGGCGCGCGGTGCCCAGCGAAAGCGGAAAGGGTCAGACAGCCTATTTCGCGACCTTCGGCATCTTCTTCCTCACGCTGATGCTGTCGGGCCAAGCGGTGGGCGCGATGGCAGAGGAGCGTTCGAACAAGGTGATCGAAGTGCTCGCCGCCGCCGTCCCGCTGGAAAGCGTGTTCTTCGGCAAGCTGCTGGGCGCGTTCGGGTCGGCGCTGCTGTTCGTGGGCTTCTGGGGCGCGCTCGTGGCCAACCTGCCGCGATTGCTGCCGGGCGATGTGGCAGGCTTCGTCTCGCAACTGGGCGTAGCGGTCGGGCCGCTGTTTCCGCTGCTGTTCGTCGGCTATTTCGTTATGTCGTATCTGCTGCAGAGCGCGGTGTTCCTGGGAGTCGGATCCCTCGCTTCTACGCAGCGCGAGATCCAGATGCTGTCGCTGCCGATCACGATTTTCCAGTTCGCGATGTTCGGCCTCGCCTCCTATGCCGCAGGCAATCCGCAGAGCTGGGTCGCCATTGTGGCAGCCATCGTGCCGTTCAGTTCGCCAATGGCGATGGTGGCGCGGGCGGCGGCCGTGCCGACTCTGTGGCCGCATTTGCTAGGCTTTGCTTGGCAGGCCCTGTGGGTGGCGATCACGCTGGGCATCGCCGCGCGGCTGTTCCGCCGCGGCGTGCTGAAATCCGGCGGGCCGAAGCGGCGTCGCAAGGCGACGACCTGAAGAGTGCACCTTGTTTCGGCGGACGCCTGCAACCTTTCAGCTGCCGGCACCGAACCTATATCGAGGACCATTCCCGATGAGGTTTGCCATGTCGATCGATCGCCGCCAGTTGCTTGCCGCCGCCGGAGCCACCGCCATGGCGCTGCCGCTGTTCGCCTGCGGCAGCGCGCCGGCCGCGCCGCTGCCGGATTTTCCGTTCAAGCTGAGCGATGCGGAATGGAAGAAGAAGCTGACCCCGGCCGCCTATAATGTGCTGCGACATGGCGGGACCGAATATCCCTTCACCAGCCCACTGAACAAGGAGCACCGTAAGGGCGTGTTCGGCTGCGCCGGCTGCGCGCTACCGCTGTTCGATGCGGCGACCAAATTCGATAGCGGCACCGGCTGGCCGAGCTTCTATGCTCCGCTTCGCGGCGCAGTGGTGACGCGGAGCGATCGCAGCCTGGGGATGGAGCGGACCGAAGTGCTGTGCCGACGCTGCGGCGGGCATTTGGGCCATGTGTTCGACGATGGCCCGCGGCCGACGGGCAAGCGCTATTGCATGAACGGGGTCGCGCTGCGCTTCACGGCGCGCGCGTGATGGGCATCAGTTGGTAGCGACCAGCGTCGGCAGGACCAGCGAGGCGACCTGCACGTTCGCCCAGTCGTTCGACGGCGCAGCGCCCGGATAGATGAAGCCGTTGACCGGATAGACCGACGTGCCCAGGCCGGCGACCGGGCCGTACCACACGCGCACTTCGCTCCAGTCGCCATTGGGCGACACGTCGATTGCGCGCACGTCGCGCTCGACCGCGCCGGGACGCGACCAATTGGCGTGGGTAAGCAGCACTTCGCGTGCGCTGATCACTTCGGAAACCATCGCAACATGGCCCATCGGCATCCGCGCGGTGCGCTGGAACGACATGACCGCGCCGACGGCAGGGGTTTCGCCGCGCTGATAACGACCTTCCGCCTGGTTCCACCAGGTCCAGGCATTGCCGCGCAATTCGACGCCGGAGGCCTGACGCGCGAACGTGACGCACTGCCAGAAGGTCCCCTTTGCCTGCGCGGGTACGACAGTCATCAGGGCGCACGCCGCCATCAGCGCAAAACGCGCTGCGAAACGAGTGAACATCTTTGGACCCCCCGGTCAGGAAAGGAAGTGGTTGAGGGTTGCTAGCCAAACTATAGGACGCCCGTACAGCCCTGCGGCACGCCGATCCGACGAACCGTTGTAATGCGCAGACGAGGTGCGCTGAACGGTTTATGAACGTCGGGAACCAAGTTCGAGTCTACCCTGCCCCGCCGCGTGCAACCGTTTGCCGATTTGCAGCCCGGCCCACCGGCCTACGGGAAAATACGACATTAAATCAGTAACCTAAGGATGTTTCCCTAGTGTCATCCATTCGTCGCAAACCGATGTTGCGTCGCAGCACATTTTAGGTTCCAATGTTCGTGGGGATACGGAGGGGGTCATTAAGCTCTGCGTTAACCAGTCCGGAGCATGATCCTCTTCCACGGGGCTAGAAGGAACCGAGCGGGAGAATCGAAATGGCTGCACGAGCGAAACCGGCCGAAGGTGCGATGACGCTGGCGGAAATGAAGGAATTCGCGGGCTTCACCGCAGCGACCCAGCGCTATGTTCGCCGTTCGCTGGACGTGGGACTGGAGCGGGACGACGCGCTATCGCGCTGGTCGCGCGACGTGGTGGAGGCCGCCAGCATTCGGGCGCAGGCCCGCATCTATGAACGCCTTTCCGATATCCGCGCGATGTTGCCGAACGACAGCGACCTGAACGCGATCGAACCGTTCATGGCGCCGCTGGTGACGCTTTCGGCATTCGATCTCGGCCAGGGTCGGTTGACCAGCTTCTCGGCCTATCGCTTTCTCTACGAGCGGCTTCTCGGCGCGGAAGTGCGGCCTTGGCTGCCGGCGGCCTTCTGCTCGGCATCGGCACTGCCGCACCTCCATCCGGATCTGCGCCGCAAGCTGCTCCAGTCGATCAGCGAAGCCGCGGCGACCGCATCGGGCTGGTCGAACCGCCAGCCGAGCTTCTTCCCGCAATGGGTGGAAAAGATCGACACCAACGCGCTGCCGAACTGAACTTCCTCAGCGGCACGCACGCCACCCCATCTCTCCCCGCGCAGCCTGGTCGAGATGGAGGTGGTCGCGGTGCGCGGCATTGTATTCGGGTGACAGCACGGTCGCGAACAGTCGGCAGGCTCCGTCCCGCACCGCCCGCAGAAACGCGGGCTTCTCGCCTTCGCCTTCCCAGTCGTTCAGAACGCTGATGCGCCGCCCGTCCGCCAGCACGAAGGCCGCAATGTCCACCGCATTGGCGCGGGCATGTTCGCTCCAGTCGCCGCTGCTGCGACCATACATGCGGCGGCACGAATAGCTGCCGAAATGTTCGATCCGCGCAACCCGCGAGCCGAAATGCTTCTGCCCTTCGGGTTGGACGATGTTCCACTCCCACAGAGCCAGCCCCGCCGCCACCGGACAGGCGGTGCCGAGCGCCGGGCTGAAGCCGATCGTCCGCGCGCCGCCCGGCATGAACCGCACGCCGTTGCTATAGCCGCATTGATCCTGCCGAGTGACCGGCGCCAGCCTGTCATAGCGCACGCCCGCCCGAGTGAGCAGCGCCTGGCATTGGCCGAAATCCTCGCCCAGTCCCGCCAGCTTGCGGCCGGTAAAGGCGCCGATAGGCTGGCCAAGATCGAGCGGGGTCCAGGGCACGTCCTGCGGCCGGCTACGCGCCAGCGTCAGCAGCACCAGCGCGACGCCTGCGATCAGCAGGAACAAGATCACCACCCAGATGGCCTGTTTCAGGGCCCTCACGCACGCACCGCGCGATCCAATCGCTCGGCGGTGATCGGATAGCCGAGCCCCTCAGGAATGCAGAGATAGTCGATGCCGCCTCGCGTTTGGACGCGCGGCGTGATCGGCTCGATGGGAAAGGCGCGGGCATGGGCCATCGCCGATTCGAAACCGTCGAAGAGCGCCAGGCGTTCCAGATTGCGGCGCGTGGGGTAGATCAGCATCGCATCACCGCGATCCGCCAGATCGAGCGCGCCTTGCGCGGTGATCCAGAACAGCCGCACATTCTCGTTGCCATCGACCCGCGGCTCCGCGCCTTCGGGTGATCGCGCCAGATAGAAAAGGGTGTCGAACACGCGGTGCGGCAGGCCGTGCGGTAGCCAGCGCGCAAAGGGCACCAGCACGTCCAGATCGAGCGTCAGCCCCGCCGCTTCGAGCAGCTGGGCGAACGGGGCACCGCCATAAAGCGCGGCTCGAAGTTCTTTCAGCCGATCCGCTTTGTCATCAATGCCGAGCGCGACACCGGCTTCCTCGATCGTCTCGCGAATCGCAGCGACCCGCGCAGCGGCATCGGGATAGGCATGCGTGAAGAGATGATCGCCGGGGTCGACCCGCCCCCCCGGAAACACGAGCGCGCCACCCGCGAACGCCATCGCTCGCGATCGTTCGACCATCAGCAATTCGGGAGGCCCGCCGGCCCGATCGCGCATCACCACGACGGTGGCGGCGGGAATGGGTTCGGCGACGGGGGACATAGCGCCGCCTTTACGCCGCCTGCCGTGGGGTTACCAGCCGGAGGCGCGCAGGCGCAGGCGGAATATCTCGTCGCTGGAGGCGATGAACAACGTCTTGCCGTCCTCGCCAAAGCAGCAGTTTGCCGCCTTCTTGCCGGTGGAGATCAGGCCTAGCCGGCGGCCATCCGGCGCGACGACGTGTATGCCGCCGGGGCCGCTGGCGTAGAGATGGCCGCTGGCTGCCACCTTCATCCCATCGGCATGGCCCTCCAGCCCCGCCGCGGTTCCGGCGCTATGATCAAGAAACATCCGCCGCCCCGTCGCCAAGCCGTCATCGCCTAGGGGGTATGCCCAGGTGTAGGGGGTAGCATCATCGGAAACCGAAACGTAAAGTGTCCGCTGGTCCGGAGAGAGGCCGATGCCGTTGGGCCGGGTGAGCTTCGAATCGATCAGGTGAACGGTGCCGTTCGGATCGAGCCGATATACGCCGTTGAAAGGCAATTCCTTCATCGGCGATTTGTCCCCCTCGGTGAAGCCATAGGGCGGATCGGTGAAGTAGATGGCGCCGTTTTTCGCCTGCACCAGATCGTTGCAGCTGTTGAACCGCTTGCCCTGATACCGACCGGCGAGGATGGTCTTTTCCTTGGTCTCAAGGTCAACCGCGGCGATCGCGCGGGTGCCGCTGTCAGCGATCAGCAGTTCGCCCTTGCGGCCCTGGATCATGCCGTTCGACCCCGCCTCGCGCACGCCCGCGGGAATGGGACCCGCCAGCCCCGAGGGGACGAGGAACGGCTTGGTTTCGCGGCCGTCCCACCGATAGGCGATGTTGGCCGGCGGATCGGAGAAAAGCAGATAGCTGCGATCAAACGCGCTCGCGCCCCCCGATGCGCCGCCGGTCACCGCGCCGTCGCGGATCCATACCGGCCCTTCCGCCCATTGAATGCCGCCCGCAATCACCTCAAGCGGCGACTGGATGTCGAGCAGCGTATCGAGTTCGGGATCAAGCCGGGTAATCGTCCCCGCCCCCGCGCCGCGCGCGATCCCCGGCAGCAGCGGCAATGCGGCAAGGCCGCCGAGCAGGGTGCGGCGGGTGGTGGCGAGCATGGTCAGGATCCCCTCAGACGAACGGCCATAGCAGCAGCGCCATGGCGAAACTGGTCAGTCCCGCAATGGTGGCACCAAGCGTCCAGCTGCGAAAGGTCTGTGCCTCGGTGAGCCCGAGATATTGCTTCACCAGCCAGAAGCCCGTGTCGTTGACATGGCTTGCGATCGTCGCGCCCGATCCGATCGCGACGGTGACCAGCGCGATCCGGTCCGGGCTGAGCCCCGCCGCCCCGATCAGCGGGGCGGCCAGGCCGGCGGCGGTGACCATGGCGACGGTTGCCGAGCCCTGCGCCACCCGAACGAAGGCGGAGAGGAGGAAGGCGAAGACCGGGATCGAAACCTGGGCCGCGGTCACCGCCTGGGTGATCTGCTGACCCGCGCCCGACTGAATCAGCACTTCCTTGTACGCTGCGCCTGCGCCGATGATGAGGACCATCAGGCCCGCCGGTTCAAGCGCGCGGGTGCTGATCTTCGACAGCGTTTCGAAGCCGGCGCCCGCCACCAGGCGCAGCCACAGCATCGCGCCGATCACCGCGATCACCAGTGCGGTGAAGGGGTGCCCAAGGAACACCAGCGTCGAACGCGCAAGCCCCGGCGCCATCGTCTCGCCGGCCACCGTGCCGGTCAGGATGAGGGCCAAGGGCAGGAGCATGGCCGCGAGCGCCGGCAAGAACCCCACCGCGTGCGTCTGCGGCGCGCCTTCGTCGAGCATTGGCGGAGCGCCGATCGTACCATAGCCCGGCGCGCCATGCGCCAGCTTGGCGAAGACCGGGCCGGCAAGGATCGCGGAGGGGATACCGCAGATCAGGCCATAGAGCGCCATGCGGCCATAATCGGTCTGGAGCAGTTCGGCGACCGCCACCGGCCCCGGATGCGGCGGCAGCAGCGCGTGCATCGTCATCAGGCCGGCGAGCAGCGGGAGCGCGAAATAGGTGACGCGCCGCTCGGCGCGTACCGCCAGCGTGGTGAGCAGCGGCGCCAGGATGATGAAGGCGACGTCGAAGAAGAGCGGAATGCCGACGACGATACCGATTGCAGTGAGCGCCCAGGGGACGCGCTTTTCCCCGAACAGGTCCAGCAGCCGCCGCGCGATCGCCTGGACGCCGCCCGAGGCTTCAAGCATCCCGCCCAGCACGGCGCCGAGGCCGATCACCACCGCGACGAAGCCAAGCGCCTCGCCGGTGCCCTTGCGGATCGCCGCGATCACCGCCTGCGGATCGTTGCCGAAGACAAGGCCGGTTATCAGCGCCACCAGCAGCAGCGCCACGAAGGGCTGCAGCTTCAGCCGCAACACCAGCAGGATGACCGCCGCGATGCTGGCGGTGACGATCGCCAGCGTATTCCAGGGCTCGCCCATCATGCGATCTCCACCTTGGTAGCGAGCGAGGCCGCGGGCACCTGCCCCTCCGAACCTGCCGCGATGTGGAACTTCGCCTCCCCGCGCAAATCGGCCGAGGAAGCGCCGACCATCAGCCGTATCTCGCCGGCTTCGACGATCCATGTGCCGTCACGCCAGAAGGCGAACTGTTCGGGCGTGAGGGTGAAGCGCACGGTGCGGCTCTGCCCCGGCTTCAGCGGCACGCGCGCAAAGCCGCGCAGTTCCGCCACCGGCCGCGACACCGCGGCGACCGGATCGTTCGCGTAGAGCTGTACCACCTCCTCCGCCGCCGATGTGCCACGATTGGTGACCTGCACCGAGGCAGTGACGCGACCGCCCGGCGCCAGCGTCTCCGCACTGAGCGTCAGCGGGCCATATGCGATGTCGCCATAGCTGAGACCGTGGCCGAAGGCGAAGAGCGGCCCGATGTCGGTATCGTGATAGCGCGCGCTATCGACTGCAAGATCCGGGTTCGCCGGGCGGCCGGTTGGCAGATGCGCATAGCTTTGCGGCGACTGGCCGGTCTTGCGCGGCATGCCGATGGGAAGACGACCACCGGGCGCGGCCTTGCCGGAAAGGATTTCCGCTATCGCCGGCCCGCTCTCGACGCCCAGTAGCCAAGTCTGCAAAACCGCTGGCACACCGGTCAATTCGCGTTCGAGCGCGAGCGGCCGGCCGCCCATCAGAATTGCGACGATCGGCTTGGCCGTCGCCTTGAGCGCCTCCAGCAACGCGCCTTGCGTGCCGGGAAGACCGATATCGGCATAGCTGCGCGCTTCGCCGGTACGATCGAAATCCTCACCGATTGCGACGAGCACCACGTCGGCGCGCTTTGCCGCTTCGACCGCCGCCGCGATGTCGGCACCGGGCTGATACTCTGCGCCGGCCAGCGCGGTCTTGAGCGTTACCGCGTCGGCCGCCTGCCCGCGCGCGCGCCACGATCCGATCGCCGAGGAGGCGTCGTCGGCCAGGGCGCCGATCAGCGCAAGCTTGGCATCCGGCTTGAGCGGGAGGACCGCGCCTTCGTTGCGCAGCAGCACCACCGAGCGCCGCGCAAGATCACGCGCTTCCGTACGCCGCAGCGGCGCCTTGTCGCGCGCCGGATCGCCGAAACCATAGGGATCGTCGAACAGACCCAGCCGCGCCTTGGCAGCAAGGATGCGCCCAACCGCTTCGTCGATCAGCGGCACGAGGCCCGGATCGGCCGTGGCGGCTTCGGCAAGGTAGGTGGCGTAGCTGCCGCTCGCCATGTCCATGTCCACCCCAGCCTTGAGCGCCAGCACCGCCGCTTCGCGCGCATCGGCAGCGATGCCGTGATTGACCAGTTCGCGGATGGCGTTCCAATCGCTCACCACCAGACCTTGATAGTTCCAGCGCGCGCGCAGGAAGCCGCGCACCAGATCGGCATGAGCAGTCATCGGCACGCCGTCGAGATCGTTGAACGCGGTCATGAAACTGCCGGCCCCCGCCCGCGCCGCGGCGTGGAAGGGTGGAAGATAGACCTCGTTGAGGGTGCGCGGACCAATGTCAGCGCTGTCATAATCGCGCCCGCCGCTCGCCGCGCCATAGCCGACGAAATGCTTGGCGCAGGCCATCATTCGCACGCCCTTGGCGAGATCCGCACCCTGGAAACCGGCGACCTGCGCTTCGGCGATGCGGCTGCCGAGATAAGCGTCCTCTCCCGCGCCTTCGACCACCCGACCCCAGCGGGGATCGCGCGCGACATCGACCATCGGCGTGAAGGTCCAGTGCAGCCCCGCCGCCCAAGCCTCTTCCGCCGCGATCCGCGCCGCCTGCTCGGCGACCTTGGGATCCCAGCTCGCCGCCAATGCCAGGGGAACCGGCAGGATGGTGCGATAGCCATGGATCACGTCCATCGCGAACAAGAGCGGAATCTTGAGCCGCGATTCCTCCACTGCGACGCGTTGCAAGTCGCGGAGCGGCTCCGCACCCGCGACGTGGAGGAACGAGCCCATTTCGCCCTTGCGCACCCGATCGAGCATCGCCGCGTCGAGCTTAGAGTTGAGCGATTTCTGCCGCCCGCCCGCGATCTGGTTCATCTGCCCGACCTTTTCGGCGAGCGTCATCTGCCCGATCAGCGCCTGGATGCGAGCGCGGTGATCGGCAGCCAGCGGCCGAGCGGCGCGGGCGAGCGGAGTCCAGGCAGATGCGGCAAGCACCGCACCCGCCGCCAACACGTCCCGACGCTTCATGCCAGCGTGATCGTGCGCTGTTCGCGGGCCGAGCGGTAAATCGCTTCGATCAGCCGAATGTCGCGCAAGCCCTCCTCGCCCGAGACGATCGGTTCGCGACCGGAGATGGCGCACTCGGCCAGGTGATCGAGCTGGCCGACGAACTGGTTCTTCGGCGGCTGGGGCAACACCAGTTGCTCGCGCTTGCCGCCGATCCGCGTCCACATCTCCTGCCCCTGATAGGAGGTGGCGGGCTCGAGCCCGACCCACCCCTTGCTGCCGGTGACGCGATACGCATTGTGCGCCGAACTATAGCTCGACACGCAATTGGCGATCAGGCCGCTGGGAAAGCGAAACTGCCAGTCGATCCGGTCTTCCACCGTCTTGAAGCGTGGATCGCTGCGATCGGTGAACTCCATCGCGCTTACCGCGATGGGCTCCTCACCGGCGAGATAGCGGGCAGCGTTCAGGCTGTAGATGCCGATATCCATCATCGATCCGCCGCCCGACATCGGCTTGTCCAATCGCCACTGGTTGGGCGAAATCGGAAAACCATGCTCGGCGAAGATCAGCGTCGGCTTGCCCAGCGCGCCGGAGCGCACCGTTTCGATCGCCTTCAGATTGTGCGGCTCGAACCGGCTGCGATAGCCGATCATCAGCTTCTTGCCGGCCTTTTTCGCCGCGGCGATCATCGCCTGGCATTCCGCGACCGAGGTCGCCATCGGCTTCTCACACAGCACATGCTTGCCGGCCTGGCTGGCGCGGATCGAATATTCCGCATGCAGGCTGTTGGGCAGGATGACGTAGACAAGGTCGATATCCGGATTGTCGCGTATCCGATCGTAATCTTGGTAGCTGTACCAGTGCGTCTTGGGGATGCCGTACTGCGCGCCGTACTTCTCGAGCTTGGCCGGCGTGCCGCTGACCAGCGCCTTCAGCTCGGCAAATTCGCAGTCCTTGATCCGCGGCATGATCTGATTGGTGGCGTAGCTGCCCAGGCCGACCACGGCATAGCCGAGCTTGCGCTTGCCCTGCGCCCAGGCCGAACCGCCCAGCGTGCTCGCCAGCACGCCCGCGCCGATCCCGCCGAGCACGTCGCGTCGCGTTCCCATGATCCTGCTCCTCCTCGTCGCGGCGCTTGCCCGCCGTACATTCGGTAGCGTTATCAACAAAGTTGGCGGCGAACCAGCAAGTCGAGGTCGTAGATTCGCGCGGCGCCCTAGTGCGGCAGCGTCACCGTTGCGATCAATCCACCGCCGGCGCGGTTTTCAAGCACGATGTCGCCGCCATGCGCCCGTGCCGTGGCGCGTGCGCTTGCCAGGCCCAGCCCCATGCCGCCCGTGTCGCGATTGCGCGAACGCTCTCCACGGAAGAAGGGATCGAACACGCGCTCGATATCCGCATCGGGGATGCCGGGGCCGCGATCGGCGACATGGATCACCGCTTCCTCGGCGACCAGCAACGCCACGTCGGCTGCACCGGCATATTTGACCGCATTGCCAACAAGGTTGGCGAGCATCGCCTTCAGCGCGACCGGATCGCCTTCGATCACCAGCGGATCGCCGGGCGCCAGCGTCACCGCCGCGCCGCGATCCGCAGCCTCGTCCACCACCGTTTCGGCCAGCGAGCGCAGGTCGAGCGTGCGTCGCATGCCGATCCGGCTGGTTTCGCGGACATAGGCCATCACCGCCGAAAGCATCGCCTGCATTTCACGAATATCGTTTTCGCAGGCGGCCCGTATGCCCGGCTCCGCATCCTCGATGCGCAAACCGAGCCGCATCAGCGGCGTCCGCATATCGTGGGCGACGGCAGCGATCATCGTGGCGCGGTCGTCGACATAGCGATTCAGCCGCGCCTGCATGTCGTTGAAGGCGCGTGCGGCCTCTGCGATTTCGGCGGGGCCGTCGAGTTCGATCGGCGGCGCACGCGGATCGCGGCCGAGCCGTTCCGCCGCCGCCGCAAAGGCGCCGATCGGCCGCGCGAAGCGCTGCGCCAGCGCCCAGGCAAAGGGCGCGACTGCAACGGCAGATAGCGCCAGCCAGGCAAGGAAGAGCAAGCGCCAGGGCTCCAGCCCCTCGCGCGTGGAAACCGTCCGCCAACGCCCATCGGGCAGGCGCAGCGACGCTTCGAACGGGCCGGCGATCACCACATCCTGCGCGGCGGCGCGACTCGCCGGCGGCGGCGTTCGCGGCACGCTGGAGCGATCATAGACCGGCTGGCGTTGCAGAAAGCCGGGTGGAAACCGGAAGATGACGCGATCGGGTGCGACGCCCAGCGCGGTGGCGAGCGCCAGCTGGGTTCGCTCGATTCGCGGGTTCCAGGGTTGCGGGCGGACATCCGCGACGATGTTGACCCCGAAGCCATCCGGCGGCGCTTCCGGGTGGTGCATCGCCTGCGCGACATGGCCGACCGTGTAGAGCTTCGCCCGCGGCAGCTGAATGGCGAACAACAAGCCGAGATTGAGCAGCTGGACGACGCCGACACAGGCGAGCATCCGCAGGAAAATGCGCAGGAACAGCGGCGAACGCGCCGCAGTCCCCTGGCTCACGCGCGCAGGACGCGCGGCACGAACAGATAGCCTTCGTTGCGCACCGTACGAATGATCTCGTCGCCGCCGGCGCGCAGCTTGCGGCGCAGGCGACTGACCTGCACGTCGATGGCGCGATCATAGGCATCGGAATCCGGCCCGCGCGCGGCCGCGAGCAGCGCCTCGCGCGACAGCACCCGGCGCGGCCGTTCGATGAACACGCGCAGCACGGCGAATTCGCCGTCGGTAAGGCCCACCAGCACTCCCTGCGGATCGAACAGTTCATGGCTGCCCAGATCGATACGCCAGCCTTCGAAGCTGTAAACATCGCCGCTCGGCGAGGTGGGCGCGGTGCCGCGCTTGCGCAGCGCGGCACGCACCGTCGCAAGGATCTCGCGCGGGCTGCACGGCTTGGGCAGATAATGGCTCGCCCCCACCTCCAGCCCGAGAATGCGATCCTGTTCCTCGCCCAGCGCGCTCAGCAGGATCACGTCCGGGCCGTCGGGCGTGGCGATGCGGCGGCAGGCGGAGAGCCCGTCCTCGCCCGGCATCATCACGTCGAGGATCACGAGATCGACCGGCGTTGTTTCGAGAATCTGATCCATGTCGCGCGCGTTCGACGCGGTTTCGACGCGATATCCGCGCGCACCCAAGCTGTTGGCGAGCAGCAGGCGGATGTCGCGGTCGTCATCCACCACCAGCAGGGTGGCGGGGTCGTCAATGGCGGCTTGGGTTGCGAGCATGATTACGCTGCCTTACACTTCTGATACGCCCCCGCATTGCGCTCCCTATGAACCTTGAAGCGCCGGGGTTCAATTGTCTGCGTTAGGAGATCAGCGCGGCGCGGCGCGGCCGCCGAAGCTCACCAGACTTTCCGCCCCATCGGCAGCGATGGCGGAGACGCCGACAAAGCTATCGTCGACGATCACGCCCTTCAACGCCGTTTCGGTCTGGCTTCCGGGTACATCGACATGCCGGCTCCAGGCATCGGCATCGGCGGCGCGCCAATAGACGCGGTATTTCGCCGCGCCGGGCACTGCCGGCCATTTGACGCTGGTGTCGGTGGCGAGCGCACCGCCGATCACCACCGGCGTGGGGGCGGCCGGCGCGCTGGCAAGGCGGCGCAGCGTGGCGATGTTGAGCGCCGTCACCTTGGCGAGATAAGGGAAGTCCATCCGGTCGACCGTGTCACCATAGACCTTGCCGGACTCGGTGCGGAGATCCTGATGCTGCGCATCGTAATTTTCGACACCGACCGAGAAGCGCACCGCCGGATAGCCGAGCGCGAGGAACGGCGAATGATCGCCGCCGCGCCCGAAGCGATCCGGGCGGCGGACCATCAGCACCTTCAATCCCTTGGCATCGGCGGCAGCGACGCCGCGGATCGCCTTGGCCAGCGCGCGGCTGGGGCCGTCATCCTCACCGCCATCGGCGCGGCGCGACTTCGCCTCCGCGAGCGTCTCCGAATCCCGCGCACCTTCGGAGAAGACGCGAACGCGGTCCGCCACGCGACGGCCGTCCTGGCCGATGGTGTTGCCGACGATGTCGTTGTTGAGCACCGCCGATACGGTCCAGCCGCGTTCCTTGGCGGTTTCGGCGAGCAATTGCCCGCCATAGAGCCCCTGCTCCTCGCCCGAGAGCGCCGCATAGACGATCGTCGCCTTGAACTTGTGCTTCGACAGGATCCGCGCCGCCTCCAGCACCAGCGCGACGCCCGAGGCATCGTCATTGGCGCCCGGTGCATCGGCGGTGGCGTTCATCACGTCGGTCACGCGGCTGTCGATATGGCCCATGACGATCACGACGCGGTTCGGCTCGCTGCCGCGCTGGATGCCGAGCACATCGACGATCCGCACACCGTTCGGCGCACGCGGCCCCTTGAACGCGCGCGCGACCTCGCTCGTTTCGATGCAGCCGCCACAGGCGGTGCCGATCTTCGCCAGTTCGCCGCCGAACCACCGCCGCGCCGCGCCAATGCCGCGCGTGGGATGATCCGGATCCGAAAGCGTGTGTCGAGTGCCGAAGCTGACCAGCTTTTCCACCGTCGCTTTCAGGCGCGCGGGATCGGGGCGATCCTGTGCCGCAGCGGGGTTGGCGAGCAGGGCGAGCGGCAAAAGAGCGAGGATGCGCATGGGCTTATGCTGGCGCGGCCGGGCGCTTCGGTCAATCGGTTCAGCTCAACCGATCGATCGCATCCATGTCCAGCGAACCCGGGATGATCATCACGGGCACGGTGAGCTTGCCGGCATCGGCGCCGGTGAAGTGCGCGACGAGCTTGCCCGGCGCACCGCTGGGCGCCGCGCCGAGCACCAGCGCCGCCACGTCCGGATTGGCCGCCAGCATCTCGCGCACCACCTTCGGACCATCGCCTTCGCGTACGGTGATCGACGGCGTGAGCCCGGATTCGGTGAACAGCGTGCCGGCCGCGCGCATCACCAGCGCCTCGGCGCGTTCGCGCGCTTCCTCCTCGATCGTCGCCATCACCCCGCCCCACTGGACGAATTCTGCGGGGGGAATAAGGGCCAGGATTTCGACGTTGCCGCCGGTCTTTACAGCGCGCCGCGCCGCGAATCGCAGCGCGATTTCGGCCTCGGGCGAATCATCGATCACCACCAGATAGGTGCGCATGGGGGCCTTCCTCGCAATCCCGCGTTAGGTGGACCGCCGCGGGCCACAGCGCAAGACCGGGGCTTGACCCTAGGGTTTACGGCGGCAAAGGAGATGCCAGCCACCCCAGGACCAACGACGGGAACCTTCATGGGAATCGAAATCAAGATGCCGGCACTTTCTCCCACCATGGAGGAGGGCACGCTTGCCAAGTGGCTCGTCAAGGAAGGCGACACGGTGAAATCCGGCGACCTGCTTGCCGAGATCGAAACCGACAAGGCGACGATGGAATTCGAAGCGGTCGACGAAGGTGTGATCGGGAAGATCCTGGTCGCCGAAGGGACCGATAATGTGAAGGTCGGCACCGTGATCGCGGTGATCGCCGGCGAAGGCGAGGACGTGTCGTCCGCCAGCGCCGCCCCCGCGCCGAGCCAGACCCCTGCGCCCGCCCCGGCACCGGCCGCGAGCGCACCGGCGCCCACGCCGACTCCGGCACCTGCGGCGACGGCGCAGCCCGCCGCCGCTTCGGGTTCGCGCGTCAAGGCGAGCCCGCTCGCCCGCCGCATCGCCGCCGACAAGGGCGTCGACCTCGCCGGCGTGAGCGGCTCGGGCCCGAACGGCCGCATCGTCAAGGCCGACGTCGAAGGCGCCAAGCCCGGCGCCGCTCCGGCCGCCGCCCCCGCCGCCACCGCTCCGGCCGCCAGCGCCGCACCGGCTGCCGCGCCGGCCGCGAGCACCGAGACCAAGGCCGTCTGGTTCGACGACTCGATCCCCCACGAGGAAGAGAAGCTCTCGAACATCCGCAAGACGATCGCGCGTCGCCTCACCGAATCGAAGCAGACCGTCCCGCACATCTACCTCACCGTCGACATCCGCCTCGACGCGCTGCTCAAGCTGCGCGGTGAGCTCAACAAGGCGCTTGAAGCGCGCGGCGTGAAGCTGTCGGTCAACGATCTGCTGATCAAGGCACTGGGTGTCGCGCTTGCGCGCACGCCGAAGTGCAACGTCACCTTCACCGGCGACAAGCTGATCAAGTACAATCGCGCCGACGTGTCGGTTGCGGTGTCGACGCCCACCGGCCTGATCACCCCGATCGTCAAGGATGCGGCGAACAAGAGCGTCTCGGCGATCGCGACCGAGATGAAGGACCTCGCCGCCCGCGCCCGCGAGGGCAAGCTGCAGCCGCACGAATATCAGGGCGGCACCGCCAGCCTGTCCAACATGGGCATGTACGGCATCAAGCAGTTCGAGGCGGTGATCAATCCGCCGCAGGGCATGATCATGGCGATCGGCGCGGGCGAGAAGCGCCCGTACATCATCGACGACGCGCTGGGCGTGGCGACGGTGATGAGCGCCACCGGCAGCTTCGACCATCGCGCCATCGACGGTGCCGACGGGGCCGAGATGATGAAGATCTTCAAGGAACTCGTCGAAGCCCCGATGGGCATGATTGCCTGATCGGAGCCGGGCGGTGCGCGTGCTGATCGAGGTTCTACACATCGTCGCGGGCCTGCTCGCGGCGGTGCTGATCGCGTCGCTCGCCGCCTGGTCCTATCGCCGCGCCACCCACGACATCTGGCTGGTCGCCTATGTCGCGATGGTGGCGGTGGTAGCGATGGGCATCGGCCCGCTGCGGCGCGCCTATGCCGAGGATCGTGCCCGCTTGCACGGCAATCAGGAGGCTCGCGATGATTGATCAACAGGGCGGCCCGCCCGATCGCCAGCCGGCGATCCGGGTGACAACCATGCCGGCGGATACCAATCCCTATGGCGATATCTTCGGCGGCTGGTTGATGAGCCAGATGGACATGGCGGCGGGCCTCTTCGCCTCGCGCTATTCGCGCGGTCGCGCCGTGACGGTGGCGGTGGAGGGGATGAAATTTCACTCCCCCGTCGCGGTGGGCGACGAGGTCTCGGTCTATGCCGAGCTGGTCAAGGTCGGCCGCACCTCGATGACGATCGAGATCCAGGCGTGGCGGCGCGGCCGGCATGTCGAGGAAAGCTGCCTCGTCACCCAGGCGCAGTTCGTGTTCGTCGCCGTCGACGAGAACAAGCGCCCGCGACCGGTGGAACAGATCGCGTAACGCACCCGCGGAAGCCGGGCGGCCCATGCAATTCGCCGGCTCCGCATTATGTACTCCCCAGCCCTCCCCTGCCGATGGGAAGGGAGCAGAAGGAAGCAAACCTTGGCTGAATCCTACGACGTCATCGTTCTCGGCTCGGGCCCCGGCGGCTATGTCGCGGCGATCCGGGCGGCCCAGCTGGGCCTGAAGACCGCCATTGTCGAGCGCGAGCTGCTCGGCGGCATCTGCCTCAACTGGGGCTGCATCCCCACCAAGGCGCTGCTGCGCTCGGCGGAAATCTTCCACTATATGCAGCACGCTGAGGATTACGGCCTGATCGCGAATCAGATCAGCGCCGATCTGGACGCGGTGGTGAAGCGCTCGCGCGGCGTTGCCAAGCAGCTGAATCAGGGCGTCACGCACCTGATGAAGAAGAACAAGATCGCCGTGCACATGGGCACCGGCGTGCTGACCGCGAAGGGCAAGCTGACCGTCACCGCCGCCGACGGCAAGAAGACCGACCTGGAGGCGAAGAACATCATCGTCGCCACTGGCGCGCGCGCCCGCGACCTGCCCTTTGCCAAGGCCGACGGCAAGCGCATCTGGACCTATCGCCACGCGATGACGCCGACCGAGATGCCGACCAAGCTGCTGGTCATCGGCTCGGGCGCGATCGGCGTGGAGTTCGCCAGCTTCTACAACGACATGGGCGCCAAGGTGACGATCGTCGAGATGCTCGACCGGATCGTGCCGGTGGAGGACAAGGACGTCTCCGCACACCTGGAAAAGGCGTTCAAGAAGCAGGGAATGACCATCCTCACTCAGACCGGCGTGGACAAGCTCGACGTGACGGCGACCGGCGTGAAGGCGTCGATCAAGGACAAGGACGGCAAGGTCACCGTCGAGGAATTCAGCCACGTCATCGTCGCGATCGGCATCGTGCCGAACACCGAGAATATCGGGCTCGAGACGCTGGGCGTGAAGACCGAGCGCGGCCATATCGTCACCGACGGCGCCTGCCGCACCAATGTCGACGGCCTGTGGGCCATCGGCGACGTCACCGCGCCGCCCTGGCTCGCGCACAAGGCCAGCCATGAGGGCGTGATCGCGGTGGAAGCCATCAACGGCGGCCACCCGCACGCGATGGACCCGCGCAACATTCCTGGCTGCACCTATTGCCACCCGCAGATCGCCAGCGTCGGCCTTACCGAAGCCAAGGCCAAGGAGGCGGGCTACGAGGTCAAGGTCGGCAACTTCCCGTTCATCGGCAACGGCAAGGCGATCGCGCTCGGCGAGCCGGAAGGCTTCGTGAAGACCGTGTTCGACGCCAAGACCGGCGAGCTGCTCGGCGCGCACATGATCGGCGCGGAAGTGACCGAGATGATCCAGGGCTACACGATCGGCAAGACCGGCGAGCTGACCGAGGCCGAGCTGATGGAAACGGTGTTCCCGCACCCGACGATCAGCGAGACGATGCACGAGGCCGTGCTGGGCGCATACGGCAAGGCGCTGCATATCTGATCCGGCGGCGGCGTCCTCCGACGCTGCCAGCTACGCAGAAAAACTCCGGCCCGGGCGGTCCCCGGGCCGGAGCCATTTCCGGTCTTGCGATAATCAGGCGTCGGCGAGCGCCTGCTGCGACGAACGCTGCAGTTCCAAACCGATCGGGCCTTCGCCCTGATAGGTCATCGTGCCGTCGATCTGACTGCCGTTGCCGGTCGTCTTGATCGCCACGACGCCTTGATTGGTTCGGCAGCCCAGCACCCAGGTGCCGCCCGGGTGCCAGGGCGCATCGTTGCCGCCCCATTGGTTCACCACGCTATAGGTGTTGGCCATGATCAAGGTTCCGCGGAAACCGATCGGGCCTTCGCCCTTGTAGGTGATGGTGCCCGCCAGCGTCTTGCCCGCGTCGCCGCTGGTGACGTCGATCGCCACCACCGGCTGATCCGGCCGGCAGCCGATCACCCATTGGCCGCCGGGATGCCAGGGCGCGCTGCTGCCGCCCCATTGGTTCTGCGCATCGAACGCGACGCCATCCGACACCGCGGCCTTCACGCCGATCGGGCCTTCACCTTGGTAGGTCATGGTGCCGGTGAGCGTCTGCCCCTGATCGTCGGAGCGGAGATCGAAGGCGACGGCGTTCTGGCCGTTGCGCGCGCCCAGCAGGAACAGGCCGGCATCGTGCCAGGGCGCGCTGCTGCCGCCCCACTGGTTTTCGACACGATAGCAATTCGTGGTGACCAGCGTGGCCCGCACGCCGATCGGCCCTTCCCCCTGGTACGTCATCGTCCCGGAAAAGCTGTTGCCGCCATCACCCGACTGAATTGCCAACGCCACGGGCCGCTGATCGGCACGATTGCCGATATTGAAGATACCACCTTCATGCCAGGGCGCGTTGCTTCCGCCCCATTGATTCTGGATCGCATAGACCGTCATTGCATCTCTCCTGCCATTTTGGACGCACCAACATATTCGACGAGGTTAGCCGTCGTTTGGACAAATAAAAGCACACTCGGCCGATATAGCCAAGCATGTTCAAATTGGTTCTTTTATGGTTAGCTGCCACCCGGCAAATGCGACGACTCGCATCTACATCTTTATCCTACTCTAATTATGCGCTTCTGCAAGCTACTCCAGGTTTACTTGCGTGAACTTCGCAGCGGCGGCTCTTGCCGAACATCGCGGTGTCCGCACCATTGTGCGCGCCATCCCGTGCGGGGCGTGCTGGCGCGGCGCGGCGATCCTGCCTAAGGTTCGCGCGCCCAGCACCTGCCCTCGGGAAATCGACTGATGACCATGTATCGTTCGCGTTCCTCGGCCTTTGGCGGATCTCCGCGCGGCCGCGGCGGGCGAGCGTTGCGCCGCGTACCGATCGGGCCACGGCGCAAGGCAGTATCGGCGATGGTGATCGCCGCGTTGCTCGCCGCGATCACCCTGTTCTTCTTCTGGCCGGGCGTGGCGAGCTATGACAGCCTGGTTCAATATCGGCAGCTGTTGGACGGCCGCTATGACGACTGGCACCCGCCGGCGATGGCGCGGCTCTGGGCGCTGTTCCATGGCGCCGGATGGCAGGGGCAGGCGCCGATGTTCGCGCTGCAACTGCTGCTCTATTGGAGCGGCCTTGCGTTGTTTGCAGGTGCGTTGGCGCGCGCTGGACGTTCGCTGGCGGCGCTGGCCGTGCTGCTGTTCGGGCTGTGGCCACCGGTGCTCGGCTGGCAAATCGCCGTATTGAAGGACGGCCAGATGGTCGGCGCGCTGGTTGCGGCGCTGGGCGTCGCGAGCTGGTGGCGGCTCGGCGATCGCCGCCTGCCGATCTGGGCGGCTGCGCTGGTGCTGATCCTGTTGGGCTATGCCACGCTCGTGCGGTTCAATGCCGCCTTCGCCACCATCCCGCTGGCGTTCGGGCTGCTGGGCGGATGGCGCTGGGAGCGGCCCTGGCTGCAAGGGGCCGTGGTGCTCGCCGCGACGGCGGCCGTGCTCTTCCTGCTGGCACCGATCAACCACCGTCTGCTCGAAGCCCGGCCCAGCGGGGTGGAGCGATCGCTGCCGCTGTTCGACCTGGGCGGCATCGTCCATCACGCCGGCCCAACGGCGGTGCCACAGGTGCCGGCCCGCCTGTGGCGACGCGCGGAGGTCCGCGGGTGCCTGACGCCCATCCTCTGGGATCCGCTGGGGGATGACGAAGCGTGCGGCTACATCCTCACGACGCTGCAGCGCACTGCGCCGCGAGGCGAATTGCGCGACGCCTGGCTGGCCGCGATCGCCGCGCATCCGCTGGCCTATGCCCAGCATCGCATCGCCCATTGGAACAGCGAGATGCGGCTGTGGACGCCCGCTATCATGCCGGGCACCGGGCCGCTGAGCGGCAGCGAGCCCAACCGTCTGGGCCTCGCCTCCCCTGCCAAGCGCATCACGGGCTTCCAGAAGCTGGGAGCGACGCTTGCGGAAAGCGCGGCCGGGGCCCCCATCCTGTGGTTTGCGATCGCGCTGGGGGTGCTGTTCTGCACCTGGCCGGCGCGCAGCGGACCGGGCGGCGTCGCCGTGAGCCTGGCGCTATCCGCATTGCTCGCCGAGCTGGCGTTCGGCGTGGTCGGTGTCGCGTCCGACTATCGCTATCATTGCTGGAGCATGTTGGCGACGGGCCTGGCGGTGCTCGCGGCTGCGGGCGCGCGCGTTTCGCCGCGTCGCGTGCTTGCCGTTCTGGCAGGCGTTGCAGTCGTCGCGGCGATCGTTGTCGTGGCGCGGTCGATTCTTCCCCCTGCTCTGCCGCCGATCTAAGTTTCACCCCCCTATTGTCGGAGTAGAATCTATGGCATCCAGCCCGCTGAAAAGATGCCAAAGGGAGGATTCATGCTTCGAAGGACATTGCTCGCCGGCGCGGCGCTGTTGCTTGCCCCGGTGCCTGCGGCGGCGCAAGGCAAGGACGCGCCCGTCACGGTAACCGTCGACGCCGGCAAGCCGGGCGCGACGATCGATCGCAACATCTTCGGGCAGTTCGCCGAGCATCTCGGCACCGGCATCTATGGCGGCATCTGGGTGGGCAAGGATTCGCCGATCCCGAACGTGCGCGGCATCCGCAAGGACGTGGTGGCGGCGCTCCGCGCGATCCGCGTGCCGGTGGTGCGCTGGCCGGGCGGCTGCTTCGCCGACGAATATCACTGGCGTGACGGCATCGGCCCGCAGGAGAAGCGCAAGAGCAGCGTCAACACCAACTGGGGCGGCGCGGGCGAACCGAACAGCTTCGGCACCGACGAGTTCATGGACTTTGCCGACCAGGTGGGTGCGGACGCCTATGTCTCGGTCAATGTAGGTTCGGGCACCATCCAGGAGGCGGCCGACTGGCTGGCCTATATGACGGCCGATCCTTCCACCACCGCCGGCAAGGAGCGGGCGGCGAACGGCCATCCAGCCCCCTATAAGGTGAAGTATCTCGGCCTCGGCAACGAAAGCTGGGGCTGCGGCGGATCGATGCGGCCGGACCATTATGTCGACCTCATGAAGCGCTTCGCCCGCTTCACCCATAATCTGGATCCCAAGCAGGGCGAGAAGGGCCCCGAGCCGATGCAGCGCATCGCCGTCGGCCCCAACGACAATGATACCAGCTATACCGAAGCGGTAATGGCGGCCTGGAAGGGCCATGACTGGGCGTGGAACATCGAAGGCCTGTCGATGCACGCCTATACGACGGGGGGCTGGCCGCCCTCTTATCCCAGCGTAGGCTTCGGCGAGACCGGCTATGCCAAGCTGGTGAAGGCCGCACTGGCGATGGACGGGATGATCGCCAAGCATTCGGCGATCATGGACAAGTACGATCCCGACAAGAAGGTGCCGCTGATCGTCGACGAATGGGGCGTGTGGCTCGCGCCGCTGCCCGGTACCAACCCCGGCTTCCTCTACCAGCAGAACTCGCTGCGCGACGCGATCATCGCCGCACTCCATGTCAACATCTTCGCCCGCCATGCGGACCGGGTGCGGATGACCAACATCGCCCAGATGATCAACGTGCTGCAGGCGATGATCCTGACCGACAAGGAAAAGATGGTCCTGACGCCAACCTATCACGTGTTCCGCATGTACGTGCCGTTCCAGGATGCGCGCGCAGTGCCGGTGTCGTTCGACGCCGGGACCTACACCCATGAAGGCGTGACCATGCCGCGCGTCGATGCGATCGCGGCGCGGGGCAAGGACGGCAAGCTGTGGCTGGCGGTGACCAATCTGGATCCGAACAAGCCGGCGCGGATCGCGGTGAGGTTCGCCGGCGTGACCGCGAAGAGCGCCGCGGGCGAGGTACTGACGGCGGCGAAGGTCGACGCGGTCAACAGCTTCGAGGCACCGAGCACGGTGGTGCCCAAGCCGATCCGCGGCAGCGTAGCCAAGGACGCGGTGACGCTGGAGCTGCCGGCGAAGTCGGTCGCGGTGGTGGCGATCGAAGGCTGACGCCCCGGCTCTTTCGCACCCCTCCCGCTTGCGGGAGGGGACGGGGGAGGGTGTGTGAGAGAAGCGGGCGACGCGGTTCAGAAAGAACCTCCACGTCGCACCCTCCCCTAGCCCCTCCCGCAAGCGGGAGGGGGACTTGGGTTCGCCCTGATTTACAGCGCCTTCACCGCCGTGAGCCCGGTATCTTCCACCTGCGCCAGCGGGTTGCGCAACGGCAGGGTGAAGGGCGCCGCTTCGATTTCGAACGTGTCGCCCACTTCCGTCTTCACCCCGTCGCTGAACGACAGCGTGGCGGTGCCGAAGAAATGGACGTGCACGTCGCCCGGCTGGCGGAACAGCCCGTATTTGAAGTGGTGATGCTCGAGATTGGCGAGGCTGTGCGACATGTTCGTCTCACCGGAGAGGAACGGTTTTTCCCACAAGGTCTCGCCGTCGCGCACGATCCGGCTGGTACCACGCACGTCGGCGGGTACCTCGCCGACCAGCAGTTCTGGCCCGAGCGACGCCTGGCGCAGCTTGGAATGGGCGAGCCACAGATAATTGTGCCGCTCGGTCACATGGTCGCTGAATTCGTTGGCGAGGCACAGGCCGATGCGCCACGGCGTGCCGTCGGGACCGATCAGGTAGATGCCGGCCAGTTCGGGCTCCTCGCCACCATCCTGCGCAAAGCCCGGCATTTCCAGCGCATCGCCGGGGCCGGCGAGATGATGGCCATTGCCCTTGTAGAACCATTCGGGCTGCTGGCCGATCGCGCCTGCGCCCGGCTTGCCGCCCTCGACGCCTTCCAGGAACATGCGCATCGAATCGGTCTTGTGCTCGGCGGCCGCAGCGTCACGATGCATCTTGTCGCGCCCTTCGGCAGAGCCGAGATGGGTCAGGCCGGTGCCGGTGAGCACCAGATGCGCCGCATCGGGATGATCGATCGGCGCGAGCAGCTGGCCCGCCGCCAGCGCCTCGGCAGGATCGACGCTGCCCTCACGCCCCGCCGCGGCCACTGCCGCCGACAGCGACTGGCCGGTTTCGATCGCGTGCAGCGCAAGGCTGCGCACATCGGCGAATCCGCGCACGAACCCGGCGCCCGCCTCGTCCGCCGCGATCACCCGGCGCTCACCCGCCGCTCCCCGATACTGCATCAACCGTAACGCCATTCGCTCCACTCCTTGGCTCCGTTTAGTCCGACTTATTAGCAGAGTTCCCGAATGGCAATCTTGCAGTGTTTGGCGCAATCGGTTCGATCGCGCTACACGGGTGCGAAAAGGAGACGAGCCGGATGGCATTGGACGATCAGCCCGAGGCGCTGGACGAAACTGGCGTGCAGCCGATCACGCGGACGCCCAAAGGGTCGGGGCGGCGGCTGCGCGGCGCCATCGCCCATTATCTGGGCACCCAGATCGTCTCCGGTGCGATCGCTCCCGGCGAGAAGCTGACGGGCGAAGTCGCCAATGCCGAGGCGCTCGATGTATCGCGCAGCGCCTATCGCGAGGCAGTGCAGGTGCTCACCGCCAAGGGACTGGTGGAAAGCCGCCCCAAGGCAGGCACGCATGTGCTACCGCGCACCCGCTGGAACATGCTCGACCCGCAAGTGCTCGCCTGGGCATTCTCGGGCGAGCCGGATACCGATTTCGTCCGAGACCTGTTCGAGCTGCGCGCGATGGTGGAGCCCGCCGCAGCGCGCCTTGCGGCAGAGCGTCGCGAGCGGGACGATGTGAAGGCGATGCGCGACGCGCTTACCAAGATGCGCCGGCATACGCTGGCCACCGAGGCCGGTCGTGCAGCGGACCGCGACTTCCACGACGCACTGCTCGCCGCGACGCACAACAATGCACTAATCGCGCTGAGCGCCAGCATCAGCGCGGCAGTGAGCTGGACCACCAAGTACAAGCAGCGCGCCCGCGCGCTGCCGCGCGATCCGGTGCCTGATCATATCCGCGTGTTCGATGCGATCGCGGCAGGCGATGCAGAGGCCGCGGCTGCGGCGATGCGCATCCTGGTCGACCTGGCGCTGGAGGATACGCGCCTCTCGATGTGAGGCGGCAACGCTCCCCGGGCCGAAGCCCGGGGAGGCGCTTCGATCAGTCTTCGATCGCGTTGGTGGGCTTGGCGCCCCACAGCGCGTAGAACAGGATGTAGAGTTCGCAGACCGCGGTCAGCAGGAACGAGTTCTGCAGGCCGTACATGTCGGCCAGCCAGCCCTGCACCGCCACCAGCGCGCCGCCGGCGATCGCCATGATCAGCAGGCCCGAACCTTCTTCCGTAAGCGGGCCGAGGCCCTTGATGCCCAGGGTGAAGATCGTCGGGAACATGATCGAGTGGAACAGGCCCACCAGGATGAGCGACCACATCGCCACCTCACCTTGAGTGAACACGGTGACGATCATGACCACGAACGCGCCGATCGAGAAGGCGGCGAGGACAAGGGCCGCATCGACCTTCTGCATGATCGCGGAGCCGATGAACCGGCCGACCATCATGCCACCCCAGAGCAGCGTGAGATAGCGACCGGCCTGCTCGGTCGTCATGTTGCCGATTTCGGGACGGCTGACGAAATTGACGAACAGATTGCCCACGCCAATTTCGGCGATCAGGTAAATGAAGATCGCACCGATGCCGAACACCAGGTTACGATGGTTCCATAGGCTGTGATGCTTGCGTTCTTCCTTGGCGACGCGGCTGGTGGCCGATCCCATCGCCGGAAGCGGGAAGCGCGCGATCACCACGGCGAGCACGAACAGCACGGCCGCGACCAGCACATAGGGAAGGATCACGGCATGCGCGTCCGCCAGGCGCTCTGCCTGAGTGAGGGTTGCGCCGGCTTCCGCCGTGCCGCCCTTCGAGCGACCGAGGATCAGATAGGCACCGAACAGCGGCGCCAGCATCGTTCCCATCGAGTTCATCGCCTGCACCAGATTGAGGCGCGACGAAGCGGTTTCGGACGGGCCGATCACCGCGACATAGGGATTGGCCGCCACCTGCAGCAGGGTGATGCCGCTGGCGATCACGAACAGCATGAACAGCGTGACGCCATAGGACGGCAGGCTTGCCGCCAGCGTCATCCCCAGCGCGCCGACCGCCATGATCAGCAGGCCGACCACCAGCGACTTCTGATAGCCGATCCGCTCAATCAGCTTCGCCGACGGGATGGAGGCGAAAAAATAGGCGATGAACCAGACGCTTTCGATCAGCGCCGCCTGGAAATAGCTGAGGTCGAACACGCTGCGCAGATGGGGCAGCAGCGTACCGTTGATAACGGTAATGAACCCCCACATGAAGAAAAGCGTGGCGAGCAGCGCCAGCGCACGACCATATTGGGTGGGAGGTGCGGCTTGCCCGGCCCCCGCCGGAGCAGCCTTTGACGTTGGCACGACCGCCATGTTGGTATGATCCTCTCGATTTTGCCACGCTCATCACGCGGCGGGGTTGCTCTTCGCTTTCTAGTCGGAGTATTCAAGCCGACGTCCAGCGTCAACGGGCATCGCCCACCACACAGCGATAGCCGACAGGGAGAGGTTTTGCATGAATTATCTTATCAGGGGCGCACTGATCGCCGCGACGATGATACCGGTGGCTGCGCAGGCGGGAGAAACGACTCGCGCCAGCTTCGGTGCCCTGCCCGACGGCCGCAAGGTGGAAGCGATCACGCTCAGCAACCAGCATGGCGTGCGCGCGACGATCATCACCTATGGCGCGATCCTCCAGGCGCTTTCGGCCCCGGACCGCAACGGCAAGTCGGAAGACGTGACGCTCGGCTATACGGACATGAAAGGCTATCTTGTCGCCCCGAACTATTTCGGCGCCACCGTCGGCCGCTATGCCAACCGCATCAAGGGCGGCACCTTCGCCATCGACGGCAAGACCTACACGCTGGCCAAGAATAACGGCCCCAACGCGCTGCATGGCGGGCCGAAGGGCTTCGACAAGCAGCTGTGGACCGTGGAAAAGGTTACCAGCGGCGAGAACGCCAGCGTGACGCTGCGCTATGTCTCCGCCGATGGTGAAGAAGGCTATCCCGGCCAGCTCACCGTCACCGCCACCTATGCGCTGAACGAGAAGAACGAGCTGTCGGTCGAATATACCGCGACGACGACCAAGCCGACGATCGTCAACATCACCAACCACAGCTTCTTCAATCTCGCCGGCGAAGCCTCGCAGCGTTCGATCTACGACCATGTCGTGACGATCCCCGCCGAGACCACCACGCCGGTCGACGCGACGCTGATACCCAACGGCCAGCTGCGGCCGGTGGAAGGCACGCCGTTCGACTTCCGCAAGCCGATGGCGATCGGTGCCCGCATTCGCGACGGGCGCGATCCGCAGATCGTTTTCGGCCAGGGCTATGACGAGAATTTCGTGATCGCCAAGGCGCCCGCCGCCCAGCCGACCCTGCACGCCCGCGTGGAGGATCCGTCGAGCGGGCGGGTGATGGAGATCCTGTCCAATCAGCCCGGCGTGCAATTCTATACCGGCAATTTCCTGGACGGCACTGCGATCGGCAAGTCGAATCATGCTTATCGCCAGGGCGACGGCCTTGCGCTCGAACCCCAGCTCTTCCCCGACACGCCGAACCAGCCGGCATTCGGCTCGGCGCGGCTGAACCCCGGCCAAACCTATCGCAACGTGATCGTCTACCGCTTCTCGACCACCAACTGATCTTTCCTCCCGCAAGGCTTTTCCGATGACCGACACTCCGCCGAAGCTGCGCAGCCGCGCGTGGTTCGACAATCCCGACAATGTCGACATGACCGCCCTCTATCTCGAGCGGTACCTCAACTATGGGCTGAGCCTGGAGGAGCTACGCTCGGGCAAGCCGATCATCGGCATCGCCCAGACGGGGTCGGATCTGAGCCCGTGCAACCGCCACCACTTGGTGCTGGCGGAGCGCATCCGTGAAGGGATCCGCGAGGCGGGCGGGATCGCGATCGAGTTTCCGGTGCACCCGATCCAGGAAACCGGCAAGCGCCCCACCGCTGCGCTCGATCGCAATCTCGCCTATCTGGGCCTGGTCGAGCTGATCTACGGCTATCCTATCGACGGCGTGGTGCTGACCACCGGCTGCGACAAGACCACGCCCGCCTGCCTGATGGCAGCGGCGACCGTGAACATTCCGGCGATCGCGCTTTCGGTGGGGCCGATGCTCAATGGCTGGCACCGTGGCGAGCGCACCGGATCGGGCACGATCGTGTGGAAGGCGCGCGAGCTGCTTGCCGCAGGCGAGATCGACGACGAAGGCTTTATCCGCCTGGTTAGCTCCTCGGCGCCGTCGACCGGCTATTGCAACACGATGGGCACGGCCACGACGATGAACTCGCTGGCGGAAGCGCTGGGCATGATGCTGCCCGGATCGGCAGCGATCCCGGCACCCTATCGCGACCGGCAGGAATCCGCCTATCGTACCGGCAAGCGCATCGTCGAGATGGTGCACGAGGATCTGAAGCCCTCCGACATCATGACGCGCGACGCGTTCCTCAACGCGATCGTCGTCAACTCGGCGATCGGCGGATCGACCAACGCGCCGATCCACCTCGCCGCGATTGCGCGCCATGTCGGCGCCGAGCTGTCGCTGGACGACTGGCAGACGCATGGCCACCAGGTGCCGCTGCTCGTCAACCTGCAGCCTGCCGGCGAGTATTTGGGCGAGGATTATTACCGCGCCGGCGGCGTTCCCGCCGTGGTCGCCCAGCTGATGCAGCAGGGCCTGATCCGCGAGGATGCGATCACCGCCAATGGCCGCACCATCGGCGAGAATTGCCGCGGCGCGCAGATCGAGGACGAGAAGGTCATTCGCCGGTTCGAGGAGCCGCTGGTCGAAGCCGCCGGCTTCGTCGTGCTGCGCGGCAACCTGTTCGACGCGGCGATCATGAAGACATCCGTGATCGGGCCCGAATTCCGCGACCGCTATCTCTCCAATCCCGACGATCCCGACGCATTCGAAGGCCCGGTGGTCGTGTTCGACGGGCCGGAGGATTACCACCACCGCATCGACGATCCCACCGTGGGCATCACTGCGGAAACGCTGCTGGTGATGCGCGGCGCCGGGCCAATCGGTTATCCGGGCGCTGCCGAAGTGGTGAACATGCGCGCGCCGTCCTATCTGATCCGCGAGGGCGTGCATGCGCTGCCGTGCATCGGCGACGGCCGCCAGTCTGGTACCTCGGCATCGCCTTCGATCCTCAACGCCTCGCCCGAAGCGGCGGCGATGGGGGGGCTCGCGCTGCTCAAGAGCGGCGACCGCGTGCGAATCGACCTGAAGCGCGGCACCGCCGATGTGCTGATTCCCGATGCGGAATTGGCCGAGCGCCGCCGTGCGCTGGCCGAGGCCGGCGGCTATCCGCATCCTGCGTCACAGACGCCGTGGCAGGCAATCTATCGCTCGATGGTGGGCCAGATGAACACCGGCGCAATTCTGGAAGGATCCGAGCAGTTCCAGCGGATCGCCCAGGTGCACGGCATCCCGCGCGACAACCACTGATCGCGCCTGCGCCCGGTGCGGCCGGCAAGCTGGCCGCACCGGGCACATATATGTTTGCTGCCAGGCCGAACCCGGCCCCGGCGGCTATTTCAACCATGGTGGAGTGCAGCGCGCGTCGTGCGCGATCAGCGGACCAGCGGCGCGGCCCATTCCGCCGGCTGCGGTGCCGCACGCTGCTCGATGGCCGCTTCGGCGAACAGGTTGAGATAGAGCTGGGCCGACCGCTCAATCGTGAACCGCTCCAGAAACGCGCGTACCTCGGTGCAATCGAGCACCGGCGCGGGCGCCCGAATCGCCGCGGCAAGCGCCGTTTCGTCCTGCGGCACGATGACGCCGAAGCGCCCGTCACCCAACAGCCCGTGCACGCCGCGCCCGCAATCGGTGGTGATCACCGGCAGGCCGGCGGCAAGCGCCTCCAGGATCGCTGCGGGGATCCCTTCATAGCGCGACGACATCAGCAGCACGTCGAAATCCGCAAGCCGGGCGGCCGCATCGGGCACATGGCCGGCGAAATGAACCTGATCGACAATGCCGAGCTGGCGCGCCAGCGCTTCCAGTGCAGGCCGCTCGACACCGTCGCCGAGGATGGTGAGCGTCTCGCCTGCCTGCGCCGCCTTGGCAAAGGCCCGAAGCAGCAGTGCGAAATGCTTTTGCGGCACCATCCGGCCGACCGCGACAAACCGCCGGGGCGCGCCGTTCGCGACGCGTGGACGGGCCGCGATGCGCTCAAGCTCGATCGCCGGATCGTGCACCACCCGGCTGCGCCGGGCCATCAGCGGCGGCAATTCGATCAGCATCGATTCGTCCATCGCCACCCAGAAGCGCGCGCTGCGGCCCTGTATCCGCAACCAGAGGCGCCAGAAGAAGCGGGGAACCGCATGCAGATCGCGCCGCGCCAGATCGTTGCTGATCTTGACGACGATCGGCGGACAGCGTCGCCCGAGCAGCACGCGCATCATCACCGCGACAATGGTATAGGTGGAACCGGCAACGAACAGGATGTCGGGCCGCACCCGCCGTATTGCCGCCGGCAGCGTGAGGATCATCCACAGCGTTTCCCAGCCGGCCTGGCTGCGGCGCGGCTGCGGGGGCGTTTCGAAACCGATATCGCCGAACTCGGCACGCATGGGCCCGGTGGGCCGACCGACGAACAGCGGCGCATCCACCCCTGCAGCTCGCCAATGCCGGATCAGCCGCAAAGCAACGCGCTCCACTCCGCCCGGTTCGAAGCTGTGGAGGAACGTCATGACGCGAATACGTCCGCTAGAATTCTGTGGCCGCAACCGCAACTCCCCTGCATCGGTACGTGGTTTTGCCCTGTCGTGTCACCGATGATCAAACGACCATAGTAAGGGCAGCCCGCAAAACTTCAAATTTCTCTTGCGTCTACCTTGCTAGCAGAACGGAAAATCATCACGGACCTATAACGATATGGCGGCACCGAACCCGCACATGCGTGATCGGAAAATATTCGTTCGGGGGAGTTCGAAACGAAAAAGCCCGCCAGCGCGGTGCGCCGACGGGCCTTTTGGATGGTGGGCGCGGCAAGGATTGAACTTGCGACCCCTGCGATGTCAACACAGTGCTCTACCACTGAGCTACGCGCCCGAAACTCGGGAAGCGGCCCTTTAGCGAGGCTTATTCGCCCGCGCAAGCGCCGATTTCAGTTCTGCCCGACATTCTCCGATTCGAACATCCGATCCACCTCCAGCACCAGATCGCGGAGGTGGAACGGCTTGGAGAGCACACGGGCCTGGGGCACCTGCTGGCCGGCCCGCAGCGTCACGGCCGCAAAGCCGGTGATGAACATCACCCGCATCTCGGGCGCCATTTCGCTGGCGCGTTGCGCCAGTTCGATCCCGTCCATCTCTGGCATGACGATATCGGTGAGCAGCAGATCGAATGATTCGGTTTCAAGCAGGGGGATCGCCGCCGTACCACGATCGACGGAGCTGACCGCATAGCCCGCGCGCTCCAGCGCTCGGGTGAGGTATTCCCGCATGATGCGGTCGTCCTCGGCCAGCAGAATCCGGATCATCATTTCCCCAATGCGCGTCAACGGGCCACCCCTTATGCGCAAACCCATTAAGAAATTCCAGCGCGATCCGGCTGCCGTTGCCGTCGCCAGAGCGGCGGCCTAGGGTGGCGGCCGTGAACAGCCCGCCCAGCTTCGAGCGGTATGGACCGCTGCTGCCGGAAAGCCCGGTGGTCTTGTCTGCGCCACATGCCGGACGGGACTATCCAGCAGTGCTTGCAGCCGCGCTGCGTGTGCCGCTGCCGGCCCTGCGCGCGCTGGAGGATCGGCATGTCGATGCGCTCGCCCGTGATGCCAGGCGAGAAGAGACGTTGTTCGTGGCAACGCGGGCCCGCGCCTGGATCGATCTCAATCGCTCCGAACAGGAACGCGATCCGCATATCGACGACGGCGCGCAGCGCATCGGGCGGCCGCCGTCGGCCAAGCTGCGGAGCGGGCTGGGAATCGTGCCGCGGCGCGTGGGCAATCTTGGCCAACTCTGGTGCCGGCGCTTCACCGACGCGGAAATCGTCGAGCGCATCGAGGAGGACCACCGCCCCTATCATGCTGCGCTCGCCGAAGCGCTGGGGGCAGCGCATCGGCGGTTCGGAATCGCAGTGCTGCTGGACATCCATTCGATGCCGCCGCTGGGCCACGCCGCTTCGGCGCCGCAACTGGTGATCGGCGACCGGTTTGGACGGGCGGCGGCGGCGCGGTTCGGCACGCGGATTGCCGGGGTAGCCCGGCAACATGGCATCGCTTCAGCAGCGAACACGCCTTATGCCGGCGGGTACATCCTAGAGCGGCACGGAGATCCACGCGGCGGCATTCATGCCATCCAGCTCGAATTCGACCGCGCGCTTTATCTGGACGCAGCGCTGGACCAGCCCGGCGCAGGGGCGGCGATGACGAAGGCGCTGCTGCGCGGGATTATCGACGCGATCGCCGACGAGGCGCTCCCCCGCGCCCTAGCCGCGGAATAATGCCAGCCTGCGCCACATAAAAAACCACCTCGCGGTTTCCCACGAGGTGGCCAAGGTTCAGGGAGGAGACACGCCCGGAGGCGCGTCGTACGACCTCGCGAAAGGGGGGACACGAAGCCGCACACAACAAATATAGAGGCCGGACAACCGACTTCAAGGCGGCTCGCCGCAACAATTGCTCCGCTGATCGGCGGCGCAAAGAAAAGGCCCCGCCGACATTGTATCGGCGAGGCCCGTTTCCTGCAGCGACAGTGGCAGCCGATCAGCCGACCAGCTGGACTTCCGGCTGCCAGCCCGAGCGCATCTGCCGCGCGAACAGCTCGCGCATCTGCCCAAGCGAAAAGAGGTGGGCGTAGATCAGCGGCAGCATGCCGCTCTGGACGATCTTGCGGAGCTGATCGCCGCGCAGCTCATTCAGCTTGGCTTCGTCGACCATCATGAAGCCGCGATAGATGAAGGGCTGGCCGGCGCCTTCGGGCTGGATCGAGACTTCGCCGTCCATCAGCAGGCCCAGATCCTTCAGCTCGCGCATGAACTGACTGGTGCGTGCGCCGGCCTGTTCGAACTGCTCGTTGAACTGCAGAATGTTCTTGGTGACCTCGCTCGGCTCGCCATTCTCGAACAGCGCCTCGCCTTCCTCGAAGTTGCCGATCACGTCCGACGTCGGATCGAAGCAGAGCGACAGCTCGTCGCTGTCCGGCCGCAGACGTGCCAGCAGGAAGGGGTAGCGGCGGATATAGGCCGGCACGTAAAAGTTCGGCTCCACCAGCTTGCCTTCGGCATCGAAGAAGGTGTTCACGCCTTCGTTCAGCCCCATCAGCGCGAGCGGAACGGGATCGTCGCCGACCGAGAAGACGATCGGCATGAAACGCTGCACCAGCGGGAATTCCTCGACGGTGACCGGCACAGCATGCTGGTTGGCAAGGAACGCGGCGCGATCGACCGAACGCGAGCGGAAATCGGCATGGACCTGGCTCGAAAGCGGCTCGATCTGGTTGTAGAACAAGGGAAGCGACTGCGGCGCGCTGGCCATGATGATCTCCTGACGGCGTAGATTTGGGTCGAACGCTGGTTTCAACGGGTCGCGGGTCTATGGCCTGCCCGTTTCCGGCGCAAGCGCGACCAGCTTTCCCGGATTGAGAATATGGTTCGGATCGAGCGCGGTCTTGATCGCGCGCAACGCCGCGATCCGGGCAGGAGCCGAGAGCCGGGCGAGTTCGTCGCGCTTCATCTGGCCGATACCGTGCTCGGCGGATATCGACCCGCCGGCAGCCACCACCATGTCGTGCACCAGCCGGGTGATGCGCGGCCCGTCTTCGGCATACCAGCGATCGCGATCCACGCCCTGCGGCGCGCGCACGTGGAAATGGACGTTGCCGTCGCCGAGATGGCCATAGGCGATCGCATGGGTGCCAGGAAAGCGCGCCTCCGCTTCCGCCCCGCCTTCCACCATGAAGCGGGGCATATCTTCCACCGGCACGGAGATATCGTGCTGCACCGCCGGGCCGGCCGCCCGCTCCGCTTCCGAGATCGAATGGCGGATGCGCCAGAACGCCTCCGCCTGCGATTCGCTGGCGGCAAGGACAGCATCTTCGGCAAGATCGGCGGCAAAGGCATCGGCAAGCAGCCGCTCGAGAACGACGCCGGGCGCCTCGCCGTTCGCATCGCTTGACACGGCTTCCACCAATACGTGCCAACCATGCCGACCGGGCAGCGGCATCCGCGTGCCGGGCACATGCTCCAGCACCAGCGCCACTGTATCGTCGGGCATGATCTCGAAACTCTCGACGATGTCCGTGGCAGCCTGCAGCCGGCGCAACAGGGTGAGCGCCTTGGCCGGGCTGTCCAGGCCGACCCAGGCCACCGCGCGCGCCGCCGCCGCCGGCACCAGCCGCAGCGTTGCGGCAGTGACGATGCCCAGCGTGCCTTCCGCGCCGATCAGCAACTGCGTGAGGTCGTAGCCGCGATTGTCCTTCTTCAATGCCGACAGCCCGTCATGCACCGATCCATCCGGCAGCACGGCCTCCACGCCCGCGACCAGCGCCCGCATCGTGCCGAACCGCAGCACCTGCACGCCGCCCGCATTGGTGGAGACCAGGCCGCCGATCGTCGCACTGCCCCGCGCACCCAGGTCCAGCGGAAAGCGCCGTCCCGCAGCTTCGGCCGCATCGCGGAACGTGGCCAGGATCACGCCAGCCTCGGCAATCGCGAGATTCGCCTCCGGATTGATCGATCGGATGCGGTTCATGCGCCGCGTGGAAAGCAGCAGCGCCGAACCATCCTGGGGTGGAACCGCGCCGCCGACCATGCCGCTATTGCCGCCCTGCGGCACCAAGGGCACCCCGCACGTATTCGCGAGCGCAACCAGCGCGCTCGCCTCTGCGGTCGACGCCGGCGACAGGATCGCGGGGGAGACGCCATGATAGCGACGCCGCCAGTCCGTGAGCCAGGGTTCGATATCGGAAGGATCGGTGGTGACCGTCTTCGGGCCGAAACGTTCGGCGGCGAAGTGGACGATGCGCTGCTGCTCGGGTGTCATCACCATTGCGCGATAGCATGGGCTGGGGCAGTTCATCCACTGTTCAAGCCCATGCGCATAGCCTTTGAAGCCGTTATGTCGAATCTGCCGATCGCCGCCACCGGTCTGTTGCTGATGCTTGCCGTACCTGCGGCAACGCCTGCGGTGCGCGCCGATCCCGCCGACGCCTCGGTGCAGCAGCATGTATCGATTCACGTGCCGCGCATGACCGTGACCTCCACGACGATTATCGTTCGCCGCGAAGCCGACTCTCGGCTGGTGGAGCGCCGCGCCAATGATTGCGTGAAGGTCGACCGGATCGAAGGCTTCACCGTCAACGCTGCCGACAGTGTCGATCTGATCCTGGATGACGGGTCGCTGCTCCGCGCGAAGCTGGGATCGGAATGCCCCGCACTCGGCTTCTACTCCGGCGCCTATCTCCGACCCAGCAAGGACAACAAAGTGTGCGCCGGCCGTGATTCGCTACGCTCCCGCTCCGGGCGCTCCTGTCCGGTCCAGGCATTCCGCAACTTGGTGCGCGCGCGCTAAGACTTGACTTTTGCGCTTGAATCCGCAAGCGCGTTAGCCTCTTCTGAGGCGCAGTGAACGCGCCCGTTTTCCGGACATTTGCATGAGCTTTGCCGATCTCGGCCTATCCGACGAACTTCTCCGCGCGGTCACCGATGCCGGCTATACCGAGCCGACTCCGATCCAGCGCCAGGCGATCCCGTCGGTGCTGATGGGCAAGGACCTGATCGGCATTGCCCAGACGGGTACGGGCAAGACGGCAGCCTTCGTACTACCGATGATCGATGTGCTCGGCGAAGGGCGCACCCGCGCGCTGATGCCGCGATCGCTGATCCTGGAGCCGACGCGCGAACTGGCGGCGCAGGTCGCCGAGAATTTCGAGAAATACGGACTCAACCACAAGCTCTCGATGGCGCTGCTGATCGGCGGCGTGCAGATGGGTGATCAGGTGAAGGCGCTGGAAAAGGGCGTCGACGTGTTGATCGCGACGCCGGGCCGGCTGATGGACCTCTATGGCCGGGGCAAGATCCTCCTGACCGGCTGCAGCCTGCTGGTCATCGACGAGGCGGATCGGATGCTCGACATGGGGTTCATCCCCGACATCGAGGAAATCTGCACCAAGCTGCCGAAGAACCGCCAGACGCTGCTGTTTTCGGCAACGATGCCACCGCCGATCAAGAAGCTGGCCGACCGCTTCCTGACCGATCCCAAGACGATCGAAGTGGCTCGCCCGGCGACCACCAACATCAATATCGCCCAGCGCATCGTCGAAGTGCCGGCCACTGCGCATGTGAAGCGCCAGGTGCTGCGCGGACTGCTGCGGCAGGACGAGGTGTCCACCGCGATCATCTTCTGCAACCGCAAGACGACGGTGCGCGATCTCAACAAGAGCTTGAAGAAGCACGGCTTCCGCTCGGCGGAAATCCATGGCGACATGGATCAGCCGGCGCGGATCGCCGAGCTGGACCGGTTCAAGAATGGCGATGTGAACATTCTGGTCGCGTCCGACGTCGCGGCGCGCGGCCTGGACGTGAAGGGCGTGAGCCACGTCTTCAACTTCGATGCGCCCTGGCACCCGGACGATTATGTCCACCGCATCGGCCGCACCGGCCGCGGCGGCGCCACCGGCATTGCTTATACGCTGGTCGCGCCCGATGACGCGGAGAACATCGCCGAAATCGAAAAGCTGACCGGCCACAAGATCGAACGGGTGCCGAGCCCGGTCGAGACCGACACGACGGAAGCCGCGCCGGCCCGCGAACGCAGCCGCAAGCGCGACACGAAAAAGCGCGAGCCCCGCCGCGAGGATGCGATTGCCGCAGAAGCCGCACCCGAGCCGCAGAAGGAAGCGTCGCCGCGTCGCCGCAAGGAAGTGCCCGCCAAGGTGCAGGCCGAAGCGCGCGCCGCTCTTCCGCCGCGCGACGATCGCCGCCGCCGCCGCGATCAGGATGACGGGCCCGACGATGGTTGGAACGGCCCGATCCCCGACTTCCTGAACTACGTCATCGAGTCGTGAGGATCGGCGCAGGCGCGCCGATCCTGGTGCGCCCCGCCTGCTGAAAGGCCGGCGCATCGTGCACCGGCCTTCCTGCCTCCAGAGTTCATCGCCTGCGTGTCGCGGGCGAGCTTCCGGGTATCACGCCGACTCCGTCGCCGTCTGCCGCTCCGCCATCAGCGCATCGTCGAGCGCCGATGCCCGCTGGTGCGCCTCCCGCGCTTCGATACGCGCGACATAGGCGAGGAACGAATCCCGCTTCGGCAACAGCCCGAACATCGTTCCCCAGCTGAGCTGCGCGCCGACATAGACGTCGGCGGCGGTGAAGCGATCGCCCGCGATATAGGCCCGCGAAAGCAACAGTTCGTCCAAAACGTCGACGACCCGATCATAGCTGCCATAACCGAACATCTGGCCCTGCTCTTCAGTGGCATGAAAGGCGGCATAGTGGTTCGTCATCGCCTGCTCCACGGGCCCCGCCCCAAAGAAGAGCCAGCGATAATAATCCGCCCGCTCTTCCGGCAGGGGCGCCAGGCCAGCTTGCGGAAACGCTTCTGCCAAATAGACGCAGATCGCCGCACACTCGGTAACGACCTTGCCGTTATGAACAAGCGCCGGCACCTTAGCCATCGGGTTGATCGCGCGATATTCCGCCGCTTTCATCGTCGTTGCATACTCGAGCACCTCGGCGCGGTAGGGCGCGCCAATCTCTTCGAGCATCCACCGGGCGATGCGGCCGCGCGACTGCGGGTTGGTATAGAGAACCAGTTCGTCTGCCATGATTCGAAGCCCCTGTTTACCCACGACGCATCGGCGTGGGAACAATAAGAGAACATGAAGCAGGACTGCGGTCAATCCGCTACAGAATGGCGAGCGTGGCGAGCAATCGATCCCATGCACGCTGGGCCTGCGCCGCGTTGTACACACGGCTGTCCGGCGGGCACCAGCCGTGCATCGCGCCCGCATAGACCTCGATCTCCGCCGGCACCTTGGCGGCGGCGAAGGCCGTGCGCAGCGCATCCTTATCGGTGGGCGCGCGAGCATCATCATTTTCGGCGATGGCGATCAGGTAGCGGCCTTGCATCTGAGGCACCAGCCGGTGGGGGCTGTCCGCCGCATCGGTGACCAGTGCAGCACCGTGGAAGCTGCCGCCGGCGCGCACCCGCCCCGGCAAGGCAGTGGCGGTGCGGAAAACGAAGGGACCGCCCATACAATAGCCGGTACTGCCCATGCCGCGCTTGGCATCTACCTCTGGCTGGGCGTCGAGAAAGGTGCCGAACGCCTTGGCATCGGCCGTGATGGCCGCCGGCGTCAGCGGCTCGCGCCACGGCATGATCATCGCCCGAACTTCCGGCTGGTCAAACGACTGGCCGGGTTTCAGGAACGGCGCCTTGGTGGAGCGGTAGAACTGGTTGACGGTCAGGACGGCGAAGCCGGATTGCGCCAGCCGATCCGCCATCTGCCGAAAGGCGGGGCGCAATCCCATGATGTCCGGCCACACCAGCACGGCAGGATGGCGGCCATGGGTGGGTGCGACGAAGTAGGCATCCGCAATGCCGTCCGGCGTCCGGATCGTGACGTCACGGCCCGTCACCGCTGCAGCATTGGCCGGGATGGGCAGCAGCGCCATCGCGCCCGCTGCAGCAGCAGCGACGCCGAAGTCGCGCCGGCTGAACCCCGCCAGATGCCGATCGTTGTCCGCTGCGGTCGTTTCGTCACACATGGCGTCCTCCTCCTGGCCGATGGCCAAGGGGGTTGTAGCGCCGGAGCGTGAAGGCGGGAAGCGGGAGCATCCGCCGCCATGCCGATCAATAAAGGAGAAAATGGCGCGCCCGGAACGATTCGAACGTCCGACCCTCAGATTCGTAGTCTGATGCTCTATCCAGCTGAGCTACGGGCGCATTGGAGGGGCGGCGCCTACCGCAAGCGGATCGGCGACGCAAGGGGGTTCTGCATCATTCTTGTAAGATGGGGCCGATGCATGCACCGCACCCCCAGATTAAGCGCGGCGAAGCGCCGGACGCGCTCGGTTCAGGCGATCGCGACACGCGGTGCCCGGCGGCGGCGCAGCGCCGCACCGGCCATCGCCACGCCAGCGATCATCATGCCCCAGGCAGCCGGCTCCGGAACCGCCGCGAAATCGAACGTCCCGCTGAACGCCGCCGGACGTGCCGTGCCGTTCTGCGTGGTGAGCGAGAGCAGATAGGTGCCGCTGCTGGCAATGTTGAACGCGTAGGGCGTACCCTTGCTCGGCGTGAAGCTCTGCCCCAGAAACGCGAGGTGGGTGAAGTTCGCCTGCGCGCTGGTGAGCGTAACCTTGAGCGTGCCGGCCGTCGCGAAGACGATTTCGAAGAGGTCGCCAGCAGTCGTCTGTGCGGCGCGACGGACGGTGAAGCCGCCGGTGGTGCCGTCGAACGAGCAGACCGGGCCGGTGGTGCAGACATAGGTCGCCGCCTGTGCGCTCCCCGCGAGAGCCATGGAGCCCGCCATCGCTGCCGCGCCCGCCAGCAGAACCTTCAAACGCTTCATATACATCTCCCGTGTTACGCCGTCGCCGATACCGTGCCGTCCGCGCGCTCTGTCCAGCGCGCCGGTGCCCCATCGGCATAGTTGCGGCGTGGGAGAATCACAGCCGTTACCAATACGGTAAAGCGGCATGCCTAACGCGCTCAAGTTCCTGTTTTATTTAGATTTACTAGATTCGCAAAGCACGTTGCTGCGTCGATTCGACACAGTAGATGGTAAACGGGCGCCGTTTTCCCGACCGGCGCAAAGGGGCACGGCCGAAACGTCCGCCATGCCCCTTTGCTGCGCGTCAGCCGCGCAGTATCGCGCCCAGCTTCGCCGCCGCCGCGACGATCTTGTCCGCTACCGCTTTCAGGTCTGCGTCCGTAAAGCTTTTCTCGCCCGGTTGCAGCGTGACCTCGACCGCCAACGACTTCTGCCCTTCCGGCACGCCCTGGCCGGTGAACAGATCGAACAGCCGCGCGTCGACGATCGTGCCCTTGTCAGCCCCCTTCACGGCGCGGACGAGATCGCCCGCCGCGAGGGTGGTCGGCACCAGGAAGGCGAAATCGCGCGTGACCGCCTGCAGCGCCGGGGGCGTGAAGGCCGGGCGGGTGAAGCCTACGGCCTTCTTTGCGGGCAGTGCGTCGAGATGGATCTCCACTGCCGCGACCGCGCCGTCGAGGTCGAATGCCTTGAGCACGCTCGGGTGCACCATGCCGAAGCTGGCGAGCACGTTCTTCGGCCCCAGCCGCAGCGTCGCCGACTGACCGGGATGGTAGGCGGCGCCCGCCTCGCCCATCACCTGGAGGTTGGCGACCGGCGCACCGGCGGCCTCCAGCAGCGCCAGCGCCTCGGCCTTGGCATCGAAGGCGGTGAAGGGCTGGGCCTTGCCGCCCTGCCATCCGCGCGCGGCCTTGGATCCGGCCAGCACGACGCCCAGCGTGAGGCGCTCCTTGTCCGCCAGATAGCGGCGGCCGACCTCGAACAGGCGGACGCTGGTCGCGCCGCGCTTGAGGTTACGCTCCGCCGCCGCGAGCAGGCCGGGCAGCAGCGAGGGGCGCATGACCTTCATGTCTTCGCTGATCGGGTTTGCGAGCGTCCAGGCGCCGCCGCCGAAGACGTCCGCCTGGGCTTCGGGGAGGAAGCTCCAGGTGATCGCTTCGTTGAGACCGCGCGCAGCGGCCGTGCGGCGCATCCGGCGCTCGAGCTTCTGCTCGGGCGTGGCGGTGGGCGTCGCGACGCCGGGGTTGCGGGGCAGCGGCGTGGACGGCACGTTATCGATGCCGGCGATGCGGATCACTTCCTCGACGATGTCGGCCGGGCCGTCCACGTCGCGGCGCCAGCTCGGCGCGGTGACGCGGAGGGCCTCGAAGCCGTCGCCGAACTCGACCGGATCCCCATTGCCGTCGAGCGGCTGGACGATGAAGCCGAGACTTTCGAGGATTTCGACCTGCTGTTCTGCGGGAATGGCGAGGCCGCCCAGTGTCTCGGCCAGCGCCGGATCATAGCCGACGACCGCGCCTACCTTGGGCGGCGTGCCGCTACGGGTGACCTCGCTCGGGGTGCCGCCGCACAGCGCCAGTACCAGCCGGGTAGCGATCGCCAGCCCCTCGTCGAGGAATTCGGGATCGACGCCGCGCTCGAAGCGGGTGCGCGCATCGCTGGTCAGCAGCAGCTTCTGGCCGGTGCGGGCAATGTGCTCGGGATCGAAATAGGCGCATTCGATCAGCACGTCTTTGGTGTCGTCCGCACAGCCCGAATGCTCGCCGCCCATGATGCCGCCAATGTCGTGCACCGCCGCATCGTCGGCGATCACGGTCATCGAGTCGGTGAGCGTGTAGGTCTTGCCGTTCAGCGCCAGCACGGTCTCCCCGTCCTTCGCCTTGCGCGCGACCAGCCCGCCCGAGAGCTTCGCCATGTCATAGACATGGAGCGGACGGCCCAGCCCGAACATCACGAAGTTGGTGATGTCGACCAGCGCCGAGATCGGTTTCTGTCCCACCGCCTTCAGTCGCTGCTGCAGCCAGTCCGGCGACGGCCCGTTCTTCACCCCGCGAACGATCTGGCCATAGAAAGCCGGGCAACCCGCCGCATCGTCGGTCCGCACGTCGGGGCCCGCACCTTGCGGTACGATCGCCGGCAGGTCTGCCACCACCGCGTCGAGCGGCTTGAGCGTGCCGAGGCCTGCCGCGGCGAGATCGCGGGCGATGCCGCGCACGCCCATGCAATCCTGGCGGTTCGGCGTGATCGACACGTCGATCACCGGATCGTCGAGCCCCGCATAGTCGGCGAAGGCGGTGCCGACCGGCGCATCTTCCGGCAGCTCGATGATGCCGTCATGGTCCTCGCCGAGCTCCAGCTCGCGGGTCGAGCACATCATGCCGTTCGATTCGATGCCGCGCACCGCCGCGACCTTGAGCGTCATGCCGTTGGCCGGCACCACCGCGCCGGGAAGCCCCAGCACACCGACCAGCCCGGCACGCGCGTTCGGCGCACCGCAGACGACCTGCAATGGGCCTTCGCCGAAATCGACGCTCAGCACCTGCAGCTTGTCCGCCTGCGGGTGCCGCTCGGCGGTCAGCACGCGGGCGACACGGAAGCCGGTCAGCCGCTCGGCGGGGTTCTCGACGCCCTCAACCTCAAGGCCGATACGGGTCAGCGCCTCGAGGATCTCGGTCAGCGAGGCTTCGGTCTCCAGATGCTCCTTGAGCCAGCTCAGGGTGAACTTCATGCGCCGACTCCTCCGCTCAGCGTGGGCACGTCGAGCGCCGAGAAGCCGTAATGCTTGAGCCAGCGCAGATCGCCGTCGAAGAAGGGGCGCAAATCGTCCATCCCGTATTTGAGCATCGCCAGCCGGTCGACGCCGGTGCCGAAGGCGAAGCCCTGCCATTCATCGGGATCGAGCCCGCAGGCCTCGATCACCCGCCGGTGCACCATGCCGCTGCCCAGCACTTCCATCCAGCCGCCGCCGGGCGCGTCGCCGCTGCCGCCGATCACGCGCTTGCCGTCCTTCCAGGTGAAGCCGACATCGACTTCGGCCGAAGGCTCGGTGAAGGGGAAATAGCTGGGGCGCAGGCGCAGCACGATGTCGTCGCGCTCGAAGAAGGCCTTGAGGAAGGTCTCCAGCGTCCATTTGAGGTGGCCGAGCGTGATGCCCTTGTCGATCACCAGGCCTTCGATCTGGTGGAACATCGGCGTATGCGTCGCATCCGAATCCGAACGATAGACGCGGCCGGGCGCTATGATGCGGATCGGCGGCTTCTGGCTGGTCATGGTGCGGATCTGCACGGGGCTTGTGTGCGTGCGCAGCACCATCGGCCGCTCATGTTCGCCGGCGATATAGAAGGTGTCGTGCATCGCACGTGCCGGATGCGTCTCCGGGATGTTGAGCGCGGTGAAATTGTGCCAGTCGTCCTCGACCTCGGGGCCGGTGGCGACCGCGAAGCCCAGATCGGCGAAGATCTCGGCCAGCTCGTCCATCACCTGGCTTACCGGGTGGACCGAGCCCGGCGCGACGCCGTCGACCGGCAGCGTCATGTCCACCGTTTCGCTGGCGAGGCGCGCGTCGAGCGCGGCCTGTTCCATCGCCGCCTTGGCGGTGGCGAGCGCCTCCGTCACGGCTTCGCGCAGGCCGTGGATGCGCGGCCCCTGTTCCTGCCGCTCCTCGGGGCTCAGCTTGCCGAGCGTCTTGAGCAGGCCGGTGATCGCGCCCTGCTTGCCGAGCGCCTGGACGCGCACCGCCTCCAGCGCATCGAGCGCGGTGGCAGCATCGATCGCGGCAAGCAGCTCGCCGCGCAGGGTATCGAGATCGGTGGTCATCGTTTTCCGTTCACTGTGCGAGGTGGCTGGAACCCCAGACGGGCTCGCAGGTCAAGGTATTTGCGGGCACGCTACACCCGGCTGCCGAACAGCGCCGCGCCGAACGCCACGAACACGCCGCCCGTCACCCGGTTGAACATCCGCTGCCGGCGCGCAGGCGCCAGCCATGCCGCGAGCGAGCGGCCGCCCAGCGCATAGACCGAGAACCAGAAGGCCTCGATCACCGCAAAGGTGGCAATGAGGATCGCCAGCTGCGGCAGGAACGGGTGGCCGACGTCCAGGAACTGCGGGAACAGCGCGGCGGCGAAGACGATCAGCTTGGGGTTGGACAGCCCCGTGCCGAGCCCGGTGAGATAGCGCGCGCGAACCGACTGCCGCGCCGGCACCGGCGCATCGGCATGCGCCCCCGCCACCGGCGCACGCCAGGCCTTGATGCCCAGCCATACGAGATAGGCGACCCCCGCATAGCGCAGCGCGTCGTACAGTCCCGGCGATGCCTTGAGCAACGCCCCAAGCCCCGCCGCCGAGGCGCCCAGGCAGAACATGTTCGCGCTCATCAGCCCGGCGGTGGTCGGCAGCACGCTGCGTGCGCCCTCGCGGATGCTCTGCACCATCACGTGGAGCATGTTCGGCCCCGGCGTCATCGACACGAAAAACACGGCGGTGACATAGAGCCACCAGGTCTTCATCGCCACGGGATCGTCTCCCCCGGTTGGAATGAAAAAGGGCGCCGAAGCCGCAGCCTCGACGCCCCTTGTTCAGCTTGCGCGCAGGTCCGCTCAGGCGGCCTGGGGCAGAGCCGCCTTCGCCTGCGCGATGATGGCCGTAAAGGCTTCACCCTCGTGCATCGCGATGTCGGCCAGGACCTTCCGGTCGAGTTCGATACCCGCCAGCTTCAGGCCGTGCATGAACTGCGAATAGGTCAGGCCTTCGGCGCGCACACCGGCGTTGATGCGCTGGATCCACAGGGCGCGGAAGCTGCGCTTCTTTACCTTGCGGTCGCGATAGGCGTACTGGCCGGCCTTTTCGACGGCCTGGCGCGCGATGCGGATGGTGTTCTTGCGACGGCCATAATAGCCCTTCGCCTGATCCAAAATCCGCTTATGCTTCGCCTTGGTGGTCGTACCACGCTTTACTCGTGCCATGTGTCAGGCCCTCCTTACTTCAGGCCGTACGGCGCCCACGCGACAACGCGTGCGACGTCGGCGTCGGCGAGCACAGAGGTGCCGCGGTTCTGGCGGATATACTTTGCATTGTGGCTGATCAGGCGGTGACGCTTGCCAGCGACGCCGTGCTTGATCTTGCCGGTCGCGGTGAACTTGAAGCGCTTCTTCACACCGCTCTTGGTCTTGAGCTTGGGCATTTTCGTCTCCTTTTGGTTCGACGATTGCGGACAGCCGCGGCAGCCCTATTGGCCGGACGGTCCCTCGATCGCGGAAAGGCGGCCCATTAGCCGATGGATCACGGCTTTGCAACCACCCGGGAACCCCGCGCGAGGCCGGGATTTTGACAGTCATGGCTCACCTGGACGCACCGCTGCTCGCCGCCGACCAGGCACCGCCGCCCCGGCCCGTCCGCTCGATGGGCACGCCGCTCGCCGCCACGATCGCCGTCGTCACCAGCCTGATCGGGCTGGTGGTGCTGGCCTGGGCGGTGCTGTTCGTCACCAAGGGGCGGTTCCTCAAAGGCACGTTCGAATCGATCGCGAGCAGCAGCGCCCAGCGCAGGGTACGGGTGGCGGGCGATTTCCAGCTCTATTTCGCGCCCTTCAACCTGAAGTTCGTCGCCGAAGGGCTCAGCGTCGAGAACCCCGACTGGGCGGGCACCAGCCCGTTCTTCAGCGCCGCGCGCATCGATGCGCGAATCGCCACCTTCTCGCTGCTCGCCCATCAGAAGCGGTTCCAGTGGCTGGGCCTCACCGACGGGCGAATCGACCTGCAATGGGATCGCGACGGCAAGCAGAATACATGGACTTTCGGCAGCGGCGGCGGCAAGCCGCTGGAGATGCCGCTGATCCAGCGCGCGCGGATCGCGGGCACGCAGCTCCGCTATCTCGACCCCCGTCACCGGCTCGATGCGGCGATTCGCGTGGACACCGTGGCAGCCGAGGACAATCGCTTCGCCGACACGATCCGATTCGACGGCAACGGCACCGCGCGCGGCGCCCGCTTCACGCTGGCGGGGGCGCTGCTCTCCTCCAACAAGACGCTGGCGGGCGGCGAGAACCGGCTGCGCCTGCATGCCGAGGGGGTGCGCAGCCGGGTCGACATCGCCGGCACGCTGCCCGGCGCAACGGTGTTGGACGGTGCGAAGCTCCACATGAACCTGCGTGGACAGAATCTGGCCGATATCTTCATGCTCGCCGGCATCGCCGTGCCGGACACGCGCGGGTATCGGCTGACCTCGGTGGTTGCCAAGCAGGGTGACGAATGGCGCTTCACCGGCGTGAAGGGCCGTTTCGGCGACAGCGACCTTGCCGGCAAGTTCACGGTGCAGTTGCGCGAACCGCGCATGCTGGTGACGGCAGACCTTGCTACCCAGATCCTCGACATCATCGATGCGGGCCCGTTCATCGGCTATAATCCGAATGCCCTCGCAACCCAGGGTGCGCAGGCAGCGGTAACGCAGACGGCCGGCCCCCCGCGCCTCCTACCCGACGCGCCGTTGCGGACCGAGGCGCTGAAGAATTTCGATGCCCGGGTGAAGTGGCAGGTGCGGGCGGTGCGCGCTCCGAACCTACCGGTGTCGAACATCGAACTGGGCCTGGAACTCGAAGATCGCCTGCTCACGCTCAGCCCGCTGAACTTCAGCCTCGCCCGCGGCACGGTCACGTCGGACATCCGGATCGACGCTCGCCGTTCACCGGTGTTCACGCGCTATGATATTCGGCTTTCCCCTACGCCCATGGGGGTGCTGCTCGCCGGCTTCGGCGCCGATCAGTCCGGCACCACGGGCATGCTGAAGGCGCGGGTACAGATGGAAGGTACCGGCGACAGCGTGCGCCAGTCGCTGGCCAGTGCCAATGGCCGTATCGCCGTGATCATGCCCAAGGGCGAATTCTGGACGCGCAACACCGAACTGGCCGAATTCGACCTCGGCACCTTTGTCCAGAAGATGTTCGAGCGTCGGTTGAAGGAGCCGGTGCAGATCAACTGCGGACTGATCGGCTTCACGGTCCGCGACGGGGTCGCGGCGGCGGATCCGATCCTGATCGATACGCAGAAGAATGTAATGCTCGGCCGCGGCGGCTTCAGCTTCAAGAACGAGACGATCGACCTCGCCTTCCGCGCCGATTCGAAGCGGTTCAGCCTGTTCTCCGGCCAGTCCCCCGTCGGCATCGGCGGCAGCTTCGCCAAACCGTCGATCAGCGTCATCAGCCCCGAACTGCTCGCGCGTGCCGGTGGCGGCCTTGGCCTGGCACTGGTGGCGTCGCCGATCGCGGGAGTGCTGACCTTTGTCGACTTCGGCGACGCCAAGGCGACGGATTGCGGGCCGGTATTGGCGGGCGCCAGCGCAGCGAGTCAGCGCGACGCCAAGGGCCGGCCACGAGACGATGTCGGCGGCGGGACCACCGCCAAATCGGAAAGCGGCAAGGCCAATCCGGGCGAAGTGAAGCGGCAGCGCAAGAAGTTCCTCGGCATCTTCTGACCGCCCTTGCCTCCGTGCGAGAGCGCGGCGCACAGTTTGCGCCGATGCTGCGCCTGACCGTCCTTGCCCTTGCGCTTGCCGCGACGAGCGACAGCCGCCCGGTGCAGCGCACCGTCGCCGATGCCGCTGCATTCGCCGGGATGTCGGCCTTGCCGGTGCAGGCGGGGGGCCGAGTGGAGCGCAAGCTGGGCGGCTTTCGCCACCAATGGCCTGGCGTTTATTTCGAAGCCGCATTCCGCGGAGACCGCGTGTCGTTGCGCTTCGATGACGCCACCAATGCCTATCGCGCGTCCATCGACGGGAGCCCACCACAGACGATCGACCGCCCGGGCACGCGCGGTGTTACGTTCGCCGGTCTGGGCGGCGGTGCACACCGGATCCGCCTGGACAAGGTAACCGAAAGCGCGCAGCCGGCATGGTTCGGCGGCTTCTTCGTCGCGCCGGGCCGCGTGCTACCTGCACCTCCGCCACGCCGCCGCCAGATCGAGTTCATCGGCGACTCGTCGATGACCGGCTATGGCGCGCGCTCGCCCGGACGCGCCTGTTCGCCCGAACAGGTACGTGCCACCACCGATACGCCCAATGCGTTCGCTGCGCTGGCCGCACGCCATTACGGGGCGGATTATCAGGTCAATGCGGTGTCCGGCCTGGGGCTCATGCGGGGCTTGGGCGCCGGAGACCAGCGCGACGGAATGGAACGGATCTGGCCGAGGTCGATGCCCGCCGAGCCCGAACCCTATGCGGACCCGACATGGCAGCCGCAGATCGTGATGCTGAAGCTGCAGGCGGATTTCATCGGCTTCCGCCCCGACACGCGCTGGCCCAGCATGGACGCGCTGCTTGGCGACTATGCGACCCGATATGGGCGCTTCCTGGCCCGCCTCCACGCCCGCTACCCGGGTGCAGTGTTCCTCCTGTGGTGGTTCGACGGCCGCAGCGCACCGCCCGAGGAGCAGGCCCGGCTACGCGCCGCCGAAGCCCGTATCAGCGATGCCGCGCGAACGGCCGGCGCACGGGATGTACTGTTCCTGCCTTTTCCGGCCGGCGCGTTCCGGGCAACGGCGTGCCACGGCCATTATGGGCTGGAGGAGCATCGCCGCATCGCCGCCTGGCTGATCCACGAGATTGATGCGCATCCGGAATTCTGGGCGGGGCGCTAGCAGCGAAGCGCTGCCCTCCCCGCTGCCTTTCAGCAGCGCGGCTCAATGGCCCTCGCAGGCCATTGCCTCCAAAATGTCGTCGATCCGCGCCGGATCGCCGGCGGCGATCACTTCGCCCTTGCTGCCGGCGTGGAGCGGATCGCCCTGCCAATCGCACATCCGCCCGCCCGCGCCTTCGATCACCGGTACCAGCGCGGCGAAATCGTGCAGCTTCAGCCCAGCTTCGACGACGATGTCGAGCCAGCCGCTCGCGACGCAGCCATAATTGTAGCAATCGCCGCCGAGCACCGTGCTCATTACCTTGGCATCGAGATGCTCGAAGGCGTGGAGTTGCGAATCGTCGAACAGCGCCGGCGAGGTGGTGCCGAGGATCGCCTGGTTCAGTTCGCGGCAGATGCGCGTGCTGGCGGGCTTGCCGTTGAACAGCGTCTGCCGCCCGGTCACGCCGAGCCAGCGTTCGCCGATGATCGGCTGATCGATGATGCCCAACACCGGCCAGCCATCCTCCACCAAGGCAATCAGCGTGCCGAACACCGGCCGACCGGCGATGAAAGCGCGGGTGCCGTCGATCGGATCGAGTACCCATTGCCGGCCGCTCGTGCCTTCGCGGATGCCGAATTCCTCGCCAATGATCCCGTCCATCGGACGCTCTGCGATGAGCAGCTTGCGCATCGCCTCTTCGCCAGCGCGATCGGCCAGCGTGACGGGAGACTGGTCTTCCTTTGCCTCCACGCCATGCTCGGCACGGAAATAGGGGCGGATGGCGGCGCCGGCGGCATCGGCGAGGCGCGCAGCGAGGGCGATATCGTGCTGGGAAACGGGCATGTCCGTGCCCTACAAGGCCGAAATTGACTCGCCAAGGTCACAAACGCCTGCCACTTCGCACGACATGCGTTTGATGGCCGCGCTTCCCCTGCTTGGATTCCTGATTGCCGTTCCCGCTGCCCGTGCGCAGATTCGGGCGGTGCCGGCCCAGCCCGCTTCCGAACAGGCGGCGTTGCGCGGCGTGGACGTGTTCCTCGTCAACGAAACCGACGCGCCGATCGCCGATGCCGGGCCGCGCCAGATCGAAGTGACGGCGACGGACGGTACGCGGCTCGTGCTGGAACGAACGCCCGGACCGGTGCCGACGATTGCGGCGCGAGGCTTCGCAAAGGCCCGCTATGTGCCGGTAGGCATTGCCGGGCTTGCGTTACCCCCTGCTGTCCGCCACCAGGCCGCAGAGGTTCCGCCACAGGAAACCGTGGTGCAAAGTTCGACGGGCAGCTCCGCGGGCTTTCTCGAGCGGTTTGAACCGCATGAGCCGGTCTATGGCGCCTTCGGGCTGAAGGATGCCGGCGGCAAGCTGCAGGTGAGTTTTGCGGTGCGCCCCTTCGCGGAAGATGCACCGCTGCAGCTCGGCCATCTGCGCTTCGCCTATACCCAGACTATGTTCTGGGCGCTCAGCGAGCCTTCCGGTCCGTTCCGTTCGACCAATTACAGCCCCGAACTTTATGCCGACATCCCCTATGACGAAACGACGCGCGTGGCGCTCGGCTGGCGGCATGATTCGAACGGGCGTGGCGAAACCGACTCAGTGGACATCAACCGCATCTTCCTGCGCGCCGAAAAGCGGTTCGATCTGGGCGAGGACTGGCGAATCGACTTGGCGCCGCAGGCCTGGGTCTATGTCGGCAGCAGCGGCACCTTCCAGGACATGAAGGATTATTTCGGCTATACCGCGCTCACCGCCGCGATCCAGCAGAAGGACGGGATCAAGATCGCCGTGACCGGGCGCGGCAATGTTCGTACGGGTCGCGGGGCGGGCGAGCTGTTCGTCTCCTATCCGCTCACCCGCATCGGCGGGGGGCTTGGCATCTACCTCTTCGGACAGGCATTCACCGGTTATGGCGAGGCGCTAGACCGCTATAACGTCCGCACCACGCATGCCCGGCTGGGGATCGCCTTCACCCGCTAGCGGTGCAGCGCAGGGCGGCGTAGAGATCGACCCACACCGACTTATGGGAGGAATGTCATGCGCCTGAAGCTCGCCCTCGCCGCCCTCGCCCTGCCGCTGGCCATGCCGGCCGGCGCCGAGCTGGCACCCGCCGCCAAGGCACCCATGTTCACCGCCAAGGGCGCGGTTGCCGGCAAGCCGATCACCGTCGACCTGAAGGCTGCGCTGAAGAAGGGCCCGGTGGTGCTGTACTTCTTCCCCGCCGCCTTCACTTCGGGCTGCAACGCCGAAGCCCATGCCTTTGCCGAATCGCTCGACGATTTCACCAAGGCAGGCGCCACCGTGATCGGGATGACGGCCGGCAACGTCGATCAGCTGGAAAAATTCTCGAGCCAATATTGTGCGGGCAAGTTCGCCGTCGCAGCCGCCACGCCGGAAGTCGCCAAGGGCTATGACGTGCTGATGCAGAACGCCAAGTACACGAAGCGCACCAGCTATGTGATCGCGCCCGACGGGAAGGTTCTGTTCGTCCATTCGGATCCGAACCCCGCCGATCACATCCGCCAGACGCTCGCCGCGGTCCAAAAATATCACGAGTCGCATCGCCACTGATCGCCGCAGCGCTTGGCCGGTGATCCTGTCCACTCCCGCCGCAATTATTATTGGATGCGGCGGGAGGAGGCGCTGGCCGAGCAGCGCGTTGAAAAACAGGGGCTTTGTTTCAGCAGATCGGCGCCGTCTGGCGCTGACGCCGAAACAAGGCATCCCCGCAACAACCAGATTTTAGCACTCTTCCTCTACTTACCACGGGCCATATAGCGGCCATACATGCCGTGACTTCGCACGGGGGATTTGGAGCGTATGCGCATCGCGCGTGCCGTTCATTCGGAGGCAGAGCAGGAAGACGGCCGGAGGCTGTTCGAACGCATCGGCGAGTTCTTGATGGATCAGCGGCTGCCGCCGAGCCCGACCCATTATGCCTTCGTCCATCGCCTGTTCACGGATCCCGAAGGGCCGCTCGCCCGTGCAGTGGAGATGATCACCGAAGGCGGCGTGCGGCTTACTCCACGCGATATCCTGACCCTGAATGCGGACTTCCAGCCGGCAGACACAGCACAACCGGCCGAGGCACCCGTCGACGTGAAGGAACGGGCCGAGGGTCTAGTCGCACGAACGCAGATGCAGGTCGAAGGCTTTGCCGACATGGTCACGGCGATGCGCGCCGAAACCGCCGATTTCGGACGGGATCTGGCGGCCAGCGCCGAAGCGATGTCTGCAGCGGCGGGCGAGCCTTCGCAGAACGACGACGTCGTCCGCATTACCGCCGCGATGCTGGAGCGCATCCGGATTGCGGAAGAGAAGCTGGAAACTACGACACGTGAGGCCAAGGATCTCCGCGAGAAGCTGGAAGAAGCGCGCGAAAACGCGCGGCGCGATCCGCTGACCCAGCTGCCCAACCGCCGCGCCTTCGAAGAAGCCTTCGCCGCGCAGGAAGGTGCAGGCGGCCGGATGTGTCTGGCGGTTTGCGACATCGATCACTTCAAGTCGGTGAACGATCGGTTTGGCCATGCGGTGGGCGATCGAGTGCTCAAGGCCATTGCCGATGCGCTGCGCCACAGCTGCCGCGGCCATCTGGTGACACGCTATGGCGGCGAAGAATTCGCCGTGCTGTTCACCAACATCTCGCTGGATCGAGCCCGGCAGACGCTGGACCACGCCCGCGGCACGGTGCAGGCGAAGCGCTACAAGCTGCGCGATACGGACGCCCCCTTGGGGGAGATCACCTTCTCGGCCGGACTTACGCTGGTGACGCCGGGCGAGATGCACCAGACCGCTTTTCATCGTGCGGATCGCCTGCTCTACGCCGCCAAAAGCGCTGGGAGGAATATGGTGCAGGTAGGCGGCGCGGACATGCGTGAAAAATCACGATAGTTGGTAATTTTCACGCAGAAGCCTAGTGAATTATACCATTTGAGAAATCGCCTCGAAGCGATATCGCATTCAAATCAATATCTTAGATAATTGGCACGGTCCCTGCAAAGATAGCGGCATTGGCACTGGATGGTCCGGACGCCGCCTTCAGGGAGTAACTACCATGACGTTTCGTATCGAAGCCTTTCACCGCACCCTCGCCACCACGGGCGCGCTGCTTTTCACCGCGGTTCTGCTTGCGGTATCCACGCCGATCCTTCCGATCGCATGATGCTCGCACAGCAGGAGACGCTCCGCATGGTACGCGACATCATGATCGGCATGATATCGTTCGCGATCACCGCCGTTTTGATCCTGGGCAGCGGCCTCCAGGGTTCCAGCCTCATCGGCTGAACCCGGTGGCCGCTCCGGCGGCCCCATCGCAGGAACCCTTGCCCTGCCCCACCGGTTTTTCCGGCACCCTCCATAAAGCTGCAGGAGCCGTGCCGATGCCCGACGATCTTACCATAGAACGAATCCACGAAGATGCGCTGCCCGGCGAGGAGCGCACGCTGGATCCCAAGCCCGAATGGCAGCCGCGTTATCCGGGGTCGAACCGGCTGAAGGACAAGGTCGCCATCGTCACCGGCGCCGATAGCGGCATTGGCCGTGCCGTCGCCGCGCTATACGCCCGGGAAGGTGCCGATGTCGCGATCGTCTACCTGAACGAGCATGCCGACGCGGAGGACACGGCCGAAATCGTCCGCGCCGAAGGCCGCCGCGCGCTGACGATCGCAGGCGATGTCGGGGACAAGAGCTTCTGTGACCAGGCCGTGCGCCAGGTGATCGAGGAGTTCGGCCGTATCGACATCCTAGTGAACAATGCCGGCGAGCAGCATCCGGACAAGGATATCACCGACATCACCGAGGAGCAGCTTCGCCGCACCTTCCAGACGAATATTTTTGGCATGTTCTTCCTGGTGCAGGCCGCGGCACCGCATCTGAAGCAGGGCGCTGCCATCGTGAACTGCACGTCGGTCACCATGTACCAGGGCGAACCCGAACTGCTCGACTATAGCTCGACAAAGGGTGCGATTACCGCCTTCACGCGCAGCCTCTCGATGAACCTCATCGAGAAGGGCATTCGCGTGAACGCCGTCGCGCCTGGACCGATTTGGACACCGCTGAATCCCAGCGGCGGCGCCTCGCCCGAGAAGCTCGAACATTTCGGCGAAAGCGTGCCTATGGGACGCCCAGGTCAGCCGAACGAAGTCGCGCCCGCCTTCCTTTTCCTCGCATGCGAGGACTCGAGCTACATGTCCGGTCAGGTACTCCATCCCAATGGCGGGACCATCGTGAACGGCTGAATGCGCCGCGCCGGTCTGGATCAGACCGGCGCGATCTCCCCGACCAGGCCGGTCGGGGCTGGCTCCCCGCGTGAATAAACGCCGGTCAGCAGCCCGGCGGCGATCACATGCCCGGCCATGGCGCGCAGCAGCGCGCTGCGGCCGGGATTGTCGCCGATCTCGCAGCCGGCCCCCAATGCAAACAGCTGGAAGGCATAGTTGTGCGGGCCATGGCCGGTCGGCGGATCGGGCGGCAGCCAGCCTTCGCCGAGATAGCTGTTCCGGCCGACATCCTTGCCCTCGGCGTCGCCGGCGCCATCGGCCCGGATTGCGCCTTCCTTCAGGTCTCCATCGACCGGAAGGCCCCAGACCACGGCATGGACCAGCGGCTGCGGCGCCGGCGCATCGGGATCCTCGACGATCAGCGCGAGGCATGCGGTGCCTTCGGGCACATCGCTCCAAAACAGAGGCGGCGAGACGCCCTCGCCGTCCGCAGTGAATCGCTCCGGCAAGCGGGCGCCATTGGCAAAGGCAGGACTGGCGAGATGCAGCACGTCAAAGCTGCCGAGTTCGGGCTGGACGATCGCCAGCTTGCCGGCCCCCGCGCGCAGCCCCTTCAGTGCGCTTCCCAGCCAATGCGGTACATGTTCGAGCATCGCGGTCTCTCCCGTTTGTCCGTCAAACGCGCCGCCGCCCGCGATTATCCCGCGTTACAGGTCAAGCTTTTCGTAATCCGCGGGGGGCGTGATCCCTTCCATGCGTTCGGCGAGCAGTACACGGAAGCTGGGGCGGCTCTTCATTCCGATATACCAGCGCTTGGCGAGTTCGTGGCTCTTCCAATCGATCCCGCCCAGATAATCGGCGACAGAAATCTGCGCTGCGGCGGTAATGTCGGCCAGGCTCATCGTCGCCCCGGCCAGCCAGGTGCGGTGGTCGAGCAGATAATCGATATAATCCAGATGGCCGACCGCTGCCTTCATCGCATCGCGCAAGGCCTTCGCATCGGGTGGCTGGCGATAGACGATGCGCTTGATCATTCGCTCGTGGAGAAGCGGCGCCGTGATGTCACTGTAGAAGTTGTTATCGAACCACACGACCAGCCGGCGTATCTCGGCGCGGTCGACTGCAGACCCGTTGAGCAGTGCGTTCTTGCTGACGGTCTCTTCGAAGAATTCGCAGATCACGGTCGAGTCGATCAGCGTCACATGGCGCTCGGCATCGATCATCACCGGGGTCTGGCCGGTGGGATTGAGGTCGAGAAACTCGTCGCGACGCAGCCAGGGCGATTCGCGTACCGGTTCATAGGCAATGCCCTTCTCGCCCAGCAGGAGCCGGACCTTGCGCGAGAAGGGACAGAGCGGGAATTGAAGGAGCTGCCACATGGGCAAAGCCATAAGCAGCGGAAATGGGCCGGGGAAGACTCGTTGTAGCGCGGGTCGCAATTCTATATTTTGATCGGCATTCTAGAACGGAGCCGCACCATGGCGCTCAGCATCAAAGACGAAGAGACCGACCGGCTGGTCCGCCGCTACGCGCGCGCCAAGGGGGTGAGCTATACCACGGCGATCCGGATGGCGGTTACGGAGGCACTTCGGCGCAGCGGCGAGCCGGTCACCGATCCGGACGCGGAGCAGCGGCTGACGGTATATCGTTCCGTTGTTAACGAGGTGCGCCAGGCTTACGCTGCGCTGCCTACGCTCGATATGCGTGACCCAGATGCGATCCTCTACGATAAGAACGGCCTGCCGAAGTGATAGCGGTCGATACCTCCGCGCTGATGGCAATCCTGCAGGAGGAGGCCGAAGCCGAGGCGTTTCTTCGCGCGATGGCAAGCCCCGATCGAGTTCTAATCGGAGCTCCAACTGTTTTTGAGTTCGAACTGGTAGTCTCACGTCAGAAAGGTGAGGATTTTCTGCCGAGCGCATGGCGCTTGCTGCACCTGCCAACAATTGAAGTCGTGCCATGGACGCAGGCGCATGCCGTTCTCGCCGCCAACGCGCTGGGCCGCTTCAGCGGGCGGCCAGCGCGCCTGAACTATGGCGACTGCATGGCCTATGCCGTGGCTGCCTTGGCTGAGTGCCCTTTACTCTTCAAAGGCAATGACTTCCGCCAAACCGACATCGACTCTGCCCTTGATTAGCGCAGCCTGCTTACGTCTATCATCGCGGTGAAAGCCGGGATGACGAAGGTGGGGAACGGTCCCCACCTCCATCCCATCACTCTGCCGCCACCGCCTCGACGGTATCGTTGAGCGGATGCGGCAGCCGGGTCAGCATTTCCTTCGGCACCACCTGCCAGAACTTGCCGACTTCGCGGTCCCAGTCCTCCAGCAGGCCCTTCGACCATTTGCTGTCGGTCTCCTCGGCATGCGCCTCGACCAGCGCCCGGAGCTTGGTTTCCCAATGGCTGGAGGCCAGCCGGTTCCAGGTGATGTTCTCCGGATTGGCGTGGCGCTCGAAACTGCCGTCGACATCATAGACGAACGCCATGCCGCCGGTCATGCCCGCGCCGAAGTTCATGCCGACGCGGCCCAGCACCACGGCGGTGCCGCCGGTCATGTATTCGCACCCGTTCGCGCCGCAGCCCTCGACCACCACGTCAGCGCCCGAGTTGCGCACCGCAAAGCGCTCGCCCGCCTGGCCGGCCGCGAACAGTCGGCCCGAGGTCGCGCCGTAGAGCACGGTGTTGCCGATAATCGTGTTGTTCCACGATTCGATCGGCGAGCTGACCATCGGTCGCACCACGATCACGCCGCCCGAGAGGCCCTTGCCCACATAGTCGTTGGCGTCGCCGAAAACTTCGAGCGTGATGCCCTTGCACAGGAATGCCCCGAGCGACTGGCCAGCCGAGCCGCGCAGCCGGACATGGACGTGCCCATCCTGCAGCGTCGACATGCCGAACTTGTTGGTCACCTCGGACGAGAGCCGCGTGCCCACCGCGCGGTGCGTATTACGCACCGAATAGGTGAGCTGCATCTTCTCGCCGCGTGCGAACACGGGTGCGGCATCCTTGATCATCTGTGCGTCGAGGCTGTCCGGCACGGCGTTGCGGAAGGTGCTGAGGCTGAAGCGCCGCTCGGCATCGTCCGCATCCACCTTGGCGAGGATCGGGTTGAGGTCGAGATCGTCGAGATGCTCGGCGCCGCGGCTGACTTGGCGGAGCAACTCGGTACGCCCGATCACTTCGTCCAGGCTCTTGAAGCCGAGCTTGGCGAGGATCTCGCGCACTTCCTCGGCGATGAAGGTCATCAGGTTGATGACCTTTTCCGGCGTGCCGACGAACTTGGCGCGCAGCTTCTCGTCCTGGGTGCAGACGCCCACCGGGCAGGTGTTCGAATGGCACTGGCGCACCATGATGCAGCCCATCGCGACCAGGCTCAGCGTGCCGATGCCGAATTCCTCAGCGCCGAGGATCGCGGCGATGACGATGTCCCGCCCGGTCTTGAGCCCGCCATCGGTGCGCAGCTTGATGCGACCGCGCAGACCATTGAGCGTCAGCGTCTGGTTCACTTCCGACAGGCCCATCTCCCAAGGGGTGCCGGCATATTTGATCGAAGTGAACGGCGACGCGCCAGTACCCCCGGTGTGACCAGCGACGAGGATCACGTCTGCATGCGCCTTCGCGACGCCAGCCGCGACCGTGCCGATGCCGGCGGAACTCACCAGCTTCACGCACACCCGCGCGCGCGGATTGATCTGCTTGAGATCGTAGATCAGCTGCGCCAGATCCTCGATCGAATAGATGTCGTGGTGCGGCGGCGGCGAGATCAGCGTCACGCCCGGCGTTGCATGGCGCAGCTTGGCGATGAACTCGGTGACCTTGAAGCCGGGCAGCTGCCCGCCCTCGCCGGGCTTCGCCCCCTGGGCGACCTTGATCTCAATCTCGTCGCAGGCGTTGAGATATTCCGCCGTCACGCCGAACCGACCCGAGGCGACCTGCTTGATCGAGGAGTTGGCGTTGTCGCCATTCTCATAGGGCGTGTAGCGCGCCGAATCCTCGCCGCCCTCGCCCGAGACGGCGCGGGCGCCGATCCGGTTCATCGCGATGGCGAGCGTCTCGTGCGCCTCGGGGCTGAGCGCGCCGAGTGACATGCCGGGCGTGACGAAGCGCTTGCGGATCTCGGTGATCGCCTCGACTTGGTCGATCGGCACGCCCGTTTCGGGGAAGTTGAACTCGAGCAGATCGCGTAGATAGACCGGCGGCAGATCGCGCACCCCGCGCGAGAAGGCGAGGTAGCTCGAATAGCTGTCGTTCGACACCGCGGTCTGCAGCTGGTGCATCAGCTGCGCCGAATAGGCATGCGCCTCGCCGCCCGCGCGCTGGCGGTAGAAGCCGCCGACCGGCAGCGTCGCGACGCCCGCATCATAGGCCGCCTCGTGGCGCATCATCGCCGAGAGGTGGAGCGAGGCATAGCCTTCGCCCGAGATCTTGGCGGGCATACCGGGGAACAGATCGTTCACCAGCGCGCGGCTGAGGCCCACGGCTTCGAAATTGTAGCCGCCGCGATAGGAACTGATCACCGCGATGCCCATCTTCGACAGAATCTTGAGCAGCCCCTCGTCGATCGCCTTGCGGTGGCGCTTCAGGCAGTCGGACAGGCTGAGGTCGCCGAACAGGCCGCGCGCATGGCGATCTGCAATCGCAGCTTCGGCAAGATAGGCGTTTACCGTGGTCGCGCCGACGCCGATCAGCACCGCATAATAATGCGTGTCGAGGCACTCCGCCGTGCGAACGTTGACGCTCGCATAGGAGCGCAGGCCGCGCCGGACGAGGTGCGTGTGCACAGCCGCCGCGGCCAGGACGCCGGCAATCGCGACCTTGTCGGGCCCGCTATGCTCGTCGGTGAGGAACAATTCGGTGCAGCCGGCGCGGACCGCCTGCTCGGCCTCGTGGCGGATACGCTTGATCGCTGCCTTGAGCGATTCCGGATCGCCGTCCGCCGCGAAGGTGCAGTCGATCTCCGCCGCGTTCGCCCCGAAATGCGCGCGCAAGCGGTGCCAATCGGCATTGGTGAGCACCGGGCTCTCCAGCACCAGTACGGGACTGCCCGCGCCCTCGGTATCAAGGATGTTGGCGAGGTTGCCGAACCGCGTCTTGAGCGACATCACGTAGCGCTCGCGCAACGGGTCGATCGGTGGGTTGGTCACCTGACTGAAATTCTGCCGGAAGAACTGGCTGATCAGCCGCGACTTGAACGAGATCACCGCCAGCGGCGTGTCATCGCCCATCGAGCCGATCGCTTCCTTGGAGCTTTCGACCATCGGCGCCAGGATCAGTTCCATGTCCTCCAGCGTCTGCCCGGCGGCGACCTGACGACGCGACAGCTCGGCGCGCTCATAATAGGCCTCGGCAGGCGCGGCCGGCAGATCGTCGACCGACAGGAACCCCTTCACCATCGAGGCATAGTCTGCCTCGCCGGCGATCTGATCCTTGATCGCACGGTCGTGGAGCAGCTTGCCCTCGTCCAGGTCTACCGCGATCATCTCGCCCGGCCCCAGCCGGCCCTTGGCGACGACGTTCGCCTCCGGCACCGGCACCATGCCGGTTTCGGAGCCGACGATCAGCAGCCCGTCCGAGGTCTGGGTATAGCGCAGCGGACGCAGCGCATTGCGGTCCATGCCCGCCACCGCCCATCGGCCATCGGTCATCGCCAACGCGGCGGGGCCGTCCCACGGCTCCATCACCGAGGCGAGATACTGGTACATCGCGGCGTGCGCCGGCGGCGTATCCTCGTCCTGCTGCCAGGCCTCCGGCACCAGCATCAGCTTGGCGGTAGGCGCGTCGCGGCCCGAGCGGCAGATCGCCTCGAACACGGCGTCGAGCGCGGCGGTGTCCGACGCGCCGGCCGGGATCACCGGCTTGATGTCCTCGCTCTGCTCGCCGAACGCGATGCTCGCCATCTTGATCTCGTGGCTGCGCATCCAGTTCTGGTTGCCGCGGATCGTGTTGATCTCGCCGTTATGCGCCAGGCAGCGGAACGGCTGCGCCAGCCACCATTGCGGAAAAGTGTTGGTGGAATAGCGCTGGTGGAAGATCGCGACGCGGCTCTCGAAGCGCGTATCCTTGAGGTCCGGATAGAAATCGGACAGCGACTCCGCGAGGAACAGCCCCTTGTAGATGATCGAGCGGCACGACAGCGAGCAGATGTAGAAGCCGCCGACCTGCGCCGCGATCACCCGCTTTTCGATACGGCGGCGGATCAGATAGAGCTGACGCTCGAACTCGGCCGCGTCCATCGCGTCGGGCTGCGGCCCGGCGATCATGATCTGCTCGATCTCGGGGCGCGTCGCCTGCGCCTTCATGCCGATGACCGAGACGTCGACCGGCACCTGGCGCCAGCCATAGATGGTGTAGCCCGCCTCGATGATCTCGCTCTCGACGATGGTGCGGCAGGTCTCCTGCGCGCCCAAGTCGGTGCGCGGCAGGAAGATCATGCCGACGGCGAGTCGGTTCGGCAGCACGCGGTGGCCGCTGCCGACGATCTGCTCGTCGAAAAAGCGTAAGGGGAGATCGACATGGATGCCGGCGCCGTCGCCGGTCTTGCCGTCCGCATCCACGGCGCCGCGGTGCCACACCGCCTTCAGCGCATCGATCGCCGACTGGACAACGCGGCGCGACGACTGGCCGTCGGTCGCCGCGACCATGCCCACGCCACAGGCATCGCCTTCATATTCGGGGCGGTACATGCCCTCGCGGGCGAGGCGCTCGCGCTCGGCAGCCAGCTTGATGTCGTCCATGGTCTTCCTCGATCTTCGTGCGCGCGGCCCTAACGGGCGGCGATGCTTACTTCTTGGCGGGCTGGCCGGACTTGGCGCCCAGCAGCTTCACAATCTTCTCACGTTCGTCCGGAGTCAGGTCGGCCGGTTTACGCGGCGGCGGCAGATCCTTGGTGCTGGTCTGCGCCGTCTGGATAAGCGCCGGCATCTGCTTCATGATCTCCGGCATTGCTTCACCCATCGTCTGCGCCATGTCCGGCCCCATCATCAGTTCCATCGAACTGCGCGCATAATGGCTGCCGGCCGGCGTGGCGAAGAAGCGCTGCAGATCCTGCAGCTCGGGCAGGCTATATTCGCGCGCATAGGCACGCGCGAGCGCCACGCGTACCTTCGGCTCCAGCGTGGACATTAACTTGCCCATCTCGCCCATCATGGCCCGCATCATCCGCTGCTGGCGCTCCTGCCAATGCGGATCGTAAATCGCCATCACTTCGCCCAGCGTCGTCTTGCCAAGCCGCGACACATCCTGCTCGGAAAGGCCGCCGATCTGCGCGAAGTCGCGAACGGGGATGTCGCCGGCTGAACCGACCATCGATTCCATCATCCGGCTGAAATTTTCGCCCATCATCCGCTGGTACATGCCCTGCGGCACCAGCTTGTCGGCAAGTTCCCGCGCGACAGCGAGGCGGGCAGGATCTGGCGCGGCGGCGGGTGCCGGCGGCGCAGACTGGGTCTGCGCCAGTGCGGGGCTGGCGACGGCGAGCAGCAGTGCGTTGACGAGGATCTTCATGCCAGGCTCTCCTCGCGAATGGCTGCCTTGGCGGCAGGGGCCATGGCGCGTGCCTTCATCCACGCGTGCATATGCGCCGCCACGTCGCGGCCGTCACGGATCGCCCAGACGACGAGGCTCGCGCCGCGGACGATGTCGCCGGCGGCGAACACGCCATCCATGCTGGTCATCATCGTCTTGCCGTCGGTGCGCAGCGTGCCCCAGCGGGTGACGCCCAGTTCCTCGGCGCCGAACAGCTTGGGCAGGTCCTCGGGCTCGAAACCCAGCGCCTTGATGACGAGATCGGCCGGCATCTGCAGCGCCCCGCCCGGATCGACTTCCGGCGCGCGGCGGCCGGATGCATCCGGCGCGCCGAGGCGCATCTTGGAGGCGCGGACGCCGGTCACCTGCTCGGTGCCTTCGAACGCTTCCGGCGCGGAGAGCCAGACGAACTCGACGCCTTCTTCCTCGGCATTGGCTACTTCGCGCTGCGAACCCGGCATGTTCGCCCGGTCGCGGCGATAAAGGCACTTCACCGAGGCCGCACCCTGGCGGATCGCGGTGCGGACGCAGTCCATCGCGGTGTCGCCACCACCGACGACCACGACATGCTTGCCGAGCGCGTTGAGGCTGCCATCGTCATAGGCCTGCACGGCGTCGCCGAAATTCTTGCGGTTGGACGCGGTCAGATAGTCGAGCGCGTCGACCACGCCCTTGGCGCCGACGCCCGGCGCCTTGATCGCACGCGCCTTGTACACGCCGGTGGCGACCAGGATCGAATCGTGGCGCTGGCGGAGCTCGCCGAGACTCGCGTCGCGGCCGACTTCGAAATTGCGGTGGAAGACAATGCCGCCTTCCTCCAGCCGCGCGACGCGGCGCATCACCACGTCCTTCTCCAGCTTGAAGCCGGGAATGCCATAGGTGAGCAGCCCGCCCGAGCGATCGTAGCGATCGTAGACATGGACCTCATAGCCATAGCCACGCAGATACTCGGCGGCAGCAAGACCCGCGGGCCCCGCACCGATGATGCCGACCGACTGGCCGCGATCACGCCCGACCTGCACCGGTTCCACCCAGCCTTCGGCCCAAGCGGTGTCGGTGATGAACTTCTCGACCGAGCCGATCGTCACCGAGCCGTGGCCGGAGAATTCGATCACGCAATTGCCTTCGCACAGCCGATCCTGCGGGCAGATGCGACCGCAAATCTCCGGCATGGTCGAGGTGCTGTTGGAAAGCTGATAGGCCTCGCGCAACCGCCCCTCTGCAGTCAGGCGCAGCCAATCCGGGATATGATTGTGCAGCGGGCAGTGCACCGAACAATAGGGCACGCCGCACTGACTGCAGCGGCCGGCCTGCGCCTCCGCATCCGGCACCGCATAGCGCTCCGCGATCTCGCGAAAGTCTTCCGCACGCAGCTGGGCGGGGCGCTTGGCCGGATACGCCTGGGGGCGTCCGACGAATTTGAGCATGGGATCGTCAGCCATGCCGCCCCCGTACAGGAGAGCGGCGCAACGATAAAGACAGCAGTGCTGACCTATATGACGTTAGAACATCAAAAAGGCTCAATCAGGCTAAAGATTTTCAGCCAAATAGGCCCGGAACGGTCCTATCGAACGGAAAGCCAAATCAGCGCGGTCGCGCCAGCAACAATCCTATACCACGCGAACGGCGTGAAGCCATGTTTGCTTACGATGCCAACGAACCACTTGATCACGGCAAGCGCGACGACGAACGAAACCACGAAGCCGATTCCGATCTCTCCCCAACCTACGCCGCTCGTCACCAGCATCTCATGATTCTTCAGCAGCTCAAGCGCAGTAGCGCCCAGCATCGTCGGGATGGCCAGGAAGAAGCTGAACTCGGCTGCGGTGCGCCGCTCGACGCCCAGCGACAGCGCACCCATGATCGTGGCACCCGAGCGGCTGACGCCCGGTACCATGGCCAGGCACTGGACAAAGCCGATCCCGATCACCCGCAGCAGCGGGATCTCTGCAATGCCGTGGATCGTGGCGGACTTGACGAGCCGCTCGATGATGAGGATCGCCACGCCGCCGACGATCAGCGCCCAGGCCACCACCTTGGGCGCACCCAGCAGCGCCTCGATATGCCGGTGCAGCACCAGTCCGATCACCGCCGCGGGAATGAACGCGATCAGCAGATTGCGCACGAACCGGATCGACACCGGATTGAGCTTCAGAAGACCCTCCATCACCGCCCAGAAGGTGCGCCAGTAGAGCACCACCACCGCCAGGATCGCGCCGAGCTGGATGACGACGTTGAACATCGCCCACCGTGCCGAATCATAGCCCATCAGTTCGCTGGCGAGGATCAGATGCCCGGTGGAGGAGACGGGCAGGAATTCGGTGACGCCTTCGACGATGCCGAGCAGGATCGCCACCAGCAGCGTGGTCATGGGGAGGCTCCTTCGGGGGTTTCGCGCCACGCGGCCCCCGGGAAGGGCGCCGCCCGGCCGGAGTGCGGGGTCAGGCGGCGGTGCGGAAGCGGCTGAAGCGACCCGCCTGGCGGAAACGCACCAGCCAGGTGGGCGCCACCGTCGCCATCGGCGTGGGCGTGATGCCCAGCGCCGCAAGGCCCTCGGCGCCCGCCGGCACAACATTATCCGCCTGCAGCATCGCGAACTGATCGCGCGTGATCGGGGTGCCGGGCAGCGACGCGATCAGCCCGGAGAGCGAATCCGGCAGTTCGATGAAGTGCGGCTTGCGCCCGATCGCACCAGCGATCCAGCGCATCAGCGCGGTCATGCTTAGCACATCGGGGCCGCCCAGCGCATAGGTCTTGCCGCCGTGCGCGGCCGGATCCGCCAGGGCGGCGGCAACGGCCTGTGCGACATCGGCTACGAAGACCGGCTGGAACCGCGTCTCACCCCGCACCACGGGCACCACGCCCAGCGGCGCACCCGCGATCATGCCGGCAAAGCGGTTCACGAACGCGTCCTCGCGGCCGAACACAATCGAGGGACGCAGGATGGTAGCACCCGGGAAGGCGGCGAGCACGGACTGCTCGCCGGCGGCCTTGCTGCGCCCGTAAGCGGAAGGCGAACCGGTATCGGCACCGAGCGCCGAGATGTGGACCAGCGCGCTGGCCCCTGCTGCCTTTGCGGCTTCGGCCACGTTGCGCGCGCCCTGGACGTGGACCTTGTCGAAATCGCCCGACAGAATGCCGACGAAGTTCACCACCGCATCGCTACCCTGCAGCGCACGGGCGAGCGTTTCGGGCTTGGTGACGTCACCCACGACGAACTGGGTCTGGCCGAGCCCGCCCTGCGTCCTGAGGAACCACGCGTCGCGTGGCTTGCGCTCGACCAGACGGACGCGCGCGCCGGCGCTCAGCAGCTCCTGCGCCACGTAGCGGCCCAGAAAGCCCCCACCGCCGATCAGGGTTACCAGCCTGTCCTTCATCTATCGCCTCACTGCATGCGCGAACCTGCGGCCCCAATGCCGTGTGAAGGGCTAAACGGCAAGCGCCGCACGAAGTCCAACATTTTTCACAAAAGGTCGTTGACAGCCCCTGCAAACCTCCCCTAGAGGCGCCGGCCTACCCCGTGCCCAGATGGCGGAATTGGTAGACGCACCAGCTTCAGGTGCTGGCGATCGCAAGGTCGTGGAGGTTCGAGTCCTCTTCTGGGCACCACTTCCCCCCTAGGGGGGTAAAATCCTGCATCATAAGCCCGCATGGCGGCACACCCAAACGGTGACGGCCTTGATCATACGGCGATCCGGCTTATTCGCGTGGCTCGATCCGCACCACAAGCGCATCCACCTGCACCTGCGCACCGACTTCGACCGGAAGCTCGGCAACGGTGCCGTCGAAGGGCGCGGTGAGCGCATGTTCCATCTTCATCGCCTCCAGCGTGACCAGCCGCTGACCCTTGGTGACCTGTGCGCCGGGAGCGACATCCACTGCCGTGATACGGCCCGGCATGGGGGCGAGCAGGGCGCCGTCGGCGGGGGCGGTTCCGCTCGTCGGACCGACGCGTGCCAGCGATGCGAGGAACGATAGGCCGTCATCGTTCACCGCGATCCCGTCGGTCACCGGCTCGGCGATGACCGTGGCCGTCCGCCAGTTGGCCGGCAGTTCGGTAATATGGACCTTTCCGTCGACAGCCACCGCGACACGGCGGTTCGGTGCGGCATTCAAGCGGAATCCCAGGGCACCGCGCCACGGATTCGGCTGCGGCGCTTCCAGCAGATCGTCGTCCCAGCCGTGCAGCATGGTGGGTTCGCCCCGATATTCCTGGACGACCAGCGCGGCGGCAGCCTGCGTGATCATGTCGTCGGTCGGCTCGGCCGGGGGCAGCAGGACGTCGCCTTTCTCGGCGATGAAGCCGGTGTTGATGCGCGCTGCTCGGAAATCCGCGTCATCCAGCGCCCGCCAAAGGAACGGCGCGTTGGTCTTGACGGGGAAGATGTCGGTCGCGGCGCAGGCTTGGGCGAGCGCCTCGCAGGCTTCGACGCGGCTGTCGGCATGCACCACGATCTTGGCGATCATCGGATCGTAAAAACCGGTGATCTCGGCACCTTCGTGCACGCCCGTTTCATAGCGGACGTCCGACGACGGGCGGAAAATCTCCAGCCGCCCCACGCTCGGCAGGAACCCCTTGGCCGGATCCTCCGCATAGAGCCGTGCTTCCATCGCCCAGCCGTTGATCGCCAACTCGTCCTGCCGCTTGGGCAGGGGCTCGCCGCTCGCCACCCGCAGCTGCCATTCGACCAGATCCTGCCCGGTGATTTCCTCGGTCACCGGATGCTCCACCTGGAGCCTGGTGTTCATTTCCATGAACCAGATCCGGTCTGCGCGCAGACCTTCGCTCGCATCGGCGATGAACTCGATGGTGCCTGCGCCGACATAGTCGACCGCCCTAGCCGCGCGTACGGCCGCTGCGCAGATCGCTTCGCGGGTCTCAGCGTCCATGCCGGGGGCCGGGGCTTCCTCGATCACCTTCTGGTGGCGCCGCTGGAGCGAGCAGTCGCGCTCGAACAGGTGGACGACATTGCCATGCGTGTCGCCGAACACCTGCACTTCGATGTGGCGGGGCGAGAGGATGTACTTCTCCAGCAGCACGCGGTCGTCGCCGAACGAGGAGGCGGCCTCGCGCTTGCAGCTGGCGAGCGCATCGGCGAACTGGGCGGCGCTTTCCACCCGCCGCATGCCCTTGCCGCCGCCGCCCGCCACCGCCTTGATCAGCACCGGATAGCCGATCGCATCGGCCTCGGCCTGGAGCCGCTCGGGACTCTGGTCCTCGCCGAGATAGCCGGGGGTGACCGGCACGCCCGCCGCGATCATCCGCGCCTTCGCGGCGTCCTTGAGGCCCATCGCGCGGATGCTGTCCGGCTTCGGCCCGACCCAGACCAGCCCGGCGGCGAGCACCGCCTCGGCGAACTCGGCATTCTCGGAGAGGAAGCCATAGCCGGGGTGGATCGCCTCGGCGCCGGTTGCCTTGGCCGCGGCGATGATCTTCTCAGCCACCAGATAGCTTTCGCGCGCAGGGGAGGGGCCGATATGCACGGCCTCATCGGCCTGGCGGACGTGCAGCGCGTTCGAGTCGGCGTCCGAATAGACCGCGATCGTGCGCAAACCCATCGCGCGGGCGGTGCGGATGATGCGGCAGGCGATTTCGCCGCGATTGGCGATGAGCAGGGACTGGATCACGGGTGGCGCTCCGGAAAGCCGTGGCGGGTGTGGAGCGCGGCGAGCACGCCCTCAATGTCGTTGGCGAAGCCGCCCTCGGCAAAGGCGAGCGCGGGGAGGTTCTGGTTGTCCGCGCCGAGCCGCGCCACCACCGCCGCGCGCGGGCGGGGCCAGGCGACGCGGACGACCTCGATGTTCGCGGCGCGCTCGGGGAAGGCGGCGAGCAGCCCCTCCACCGTGATGCAGTCCTTGCAGTAGAAGCGGCGCGCGCCGCCATAGGCCGGGTCGGCCCAGTCGGTGTCGAGGACGAACAGCGTGTCGCGGTTCATGCCGGGCACCCCGTGGTGCGCGAGGTCCAGGCTAGGCTGGCGATCTTCCAGGCGCCGTTCTCGCGCACCAGGCTGAAGTGATCGGTGCCGCAGTGATGCACCTTGCCGTTCAGCCGGAACACATAGGGCGCCCAGACCATCGCGAGATCGCCGTCGATCTCGACCGCGGGACCGGAGATGCGCTCGTCGAACGTCTCGGGGCCGGGCTGGAAGCGGGCGAGCAGCTCGGCGTTCGTCAGCGTGCGGACGGTGCTGGGTCCACCGACGGCTTCGGTGACGATCGTTGCACTTGCGCTCGGGTGGAGGACGGCGCCGATCGCCGCGGCGTCGCGCGTGTTGATCCCGCCCAGCAGCCTGTCGACCGTCGCGAGCACGGCGCGCTCGTCGCTGCCGTCGGGCGGAGCGAGCGGGTTGGCGGGCGGCAGCTTGGTCGGAGAGGGCGTGCTGTGCGTGGGGTTGGCGGCAGGCGGCGGCAGGCCGGCGGTCTGCGGGGTCAGGGTGAGGGCGAGGAGGGTGAGGAGCATGATTCAGCCTTCAGCGATAAGATCCTCCCCCAGCTTGCTGGGGGAGGGGGACCATGCGTAGCATGGTGGAGGGGCGCGCGAAGCGCGAACGGGGACAGCGATGCTCAAGGGCAACGGCAGATCGTATCGTCGAGCGAGGCGCCTGCGGCGGGAAATGTCGTTGCCCGAGGTGCTGCTTTGGCAGCAACTGCGCGGTCAGGCCTGCGAGCGGTGGCGCAAGCAGCATCCTGCCGGGCCGTACGTGCTCGACTTCTACTGCGATGCGGCACGGCTGTGTGTCGAAGTCGATGGCGAAATGCATGCGCGTGGCAATGCGCCCGTAGCGGATGCGCGACGGGATGCTTGGCTCTTGGCGCAGGGCGTGGTGACGCTGCGCGTGCCCGCAGCAGAGGTGTTGAACAACCTTGAGGGTGTTCTGGTCGGTATCGGCGAAGCCGTGGCCGAGCGGCGCAGGAAGATAAACGGCGCGTAGGGCGGGCGGAGCGCTTTCCGTCGCCTGCGGCGCCGGCCCCGCCACCACCGGCCTGCGGCCGGCGGTCCCCCTCCCCCAGCAGGGCTGGGGGAGGATCTCGGTGAAGTGCATTCCTCCCCCAGCTTGCTGGGGGAGGGGGACCATGCGCAGCATGGTGGAGGGGCGCGCGAAGCGCGAACGCCGGGCGCGAGGCACCAGTGCAACGAAGGGAAGCGAACCTTCGCTCACATCCGGAACACGCCGAACTGCGGCCGCTCAGGGATCGGCGCGTTGAGCGTTGCCGCCAGCGCCAGGCCGAGCACGTCGCGGGTCTGCGCCGGATCGATGATGCCGTCGTCCCACAGCCGCGCGGTGGCGTGCCAGGGATTGCCCTCATCCTCGTATTTCTGGCGGATCGGCGCCTTGAACGCCTCGGCTTCCTCCGGGGACCAGCTCGCGGCATCGCGGTGGACCGTCGCCAGCACGCTCGCCGCCTGCTCGCCGCCCATCACGCTGATCCGGCTGTTCGGCCAGCTGAACAGGAAGCGCGGCGAATAGGCGCGGCCGCACATGCCGTAATTGCCCGCGCCGAAGCTGCCGCCGATCAGGATGGTGAGCTTCGGCACGCTTGCCGTCGCCACCGCCGTCACCAGCTTGGCGCCGTGCTTCGCGATGCCCTCCGCCTCGTACTTGCCGCCGACCATGAAGCCGGAGATGTTCTGGAGGAAGAGCAGGGGAATGCGGCGCTGGCAGGCGAGTTCGATGAAATGCGCGCCCTTCTGCGCGCTCTCCGAGAACAGCACGCCGTTATTGGCGAGGATCGCCACCGGCATGCCCCAGATATGGGCAAAGCCGCACACCAGCGAGCTGCCGTACAGCGCCTTGAATTCGTGGAATTCCGAGCCGTCGACCAGCCGGGCGATGACCTCGTGCACATCGTACGGTGCGCGGACGTCGGCGGGGAGGATGCCGTACAGCTCCTCGGCCGCATATTTCGGCGGGCGCGGATCCTTGAGCGCGACATCGGGAATGCGGTCGGCGGGGAGGTGGCTGACGATGTCGCGGACGATGGTCAGCGCATGCTCGTCATTCTCGGCCAGGTGATCGACCACGCCCGAGCGGCGGGCATGGAGGTCGCCGCCGCCCAGATCCTCGGCGCTGATTTCCTCGCCGGTCGCCGCCTTCACCAGCGGCGGGCCGGCGAGGAAGATCGTGCCCTGGTTGCGGACGATCACGCTCTCGTCGGACATGGCGGGCACGTACGCGCCGCCCGCGGTGCAACTGCCCATCACGCAGGCGATCTGCGGGATGCCCTGCGCGGACATGTTGGCCTGGTTGAAGAAGATGCGGCCGAAATGGTCCTTGTCGGGGAACACCTCGGCCTGGTGCGGCAGGTTGGCGCCGCCGCTGTCGACCAGATAGATGCAGGGCAGGCGGTTGGCCTCGGCGATCTCCTGCGCGCGGAGATGCTTCTTCACCGTCATCGGATAATAGGTGCCGCCCTTAACGGTGGCGTCGTTGCAGACGATCATGACCATGCGGCCGGAGACGCGGCCGATGCCGGCGATCACCCCCGCGCCGGGGACTTCGCCGTCATAGAGGTCGCAGGCCGCGAGCTGGCCGATCTCGAGGAAGGGGCTGCCCGGATCGAGCAGCCGTTCCACGCGCTCGCGCGGGAGCAGCTTGCCGCGCGCGACATGCTTGGCGCGGGCGGACTCGCTGCCGCCGAGCGCGGCAAGCGCCACGTCGGCGCGGAGCTTCTCGGCCAGCGCGCGGTGGTGCGCGGCCTGGGCGCGGAATTGGTCGCTGTCGGGGTTGACGGCGGTGGGGAGGATGGGGGCGGTCATACTGCTACCTTCATTCCTCCCCGGTACGGGGAGGGGGACCATGTGCGCAGCACATGGTGGAGGGGCCGCCGCGGCACGCGGCGGGATCCTGCCCTTCGAACGAGTTCCGCGCCTCGCGGCGCGGCCCCTCCACCACGCGCCTGCGGCGCGCGGTCCCCCTCCCCGAGCTTCGCCCGGGGAGGAATTTGGGTCCGGCTCACGCCGCAGCCCCCAGCAATTCGCGGCCGATCAGCATGCGGCGGATCTCGTTGGTCCCCGCGCCGATGTCGAGCAGCTTGGCGTCGCGGAGGAAGCGTTCGACCGGCCAGTCCTTGGTATAGCCGGCGCCGCCCAGCGCCTGCACCGCCTCGCCCGCCACGCGGAAGGCGTTCTCGCTGGCGAGCAGGATCGCGCCGGCCGCGTCGAAGCGGGTCGTCTTGCCCGCATCGCAGCTGCGCGCCACGGCATAGACATAGGCCCGGGCGGAATTGAGCGCGACATACATGTCGGCGATCTTGGCCTGCATCAGCTGGAAGCTGCCGATCGCCTGGCCGAACTGCTTGCGTTCGCGCAGATAGGGCAGGACCACGTCGAGGCATGCCTGCATGATGCCGAGCTGGATGCCGGCGAGCACGGTCCGCTCATAGTCGAGCCCGCTCATCAGCACCGCGACGCCGCCATTGAGCGGGCCCATCACGTTCGCCTCGGGCACTTCGCAGTCGGTGAACACCAGTTCGGAGGTGGGTGAGCCGCGCATGCCCATCTTGTCGATCTTCTGGCCGATCGCGAAGCCGGGCATGTCCTTCTCGATCAGGAAGGTCGTGATGCCGCGCGAGCCTTCGCCGGTCTTGGCATAGACCACCAGCGTGTCGGCGTATGCCGCGTTGGTGATCCAGAACTTGGTGCCGTTGAGCACATAGCCGCCTTGCACCTTCTCCGCCTTGAGCTTCATCGAGACGACGTCCGATCCGGCGCCCGCCTCGGACATGGCGAGGCTGCCGACATGCTCGCCCGAGACCAGCTTGGGGAGATACTTGGCCTTCTGCTCCGCATTGCCCCAGCGGGCGATCTGGTTGACGCAGAGGTTCGAGTGCGCGCCGTAGCTGAGGCCGATCGAGGCCGAGGCGCGGGCGACTTCCTCGCAGGCGATGACATGTTCGAGATAGCCGAGGCCGAGGCCGCCATCGGCTTCGGGGACGGTGATGCCGTGCAGGCCGAGTTCGCCCATCGCCGCCCAGAGTTCGTCGCGCGGGAACCAGTCTTCCGCATCGATGCGCGCAGCGAGCGGGGCGATGCGGTCGCGCGCGAACCGCGCCGTCGTCTCGCGGATCATGTCGGCGGACTCACCGAGCGCGAAATCGAAATCGGGCATGCTGCACCTCTCCTATTTTGCCGCCCTTGTAACGCTCCCGGGCACGAAAAGAAAATTGAAGCTTCTGGTATCCGTGCATAGACAGCTTCTATGATCGACCGGTATTTGATCCGCTATTTCCTTGCCGTGATCGATCAGGGCAGCTTCTCGCGTGCGGCGCAGCAATGCAACGTCTCGCAACCGACGCTTTCGATCGGCATCGCCAAGCTGGAGACGCTGCTCGACCAGAAGCTGTTCGATCGCAGCAATCGCCGCGTCGCGCTGACCGAGGCGGGCAGCCGGTTTGCCGATCATGCCCGTCGGATCGAGGCGGAGTTCTTGGCGGCCGAGCGCCTCTCCCCCGCTGCCGCGCCTGGAATACCAATACGGCTGGGGGTGCTGGCGAGCATCGCGGTGCCGATACTGCAGGCTGGGTTGGCGGCGATCGCCGGCGAAACCGCGCTGGAGATGACGGAAGGTCGCGGGCGCGAACTGGACGCACTGCTAGATCGCGGGCGGCTGGATGCGATCCTGACGGCTACGCCGCGCAGCGGTCTGCCGACGCGCAATATTCTGCGCGAAGGCTATGCTATGGCCCTGCCCCTCGGGCACCCTCACGCGGGACGAGGCGCGGTCGCCGCCGAGGCACTGGCGGGCGAAACGATGCTGGTGCGGCGACACTGCGAGGCGCTGCCTCAAATCAGCCGCTTCTTCACCAGCCGCGGCGTGCGCCCGGTGATGGCGGCGCGGACGCTGAGCGACGCCCATGCCCTCGCTTATGTCGAGGCGGGGCTAGGCATCACCATGGTGCCGGAGAGCTTTGCGCGCCCCGGCTTGGTGCTGGTGCGGATCACCGGTTTCGACCTGCAGCGCACGATCGCAGTGCAGGCGCGCGCGCAGGACGCATGGCGGATAGAACCCGGCGGCGCGCTCGATCGCTTTGCCGCGGCATGCTTGGTGCAGGCGGGAGGCGCCAGCGGCTGACGGCCCGGCCGATCGGCGCGGGGCAGGATCTTAATGGTCGTATGCCGTTGCGTTTGGCGGCGCTTCTGCCTAGCGTCTGGCCAATTGTTCACGTTAACGGAGCGCACCTTGCGCCGGACCTTCCTTCCGCATCTGCGCTGGACGATGATTGCGCTGTTCGTCGGTGCAATGGTCCTGAACTATCTGGCCCGATCGGTGCTGGGCGTCGCGGCACCGTTGATCCTCGCGGAGCAGGCGATCAGCAACCAGCAATATGGCTGGATCACCGGAGCATTCCAAATCGGCGTGATGTTCCAGCCGCTGGCAGGCTATCTGCTCGACGGCGTCGGACTTCGGCTGGGCTTCGCGCTGTGCGTCGCCCTGTGGTCACTGCTCACCATGGCCCATGGATTCGCCACCGGCTGGATCAGCTTCGCGGCGCTGCGTGGCCTGCTTGGCCTGGCAGAGGGATCGGCGCAGCCGGCGGGGCAGAAGCTGGTGGCGGAATGGTTTCCGGCGCGCGAGCGCGGTGTTGCCGGCGGCATCTACAATATCGGGGCGTCGTTCGGCGCCATCCTGGCGCCGCCGCTCGTCGCCTGGGCGGTAATGACGCAGAGCTGGCGGCTCGCCTTTTTCGCCGCCGGCGCAATGGGGCTGGCGTGGTCCGCGCTGTGGCTGGTCTGGTACCGCGGACCGGCAAGCCATCCGCGGCTGGGCGAGGCGGAACGCCGGCTGATCGACGAAGGGCAGGAAGCGCGCCTTTCCGCCAGCGGCACCCGTGCCTCGATCCCCGCGCTGCTCCGCCGCCGCGACCTTTGGGGCATCGCCCTGCCCCGGCTGCTCGCCGATCCGGTATGGGGGATGCTGTCCTTCTGGATGCCGCTGTACCTGGCGCGCGTCCGCGGCTTCGATCTCGGCCAGATCGCGCTGTTCGCCTGGCTGCCCTTCCTCGCCGCCGATCTCGGCTGCCTCTTCGGCCCCGCCGTGGCGGCATTTCTGCAGCGACGCGGCATCGCACTGATCGATGCCCGGCGTTGGGCATTCACGCTGGGCGCGGTGATGATGACGGGCATGGCGTTCGTCGGCATGGTCGACAGCCCTTATGCCGCGATCGCGCTGCTCTGCCTCGGCGGCTTCGCGCATCAGACGCTGTCGGTGACCGTCATCACCATGGCCTCCGACCTATTCCGCCGCAACGAAGTGGCGACCGCCGCGGGGCTGGCCGGCCTGGCCGGCAATCTGGGCGTGCTGGTCTTCTCGCTCGCGCTGGGCGGGTTGGTCGACCAGGTCGGCTACGGCCCCTTCTTTCTCCTGCTCGGCGTGCTCGATCTGCTCGGCGCCGCGCTTCTCTGGACTCTGGTACGCAAGCCCGCATGACGCACTTCCGCAATCCGATTCTTACCGGTTTCAACCCCGATCCATCGATCCTGCGCGTCGGGGAGGATTTCTACCTCGCGACCTCGACCTTCGAATGGTTCCCCGGGGTGCAGATCCACCACAGCCGCGATCTGGTGCACTGGCGGCTGGTCGGCCGGCCGCTGTCGCGCGCCACGCAGCTCGACATGCGCGGCGATCCCGATTCCTGCGGCGTCTGGGCGCCGGACCTGAGCCATGCGGACGGGCGCTTCTGGCTCGCCTATACCGATGTGAAGCGCTACGGCCAGACGACCGTGAGCGGCGCCGACGGCGCATCGCTGCGCGACTTCCACAATTACGTCGTGGTGGCGGATGCGATCGACGGACCGTGGTCGAATCCGGTGCGCGTCAACAGCAGCGGCTTCGATCCTGCGATCTTCCACGATGATGACGGCCGCAGCTGGTTTCTCAACATGCTGTGGGATCACCGGCCCGGCTGCACCCGCTTCGCCGGCATCGTCGCGCAGGAACTGGACCGCACCACACTGCAGCTCGTGGGCGAGCGGCGACGGATCTTCGCCGGCACCGAACGCGGCTTCACCGAAGGACCGCACCTCTACAAGCGCGACGGCTGGTACCATCTGCTGGTGGCCGAGGGCGGCACCGGCTGGGACCATGCGGTTGTGATGGCGCGCTCCCGGTCTCTGTTCGGGCCCTATACAGTGCACCCGGACGGCGCGGTGGTGAGTGCGAATGGCCGGCAGGAAGGCGCGATAACCCGCGCCGGGCATGGCGACCTCGTCGAGCTCGCCGACGGCACGCCGTGGCTCGCCTATCTGTGCGGGCGGCCGCTGCCCGGCATGGCGCGCTGCGTGCTGGGCCGCGAAACCGCGATCCAGCCGATGCGCTGGGACGCGGAGGGCTGGCTGCGCACGCTGGACGGATCGGGCGCGCCCGACCCCGCCCCGCCGCTGCCGCCGCTGCCGCCCAGCCCCTGGCCGAGCGTGGCCGACGAGGGGCGGTTCGACGGCCCCGATCTGCCGATGGCATTCCAGTGGCTGCGCACGCCCGAGCCCGATCGGCTGTTCAGCCTGTCCGCGCGACCCGGCTGGCTACGGCTGTTCGGACGCGAGACGATCGGCAGCCATTTCGAGCAGGCGCTCGTTGCGCGCCGCCAGACCGCCTTTAGCTTTACCGCGACGACGCGCCTCGACTTCGCCCCGGCGCATTTCCAGCAGGCGGCGGGGCTCACCTGCTATTACAACAGCACCAAGTTCCATTATCTGCACGTCACCACCGACGATGCCGGCCAGCGCGTGCTGGCGCTGCTATCCGCCGACCCCGAAACCGGGTGCAGCGGCGAGGTGGTGGCGAACGGCCTGCCAAACGGGCCGATCGAGCTGCGCGTCGCGGTGGACCATGCGGCGCTGCGCTTCGCATGGCGCGGCGCTGGAGAAGAACATTGGCACGCGGTGGGCGGCACACTCGACGCCAGCATCCTTTCCGACGAAGTGACCGTGCCCGGCCTGCCGAACTTCACCGGCACCTTCGTCGGCATGGCGTGCCAGGACCTGTCCGGCGCCGGCGGTCATGCCGATTTCGCTTGGTTCAGCTATGTCGAGGAGCCTGCCGCGGAGGGCTGATCGCTGGGCGGCACACCGGTGGAGTCGCGCTGAACGACACTATAATCTAGGATTCGATCGCGGCGGGGGCGCGCCTTGCCGCCGGCCGCGCGGGCCTCGCTCGCCACCAGCGCCAGCGCTTCGGCGGCAAGCCGGCGCACGGGCTGGTGCACGGTGGTGAGAGGCGGCCACAGGGTGACGGCGGCGGTGGTATCGTCGAACCCGACGACGGTGAGCTGACGCGGCACGTCCAGCTGGCGGCGATGCGCGACGGAGACGATGGCGGCGGCCATATCGTCGTTGCTGGCAAAGATCGCCGTCGGCGGCATGGACGCGTCGAGCAGCTGCTCGCCCGCGGCCAAGCCGGAGGCATAGCTGAAATCGCCCTGCGCCACCTGCACCTCCACGCCGGCGGTTTCCTGCACGGCCTCGCGGAAACCGGCCAGCCGCTCCGCGCTAGCCGCCTGATCGGGATTGCCCAGCACGAAGCCGAGCCGGCGATGGCCGAGGTCGAGCAGATGCCGAGTCATCTCATAGGCGGCACGGCGGTCGTCGATCCGCACGCAGGCAGCCCCGCGGACGCGATAGGCGCCGATTGCCGCCATCGGCACGCCGGCGCGGAGCAGTGCCTGCACCACCGCAGGCGATTCCCCCAGCGGCGGGGCGAGGATGATGCCGGAGAGGCCGGTGCTGGCGAACTTCGCCAGTTCCGCCGGCGCTGGCGGGCGCCCGCCTTCGCCCTTCAACAGCACCAGCCGTGCCCCCCGGATCGATGCTTCCTCGAACACGCCGGTCAGGAACTCGCTCATGAACGCCGCGCTGGGATTGGAATAGACCACGCCGATGCGCAGTTCGGCGGAGGTGACCAGGCTGCGCGCCGCGACATTGGGCACATAGGCCAGATCGGCAACGGCCTTTTCCACCGCCGCGCGGGTTTCCGCACTCACGCCGCTACGGCCGTTGATGACACGCGACACCGTCATCGCCGAAACGCCCGCGCGCGCCGCCACATCGATGATCGTGGCACTTTGCGCCGGCTTCCCCGCCCTTGCCACTATGCGTTTCCTCCGTTGATCCCCAGCGCGGCGTACGCGATGGAAACCGATCGGAAAAGCCGGGAAGCGCCCCCTGCCCCTTCGGGCGTGTTCAGCCTTGGAGCCGAAACAGCGGCAGATCCGCCGCTTCGTCGCGCCGTTCGAAGTTGGAGATGCTGGCGCCGACCAGCCGGATACCCTTCTCCGTCGGCAACACCGTTCGCACCAACGCGATACAGGCATCGTGCAGCTGCGCGCGGGTAGCGAACGGCGCGGGATGGGTGCGACTGCGCGTAACGATCTGGAAATCGGCGTACTTCACCTTCACTGTAGCGGTGCGGGCGAACATGCCGGTACGCTCCACCCAGTCCCACACATCGTCGGCCTGGCCGAGCACCGCCGCCTCGATTTCGGCATCGACGGTAAGGTCGCGGCCAAAGGTGGTTTCCGAGCCCGACGACTTTCGCTCGCGATTGGGATTGACCGGCCGATCGTCGATTCCACGCGCGATCTGATGATACCAGTCGGCGCTGCTGCCGAAATGCTGCTGCAGAAAGGCCAGCGACTTCGCCCGCAGATCGGCGCCGGTTTCGATCCCCAGCCTTCGCATCTTGGCGGCGGTCACCGGCCCCACCCCGTGGAAGCGCGACACCGGCAGTGTCTCCACCCAGGCCGCGCCCATTTCCGGCGTCACAGCGAACTGGCCGTTGGGCTTGCGATGATCCGAGGCGAGCTTGGCGAGGAACTTGTTGTACGATACGCCCGCCGAAGCGGTGAGGCCGGTTTCGGCGAGGATGCGGGCGCGGATTTCCTTCGCGTTCGCCCAGGCGGTGCCGAGGCCGCGGCGATCCTCGGTCACATCCAGATAAGCTTCGTCGAGTGACAGCGGCTGGATCAGGTCGGTATAGTCGGCGAAGATCGCGTGGATCGCTTGCGACACTGCCTTGTATACCTCGAAACGCGGCCGCACGAAGATCAGGTCCGGGCAGCGCCGAAGCGCCGTGACCGACGGCAGCGCCGAGCGCACGCCGAACGTGCGCGCCTCATAGCTCGCCGCCGCCACCACCCCGCGCGCCGCAGCCGACCCCACCGCCACCGGCTTGCCGCGCAGGGCCGGATCGTCGCGCTGCTCGACGGAGGCGTAAAAAGCATCCATGTCGATATGCAGAATCTTGCGGACGGGCGGGGCAGCCATGGCGCGGCTATACCGCCGGACGAACGAAGAGGGAACAACGTTTGCGGCGCGCCGCCGGGCTAGCGCATTGTGAAGCGGCCGGTTGGCCGGCTAGGGAAGCGGCATGCCGACTATTCTCCGCCGCCTAGCCCTGTTGCTTGCCTGCCTGTTCTCGATCCTGCCGGCGGCGGCCAAGACAATCCTGTTTATCGGCAACAGCTTTACCTACGGCGCCAATTCGCCGGTGATGCGCTACCGGCCCGATCGGGTGAGCGACCTGAATCGCGAAGGAATCGGCGGCGTTCCGGCGCTGTACAAGACCTTCGCGCTGGAGGCAGGGCTGGACTGGCAGGTTAGCTTGGAAACCGCAGGCGCGAAGGATCTCGCCTGGCACCTCGCCCAGCGTCGCGCGCTGATCGATCGGCGCTGGGACGTGGTGGTGCTGCAGGGATACAGCACGCTGGACGGGGAACGCCCTGGCGACCCGACGCGTCATCTCGCCGCCGCACGCGCGCTGGCCGCGCTGTTTCATCGGCAGAACCCGGCCGCGCAGGTGCACCTGGTCGCCACCTGGTCGCGCGCTGACCAGACCTATCGCCAGTCCGGCCACTGGTTCGGACTGCCGATCGCGCGCATGGCGGAGGATTTGTTCGCGGCGAGCCGACTGGCGCTGGCGCCCGGCTATGGCATTCGCGCCGTGCTGCCGGTGGGCACCGCGTGGAACCGGGCGATGCGCGAGGGCTATGCCGATCCCAATCCCTATGACGGCATCGGCTTCGGCTTGATCAATCTGTGGACCTGGGACCAGTATCACGCCAGCGCGGAGGGCTATTATCTGGAAGCGCTGATCGAATTCGGCGCGATCACCGGGCATGATCCACGCAGGCTGGGGCCGCGCGAGCGCGCCGCCGAGGATCTGGGGATCAACCCAGAGATCGCCCGGCGGCTGCGCGAGACAGCGGCCGCCGAACTGGCGGCTCAGCGCCTCGGCGGCGCACTATAATAGTCCGGCGCGCCATCGAGCCGCACGTCGATGCGGTCGAGCAGGAAGCCGGGATCCATGGCGAAGACCTCGATCCGGTGCGCGCCGGCAGCGAGCTGGCCCAGCTTGAGCGTGCGTACCGCGCTGTTGGAAAGAACGTTCGCTTTCCATTCGTCGCTGCGGCCGTGAGTCTCATAATCGAGCACGTTGATCGCCCCGCCATCCACCCGCACGCCGATGCGCAGGCGGTTGGCGGAGGTGAGCGCATGGACCGGCAGGCCGACGATCTTCAGCTCGGCATCGCCCTTGTTGCCGAGCTGGAAGGGCAGGACGAGCGGAGCGGTGGCATCAGCCCGATCGCTGGAGGGCAGGTCGAGCTTGCTGCGCAGCACCGCGCCGCGTGAGCCTAGTTCGGCGATCCGCTCCCACGGCGTGCCGGCCAGTTTGAGGTCGGCAGGGGTGAGGGAGAGGATGTGGTTCACCTCCGGCGTCGCGTCCCCCGCCGGGAAGGGCTGGAGGACCGGCTCCAGATAAACCATCGTACCGTGGCAGCGTATCTTGCCTGCCGCGATCGCGCCCTTGCCGTCATAGGTCACCGCGACGCGCATCTCGTAGCCGTTGCTTGCGTCGAGCCGGCCAGAACGCGCGGAGAGCTCGACGCCTTCCAGCCCTTCGACCGTCCAGTCGCTCACCGCGCCCTTGCCATAGACGGTCATGAACCGCGTCTCGGCCTTGCCCGGCACGAAAGCGAGGGCGCGAGCATCGGCGCCGCACTGCGCGACCAGGGGGAGATCGATCTTCGGATAAGTTGGCTCGGCGAACACCGCGAGCCGGCGCGGCGCCATGTCCATAATACCGCGCCATTTGCCGCCCTTCTGGGCGTTGTATGCCGCGGTGTCGGCGACGATCGCCTGGTGCGCGGCACGGGCCTGATCGGCGAGCGCATTGGCGCTGGCACGACCCTGACGGGCATAGAGCGCGGCGAGATCGAGTTTGAGGTTGCGCTCGTTGAGCTTGGCCGCGCCGCGCACCGGGTAGAGCACCAACTGGAAGAAGGCGTCGCGGCGATCGGCGGGCATGCTCGCGCCCAATGCTTCGGCCTTCTCCAGCAGCGCCTGATAGCGGGCGATCCGCGCCTGCGCTTCGTCGCCGCCCGAGCGGACATAGTCGGAGATGCGGATCGGCGTCTCGGGCTCGACGGTGCTGAAGCCCATGAACTCGGGCTTCCGCTCCCAAGCGAGATCGTAATAGTCCATGAGGACGTCGGCGATGGCCGGCCCCTGCGCTCCGAACTGCGCGGTCGCCCAGTCGTAAAGCTGCGCCCGCACCGGCTTGTTCAGCAGCGTCGCATCGAAGGCGACATCGAGGAAGTAGCTGGCCAGCACTTCGCCGGGCTTGATGTCGCCGACATTGACGACCCACAGCTTGCGCGTACCAGTTTGCCAGGCACGGTCGAGCTGTTCGCGGATCAGCCCGGGATGGGTGGTCGCCAGCCACAGATAGTCGTGCGGCCGGCCCCAATAGCTGATGTGATAGTAGAGGCCCGAGCCACCTTTCCGCGCCCGTTCGGCGGCGGTGGGCAGTTGGCTCAGATAGCCGTAATTGTCCTCGGGCCAGACGAGCGTCACGTCCTCAGGCACCTTCAGCCCGCTGCGATAGACGTCTAGCACTTCCTTGTAGAGGGTGAGCACCTGCGGCACCTGCTCCGCCGGCTTGCCCTGCGCGGTGGCGAGCAGCCCACGCTGCAGGTCGATCGCCTGGGTCGTCGCGGCGAGCGCCTGTTCGGGGCTCTTGGCCCCCTCCAGCGCCGAGTCATGCTTGCCGCGCAGGCCGATCGTATAAACGTTCTCGAAGCCCTTCACGTCGTCCACGCGGCGGCGCCAATAGTCGACCATGCGCTCGCGATTGGTGAAGAAGTTGAAGGGGCCCTCGGCCTTCTCGTCCCACTCGCGCACGTTGTTGCGCATCATCGGCTCGGCATGCGAGGTGCCGACGACGATGGCATAGGCCTTGGCCATCTCGGCATTGCCGGGGATCTGGTAGAAGGGCTTGGTGCTTTCGTGCATCGCCGGCCAGATCAGATTGGCCTTGAGCCGCCACATCAGCTCGAAGACGCGCGCATAGGTCTTGGGGCCGATATCGCCTGTCTCGGGCTCATAGGTCTTGGCCGCCCAGGGCTGAAGCCCCCAATCCTCATCGTTGAGGAAGATGCCGCGATACTGGACCGAGGGCGCCTCGGACAGCAGCCGGCGGCCGTCGACGACCAGCCGGTCGGCCCGGCGTGGGGTCACGTCCGCCCACCATTCCCAGGCCGAGATGCCGATCGCGCGGCTAAGGTCGACCGTGCCCCAGATCGCGCCGCGCGGGTCCGATCCCGCGATCAGCAGATAGGATCGCCCGCGATGCTGCCGGGACGGCGCAAGAACGCGGATATAGCGTTCCCATTGTCCATCCAGCGCGGCGAGATCGATCCTCGCATCGGCCGCAACCTGCCGGACGAGGGCGGAATCCTTCTGGCCGATCACAATGCAAAGGCGCTGGCAGGCATCGAGGTCACCGGCCACCACCGGCACCTTGCCCGTGCGCTTGACAATATCGCCTGCAAGCAGATCGCCTGCGCGCTTCGCCGAGCCGCCATCGTCATGGACGATGGCGGGAACGGTGCGGCCATCGAACAGCACCGCCTCTTGCGCCGATGCGGTGGCGGGAGCCGCCAGCAGCAGCGGCGCAGCCCAGCCGGCCATGGTCCGCGATCGACGCCCGTTCATCCCGCCCTCCCCGCTCGTGTCGGTGCCGGGATGTCGCCGGCGCCCGCCTGCGTCAAGCGGGAGGTATGACAAAAGTCCTCTATTGGTCAGGCCGCAACCTTCTCCCGCCCGCAATATTGGTGGAGGAAGGCGCCGTGCGCGGGCAGCTTGGCGAATTGCGCGGCGATGCCGGCGCGCAAATCCGCCAGCGCCCGCTCCAGATCTGCAGTGGGAATTTCGCCCGGCATCGGATGATGCGCGCGGGGCACCACCCCCTGCCCCAGCATCACCGCATTCCAGCTATCGACGCGGAACAGATCCTCGCTGCCCTGATAGGCGTTCGCCCCTTCCTCGAACAGCGCGATCCGCGCGGCCAGGCTGTCTGGAATGGCGCGGGCGGCATGGTCGCGCCAGAAGGGCTCTGGCCTGTCGTTCAGCTTGTAGTGCAGAATGATGAAGTCGCGGATATGTTCGGCCTCCGCCCGCGCCTGCGCGTTGAAGCGCTGGGCGGCCGCCGTCATGTCGTGGCGCAGCGGGAAGTTCTGCAGCAGGCGCGTGACGGCGATCATCACCAGATGGATGCTGGTGGATTCGAGCGGCTCGATAAAGCCGCTCGCCAGGCCCAGCGCGACGCAGTTGCGGTTCCAGCTCTTCTTGCGCATCCCCGTGGTGAAGCGGATCAGCCGCGGATCGAACAGCGCGCGCCCCGGCACCGCCGCAAGCAGCTGTTCGCGCGCCGAATCGTCGTCCAGATAGTCGCTGGCATAGACGAAACCATTGCCCATCCGGTGCTGCAGCGGAATGCGCCAGCGCCAGCCCGCCCCATGTGCGATGGCGCGGGTATAGGGCACCGGCGGCTCGGTAGTTTCGGACTGGACGGCAAAGGCGCGATCGGTGGGCAGCCAGTGCCGCCAGTCGTCATAGCCGGTTTCCAGCGCGCCTTCGATCAGCAACGCGCGGAAGCCGGTGCAATCGATGAAAAGGTCGCCTGCCACCCGCTCGCCGCTTTCCAGCAGCAGCGCGGCGATGTTGCCGCTTTCGCCGTCGCGATCGATACGGGTGATCTGGCCCTCAACGCGGCGCACCCCCGCCGGCTCGGCCAGCCCGCGCAGGAACGCGGCATAGGCGGTGGCATCGAGATGATAGGCATAGCCGAGCGGGGCCGGATCGCCGGTGGCGAAGCGGTTGGACAGCGCCGCCTGCGTCTCCAGCGAATAATCGCCATAGTCCCCGCCAAAGCCGCGCGCGCGCGCCTCGAGCCAGAAATGCTGAAAGTCGGCGAGCGGCAGCGACCGGCCGATCGTGCCAAAGGGGTGGAAGTAGCGCACGCCCTCGCGCAGCCAATGCTCGAACGAGATGCCCAGTTTAAAGCTGGCATTGGTTTCGCGCATGAACACCGGCTCGCGGATGCCGAGCAGCGCGTGGAAGCTGCGCGCGGTGGGGATGGTCGATTCGCCCACGCCGACCGTGCCGATCGCGTCCGATTCGACCAGCGTGATATCGATCCGCGCGCCGAGATGCCGCACCAGCGCCGCCGCGGCCACCCAGCCAGCGGTACCGCCACCGGCAATCACCACCCGAAACTTGTTCTGCTCCGCCATCCTCGTTCCCCTGTTCGGTTGCCCGCCGCTTCTGCAGCCGCACGCGCGCCCGTGCTTTGACCTTAAACGACAAGTGGCTGACAACGCGAGCGGCCTTGTGCAACGGCTAGCGCGGGCTATGAACCTGGCCATGCGCCATATCCTGCTGCTTGACCTGCACGACGATCCCGAGGCGCTTGCCGCCTATCGCCACTGGCACCGCCCCGGCGGACCGCCCGCGGCGGTCAACCGGTCGATTCGCGAAGCAGGCATCGAATCGATGGAAATCTGGCAGGCGGGCGACCGGCTGGTAATGGTGATGGAGACCGGCGCCGACTTTGATCCCGACGCCAAACGCGCGCGCGACGCCGCCGATCCCGACGTGCAGGCCTGGGAACGGTTGATGGACGGCTTCCAGCGCCGCCTGGCCTTCGCGCCCGAGGGCGTGAAATGGGTGCCCACCGAGCGAATCTATTCGCTCGACGAGCAGCCCTGAGGATCCGCGACCGGTTACAGCTCCACGATCGCCTTCAGCACCGTATCGGCTTCGGCGATCAGTTCCGGAATACGCTGCGGCACCGTCTCGATGGCGAGGCTGTGGGTGTGGAGGATGTCGGTCGGGATGTCGCCCGAACGCATCGCCGCAATTACTCGCTGAAAATCGCTAGCCAGCGCGTTGCGGCTGGCAAGCATCACGGTTTCTCGCTTGTGGAATTCCGGATCGGCGAAACTAAGCTCGCCGGGGGCCACGCCGACCAGCACAAGCGCACCGCCATGGCCGACGAAGTCGAGGCTGCGGCGCATTGCCGCGAGCGATCCGGACGCATCGACCACTACGTCGAACATGTCGCCATGGGTGCGCTCCGCCAGCACGCCGGCCAGCGAGTCATCGGCAACCAGTCCGTCAAAGCCCAGCTTGTCACGCGCGAAGGCAAGGCGCGGCGCGCGCTGATCGACCAGGATCACCTCGAACCCGTCGAGCCGGCCGAACAGCGCCGATGCGATGCCGATCGGCCCGGCGCCGACCACGAGCATTCGCCCCTCGCCATTCCTGGGCGCGCGCGAGATCGCATGGGCGCCGATCGCGAGGAATTCCACCATCGCCGCCTGATCGAGCGTGAGCCCGGCAGCATCGATCACTGCGCGCTCCGGCACCACGAGCAGGTCGCACATCCCGCCATCGCTGTGCACGCCGAGCACGTTGATGTTGACGCAGGCATTGGGCCGGCCCTTGCGACACGCGATGCAGTGCCCGCAGGCGAGATAGGGGTTGATCGCTACAACGCTGCCGATCGCCAGACCGGTACCCTCGCCGAGCGCGACAATCTCGCCTCCCAGTTCGTGGCCCATCACCCGCGGGTAGCTAAGGAACGGATGCCGGCCGGAGAAGATATGGTAATCGGTGCCGCACAATCCCACGCGCCGCACGCGGATCAGCACCTCGCCCGGGCCAGGGCTGGGCGCTTCGCGCTGGACTTCGGCAAGCCGGAAGGGTTCTTGGCAGATGATTGCGCGCATGATCGGTCTCCTGCCCGTGCCTTGCCACGCAGTTTCGCGCATACGCAAGGGCATTTGCGCTAGTGAAACACTACTTTAAACTGGCGTGATTGCATACGCAGCCATCGCGTTACCGCCGAAGATTGCGGGCGCCGCATCGGGGCAGTGGCGCGCGACGAACCGTTCGACGATATCGAACGTATCGCGATAGCGCCCCGCCAGTATGCAAACCGGCCAATCGGATCCCCAGACCACCCGATCGGTGCCGAACTGGGTGAAGACATGCTCCAGATAACGGTCGAAATCGGCGGGCCGCCAAGCGGCGTGATCGGCCTCGGTGATCAGCCCCGATACCTTGCAGAACAGCGTGGGGTGGCGCGCCGCCGCCGCAATCTGATCGGCCCAAGGCTGCCACGCCCCGGCACGGATATCGGGCTTGGCGGCATGGTCCAGCACCAGCCGGCCGGATCCGCAGCGATCGAGGAAGCGGGGCAGCGTCGCCAGCTGTGCGGCATTCACCAGCACGTCATAGGTAAGGCCCTGCGCCAGCACCGCGCGCACCCCGGCGACAAAGGCATCGCCGAGCAGGAAATCGGCGTCCAACTCGTCCTGCACGACATGGCGATAGCCGAGGATCGCCTGCCCTTCCCGCCGCGCCAGCAGATCGGCAATGTCCGGTGCGCGCAGATCGATCCAGCCGACCACGCCGGCGATGCGCGGTTGGCGCGCGGCGCAGGCGAGCAGAAAATCGGTTTCGACCTCGCTCTGCCGCGCCTGCACGGCAATGGCGCGATCGACGGCCGCGGTCTCCATTGCCGCCGCCAGCGCGTCGGTATCGAAATCGCAGGCGATCGCGCTGTCCGGTTCGATCCAGCCGAACGCGTCCATGGTGTAGGTCCAGAGGTGGTGGTGAGCATCGATCCGCATCGGCCATCGATAGCGCATGCGGCGGGCCGGGAGAATGGGCCGCGCGCCGCCATGCGTTCGTTGGCCGCGCCCCCTGCGACTTTCCCAAAATTATTTGTTCGCAAGGATTTGCAACCCCGACGCACTTGCCCGGTTGTCTTGCCTGAACCCTGCCCGATATGGAGACGGAACATGCCCCCAGCTGCGCGTGCTGCAATTCGCGACGGCCGCGCCGCGCACCGCCCCCGGCTGGCGGTGATCACCGGCGCATCGAGCGGGATCGGGCTGGCGACCGCAGAGCTTCTCGCCGCCCGCGGCTGGCGGCTGGTGCTGGCCGCGCGCGACGCCGATGCGCTGCAGGCTGTGGCCGAACGCTTGCGCGGCACGGCGGCGGGCGTGCACGTGATCGCCACCGATGTGGGCAATGCAACGGCGGTGCAGGCGCTGGCGCAAGCCGCCCTGGGCTTGGGCGGCGCGATCGACCTGTGGTTCGCCAATGTCGGCATCGGCGCGGTCGGGCGGTTCGAGCAGGTGCCGGTCGACGCGCACGAGCAGGTGCTGCGATCCAACCTAATCGGCCATCTCTACGAAGCCCATGCGGTGCTGCCGATCTTCCTCGATCAGCGCCATGGCATTTTCGTCAACATGATCTCGATGATCGGCTTCACGGCGGCACCGCTGGGGGCGGCCTATTCCGCCAGCAAGTTCGGGCTGATCGGCCTGTCGAAATCGCTGCGGGCGGAGCTGACCGCCTACGCCGACATTCACATCTGCGACGTCTATCCGGCACTGGTCGACACGCCCGCGCTGGCGCACGCCGCCAACTATACCGGCAAGAAGATCCGCCCGCCAACGCCGATGCTGGATCCGCGACGCGTAGCAGCGGCGGTTGCGCGGCTGGCGGACCATCCCCGCCCCACCACCCTGGTCGGCGCGCAGACATGGGCGGCGCGGATAGGGCATGCGCTCGCACCCGGCTTGAGTCTGGCGCTGATCGATCGCTGGTTCGAAAGCTATTTCGCCGGTGCGGAACGAGTGGCGACCACGTCGGGCAATCTCTTCCAGCCGCCAGGCGACGAGAGCCGTGTCGATGGTGGTTTCCGGCGCCCGGTCCGCCGCCGCCTTCCCCTATTGCTCGCCGCCGGGGCCGTCGGCGCTATTGGCGCGGCCGTCCTGCTGCGCCAGCGCCGCGTAGTGGGCAGCGATCCATCCACCGCTAAGGAATTTCCGATGACCGAGAATCCCTCCCACGAACGCAAGGACGACGAACAGCGCACCCATGCGGTCGATGCCCAGCAGCCGCTGCCGCGCGAGGGCCGTGTAGATGCGCTGGCTGGGCCGCAGCCGGACGGCATCCCGATGACCGGCGAGGAAGACCCGCTGGTGGAAGTGGAGCAGTTCAGCGACGCGGTACGCTGCTTTTCGGCGAGCGAGCGGGGCAAGGACGGATAGGGTTCCGTCCCGTCAGCGCACCACCGGCAGCGTCACCGCCGATCCAGCGCACACCCGCTGAGTCGCCTTCTGATAGTCCTCCGGCCTGGCCTTGTAGATGTTCGGCACGAAGGTCTGCGGGTTGCGGTCGATCACCGGGAACCAGCTCGACTGCACCTGCACCATGATGCGGTGGCCCTTCTTGAACACATGGTCATGGTCGCGCAGGGGAAAGTCCCAGGCCGTGACTTGATCCGGCACCAACGGCGTCGCCTGTTCGAAGCTCTTCAGATAGCGGCCGCGGCGGATTTCCATCGCGATCGGCAGCTGGTAGCCGTTCAAGCCCTTCGCATAGGCGCCCAGCGCGCTCGGCGCCTTCTCCACATTCTCCGGAAACACGTCGATCAGCTTGACGACGAAGTCGCTGTCGGTGCCGCTGGTCGAAGCCATCAGCTTGGCGGTCACTCCGCCGGTGACGGTCAGGTCGTTCTCCAGCGGCGCGGAGACGTAGCTGAGCACGTCGGGCCGGTCGTCGACGAAGCGCTGGTCCTCCGCCTCCCACCATCGCCAGTCGGGCGTGGCATAGGTGGCGGACATTGGCCGAGGGCGAAACGGCACCGGGCGCGCCGGATCACTGACATAGTCGCGGCAGCCCTCGCCCTGTGTCGGCGCGGTGAAGCTGAGCGAACCGTCGCCGTGCAAATACAGGTTCGTCGCCTGCGCATTGGCGAGTGGATAGCTTTGGTAGGTCTTCCACTGCCACGAGCCCGACTGAAAGCTCTTCAGCGCGAAGTCCGGCTTGGTGCCGGTTCCGTGCAGCCAATAGGCGAAGAACGGCGCCTCGATCTGCTCCATGAACTGGACGCCGCTGTCGACGCCGAACGGAATCCGCCCGAGGCTGTTCGCCGGCGTATGCCAGGTGCCGTGTGCCCAGGGACCCGCGACCATCAGCGCCAGCTTGTCCGGATCGTTCTGGCGCTGCTTTTCCCAGATCTTCCAGCTGCCCCAAGGATCTTCCTGATCCCAGTATCCGGCGACGTTGAGCGTCGGCACGCTCGTCTTGCCCAGGCCGTTCGACCAGACCTGCTTCTTCCAGTGATCGTCATAGTCCGGATGCTCGATCATCTCGCGGAAGCGGGGCACCCGGCCCTTGAAATACTTCTTCTCGATCTCGTCCGGAGAGCCGGCGTGGAGGAACCAGTCATAGGTGTCGTAGCGATCGTACACGTTGATGCCGTCATTGGTCTTGTCGGCCTGCAGGCTGTTCACCCAGTCGGTGGCGTAGGTCAGCCGCATCGCGCCCCAGCGATGAAGATCGTCGTTCTTCCAGTAATCGATCCAGGCCGCCTGCGGGCTGGTCGCCTTGAGCGCCGGATGCGGCTTGGCAAGCGCGATGGCGGCGGTGAAGCCGGGGTAGGAGACGCCCCACATGCCGACCTTGCCGTTGTTGGGCTTTACGTTCTTCACCAGCCAGTCGATCGAGTCATAGGCGTCGGTCGCCTCGTCGACCGCGCCCTTCCCGGTCTTTACTTCGGTGGAGAGCGTGAAGGGGCCGCCTTCGGACTTGAAGCGGCCCCGCATGTCCTGGAACACGAAGATATAGCCGTCGCGCACCAGCGGCGCCCAGCTGTTCGGCACACGCCCCGGCGCAGCATCGGGCGAGCCATAGGGGCTGCGCTGGAACAGGATCGGCAGAGGACCCTTGGCGCCCTTGGGGCGGAGGATGACGGTGTGGAGCTTCACCCCGTCGCGCATCGGGATCATCGCCTCTTCGAAGGTGAAGGGCGCTTCGGTCGCGGTGGGGGCAGGCTGGGGCGGCGCTGCGGCCGCCAGAGGTGCGGCAAGCGCCGCAAGTGCTACCGTAACCAGCCAGTGCCGCATCTTCGTCGATCCCCCAGAAAGCGAGGGTGACTTAGTGCGGCAAGACGCCGCCGGGATCAAGCCGGCGGCGCCCTTGTCGCCAATCAGTCGATGCGGTGTTCGCCCTTCACCCAGCGCACCGTGCCCGAGCTGGCGCGCATCACCACGCTCTCGGTGGTCATCTTGCCGCGCACCCGCTTGACGCCAGCGAGCAACGAGCCGTCGGTCACGCCGGTCGCCGCGAAGATGCAGTCGCCCTTGGCGAGTTCCTCGAGGCTGTAGACCTTGTCGAGATCCTCGATGCCCCATTTAGCGGCGCGAGCGCGCTCATCGTCGTTGCGGAAGACGAGACGGCCCTGGAACTGGCCGCCGACGCAGCGCAGCGCAGCGCAGGCGAGCACGCCCTCGGGTGCGCCGCCCTGGCCCATATACACGTCGATGGTGGTGGTCGGGTCGGTAGTGGCGATCACGCCGGCGACGTCGCCGTCCGGGATCAGCATGATGCCGCAGCCGATGCTGCGCAGCTCCGCGATCAGCTTTTCGTGGCGGGTACGATCGAGCACGCACGCGATGATCTCGCTGGGCTTCACCCCCTTCGCCGCGGCGATGGCATGCACATTCTCGGTGGGCGTCTTGTTGAGATCGATCACGCCTTGCGGATAGCCTGGGCCAACGGCGATCTTGTCCATGTAGACGTCGGGTGCGTTGAGCAGGTTGCCTTCCTCAGCCACGGCCAGCACCGCCAGCGCGTTCGGCCCGGCCTTGGCGGTGATCGTCGTGCCTTCGAGCGGATCGAGCGCGATATCGATCTTCGGGCCCTTGCCGATCGCGGAACCGACCTTTTCGCCGATATAGAGCATCGGCGCCTCGTCGCGCTCGCCTTCGCCGATGACGACGGTGCCGTCCATGTAGAGCTGGTTCAGCGCCTCGCGCATCGCCTCCACAGCGGCGGCATCGGCGGCCTTTTCGTCACCCCGCCCGATCAGGCTGGAGGCAGCAATTGCGGCGGCTTCGGTGACGCGCACCATTTCGAGCACCAGGACACGGTCGAGTACATGGCTTGCGTTCGTCATCGGATTCAACATCCCCTCGTTCGATGTTGCGATGCGATAGGGGGCCAGGCGCAGCATGTCGAGGTTGCTAACGTTGTCATGTTCTCCTTGCGCGACTTGATGATTTCTTGTCGATTCAGCGCTACAATTTTGGGGATTCGCACCTGGGGGTCGAAGCCATGTTGCTGCCGCTGCTGTTGCTTGCCCAGACCAGCGCTGTTTCGAGCGCCCTTACCGACTATCGCACGCGCACCCGAGCCGAAATTCCTTGCCGAACGTCGGATGACCAGGGCGAGATCATCGTCTGCGCGCGGCGCGAGGCGGATCGATACCGGGTACCCTTCGTCTCCGCCGCCCCGGGGCGCGAGGGCGACGCGGCGCGGCTGAACCTGCTGATCGGCGATCCCGATCAGCAGGGCATCACGCCCTGCGGCCAGGGCGCGTTCACCGTGAAGTGCGGGTCGGTCGGGCTGGCCGCCACTGTTGGGGCCGATGGACAGGTCCGCTATGTCCGACGCGAGCCGGCGCCCTGATCACTGCAGATCCACGCAACCACGTACGCTGCGGCGCGTTGCGGGGAATGGGGACAACAGGAGGGCCTATGTTGTTGATCGCTCTAGCATTGCAAAGCGCCGCCATCGCCAGGCCTGCCGTGACGCCCGCCCGCCCGAAAATCACCAGGGCGATGCTGCGCCGCTCCGCTCGTCCCGCCGCGCCCGCAACCGCATCGCTGCTCGGCGCGTGCCGCACTGCCGAAAGCTGCGAGCGACACAGCCCGACCACCCGCTTCCGCCTCACCGCAGCGCGCGATCCGATGATCGATCGCAAGCTGGAGATGGTTCGCGCCGCCTCCGGCCCGAGCTGCGGGCTGATCGGGATGCCGGTATGCCCGGCACGCGGCCGGCGGCTGCTCCACTTCGCCTATTGAGGCGTTCTCACGCGTCGAGGATGTGCATCCACATCGGCTCGCCGGTGAGGCTCTGCGAGCCGCGCAGCTTCTCCAGCGCCTGAGCGATGCTCCACTCGGGCGCCTCGTGCGTGACGATGGCGACGAGCGCGCTGCCGTCGGGGCTCACGCCGCGCTGGATCAGGCTTTCGATCGAAACGCCCGCGTCGCGCATCGCGGCGGCAATTTCCGCCAGCACGCCGACGCGGTCCGCCACGGTGAAGCGCACATAGGATCGGCCGCGCCGCTCGCCGCTGTCCGCCGCCGGCTGGGCGACGAGCGCATCCGCCGGCATCGCATAGGGCGCGCCGAACTCGCCGCGGGCGATGTCGATCAGATCGGCGACCACTGCGCTGGCGGTCGGGCCATCGCCCGCGCCTGCACCCTGGAACAGCAATCGACCGACGAAGTTGCCTTCCGCCACCACCGCGTTGGTCGAACCCGTCACATGCGCGAGCGGATGGCTGAGCGGCACGAGATGCGGGTGGACGCGCTGGAACAGCCCGTGCGCACCGGCATCGGCGATGCCCAGCAGCCGCACCCGGTAACCGAGCGTCGCCGCCTCGGCGATGTCGGCCGCCAGGATGTGGCGGATGCCGCTCGCCTTCAGGTCGCCAAACGCCGGCTGGGTGCCGAAGGCGAGGCTGGCGAGGATCGACAGCTTGTGCGCGGCATCAATGCCGTCGATGTCGAAGGTGGGGTCCGCCTCGGCATAGCCGAGCGCCTGTGCCTCGGCGAGTATCTCGGCGAAGTCGCGGCCCTCGGCCTCCATCTTGGACAGGATGAAATTACAGGTGCCGTTGAGGATGCCGTAGACCCGACTGATCGCGTTGGCCGCAGCACCTTCGCGCAGTCCCTTGATCACCGGCACGCCCCCGGCCACGGCAGCTTCGAACTTCAGCGCCACCTGCGCGCCTTCGGCGATCTTGGCCAGTTCCAGCCCGTGATGCGCGATCATCGCCTTGTTGGCGGTTACGAAGCTCTTGTTCGCACCCAGCGCCGCGCGGGCGAGCGCCAGCGCCGGGCCGTCCGACCCGCCCACCAGTTCCACCACCACGTCCGCCTGGGCGTGGCGGGCCAGTTCTACGGGATCGTCCACCCACTCGAAGCGCGACAGATCGATGCCGCGATCCTTGCTGCGATCGCGAGCGGAGACGGCGACGACCTCAATGGGCCGGCCCGCGCGGCGCGTAATCAGCTCGGCATTGGTGTCGAGCAGGCGAATCACGCCGCCGCCCACCGTTCCGAGCCCCGCCAGTGCCACGCGCAACGCTTCCGCCATTCGTCGTTCCTCTGAGTGTCTACAGCAAGGCGGCGGCAGAAGCGCTATCGCTCCGCCGCCGCTGGGTGTTCCCTAGCGTCTTCCGTTCACGGAATGGAAGACAGATTTTGTCGCGCTAGCCCGCTTTCGCGATCGGTTATTTCTTGATGAGGCCAATCTCCACCAGTCGCTCGTGCAGATAGTCGTGCGCGGTGATCGGCTCCGGATACCGGTTCGGGTTGGCATCGCTGATGCAGCCCGGCAATGTCTTGATCAGGAAATCGGGCGCCGGATGCAGGAAGAACGGCATCGAATAGCGCGAATGGCCGCGACGCTCCGCCGGCGGGTTGACTACCCGGTGCGTCGTTGACGGCAGGACATGGTTGGTCAGGCGCTGCAGCATGTCGCCCACATTGATCACCATAGCGCCTTCGGGCGGCTTGATGGCCATCCACTTGCCGTCGCGGTCGAGCAGTTCGAGGCCCGCTTCTTCCGCGCCAAGCAGCAGGGTGATCAGGTTGATATCCTCGTGCGCGCCGGCGCGAACTTCGGGCGCGTCGGCTGCAACTGGCGGATAGTGAAGCAGGCGCAGCACCGAATTGCCGTCCTTCACCGCCGGATCGAACCAGTCGGGGGCGAGTCCCAAATACCGCGCCACTGCCGACAGCAGCCGGTCGCCGGCGGCATCGAACGCGGCGAACAGCTCGACAAAGGTTTCGCGGAACCCTTCCGGCGCCGCCGGCCACACGTTCGGCGCCATCACCTCGGCGAAGCGGTGGCCGGCGGCCAGCTCGCGCCCGATGTGCCAGAATTCCTTCAGGTCGACATGGCTGGCGCCTTTGGCGATCTCGGTCTTGAACGGGGTGTAGCCGCGAGCGCCACCGCCGCCGGGGATGAAATAGCCGCGCTTCTCTTCCTCCGGCAGGTCGAAAAACGCCTTGGTGAGGCGCCAAGCGCGCTCGATCAGTTCATGCGGCACGCCGTGATCGCGCACCACCGCGAAGCCGAACCGCTGAAAGGATCCGCCGAAGGCCTGAGCGAAGCCATCGGGATCGCCGGCCTGCTCCCGCAGCGACAGCACCGGAATTTCGGCTAGGGTATCCAAGGTAATCTCTCCGAACACAAAGCTTGTGGTTAGACGCGGCGGCCGTGGCGGCACAAGCTTGGGAAACTTCCCGATGGCGGCCGCCGCGGCGCCTCAGCGGCCGACCTGCATCAGCCCCTTGGTCTTGCCTTCGCCGGCGCTGCCGAGCTGCAGGGCAAAGGGCGTGCCGTCTTCGGTGGTGCCGATCAGATTGGCGTCCTTGGTCGTTACCTTGAACCCTTGCTTCGTCATGTTGTCGCGAAACCAGTCGCGCACCACCGTAGGCTCGGCGGGGCTTTCGAACTCGACGATCACCTTGCCGTCTCCCGTCTTGTCGCGCTCGCCCCCGTTCAGCTTCAAGTTGCGCAGCGTGGAACCCGGATAGAGCGTGACGCCCTCGATGTCGAAATCCTTGGCGTTGAGCGCAACCTTGGGCAGCGTGATTGAGCCTTCGATGCCCGGCGCCTTGATCTGCACGCGGCCGCTTTCGTCCGTGGCGATCACTGCATTGCCATCGGCATCGTTGTCGTCGATCGAAATGCTCGAGCCCCCATTGCACGCGGCAAGCGCGGCGGTCAGCAACAGCGGGACGAGATAGCGAGTCATCGAGACAATCCTCCGGTGGTTCCGAATGGCAATGTTGGTGTGGGCGGGCTTCCGTCAACCCGAAAAGGGGTGACGCGCCCGTAGCCTTAGGCCATTGCGGCCGAATGGATTCGCCGTCTCGCAGCATCGCCCCGGCCCAACAGGCGCCGCTTGGCTTCGCCGAATTCGTGACGCTGGCCGCCGCGTTGATGGCGCTGACCGCGCTCGGCATCGATTCGATGCTGCCGGCGCTGCCTGCGATCGGCGAGAGCCTGGGCGTCGATTCGGCCAATCATCGCCAGTTCGTCATCACCGCCTTCCTGATCGGATTCGGCACCGCCCAGCTGATTTATGGCCCTTTGTCCGATCGCTATGGCAGGCGACCGGTGCTGCTGATCGCGCTCGGCTTCTATGTGGTGACCAGCGGCATTGCTGCCCTTTCCGGCAGCTTCGCGCTGCTGCTGGTGTCGCGCGTGGCGATGGGCACTGCCGCGGCGGGGTCGCGGGTGGTGACGGTGGCGCTGGTGCGCGATTGCTATGCCGGGCGGGCGATGGCGCGGGTGATGAGCCTGGTGTTCATCGTGTTCATGGCGGCGCCGATCTTCGCTCCCGCCGTGGGCCAGGCGATCCTGTCGGCCGGCGGATCGTGGCGCACGATCTTCTGGGGCTGCGGTGCGATCGGCGCGGCGGTGTTCCTGTGGTTTGCGCTCCGGATGCCGGAGACGCTGGGGCGGGAGAACCGTCAGTCGCTGCACCCGATGCGGGTGATTGCCGATTACGGCACGATGCTGCGCGATCGCGCGGCGGTGGGCTACACCATTGCCACCGCGCTTCTTTCCGGCGCGCTGTTCGGCTTTATCGGTTCGGTGCAGCAAATCATGTCCGACGTTTTCCACCGCCCCGAGCTCCTGACGCCGGTATTCGCGACGGTTGCGGGTACGATGGCGGTGGGATCGTTCCTCAACTCGCGCATCGTGATGCGATTGGGCACGCGGGTGATCTCCCACACGGCGCTGGTGGGGCTCACTCTGGTAGCGGGGGTGCATCTGCTCGTCACGCTGCTGGCGCTGGAGACGCTGTGGAGCTTCGCCATCCTGCAGGCACTGATGATGGCGTGCTTCGGCCTCGCCACGTCCAACTTCTCGGCGATGGCGATGGAGAAGATGGGCGCGATTGCCGGCACCGCCTCCAGCCTGCAGGGCTTCGTCACCACGCTGGCGGGGGCGCTGATCGGCGCGGCGATTGGCCAGGCCTTCGATGGCACCACCGTTCCGCTGTACAGCGGATTTCTCCTAATGGGCGGCCTGTCGATCGTGGTAGTAGCGATCACCGAGCGCGGACGGATGTTTCGCCCCAGCTGACTCGGGAACGGAGCCGGGGGCCCCGCCGTTGCGCTTTCCGACCTCGCGATTCCCGCGAGGCAAGCGATGAGGTTTGGCGATGGGCGGCATTCAGGGTCCCGGCGACGACGGCTATGACGCGGAAGGCTATGACGAGAGCCAGCGCGCAGAAATTCTCGAGGTGACGGGCGATGGGCCGGACAACGGCGCCATGCTTACCGATCTCAACCCCGACCTTGGCGGCCGCGAGGACGAGGACGACGATCTCGACGAACTCTCCATGGAAGACGACGAGATCGGCGAGGAAGACGACGCCGCCGAGGAGGATGAGGACGACCTCGACGAGGACGACATCCAGGACGATTTCGACGACGACGATGTCGATGACGAAGATCTGGACGAAGAACTGGACGACGGCGACGACGTCGCACTCCGCCCCTGATAAGCATTCGCATGGCGCGACGCGGTGGGACCGTTCCCCCCCCCGTCGCGCCGCTTTCTAGGCTTGCGCCACACGCCGGTAGCGTTACGATATACCGTAGCAACATGGAGCTGAGGACATGCGCAAGTTCGTGCCTGCCACCGATGCCGCACCGATCGGCGCGATCAACGTGACGCCGTTCATCGATGTGATGCTCGTGCTGCTGATCGTGATGATCCTGAGCATGCCGATGGTTTCTCACAAGGTCCCGGTCGACCTGCCGAGCGGCAAGGGTGTGCCGAGCGACGACGCCACGCACCGCCTGGCGATCGACCGGGAGGGAGCGTTGTTCTGGGATGGAGCGCCCCTGGCGGACGCAGCGCTGCCCGCCAAACTTGCCGGCCTGCGCACCGATGCCGCCGTGCTTCATCTGCAGACCGATCCCGAGGCGCGGTACGAGCGGTTCGACACCGTCCTCGCGACGATCAAGCGCGCTAACATCGTCAAGCTGGGCTTTGTCGGCAACCAGCCGCTTCCCGATTGAGGAACCCGCGCATCCGATTCTTCGTTCGCAAATGTCCAAAACGAAAGAACATTGGATGCGCCTGACCCCTGCCCTGCTCGCCGTCTCCCTCGCCGCCTGTTCGAGCGGTGGCGAGCCAGCGGGTGAGGGAAATGCAGCCTTCAACGCCCTGCCTGCCGCCAACGCGGTGCAGCCGGACAACGCCGAGGCGCCACTGGAGCCGCTATCCCCACCGGCGCCGGGGCAACCCGGCGGGTTGCCCGACGATCGGACGCCGGTGAGCGAAGCGCCCTTCACGCCCGACAGCGCACAGGGCGCGGCCAATGTGGTCCAAACCTATTATGCGCTGATCGAGGCGGGCCGATACGCCGATGCCTGGGCGCTGTGGAGCGACGGTGGCAAGGCGTCGGGAGGCGATGCCGCACAGTTCGCGACGCGCTTCGCAACCTATTCCGAATATCACGCTAATGTGGGCGCCCCGGGCGCGATCGAGGCCGGCGCGGGCCAACGCTATGTAACGGTGCCGGTGCAAGTCTATGCCCGGATCCGGGCTACCGGGAAGCCCTTCTACCAACTCGGCGCTGTAACCCTGCACCGGACCGGCGACATCGACGGGGCGACGCCCGAGCAGCGCCAATGGCGGATCCGCGCGATCAAGTTCGAGGACGATCCGGGCCGACCGACAATAGCTGTCCCCGGCGGTGATCATCGCTAGATTGGCGCCATGGCCCGCTTCTCTCGCACCATCACTGCCGGCTCGGCCGATATCGACGAACTGGGGCATGTGAACAACGCCGTCTGGGTCGCGTGGATTCAGGACATTGCCGTGGCGCATTGGAATGCACGCGCGACCGAAGCCGAGCGCGATGCCTGCGTCTGGGTCGTGACGCGGCACGAGATCGACTATCGCGGCAATCTGCGCGCCGGCGAGCAGGTGACAGCCGAAACCTGGATCCCCGATCCGCCACGCGGCGCACGGTTCAACCGCCACGTCCAGTTCCTGTCCGGCGACGGCAAGGTGCTGGTGGCGGCGGTGACCAGCTGGGCGCTGCTCGATCGTGCCAGCGGCCGGCTGATGCGCGTGCCGGCCGAGATGGCCGATCGTTTTCGCGAGACCGCCACCGAGGCCTGACGAAGCGACTCGCACGCGCGACGGGCGGTGGTTCGCGCCAGCACCGATTTGCCCTATCCTGCCACCAATGGTTTCCCGGCGCGTCCCCCTTTCGCTGGCGGCTTTGGCGCTGCCCTTGCTGCTTTCGGCCTGCCTGTTCGGCAGCGGCGGCAGCGAAAAGCGCCCCGCACAGAGCCGCCAGCCTTCGCGCGGCCCGATCACGCTCCGCGAGCCCACGCCGCGCGACACGCAGCAATGCTTTACCGATCTTTCTCGCAGCGGCATTCGCTACAGCCCGTTGCCCGATCGCGATTTCGGCGGCGGATGCGTGGTGCGCGGCGCCGTGCAGCTGCTGGACATCGGCGTGCCGGTGAGTGGGATCAAGTCGATGCGGTGCCCGCTTGCCCGCGCCTTCACTGGCTGGGTGCAGTTCGCGGTCGCACCGGCGGCGCGGCAGATGCTGGGCAGCGATCTGGTGCGGGTGGAAACCTTCGGCACCTATTCCTGCCGCGCCGTGGTTGGGCGGCCCGAATCCGCGACCAAGCTGTCTGAGCACGGGCTGGCCAATGCCGTCGACGTTTCCGGCTTCGTGCTGAAGGACGGCCGGCGCGTGACGATCCTGCGCGACTGGCAATCCTCCGACCCTGCCGTCCGCCGCTTCCTGGAGGCAGTGCACGGATCGGCCTGCAAGCGCTTTGCGACGGTACTGAGCCCACGCTACAACGCGGCGCACCGCGATCATTTCCACTTCGACATGGGGCGCGGGCCCTTCTGCGCTTGACGCTTTCCAAGCGCGCCGGAACGTCCTAATCGGCCTTGGATGAGTGACACGAGAGTCCCGTCGCGCGTCTTCCGTCCCGCCCAGGAGGAAGCGGAAAGCGCCAATACCGCCACCGGCACCCCGCAGACCGAGCACCCCGCCTATCGCTTGGCGTTCCAGGACATGGACTTCCTGCTGCGCGAGGATCTGCGGCCGATCCGCTTCCAGCTGGAACTGCTGAAGCCCCAGCTGCTGCTGGACGAAGCCAATATTGCCTCCACCTTCGTGATCTATGGCTCGGCTCGAATTCCGGAGCCGGCCAAGGCAGAAGCCGTGCTCGCGCTGGCCGAAACCGAGCAGCAGAAGCGGATCGCGAACAGCCTGGTCGCCAAGTCGAAATATTACGACGTGGCGCGCCGGCTGGGCCAGATCGCCAGCAACTTCCCGCTCGATGCGGCGGGCAAGCGCCACTTCGTCGTGACGTCGGGCGGCGGCCCGTCGATCATGGAAGCAGCCAATCGCGGCGCGCAGGATGTTGGCGCGGAGACGATCGGGCTGAACATTGTGCTACCGCACGAACAGGCGCCGAACCCCTATGTCACGCCGTCGCTGAGCATGCAGTTCCACTATTTCGCGCTGCGCAAGATGCACTTCCTGCTCCATGCGCGCGCGGTGGCCGTGTTCCCGGGCGGGTTCGGCACCTTCGACGAAAGCTTCGAACTGCTTACGCTGATCCAGACCGGCAAGATCGATCCGATCCCGGTCCTGTTCTACGGAAAGGAATTCTGGAACCGCGTCGTCAATTTCGAGGCGCTGTGCGAGGAAGGCGTGATCTCCCCGCGCGACCTGAACCTGTTCCACTTCTGCGAAACCGCTGAAGAGGGTTGGGAAATCGTTCAGGACTTCTGGCGGAACAAGGAAAAGCCGGCCGCCTGAGGGCGCCGGCTATTCCCATATCCGATCGAACCGTGCGCCCAGGCCGGTCAGCAGCTCATATTGCGAGAGTCCGCTGACTGCCGCGGTTTCAGGCAGGTCATAGTCGATCGCGACCCAGTCGCCCTCGCTCAGGTGCGGCGCGGCGTCGACGCTCAGCGCGGTCAGGTCCATCGAGATGCGGCCTAGCACGGGCAGCACCGCATCCCCTGCCCGGCCGCGCCCGCGATCGGAGAAGCAGCGCAGATAGCCATCGGCATAGCCGAGGTTCAGGATCGCCACTTCCATGTCCCGCGGCGCGGTGAAAGTGGCATTGTAGCCGATCGTCTCGCCGGCGGCGACGCGGCGCCGCTGCAGGATCTGCGCTTCGGGCGTCGCCACCTGGCGAATGCCGGCATGGCCGTCGCGATATCGGCCGCCATAGAGCGCAATGCCGGGACGGGTGAGATCGAAATGATAGTCTGGCCCGAGCGCGATGCCCGCGCTGTTCGCCAGGCTCATCCGTCGCGCGGAGGTGCGGCCGGCCAGCGCGGCGAAGCGATCACGCTGACGACCATTCAGCGGCACATCCTCCTCCGCCGAGACCAGATGGCTGAGCAGCGTATCGATCGCGAGCCCGTCGAGCAGCCCTTGGGCAACCTGTTCGGGCGAAACGCCCAGCCGGTTCATGCCGGTATCGACCATCACGTCGCAGTTGCCGCCGCCAGCCTCGCGCCAACGCCGCACCTGCTCGGCGCTGGCGAGGACCGGGCGAAGCTGGGGCGGGCGATCGGCGAGGTCTTCGGCACGGATGCCGTGAAGCACGGAGAGGCCGACGCCCAGATCGGCCAGTGCGCGCGCCTCGCTCCAGGTAGCGACGAAAAAGTCGCGGCAGCCCGCCGCCGCCAGCCGCTCGACCACGCCCCGCGCACCCAGACCATAGCCGTTCGCCTTCACCGCCGCCCCGCACGCTGCGCGGCCACTCAGCCCATCGAGCAATCGCCAGTTCGCGACGAGGGCGGCAGCGTCAAGGCGGAGACGAAGCGGAGAGGGGATCATGCCCCGCGGTTAGCGCCCTCGTTCGCGCAACGCCACCGTCTCCTTCAGCCCCAGCATCGTCACGACCAGCGCCATCGCCACCACTGCCATGGTGTACCACAGCCCTGCCACCGGGTTCCCGGTGCGCGCGACGATGTACTGGCTGATGAAGGGAAGGAAGCCGCCGAAATAGCCGGTGCCGATGTGATAGGGGATCGACATCGACGAATAGCGGATGCGTGAGGGGAACATCTCGCTGAGCAGCGCCGCCACCGGGCCGAAGGTGGCGCCGCACAGTGCCATCAGCACCGTCATCGCCACCAGGATCATTGCGATGTCGAGCGGCGGCGGCACGATGCGGTCGAAGCGATAGCCGGCATCCTTCAGCGCGGCATCCACCGCAGCCGGTTCTGTCTGCGGCACGACCTGCCCGCCGATCGTGACGACCACGCTGGGCGCCGTGTCGGTGGTATAGATCACCCCGCGCTTCGACAGGTGGTCGAGCATCCGTCCGCATTCGTCGCGCTGAACGGCCGCGAAGGGATCATAGGCGCAGTGCGGGCCGGAGACGACCACCGGCGCGCGCAGCGCCGCCTTGGCCAGGCTCGGGTTTGCCGCACTACCGATCACGTAAAAACAGGGGAATAGCAGCAGCAGCGTCAGCGCATAGCCGATGACGATCGGCGGCTTGCGACCTACCCGGTCAGAGATTTTCCCGAACAGGATGAAGAAGCCCACCCCGATAAGCGCACCTGCGCCGGTGATCAGCTGCGCCGCCGTCTGGTCCAGCCGCATCGGGCCGGAAAGGAAGGACAACACCGAAAACATCGACGTGTACCAGATCACGGTCAATCCGGCGGCGATGCCGAACAGCGCGACCGCAAGCCGGCGCTTGTTGCCGGGATAGGTGAAGCTTTCAAGGAACGGGTTTCCCGCGGTTTCGCCTGCCTCCTTCATCGCTCTGAAGACCGGGCTTTCGGAAAGCTTGAGGCGCATCCACAGCGAAATCGCCAGCAGCACCATCGAGAACAAGAACGGCAGCCGCCAGCCCCACGCATCCCAGACCGGCGCAAAACCGAGCTTGAACAGCAGCACCACCGCCAGGCTGAGGATGAAGCCGCCAACGACGCTCGCCTGGATGAAACTGGTATGATAGCCGGCGCGGCCGGGCGGAGAGTGTTCCGCCACATAGATCGCGGCGCCGCCATATTCGCCGCCGAGCGCCAGCCCTTGTGCAACGCGCAGCACCAGTATCAGGATCGGCGCGATTGCACCGATCGTCGCATAGCCGGGCACCAGCCCGATGCCTGCGGTGGCCAGCCCCATCAGGGTGATGGTGACGAGGAAGGTGTATTTCCGCCCCATCCGATCCCCCAGAAAGCCGAACAGCACGGCGCCGAGCGGCCGAAAGCCGAAGCCCACCGCAAAGGTTGCCCAGGAAAGCAGCGTCGCCATCACCTCGTTCCCGGAGGGGAAGAAAGTGCGGCCGAGGATGCCGGTAGCGGTAAGCGTGCCCCAGATGAAGAAATCATACCATTCGAACACGGTGCCGAGCGACGATGCGCCGATCACCATCCGCATCTCGCCCGCGGTTGGTTCGCGAACCCCCTCCGTCATCCTGTTCTTCCTCCCAGCCCGCGCCGGTTTTACAGGATTTGCGAAGAGCGTCGAGCGGCGGAATTGCGATCGGAAGCTAAACGGACACGCGGAAATCGAACGAAATCCTGGTGCCGCCGCTCATATTGTCGAGCGTGCCGTGCTGCAAATGCGTGCCGTAGAACATCAGCGCCTGGCCATATTCCAGCGTGACGGGCTGGAAGTCGCTAAGGCCGGGCGCGGATTCGAAGTACAGGCTGTTGCTGCCATAGACGCGCGTGACCGGCAGCCAGATATTGAGCGCGGTATCGCGCTGGCCATATTCGCGATCGGTGTGGAACCGCAGGATCGCGCGCGATCCATGAAAATTCACGCGCATCATCGCCTGCGGCTGCTGACTGACGATGCGCGTCACAAAGTCCGAAATGCGATGATGGATAAGGCTGTCTAGCAGCGGCATCGCGCGGTCGATCACGGCGGACCGCAGCGCCTTGCTCACGTCCCAACTGTTGCGCAGCGTCGCGGTGTTCGGCAGCGCATGCACCGGATCCGGTGGGTTCCAGCGCGGATCCTGGTGCAGCGCCTCCAGCGAATCGGTGCCAAAATAGTCGCGGACGACTGCCCGCAGATCCCAGCGCCGAACATCATAGTCGAAAACGAAGGCCATGGGCAGGCGATTGGCGCCCAGCGTGATGCTGTGGTCGCTCAAGCGGCCGTGATGTGCCTGCTCCATAGCCATCGTAAGAACGTCGCTCTGCGGCATGGGATGTGGTTCGGCGTTCACGCTGCCTTGGCAAGCCGCACCGCATGCCGCAGCAACCCTTTTGCTGCGCGCCGGTCCACATCGGGCCGCAGCAGCTTACGAGTTCCGCCAGAGGGATTGTTGGTATCCTGGGCTGCGATGACTTCCACCACTTCCACGATCACTTCGGTCATCACTTCGGTGGTGACTTCGGTCGTCACTTCCGTGGTAACCTCCGTCGTGACTTCCGTGGTCACTTCGGTGGTAACTTCCGTCGTCACTTCGGTGGTTTCGCTCACCATGACGGCGATCATCATGATCGTCGGCGCGCCGGTGGTCGCGGTCGTGCCGGTGACGTTGACATAGGTGGGCTGATCGCCCGCCGTCCACATCATCCCGTAGAAGGTGAGGTTGCCGCTGCTCTTGGCGAACTGAAGGATGGCGTTCTGGGGATTGCCGTCGGCGCTGAACCAGGCAAGCTGATCGATCTCGCCGCTCGAGGTCTGCTCGCCCGTATAGACGGCCTTGTTCACCAGCGCGCCGGAATAGGTGACGTTGGGCGCTTCGATCAGCAGCGTCTGCCCGGTTGAGGTCGCCTGGCCGCTGCTGGTGACGCTGTAGAGGTTATAGGTACCGTTCCAGGTGGAAAGCGATTGCGATGCCACCCCTGCATTGCCGAACAGGTTGTTCGACGCCGGCAGCGCGGCGCTGCCTTGCGCATATTTGCCGACGAAGCCGTTGACGCCCGAGCTCTGGTAGAATGTGAGGCTCGCGGAACTGCCATTGCCGCTGCTCGCCGACCAACTGACGGCAGTACTGCCGCTGAAGCTGGGATTGACGATCGCCACACCATTGACGGAGATCGACTGCGTACTCGTGTCGATCACGACGGGCCCGGGCACATAGGTGGTGCCGTCCGGCTGGAGCCAACTCGTCATGTAGGTGCCGGATGGATCGAAGCTAGCCATAAACCTCTCCTTTCGGGATCGATGCACGCCATCCTGGGACGGCGCAGTCCTCACGCAGTTACGAGTTCCGAGCTTTCGGCGGCATCGTCATCATCTTCGCCGACGACGACATGCTCCATTGCGCGGGTGATGGCCGCCGGCGTGGTGGCGTAGCCATGCTGCTGCAACCAGGCGCCGACGACGCCCTCATATTCGCCGAGCGGCATGGTGCCGCTTTCCACTTCGGCTGCGGCTGCATCCTGCAGATCGTGGTAGGCGCCCGCCAGTTCCGGCCGCAGCAGCGCATCGCCGACGAAGCGAGTCGCTTCCTTTTCCGGATCGCGCTTGAACATCATGCGGGTGACCCCGTGATGCTGCATCAGCAACTGCCGTCGCTCATCTGCCGTCAGGCCCTCACGCCGTTCGAGATAGGCACGAGGTTCGAGGCGGAACGCATCCTGCGCGCGGGGATCGAGCGCCAGTTCGAGCAGCGTTTCGTAGAGCGGTTCGGACGCGAAGCTGAACTTGTACCCGGGTGGCACCGCATGATTGTGGTTATTGCGCCGCGCCACTTCGGCCAGCACGGCATAATCCTCGCGGTTGCAGATCAGCGGATCGCGCCGCGCCTCGTTCACCTTCACGAAGCCCAGCCGCTGTCGCATTGCATCGTCTGCAAGCGCAGCGTCTTTGGCGGGCAGGAAGAAGGTGGAGATGCCGGACACCGTCCGCTTCACCTCCGGATCCCGATAGTCGGCGATCCGGTGGCGATCGATCGTCGGCTCGCCCGAAAACATGTTGGCGACATAGTTGATCGCGATATGATCGGGGCCGTAGATTTCTTCGAGATAATCGAGCAGCACCTCGAACTTGTCGTTCTGATACCCGCCGAACTTGAAGCCCAGGTCGCCGATGCATCCCACCTGCCACAGCACGAAATTGGCGCTCGTATCGATATGGCGGCGACGCAGCAGGAAATCGGTCGCTTCGTAGATCTGGAGGCCCGGGACGCTGGGATCCACACCGAGATCGGCGTAGAGACAGTCTTCTGCGGAAACCGCCGGCAGCATCACGGCGTGATAGCCTTCGCTGCGGGCGATCGCGATCGCGTTGTGGGAAGGTGTGACGAACACGCCCGGATGGCCATAGAAGAGAGCGCAGACATATTTGCCCGCGCGCACTTCCTGCATCGTTCGCTCGATCATCTGCGTATAGGTGATGATCCGTGACTTATCGTCCGCATAATATTGGTATAGATCGAAGCTGTTCTTATTCTGCTTCTGTATCCATATATCGGTGACCGGATCCGCTGCAGCATAGAGCACGATATCTGCGTTACGAATGTGCTGCTGCGCTTCCAGCGTAAAGTGCGAAACCGCCTTGATGCCGGAACCGATGACGACAAGCCTCCCCTTACCCTCTTCCATATGTCCCTCGCTAATTGACGGCATCTTCTGAAACTACGTCAATCAAGAGCGGCATTCACCGATGTTCGGAACTATAATGGAGGAAGACTATAGAGGACTTTGGTCCGTTACGGGTTCATTTCTACAGAATATGGTCGTAGCCACGATGGACGGCGACTCCGCGAGTCCCGCTTGCCGCTGCAGGCGCCAGCCGGGCCCAGTCGCGTCAGGGCGCGAGCTGTTCGAGCGCTTCGCTGGCTTCCATCCAGATCAGCTCCGCCGCCTCGATCTTCGCGGCGACATCGGCGCGGCGCTTCATCAGGTCGGTCATGGTCAACTTGGTCAGCGCGGGCTCGGCATTGGAGGGATCGAACATCGCCTTGTCGAGCGCCGACAGCTGACCCTGCAGCTTGACCACCTCGGCCTCTGCCGCCTTGGCCGCCTTGCGCAGGGCGTTGCCCTTCTCGCGCGCCTCGGCAGCGGCGCGGCGTGCGTCCTTGCGGTTTTCCTTCGAGGCGCCGCCCTTCGATCCCGCCGGATCCTTGGCGAGCACGAAGGCGATATAATCGTCGAGGCTGCCGTCGAACTCGCGCGCAGTGCCCTGGTCGACCAGCACCAGCCGGTCCGCCGTCATCTCCAGCATGTGGCGATCGTGGCTGACCACCACGACCGTGCCGGTATAGCCGTTGAGCGCCTGAATGAGCGCCTCGCGCGCGTCGACGTCGAGGTGGTTGGTCGGCTCGTCGAGGATCAACAAATGCGGCGCATCGCGGGTGATCAATGCCAGCGCCAGGCGTGCCCGCTCGCCGCCCGAAAGCTTGCCGACCTTGGTCGTCGCCTTGTCGCCCGAAAAGCCGAAGCGGCCGAGCTGCGCGCGCACCGCGCCCGGGCTGGCCCCCGCCATGTTGCGCGTCATGTGCTGCAGCGGCGTGTCGTCGCGGTCGAGTTCCTCCACCTGATACTGGGTGAAGTATCCCACCTTCATCTTGCCGCTGCTGTTGATCGCGCCATCCATCGGCGTCAGCTGCGCGGCGAGCAGCCGGGCGAGCGTGGTCTTGCCGTTGCCGTTGCGGCCGAGCAGCGCGATGCGATCGTCGGGATCGATCCGCAGGTTGAGCCGCTGGAGGATCGGCGTCTCGCCATAGCCGACGCTGGCCATGTCGAGCGTGATCAGCGGCGGGCGCAGCTCGTCCGGATTTGGGAAGTCGAAGCTGAGCGAGGGATCGTCGACCAGCTCGGCGATCGGCTGCATCCGGGCCAGCGCCTTCTGCCGGCTCTGCGCCTGCTTGGCTGTCGAGGCGCGGGCCGAGTTGCGCGCGATGTAATCCTGCAGCTTCTCGCGCTCGGCCTGCTGCTTGGCGCGCGCGGCGGCGAGCTGGGCCTGGCGCTCGGCGCGCTGGCGCTCGAATGCGTCATAGCCGCCGGGATAGAGCGTCAGCTTGCCGCGCTCGAGGTGCAGGATGTGATCGACGACATTGTTGAGGAAGTCACGCTCGTGGCTGACCAGCAGGATCGTCGCCGGATAGGACTTCAGAAAGTCCTCCAGCCACAGCACCGCTTCGAGGTCGAGGTGGTTCGAAGGCTCGTCGAGCAGCAGCAGGTCGGGCTGCGAGAAGAGCAGGCTGGCCAGCGCCACGCGCATCCGCCAGCCGCCCGAGAAACTCTCCAGCTCGCGGTGCTGCATCTCTTCGTCGAAGCCGAGCCCGACCAGGATGCGCGCCGCGCGCGAAGGCGCGGCATGCGCGTCGATCGCGATGAGCCGCTCATGGATCTCGCCGATGCGATCGGGATCGTGGCTGGTTTCGCTTTCCTCGAGCAGCGCGGCGCGCTCGATATCGGCGGCGAGCACCGTCTCGAACGGTGTGGCGGTGCCGCCGGGCGCTTCTTGCGCGATATAGCCCAGCTTCGCGCCGCGCGGCATGTCGATGCTGCCGCCATCGGGTTCGAGCTGGCTGGCGATGACCTTTACCAGCGTCGACTTGCCGGCGCCGTTGCGGCCGATCAGGCCGATGCGTCCGCGCGGCGGCAGCTTGGCCGTGGCGTTGTCGAGGATCGTGCGCCCGCCAAGGCGCACCGTGATATCGGTGAGGTTGAGCATGATCGGCAGCCGCCTAGCGCAAGCCGGCGGCCGGCACCAGCCGCTGGGCGCGCCCGGCACAGCGATTGCGCGCCCGATGCTGCCCCTTGGCCGGGGTTGCCGCCGTCGCGCGTCGGGCGTAGCCGGACCGGCATGACCGACTCCACTCTCGCCTTCGCCGATGCCCAGCTGGACGCCAGCATCGAGCGCCTGGCCGCGCTGATGCGCGTGCCCTCCGTCTCCACCGATCCCGCCTATGCCGCCGAATGCCGCCGCGCTGCCGAGCAGCTTGCCGCCGAACTGGCCGAGCTCGGCTTCGCGGCCCGCGTTGCCGATACACCGGGCCACCCGATGGTGGTTGCGCACCATGACGGCGACGGGCCGCACGTGCTGTTCTATGGCCATTACGATGTGCAGCCGGTCGACCCGATCGCGCTGTGGACCCGCGATCCGTTTGATCCGTGGATCGACACGCGCGCAGACAGTTCGAAGACGATCGTCGGCCGCGGCGCCTCGGACGACAAGGGCCAGCTGCGCACCTTTATCGAAGCGTGCCGCGCCTGGAAGGCCGCCGAGGGCCGACTGCCCTGCCGCGTCACCATTCTGTTTGAAGGCGAGGAGGAATCGGGGTCGACCAGCCTGGAGCCGTTCCTTCATGCCCATGCCGAGGAACTGAAAGCCGATTTCGCGCTGATCTGCGACACGCTGATGTGGGATCGCGATACTCCCGGCATCACCATCGGCCTGCGCGGCATGGCAGCCGGCCAGGTGACGGTGCGCGGGCCTTCGCGCGACCTGCACTCCGGCCTCTATGGGGGGGCGGCGCGCAATCCGATCCAGCTGCTCGCCGGCATCCTCGGCGAGATGAAGGATGCGGACGGCCGCGTCACGCTCGACGGCTTCTATGACGGCGTGCCGGATACCGATCCGACCGTGCTCGAAAGCTGGAACAAGCTGGGCTTCGATGCGGCCGACTTCCTGGGTGAAGTGGGCCTGCGGGTGCCGGCCGGCGAGGCGGGCAAGACGGTGCTGGAACAGGTCTGGTCGCGCCCGACGGCCGAGATCAACGGCATCTGGGGCGGCTATATCGGCGAAGGCTTCAAGACGGTGATCCCTGCCGAAGCCCATGCCAAGGTGAGTTTCCGACTGGTCGGCACACAGGACCCCGATCAGGTGTGGGAGGCGTTCCAGGCGCATGTCCGCCGCCGTCTGCCCGAGGATTGCTCGGCCGAGTTCGTCACGCGCGGCCCCGGCAGCTTCGCGATCAGCCTGGCGAGCGACAGCGGTCCTTTGGCAGCCACCCAGGCCGCGCTCGATGCAGAATGGGGCAAATCCGCGCTGCTCGGCTGCGGCGGATCGATCCCGGTGGTCAATTCGATCCGCTCGATCCTGGGGATGGACAGCGTGATGGTCGGCTTCGCGCTGCCCGACGACAACATCCATTCGCCCAACGAAAAATACGAGCTGAAGAGCTTCCATAAGGGCATCCGTTCCTGGGTTCGGATCCTCGGTGCACTCGGTGAGACGACCCGAGTCCAGGCGGAGACCACCGTAGCCTGACGCCCATTGACGCCGGCACGCGGAAGCGGGATAGCACGCCCATGGTTCCCCTTTCGTTCGCCGGCCATGACTTTCGCGCGCTGCCCGAAGGCGCCCTCTATTGGCCGGCGCGGCGGGCGTTGCTCGTCGCCGACCTGCATTTTGAAAAGGCGAGCTGGTTCGCGCTCGGCGGGCAGATGCTACCGCCGTACGACTCGCTGGCGACGTTGGCGGCGCTGACCGCGGTGGTGGAACGGCTGCGGCCGACGGAACTCTGGTGCCTGGGCGACAGTTTCCACGACACCAAGGGGTGCGAGCGCCTGCCCGCCGAGGCGCGGGCGACGCTGACGGCACTGACCGGCGGGCTCGCCTGGCACTGGATCACCGGCAATCACGATCGCGTGCTGGTCGATTCGTGCGGCGGCGTGGTGCACGCCGAAGCCGAGGTCGACGGGCTGATGCTGCGCCACGAAGCGCTGGCCGGAGAGGCACGGCCCGAGCTTTCCGGTCATTTTCACCCGAAGCTGCGGCTCACAGTTCGCGGCCGGCATGTCGCGCGGCGCTGCTTCGTGGCAACGCAGAGCAAGCTGATCCTGCCGGCGTTCGGCGCGCTCACCGGCGGGCTGGATGCGGGGCATCCAGAGATCGTTCGCGCGGTGGGTCCCGGCGCCGAAGCGCTGGTGGCGACCGAACACAAGCTGCTGCGCTTCCCGCTGGCGGCCTGACCGGCGCGCGCCCGGGCACCGGCATCAGCCGTACAGATCGTTGCGCACACCATGCGCATAGTGCGCGTCGATGGCCTCCTTGGCAGACGCGTCCTGCTGGGTCATGGCGGCGAGCATTTGCCCCGGCGTAGGCAGGCTTTTCCGATCCAGATAGGAGGGGCGCGCCGTCACTACCGTCGCGCTGGATCTGGGCTATGACAGCGTCAGTGCCTTCATCGCCTTCTTCAAACGCTCACTCGGCGTCACGCCATCGGCCTATTTCCGGCGGAGTTGAAAGCGATCTGCCCGCGCCTGGTCGCCGTCGCGTAGGGCAGCACCGCGGAGCGAGCGCGAGAACGCTCCCGCTGGCGGCGGGAGCTTCGACACCGATCATCTCACGAACACTTCGCCGCACCCGAGCCCACTTTGCTGACGTCGCACTTGGCGCCGCCGCGCAGTTCGACATCGCCTGAGCCCAGGATTGCGATGGAGGCCGCGCCCGGCACGTTCGCGCGCACATTGCCCGATCCCGCAATCGAGATGTCTGCACCCTTTGCGGTCAGACTCTCGCCGTGGAGATCGCCCGATCCCGCCACGGAAACATCCAGCGACTCCGCGCGCCCTGCAACGGTGATGTTGCCCGAACCGGCGATCGACAGCGATGCCTTGTTCGCCGAAAGCGCGGCGATATCGAGGTCACCCGATCCTGCCACGGCGCCGTCAAAGGCGCCTTCCGCGCGATCGACCCGCATCGTGCCCGAACCCGCCACCACGGCATCGGTCAGCTTCGGCAATACGACATGGATCTTCGCCCCGCGATCGCCGCCGCCGAGCCAACTGCTGCCGCCGCTCTTGCGCCCGACTTGCAGCGTATCGCCGTCGAGGCGGATGTCGAGCTGATCGAGTACCTTGGGATCCCCTTCCGCCTGGACCGAAAAGGCGTTGCCGATGCGCACATCCACATCGTCCGAACTTTTAAGTGCCACGCCGGTGAAGCCGCTGGCGGCGAAGCTGCGCGTGCCGCCGGTGCCGCTTCCCTCAACCTTGGCGCCGCTATTTCCCCAGCTCGCGTTGCAGGCGGTGGCGAGGGGCAGCAGGACAAGGGCTGGCAACAGACGCATGAGAAACCTCCCGATCGTGTGTTGCCGGTATAATACACGATCGAACGGTAACGAAAAGGGGGCGCGGCCGATTTGGCCCGCCCCCTTTTGATCCGACCCGTTCCGCGCCCAATCAGGCGGGAATCTTGTCCTTGTTGTGGATCGCCGCGGCCTTGCGCAGGATATCCAGGATCTTCTCCAGCGCCGCCGGCTCGGTCAGCTCTTCCATCGCGGCGAGTTCGCGCGCGAGGCGGCTGGCCGCACCTTCAAAGATCTGGCGTTCGGAATAGCTCTGCTCGGGCTGGTCGTCCGCACGGAACAGATCGCGCACCACTTCGGCGATCGACACTAGGTCGCCCGAGTTGATCTTCGCTTCATATTCCTGGGCGCGGCGCGACCACATGGTACGCTTGACCTTGGGCTTGCCCTTCAACGTGTCGAGCGCTTCGCGCAGCGTCTTGTCGCTGGAGAGCTTGCGCATGCCAACGCTTTCCGCCTTGTTGGTCGGTACGCGCAGCGTCATTTTCTCTTTTTCGAAACGAAGTACGTAGAGCTCGAGCTGCATGCCTGCAATTTCCTGCTTCTGCAGCTCGATAACACGGCCAACACCGTGCTTGGGGTAAACGACATAATCGCCGACGTCGAAGGACAGCGCCTTTGCAGCCATGTGCGAGGAACCTTTCGTGAATTACCGGCCCCGGTGGGATTGCGGAGCCCGTCCGGAACCGCGAGGCGCGGCGGATAGGCTGGATCGGGGCATACGCTAGCGTCTCCGGGCGGAAGCGAGTCTAAATGCCTCCGTCGCAGTCCTTTTAACATGCTCGTAATAAAATTACCAGCCAAACGTCACCAGCGCCGCACAGAAAACTGCACGACGTGGCCCAAATCGGGCGCGGTTGGCGGTATTCCGGCGACTGCCGCCGGGATCAGGATCCGCTGCCGGGATTGGGCGAGAAATATTTGTCGAACTTGTCCGCCTCGGCCTTCATCGCATCCGCATCGGCAGGCGCTTCGCCCTTGATGGTGATGTTGGGCCACTGCTCCGAATAGACACGGTTCAGCTCGAGCCACTTTTCCAGGCCGTTTTCGGTATCCGGCAGGATCGCCTCTGCGGGGCACTCGGGCTCGCACACGCCGCAATCGATGCACTCGCTGGGGTTGATGACGAGCATGTTCTCGCCTTCATAGAAGCAGTCCACCGGACAAACCTCGACACAATCCATGTACTTGCACCGGATGCATGCGTCGGTGACGACATAGGTCATGGGAGAAACAGTCCTTGGTTGCGAACGATCAATGCGGGGGTCCTGCTATGCGCGGGAGGCGCGCACGTCAATCTCGGGACACACTCTGAACGCCGGGATCGGTCACGAGATCCTCGTAACAACCCCGCGCCTCGCCCGGCGGGCCCCGCCGGATCGGCAGCGCGGTGACGCGCAGCACCCGTACCTTGCCCAGAATCGGAAAGGCCAGAATCGCACCGACCCGCACCGAGGCGGAAGATCGCTCCACCCGGCGACCATCGATCCGCAGCAGCCCCTTTTCGCACAACGCCTGCGCCCCGCTGCGAGTCTTCACGATCCGCGCGTACCAGAGGAAGCGATCTAGCCGCATCGCCGGGCCATGGCCTTGCGGTTCAGCCATTGCGCAGCGCTGCCAGCGCGGCGAAGGCGTTGCCGGGCGCTACGACCGGCTTGGGCTTGGCAAGCGGGGTCAGTCCCTGCCAAATCCAACGCTGCGGGGCGTCGGCGTCGCCGCGCGCGGTGCGGAAGCCGAGCTGTGCCATCAGCCGGGCGATCGTCTCCGGCTTGAGGCCGATCGAGGTAGCAAGTGCCGGATCGGGCGCGAAGGGCTTGCGGCCCTGGCGCGCTTCGTGCGCGGCGCGGGCGATACGCTCGACCAGGTCGACACGCACCGCCTGCGCGCCGAAGGGGCGAAATCCATGGGCGAGATCCGCGCCTGCGGCGTCGCGCGGCAGCACGACGGCGGCATCGGGCGGCACCTGCTCCAGCCCCATCAGCGCGCGGCGACGGGCGGCGGCACGCGGCTTGAGCAGCGAAGGTGCGAACACGTCGAGCGTTCCGATCGTCATGCCGATCTTGCGCAGCCGGTGGCGCGCCGAGCCGTCGAGCGCTTCCAGCATCCCGCCCGCCGCGCGGCGGGGCAGGAGGCCGCCCTGTTCGAGCAGCGCAGTCGCGAGCGCGCGCAAGGGGGCCCCTGCCGCTTCCTCCCGGGTGATCGCGTCGAGCTTGGCAAGAACCGGAAGATCGGCCTGCACCCGCTCGGCGAACCAGCGCTCCAGCCGCGTCTGCACGGCGGTCTTGGCTTGCGGGTCCAGCACATCGAGCGCACGATCGAGCTGCACGCGCGGCCGCACCAGGTTTGCGCCCGGCTTGAGCAGCGCGACATCGTGGCCGCGCCAGTGGATCGCGGTGCCGATCTGCGCCAGCTCGCCGTCCGGCGCGTCCGCCAACGCGGAGCCGCGGCGGCGATATTCCCCCGCGAGCCGCTTCTCGGCGGCGGCGAGCAGCATCCGCTTGTCGCCCGCCCGGGCCTCGGCGGCGACCTTGAAACGGAAGCCTTCCAGCGTGCCGAGCGGATGCTCCTCGACGCTCACTTCGCCTTCAGGGCCGATCGTCACCGGCAGCGTGGAAGCGTCCGCGCCGATCTGGCGCAGCAGCACCGTGGTGCGCTTGTCCACAAAGCGCTGGGTTAGGCTGGCATGCAGCGCGTCGGACAGCTTCTCCTCGATCGCGCGGGTCCGCTCGGCCCAGTGCGCAGGCTGCTCCAGCCAATCGGCGCGGTGGGCGATATAGGCCCAGCTTCTCGCCGCGGCGATGCGGCCGGCGAGCGTCTCGACATCGCCGCCCATATTATCGAGCCGCTGGATCTCGTCGGCGAACCATTGATGCGGCAGATGCCCGCGCCCTTCGGAAAGGTGCCCGAAGATGCGCCCGACGAAGCGCGCATGGGGATCGACGCCCAGCTTGCGGAAATCCGGCAGGCCGCACGCCGCCCAGAGCCGCGCCACCATGCGCGGGCTGCGCACCCGCGCGCGGACCCAGTCCTCGTCGGCCAGGCGTTTGAGCACCGCCAGGTCGGTAGCCTGGGGGGCAGCGCGCAGCACCTCGGCCTGAGGCCGGGCCTCCAGGCTGGCGACCAGCGCATCGATACTGGAAAAGTCCGGCTCGCCCTGCCGCCAATAGAGATGCTCGAGCTTCGGCACCTGATGGCCCTCGATCGCCAGCACTTCCTCGGGCGTGAAGGCGCTCGGCCCCTCTTCGTGCAGCGCGCCGAAAGTGCCGTCCTTCTGGTGGCGCCCGGCGCGACCGGCGATCTGCGCCATCTCGGCGATGGTCAGCCGCCGCTGGCGCCGCCCGTCGAACTTGTGGAGCGAGGCGAAGGCGACATGGTGGACATCCATGTTGAGCCCCATGCCGATCGCATCGGTGGCGACGAGATAATCGACCTCGCCCGCCTGGAACATCGCCACCTGGGCGTTGCGGGTGCGCGGGGACAGCGCTCCCATCACCACGGCCGCACCGCCCCGCAGGCGGCGCAGCGCCTCGGCCACGGCATAGACTTCCTCGGCCGAGAAGGCGACGATCGCCGAGCGGCGCGGCAGGCGGGACAGCTTCTTGGCACCGGCATAGCTGAGCGTGGAGAAGCGCGGCCGGCCGACGATCTCGGCTTCCGGCACCAGCGCCTTCAGCATCGGCCGCAGACTGTCCGAGCCCAGAATCATGGTCTCCTCGCGGCCCCGCGCGCGCAGCAGCCGATCGGTGAAGACATGGCCGCGCTCCGGATCGGCGCCCAGCTGCGCTTCGTCGAGCGCAACGAACGCCGTCTCGCGTTCCAGCGGCATGCTCTCCGCCGTACAGCAGAACCAGCGGGCCTTGGGCGGCAGGATCTTCTCCTCGCCGGTGATCAGCGCGACTTCGGTGGGACCCTTCATCCGCACGACCCGGTCGTAGACCTCGCGCGCTAGCAGCCGCAGCGGGAACCCGATCATGCCGCTGGCATGGCCGCACATCCGTTCGACCGCGAGGTGGGTCTTGCCGGTATTGGTGGGCCCAAGCACTGCCGTGACGGGCGAACGGGCGAACTGGCTCATGTTGCCGTCCAAGATCGTCGCGCACGTCGCGTAAGGCAACTCCCCCGCGCCGGCTTTTCCGCGCTCCCGCGCCGGTTTCGGCCGAATCGGCCGTTTCGGCGCAGCTTCCGCACGGACTGGCGCGAACAACTGCCGAAGCTGGCGAACTTAATTTGACTTTAAGGCCCCAAACCCAGAGTCCTTCGATGGACGCGTCGCTTCATGCCGCGCGCAATCGGGCATCAAAGGCAGCATCGCTTGTTCTTTCGCGACGATCATGGCTCGGGCCTTGCCGGTGGCGGCGGCGGTCTGGCGCGCGCGATCCCTGCCGTGGTGCCTGCGAAGCTGGGCCATCGCCTCGCCGGGCTCGATCTCGTTCCCGATCTTGGCGCCGACATCGGATCGCCCACCTGGTTCCGCGGCGCCGCGACCTGTGCTGCGCTATGCGCTGCCACCTGGATGCTGGCGCCCAGCGTCGACCAGCCGATCCTGGGCATCGCCCCCGCCCCGCTTTCCGGCAAGGCCGAACAGGCGCAGCAGGCGCAGGCGATCGCGCCGCTCGCCAGCGGGTCGCGCACCGGCATTCATGCCGCGCCCACGCGCCTTGTCCAACCGCTAGGCGACACGCCCGAACGGCCGATCATCGAGCACGAAGCGAAGCTGGGAAGCGGCACGATGCTGCGCAGTGTGCTGCAACGGTCCGGCGTGGGCGAAGCCGATGCCGGGATTGCCGCGCGCCTGGTCGCCGATGCGATGCCGCTGGGCAGCATCCAGCGCAACACCCTGCTGGAGATGACGCTCGGCCGGCGGCCGGACAAGTCGCAGCCACGCCCGCTGGAGCGGCTCGCCTTCCGTGCTGCATTCGATCGGCGGATCGAGATCACCCGCACCGGCGCGGCACTCGCCATCAAATCGATTCCGATCGCGATCGATAGGACACCGCTGCGTGTCCAGGGGCTGATCGGATCCAGCCTCTATCGCTCCGCCCGCGCCGCCGGTGCCCCCGCGAAGGCGGTTGAGGCGTTCCTGCGCACCGTTTCCAGCCGGGTCCCCGTGTCGCGACTGGGCGCTTCGTGCAAGTTCGACCTGATCCTGGGTCAGGCGCGCGCCGCAACGGGCGAAGTGCAATATGGCCAGCTGATGTATGCCGGCGTCACCGGCTGCGCCAACGGCATCAAGCTGGCCCCTTGGGAAAGCGGCGGCAAGACCGAATGGTTCGATGCCGGTGGCACGGGCGGCAAAACCGGCATGATGACGATGCCGGTCAATGGCCGCTTCTCCTCCGCCTTCGGCATGCGGACGCATCCGATCCTCGGCTTCAACCGGATGCACAAGGGGATCGACATCGCCGCGCCTTACGGGTCCCCCGTCTATGCGGCGGTCGATGGCGTGGTGCGTGTGGCTGGCCGCTCCGCCGGCTATGGCAACCTTGTCCGCATCGATCATGGCAGCGGATTCGGCACAGGCTATGCGCATCTGAGCAAGATCCTGGTCCGTCCGGGACAATCGGTGCGCAAGGGCCAGCAGATCGCCCGCAGCGGCAATTCGGGCTTGTCGACCGGCCCGCATCTCCATTTCGAAACGACCCGCAACGGCGCCGCCGTTAATCCGCGCGGCGTGTCGTTCGTCTCGGTACGGCGCCTGACCGGCGGCGCGCTGGGGGCGTTCCAGGCGCGGCTGCGCAGCCTCATGGCGGTGCCGGTGGGGCATGGCGCCCAGCCCGAGGACGCCGAATAGCCTTTCCCTAAGGAACGCCGGTCAGCGTCCTTGGGCGCGCCAGCGGCGGATCGTGCGCTCCAGCATCGCCTCCTCTCCACCCGCCTCGCGCCAGAGGGTAGAGAAGTGCGGATCGTCGGAGGCTGGGCGCTTGCTAGGCTCCAGCTCGTCGAACACCAGCCGCACCGGCGTGGCCACGCCTTCGCCGACCGCGATACATTCGCGGTTCCGCAGCGCCGGCACCGCGTCGAGAAAGCCACGGGTTCCTTCCGGCATGGCGGCGCGTACGAACGCCTGGTCGCGCTCGTTGTTGAGCCGCATCGTCAGAATCGTGCCGCACTGCGAAAGCACGCCTTCGGCCAAGTCCGAGGGCCGCTGAGTGATCAGACCCAGCGAGACGCCGTACTTCCGGCCTTCCTTCGCAATGCGACTGAGGATGCGCCCGACGGAGGAGCCCAAGGCGGCGCCTTCGCTGGGCACATAGCGGTGCGCTTCCTCGCACACGAGCAGCACCGGTCGCCGCGCCTCTCCGCGCGACCAGATCGCGAAATCGAAGACGAGGCGGCTGAGCACGGCGACCACGACAGCGGTGATCTCGCTCGGCACGCCGGAAACATCGATGATCGAGATCGGCTTGCCGCCGCCCGGCAGACGGAAGATGCGCGCGAGGAAGCCGGCCATCGTATCCGCCACCAACATGCCGGAGAACATGAAGGCGTAGCGCGGGTCGCCCTTCACCTCGTCAATCTTGGCGCGCAGGCGAAGATAAGGCGCGGTATCGGTCGCCTTGTCGATGCGGCCCATTTCCTGCGTAAGCGCGTTGGTCAGGTCCGAGAGCAGATAGGGTACCGGCGCGTCGACCGTGAGCTTGCCGATCTCCTGCCCGAGCCGGTTCCTGGCCCGCGCGGCGAGCAGGCATTTGGCGAGGATATCGGCATCCACCTGCCGTTCCGGCCCCGCGGCGGTGAGGAACACCTCGCAATGTTCCTCGAAGTTCATCAGCCAATAGGGCAGTTGCAGGTTCGACACGTCGAACAACGCGCCCTGTTCGGCGAAGGCGCTGCCATATTCGCCGTGCGGATCGATCATGACGATATGGCCTTGCGGCGCCAGCGCGCAGATTCGGTGGAGCAGCAGCGCCGCCGCCGTAGACTTGCCGGTGCCGGTGGAGCCGAGCAGGGCGAAATGCCGACCGAGCAGCGCATCCACCGCAAGGGCGGCGCGGATGTCCCGGGTCGGGTAGACCGTGCCTACGTCGATATGGACGCTGGACTCCGCCGCATACACGTCGCGCAAATCGGCGGCCGGCATGGCGAACACCGCCGCACCCGGCAGCGGATAGCGTGTCACGCCCCGATGGAAGCGATGGAGCCTGCCGGTCAGCCGTTCCTCGTCGCCCTCTCCCAGCAGATCGATCTGCGCGGCGATACGGCCCGCCTCGTCAAGCCGGGCGGTGCGGAGGCTCGCCACTAACCAGCGCGTGCCGACGCGGATCTTCACGGGCGTTCCCACCTGCCCGGCCTGCGCCAGCAGCGTATCGGCATGGGCCGCGAGCGCGTCGAGCGCGGCCGGATCGAGCAGCACTTCGCTGGACGCGCCGCCGATTTGCAGCACCGCCCCGATCGGGACAAGCGCAGCCGCAGAAGGCGGAATCGCGTTGGCTGCATCCGGTTCGAACACTAGCCTGCTGGACACGCCTTCCATCGTCCTTCCCCCAAAAAGGAAACACTGCATGGACCGGCCGAAGTAAAGATTGCGTGTGGCAGGCGCTCAGAATCGCCGCCAGAGCGCGCCCGCGCCCCAGCCGAACAGGAACGATACACCGACGGCGACCAGGCCATAGACAATCGAATGCTGGTCGGCGCTGGTCGCGACGAACCGCTCGAAGCCCGATTTGCGGATCTCGATCGGGCGGACCGCCGCGGCGAGCACGCGGCCGTCGCGGATCAGGAAGGTCTCTGCGGTGAAGCGGCCCACCGGCACCCGTGCCGGGATGGTCAGCCGGGCGCGATACAGGACGCCGTCGGTAATCTCCACGGCGCGCGGTGCTTCGTAGAACAGCCGGCTGCGCTGCTTGAGATCGACGAAGCCGCGATCGAACCGTGCCTGCACGTCCGGCGAAGCGGCGGAGGCGGGCGACAGCTGCAGGCTTTCCAACCCCAGTTCGTAGATCGCGCGGGTGCGCTCGTCGACCAGCTCGTTGATCGGACGCGACGAGGCCATGGCGTAGAAGCTGGGTGCCGAGCGATAGCGCATCTGATCGGCGTTCACCCAGATGCCCGCTACCTTGCTCTTTTCGCGGACCACCACCGATTCGGTCGGCCCTTTCACCACCACCACCACATCGGCCGGCTTCTGGCCCTGCGCCGTGGCATGGCCGCCGGGATAGAGGATTGCGCCGAACAGCAGCAGCTCCGCGCCGGTAAAGCTGTACGCGATCTCGATGTCGCGCTGCGAAACGTCCGGCACCAGTTCCGGCTTGGCCTGCCCCATCACCAACGGGGCAAGCAGCGCCAGAAACCCTGCGCGTCTCACGCCGCGGTCACCGAATAGATTTCGTCGGGCCGCCAGGCGAGGCCTAGCAGCATCCGCGCTGCCACGCCCAGCACGATCACGGCGAGCAACAGCCGCAGATATTCGGGCTTTGCCTTGGCGGCGAAGCGGGCACCGAGCTGCGCGCCGATAACCGATCCCAGCAGCAGCAGGATCGCAAGCACGATATCCACCGCCTTGGTGGTAGTGGCATGCACCATCGTTGCGACCGCCGTGGTGAACAGCGTCTGGAACAGCGAGGTGCCGACCACCGTCTGCGTGCCCATGCCCAGGATGTAGAGCATCGCCGGCACCAGGATGAAGCCGCCGCCCACACCGAGCAACATGGTGAGAATGCCGGTAAAGAAGCCGAGCAGCAGCGGCGCCAGCGGCGAGATGTAGAGACCGGAGGCGTAGAAGCGCCAGCGGAACGGCAACGCCGCCACCATCGGATGATGCCGCCGCTTGCGTGCCTTGGCCACGGCCTTGCCCCGCGAGACGCGGATCACGCCGACCGACTCGCGGAACATCAGCCCGCCGATCGATCCGAGCAGCACGACATAGAGCACGCCGATCACCACATCGATCTGCCCGCTCGCCTGAAGCACCGTGAACAGCCACGCACCCATGATGCTGCCGAGGATGCCCCCGGCAACCAGCACTGCGCCCATCTGCAGGTCCACTCCCTTGCGGCGGAGATGGGCGAAGACCCCCGAAACGCTGGCGCCCGTCACCTGGCTGGCGGCAGAGGCGGCGGCGACAGTCGGCGGAATGCCGTAAAAGATCAGCAGCGGCGTGGTGAGGAAGCCCCCGCCGACCCCGAACATGCCCGACAACAGGCCGACGCCGAGCCCAAGGGCGACGATGAACAGCGCGTTGACCGACAGGTTGGCGATCGGGAGATAGAGATCCATGCGTGCCTAGCTCTACTCGCTTTGCACATGGCTGCGAAAGGGCGAAGCCACGTCCGTCGGCGCTTTCGCGATCAGAAATCGCTGCCGATCGACAATGCCAGCCCCGATCCAGGCCGGATGTTACCTGCGATCCGCTGTCGCCAATCGAGCGCGATCCGTGCCCGACTGCCGCCCAGCGGCACGCTCAGCAGCAACGACGGCCCCACATCGAGGCGCTGCGCATCCCGCTGGGCCGCGCCCCATCCTCCCATGCCGATCGAAACTTGCGTGCCCTGCGCGTCCGACAGGCGTCGGGTCAGGCGCGCCGCGCCATCGGCATAGCCGTCCGCCCGCTCGCGGAGCACCGCGCCCGCCTGACCATAGGCTTCGACGCGCAATCGCCCGAAGGCGCGATCGATCCCCAGGATCACGCCGACGCCGCTGCCGCCCGGCGCGCCGTCCAGGCCGATGCGTCGTTCGACCAGCACGCGCACCGGCGATGCGGTCCGCCATTCCAACCCCAGCGCCGCCTCGATCCCGGATCCCGCAAGCGGCCCTGCCAAGCGCGCGGTCACCGCCAGGCGCGGCGTGCTGTGGAAGCTTCGCGCAATCCGCAGTCCATATTGGCTCCCGCCGATCTGGCCGCCGCCGGGCGCGGCGCCGATGCCCCTGCCCGGCCGTGCGACGAGCCATAGGCTCGCCTGCCACAAGTCCCCGATCCCGGCCGGTTCGGACCGGAGGGCAGCGGGTTCCGCTTGCGGCAGGGGATCCACCAGCCGACCGGCCGCCAACGGTCCCTCCTTCCAGGATATCGGAAGGATTGGAATGGCCTCCGCGAGCGGCGGCGCCTTCATCTCCGCTCGCAGCGATGGGGCTCGCAAAGCAACGGGTTGCGCTACGCGTCGTACCGGGCCGCGTGGCGCCACGGGCTGCGGCACCGCAGCGGCGACGGGTTCGGCGCGCGGCCGCCGCTGCACCGGCACCTGCTCGACCGCAGAGGCGAGGTCCGCAGCTCCCGGCAGCAGCATCGCCACGCGCAGCCCGATCCAGCCGACAAGCACGCCCGCGACGAAGCGCAGCGGCCGCCCCCTACCCGCGCGATTCATGCCGCCGTCCGTCGGGACTCCAGCGCGTCTCCGGGGAAATGGTGCGCCGTCTTGTCCCAGCGCAGCGGCCCTCCCCGCAACAGGCCGATATAGATCCAAAGGGCGCGGCGCGCGGCGAGCAGCGCAATCGCATTGGCGGCCAGCATCCGCGGGATCGACCATGCCGCCTCGCGCCAGCCATGGCTACATCCCACCAGCAGTACCCGCATCAGCAGCCGCCAGACGAGCAGGCCGGCGTTGAACGTCAGCAATTGCATGGCCCAGCCTTCGAGGCCGTGCGGCGCGGTACCGGCGACCAGGTGCAGCGCGCCCGAAACGCCCCACAGGATCAATGCGCAATAGGCCAGCGCCAGTACCGGCATCGCCAGCGTCACGCGTCGATCGCGCATCCGCATCCAGTGGTCGCCCAGATCACGCCATCGCCCCCAGCCGGTGCGGTCCCAACCCGCCAGAGCTATCCCGGCCATCCAGCGCGCCTTTTGCCGAACCGCGGCCGACAGCGTTGCCGGGAAGAAGGCGCGTACCGCGACGAGCGAGCCGCTCTCCGTATCGAACGCTCGCACGAACGCGCAACGCGCACCCAGCGCCCGCAGCGTGAGCCCCAGCTCATAGTCTTCGGTGAGGCTGGCGGCATCGAACGGCGCACCGCGCCGGTCGGCGATCCGCTGCAGCAGGTCGCGCCGGATCGCACAGCCCACTCCGGCCAGCGGCATGCCCGCACCCAAGCGCTGGCGCACCGGCAGCGTCGCGCCATGCGCCTGTGCGAACTCGTCGAGATAATGGCCGGAGACCAGCCGCGATCCGGGCGCGACGAGCGGCACCACCGGCAGCTGCACCGCGCCATGCGTCGCGATCCATGCGGCGAACACGCGCAGTTCGGCCGGATGCACGACATCCTCGGCATCGTGCAGCACGATCGCATCGACCCGTGCGCCCGCCGCCGCCTCGTCGCGCAGCAGGGCGCGCCAAAGCGTGTTCAGGCAATCGGCCTTGGTGGTGGGGCCGGGATGGGTGCCTATCACCAGGCGCACCCGGACGTCCTCTCCCGCTACACGCGCCACCGCCGCGATGGTGGCAGCGTCATTAGGATAGGTGCCGACATAGAGGTGATACGCGCTCCCCGGCCAACGGGCGAGCGTCGCGCGCAGCATCGGCTCGATCACCGCCGATTCGTCCCAGGCGGGCACGAAAATGGCGAACCGCTTCCCCCGTGCCCCCTCCGCGATATCGGCGACAGGCTTGCCACGCCCGCTGAAGAACAAGGTGGTGGTGATATAGATTAGGTCGACCAACAGGTCATCGATACCCCCGATCGCCATGAAAACCGCTGCGAATAGCGTCACTTCATGCGCGATTGCATCGACGGCAGCCATCATCATCGTTCCCCCTCGATGAATCCGATTTGGACCGTCCGACGATGATTCTCTGCGCGCCCCCTGCGATCATCGTCGTAACTTGTTGAGAGCTGTAGAGGATGCAGGACAGGATCGTCCATCCTTGCGGAGCGATATGCCACCATTTCGGATCGAACGGGCTGATCGCATCCCGGGCGGCGGCAGCACCCGCTTATGAGACACGAAAATCATCTTATTAAAAATACGGAACTTTTCCCCTTCGCACCCGTTCAGACCGGCTATTCCTTTCGGAAGACCCCTTAAACTTGAAACGGCCGGGCACCCCGGGGTGCCCGGCCGAATTCTTGTTATCGGTAGAAGCCCGGCAGAACCCGGATCACGCGGCCGCGGCGCCGGTCCACCAACAGCATGTCGCCATAGTGGCGCACCCACACCCGGTTCACGCCCGCCGGCGGCAGGTGGTAGCGCCAAGGGCTCGCGATTACATAGCGCGGCCCGTAATAAACCTGTCCGATCCGCGCACCCGGCTGGAAGCGGGAATAGCGGAACGGCGCGCGCCACGAACCGCGCGCGTACAGGTCGCCGTGCCGTTCGCGCCATACGCGCCAGTCATTGTCCGCCCAGCGCCGGTCGCGATCGCGCAGGTCTTCGCGGAATTCGCGATGCGCCTCGCGCAGATCGCGCCGCTCCTCGCGAATTCGCCGCGGATCGCCCGACCGCTCGGCGCGCGCCAGATCCCGTCTTTCGCTGCGAATCTCGCGCACGTCCCCGCGCAGTTCGGCGCGCGACTGGGCCATCGCGCTTGCCGGCATCACCACCATCGCCGGTGCGGCAACGGCAACCAGCAGCGCTGCGGTGACAAACTTCTTCATTGGAGCCTCCATCCTCGTTGATCCCCGCCGGCAGCTGGGCCGGCATGGGATGGAAGATGGAGCGCGCCGGCTGAACGATCCGAAAACCGATTCGTCAGCCACCGTAAAGCTTCAGCCTAGGGTCCGGTATTGCCGCCGCCACCGCCGCCGGCGCCGGCACCAGGTGCGCCCACCGTACCGATATTGCCGAACAGATCCTGGAAGAAGCTGCGGCCGCGGCCGAGCGTCGGCGTGGTCTTGCCATAGGGGCTGATCAAAGCCGCCAGTTCCGCGCCGGTCTGGTCCACCGCCGCCACATTGCCCGACGCATCGAAGCGGACGCGCAGCGTCGTCTGCGTCTTTACGCGCGGATTACGGAAGGCGAAGTTGCTGCTGTCGCGCGAGACGTAGAACCACTCGCCTTCGTTGAACTGGCTGGTGAAGCTGGGCTGGCCCAGCATCTGCGCCACCGATTCGCGCGTATCGATCCCCGGCTGCACCGAAGCGACCAGATCGTGATCGACCACATAGCCCTGATGCGTCCGCACCGGCGTACAGGCGGTGGTGCCGAGCACGACCAACAACGCGGCGGTGCCGAGCGTGCGAACGGGAAGCGACATCGGGATCTCCAGGCAAACACATGCGGCCCGCGGATTGCATCCCGGGCCGAACGCCTCAATATGCGGCAAAATGCGGCCAAACAAGGTCGCTACCGAGGAAGGCGCGAACAACAGCGATGCAATGGCTCCAGCGGCTCTTCAATCGCCCCGATCGGGGCACCATGCCGCAGCTCTATGCCGGCGTGGTCGCGCGCGGCCGCGCACCGCACTGGTATGTCGAAGGCGCCGTGCCCGATACGGTGGACGGCCGGTTCGACATGATCGCGGCGCTGCTCTGCCTGGTCCTGCTGCGGCTGGAGACGGAGCCGAAGGGCATCGCCCCGAGCACCGCGCTCGCCGAATGCTTTATCGACGATATGGACGGCCAGCTGCGTGAGATCGGCATCGGCGACATCATCGTCGGCAAGCATGTCGGGCGGATGATGGGTATGCTGGGCGGCCGGCTCGGCGCCTATCGCACCGGTCTGGCCGAGGGCGACCTCGGTCCTGCGCTGGTCCGCAACCTCTATCGTGGCGAGGCACCCGCGCCCGCCGCGCTCACCCATGTCGAGGCGCGGCTGCGCGCCTTTCGCGACGCGCTGGCGGCCCTGCCGATCGACCGTGTGATCGCCGGAGAACTGCCCGAATGAACGCTCCCGAATTTTCCCGAACCCATCGGCTGGACAAGATCGGCATGGGCGAAAGCGCCATCGAGATTGCCGCCACCGAAGACGAGCGTATCGCGCTCAGCCGTCGCTTCGGCTTCAAATCGATCGAGAAGCTCGATGCCGTCTTCCACCTGCACCGCGATGCGCAGGGCGTGGTGGCGCGCGGCCATGTTTCCGCCCGGCTGACCCAGGCCTGCGTGGTCACCGACGATCCGCTGCCGGCCAAGGTCGAACAGGATTTCGCGATCCGGTTCGTCGCCGCGCCCGAGGCCGGCGCCGAGGAGGAAGTGGAGCTGACCGAGGACGAGTGCGACACCGTCTTCTACACCGGCGGCGCGATCGACTTGGGCGAGGCGGCAGCGGAGACGATGGCGCTGGAGATCGATCCCTATCCGCGCGGCCCCCGCGCGGCCGAGGTGCTGCGCGCGGCCGGGGTGAAGAGCGAGGAGGAACACCGCCCGGTGAACGCGCTGGCCGGCCTCAAGGATCTGTTGGCGAAGAAGTAGGCGCGCCGATTCCTCGCGCCAGCAGCTGCGCGACCACGTCGGCAATGGCTTCGGGCGGCGTATCGTCGTCCCATACGCTGTAGCGCAGGCCGAGAAACACGTTCATGCCCATGATCGCCCAGGCATGGATCTCGCTGACGTCGTCGCGCAGCTCGCCGCGCTCGGCCCCCGCCCGCAGCCGGGCGGCGATGCGGTCGGCAGTGCTGGCATAATGATGGCGGAAGCTGGCCGGGTCGACGAACTCGGCCTCGTCGATGATGCGATAGATTTCCTTGTGGGTGCGCGCGAAGCCGATAAAGGCTTGCAACGCGGCGCGTTCCGCATCGATCTGGTCGCGTGCCCCGCGTAGCGCGGGGGCGACATGCTCCCGCACCTGGTCGCTCATGTCGCGCACCAGCGCGCGGAACACCGCGTCCTTCGAATCGAAATAGGTATAGAAGCTGCCGAGCGCCACGCCCGCGCGTCGGGTAATGCCGCTGATCGATCCTTCGTGAAAGCCTTTCTCGCCGAATTCGGCGGCGGCCGCATCCAGGATCGACCGCAGCGTGCGGCGACCGCGCTCGGTGCGCGGCGCCTTGCCCTCGCTGGCCGATCCGCCGCCGTCGGAATCCGAAGTGGCCGATATGCCACGCTGGCCCGCCTTCATCCGCCTCCCCTTTCACTCCCAAGTTGAAACCCGGTTCAGGTTTCAGTATAGCCTCGCGCACCGGCTTACAACCCACGAAGAGATCGGGTTGAACCAGGGGAGGATTGATCGCATGTCACGCCACCGTTCCGTCCGCGCCGCATTGTTCGCCAGCGTTGCGCTGTTTGCCGCGGCGCCGGCCTTTGCGCAGGAATCGCCTGCCAGCACCCAGGAACCCGCTGCCAACGGCATCCCCGCGGAAGGCGAAATCATCGTCACCGCGCGCCGGCGGGAAGAAAGCCTGCTCGACGTGCCGATCGCCGTCAGCGCGATCAGCGGCGAACAGTTGAGTGCGCAGGGCGCGCTCGACATCACCGATATCACGAACGCCGTGCCGAACGTGACGCTGGAAGTCTCGCGCGGCACCAACAACACGCTTTCCGCCTTCATTCGCGGCGTCGGCCAGCAGGATCCTGTCGCCGGCTTCGAAGCCGGTGTCGGCCTATATCTCGACGACGTCTATCTGAACCGGCCGCAGGCCGCCGTGCTCGACATCTACGACGTCGAACGGATCGAGGTGCTGCGCGGCCCGCAGGGTACGCTCTACGGCCGCAACACCATTGGCGGCGCGGTGAAATATGTAACCAAGCGCATCGGTGCCGATCCTTCGCTGCAGCTGCGCGGCGCCTATGGCTCGTACAACCAGGCCGATCTGGTGGTCAGCGCCAGCGCGCCGATCGCCGATACCGGCCTGAAGGTCAGCGCAGCCGGTGCCCGCCTCAGCCGCGGCGGCTTCGGGACAAACCTCACCACCGGACAGGACAATTACAACAAGGATCTGTGGGCGGCGCGCGGCACGATCGAGTACGAGCCCAGCAACAGCGCCTTCTTCCGCATCTCCGGCGACTATACCCACGACAAGAGCAACCCGCGCGGCGGCCATCGCCTGATCCCCGGCATCGTCAGCGGCACGCCGGTACTGGCCGACAAGTTCGACTCGCGCGGCGGCCTCGTCACGCCGCGCCAGGACGTGAAGGCCTGGGGCGTGACCGGACTGGCCGAACTCTACGCGACGGACTGGCTGACGCTGCGCTCGATCACCGCCTATCGCAAGGATGACAGCGCCACGCCGATCGATTTCGACGCGCTCGCCGCCGTCCAGGTCGACGTGCCGGCCTTCTACAACAACAAGCAGTTCAGCCAGGAAACCCAGCTGCTGGTGGATACGGGCAGCTTCTCCGGCCTGCTCGGCGTCTATTATCTCGATGCCAAGGCGCGCACCGTGTTCGACGTGCGCCTGCCCGGCGGCGTGACCGCGCTGACCTTCGGCGACGTCAACACCGATACCGTGGCCGTGTTCGGCGATTTCACCTACGATATCACGCCGATGCTCAGCGTGTCGGCGGGTGGCCGCTATACCTGGGATCAGCGCCAGTCGCGCGTGCTGCGCCAGACCTTCCTTGGCGGAGGATCGCCGTTCTTCGGCGGCACCGGCACGCTGTTCGCCACCACCTCGGATTTCCGCGGTACCGCCGACTTTGCGAAGTTCACCCCCCGCGCCTCGATCAGCTTCAAGCCGAGCAGCGATCACACGCTGTATGCAAGCTGGGCGGACGGCTTCAAGGGCGGCGGCTTCGATCCGCGCGGCCAAACCAGCGCCTGCCGAACGCCCAGCGGCACCACCTGCACCGCGCAGCAGGTGTACGACTTCATGTCGTTCGATCCCGAAACCGTCACCAGCTACGAAATCGGCTACAAGGCGTCGCTGTTCGACCGGCGGCTCAATGTCGCGTTGGCCGCATTCCACGCCGATTACACCGATGTGCAGGTGCCGGGGTCGATCGGCACCACGATCAACGGGCAGCAGACGTTCATCGGCATCACCACCAATGCCGGCAAGGCGCGGATGCGCGGCGTGGAGTTCGAGGGCAATCTGATCGCGGCGCGCGATCTGGCTGCGCCGGGTGGTACGCTCAACCTCAACTGGTCGGTCGGCTATCTCGATGCACGCTACAAGCAGTTCATCGATTCCCGCGGCATCGATGTCGCCAGTCGCCGCCGCATCCAGAACACCCCCGATTGGACCGCCAGCGGCACGATTGCTTATTCGGTGCCGGTGGGCAGCGAAGGCCAGGTAGCGGCGAGCTTTACCGCGTCGTACCGCAGCGCCTCGCAGCAGTTCGAACTACGCACGCCGATGCTGGACCAGCCGGGCTTCACCCTTTTCGACGCGAATTTGAATTGGGAGGTCAACAAGATGCTTTCGTTCGGCCTCCACGGCCGCAACCTGTTCGACAAGCGCTACATCGTCTCGGGCTACAACTTCCTCGCGCAGAACCCGGACACGGGCGCGTTCCTGCGCAACGCGGCGGGCGCCTATGTTCCCACGCTGGGTACGGAAGGCGTGCTGACCGCCTATTACGGCAATCCGCGCCAGGTGTTCGTCACGGGGACGGTGAAGTTCTGAGGACGACGCCAACCACATGATCCTCGTCATTCCCGCGAAGGCGGGAAGCCATTGGCCTGTGCGCTGGGGAAAGGACCGTAGCACCTGCGCGAATGGATCCCCGCCTTCGCGGGGATGACGATGGATCTCGACTTCCCTCCGAACAACGAGGGCCGCTAGGCAGCGTTCACCATCTCCGGCCGAGGACTCACCATGCCCCCGCACCCCAACCGTCCCGCTGCCCCACGCGGCCTCGTCCTCGCGATGCTGCTGCTCGTCTACATCTTCAACTTCCTCGACCGGCAGATCCTCTCCATCCTCGCCCAGCCGGTGAAAGCGGATCTGGGGCTCGACGACGGGCAGCTCGGCATGCTCGGCGGCTTTGCCTTCGCTTTGCTCTATTCCACCCTCGCCATCCCGCTGGCGATGCTGGCCGACCGCACCAGCCGCAGCTGGGTGATCGCCGTCTCGCTCGGCGTGTGGAGCGCCTTTACCGCGCTGTGCGGCACCGCGCAGACCTTTGCGAGCATGTTCCTCTACCGGCTCGGTGTCGGCGTCGGGGAAGCCGGCGGCGTGGCACCCAGCTATGCCCTGATCGCAGATGCGTACCCGGCCGAGCGCCGGTCGCGCGCGCTGTCGATCTATTCGCTGGGCATCCCGCTCGGTTCAGCGGGCGGGGCGCTGCTCGGCGGGTATATCGCCCAGACGGTGGAGTGGCGCACCGCCTTCCTCTTCGTCGGGCTCCTCGGATTGCTGATCGCCGTGCCGTTCAAGTGGATCGTCCGCGATCCGCCGCGCGCTGCGCCCGCCAAGGACGCCGTTCCCCTTGGCCGCGTCTTTGCTATCCTCGCCGCAAAGCCCAGTTTCTGGCTGCTCGCCTTCGGCGCGGCGGCGGGGTCGATGTGCGGCTATGGTGTCGCCTTCTGGCTACCGAGCCTCATCCTTCGCAGCTTCCAACTCAATCTGGCGCAGGTCGGCCAGTTCTTTGGCGGACTGCTGCTCACCGGCGGGGTGGCCGGCATCCTGCTCGGCGGCTGGCTGGGGGACCGGCTGGGGCAGCGGAATCGCAAATGGTATGCGCTGGCGCCTGCGATCAGCTACGTGATCGGCCTGCCGCTGTTCGTGGCCGGCGTGCTGGCGCAGAGCTGGCAGGCGGCGTTCCTGCTGTTCCTCGTGCCGCAGGCGCTGGTCTATGTCTGGCTGGGGCCGGTGCTCACCGCCGTGCAGCACCTCGTGCCGTCGCACCTGCGCGCCACCGCCTCGGCCTCGTTCCTGCTGATCAACAACCTGATCGGCCTGGGCCTGGGCAGCTGGGTGATCGGCCTGCTTTCCGCAAGGCTGACCCCGGCCTATGGGCCTGCGGACGGCCTGCGCTATGCGATCGCGGCGGGGCTTGGGCTGTATCTCGTCGCCGGCATCCTGATGGCGCTGGCGAGCCGGCGGCTGGCGCGCGACTGGGTCGATTGACGGCCCGATTCCCGCTCCCGCGTGGTTACTTCTATAATAACCACATGAGCTATACCCCGACCGACCTCGTCAAAGCCGAGAAGAATGTGGTGCTCGCCGAGCGCCACATTGCCGCCCAGCAGGAAGTCCTCGCGATGATGCGCGCCGCCGGCAGCCCTACCGAGGGCGCGCAGGAACTGCTCGCCAAGTTCGAAGCCGATCTCGGCCGCGCAGAGCGCATCCGCGACTGGATCGCCAGCGGTCTGGGCGAGCGCGGCCGCGAGCAGCGCGCAGCGGCCTGATTACCGCTCGCGCGTCGCGGCGAACTTCACCTTGTTGTAGCGCTCCGCAATATATCCCACCTCCCAGGCCGATTTGGCCAGGAACACCGGATTGCCGTCGCGATCCTTGGCGAGCGCGCCGCGATTGAGGTCCAGAAACTCCTTCATCGCGGCGGGATCGTCGGACGAAATCCAGCGCGCGGTGTCATAGGGCGAAGGCTCCAGCACCGCGCCGACCTTATATTCGGCATCGAGCCGGCTGAGCAGCACGTCGAGCTGCAGCTGGCCGACCACGCCGATGATCCAGTTCGATCCGATCTCCGGATAGAAGACCTGGATCACGCCCTCTTCGGACAGATCGTCCAGCGCCTTGCGCAGCTGCTTGGTCTTGGTCGGGTCCTTGAGCGCCACGCGGCGCAGGATTTCCGGCGCAAAGTTGGGCAGCCCGGTGAAGCGCACTGCCGCCCGCTCGGACAGCGTGTCGCCCACCCGCAGCGTCCCATGGTTGGGGATGCCGATGATGTCGCCGGGAAACGCCTCGTCGGCCAGTTCGCGCTCGCGGGCGAAGAACAGGATCGGCGAGTGGATCGCGATCGGCTTGCCGTGCCCCGTCGGCGTCAGCTTCATGCCGCGCTTGAAGGTGCCCGAGACCAGCCGCATGAAGGCGATACGGTCGCGGTGGTTGGGATCCATGTTCGCCTGGACCTTGAACACGAAGCCCGTCACCTCGTCGCGGGTCGGCTCCACCGGCGCCGGTTCGGCCGGCAGCGCGTGCGGCGGCGGCGCGAACTCGGCGATCGCCGCGATCAGCGAATCCACCCCGAACTCCTTCAGCGCCGAGCCGAAATAGACCGGCGTCATGTCGCCGTTGCGATAGGCCTCGCCGTCGAATTCGGCATAGCCCGCCTGGGCGAGCTCGACATCCTCGCGCAGCTTGGCGAGATTGTCGGCGGAGACGATCGCATCGAGCTGCGGATCGTCGAGTCCGGTCGTCTGGATCACCTTGCCGTGGAATTCTCGGGCATCGCCCTCGGGGAGCAGCAGGCGCTTGGTTGCGAGGTCGTAGATGCCCTCGAAGGTGCCGCCCATGCCCACCGGCCAGGTCATCGGCACCACGTCGAGCTGCAGCAGCTCGGCCACCTCGTCCAGCGTCGCGAACACCTCGCGGCCCTCGCGATCGACCTTGTTGACGAAAGTGATGATCGGCACGTTGCGCAGACGGCAGACCTCGAACAGCTTGCGGGTCTGGCTTTCGATGCCCTTGGCGACGTCGATCACCATCACCGCCGAGTCCACCGCCGTCAGCGTGCGGTAGGTGTCTTCCGAGAAGTCCTCGTGGCCCGGCGTGTCGAGCAGGTTGAAGGTGATGCCGTCGCGCTCGAACGTCATCACCGAGCTGGTGACCGAGATGCCGCGCTGCTGCTCGATCTTCATCCAGTCCGAGCGGGCACGGCGGGCAGCGCCGCGCGCCTTCACTTCGCCGGCAAGGTGGATCGCGCCGCCGAACAGCAGCAGCTTTTCGGTCAGCGTGGTCTTGCCCGCGTCCGGGTGCGAGATGATGGCGAACGTACGACGATCGGAGGGGGACATACGGGTGCTTCGAACGGGAGGGAGAATCGCGACGCCTTAGTCGGTGGCGGGATTTTTAGCCAGCGGTGCGTGCTGGCCCGGTTGTCCCTCAGTCGACCAGCGTGACATCCATTGCGAAGCGTCGCGTCTCGCCGGGGGCGAGCCGCTGGATGCCGGGCTTGTCCCAGATCTCGCCATCAAAGCCCGCCGGGTCGGCGAGGCCCCACCAGGGCTCGACGCAGACGAAGCGCGCACCCGGCTTGGTCCAGATGCCGAGCAGGCCGGCATCCGGGAAACGGATGCGCAGCTGCGGCCCGTCCTCCGCGCCGTACAACAGGCCGCGGCTGGCGAGCTGGTCCCAGATCAGCGCATCGGCGGTGAACAGGTCGTCGGACAGCGGCAGATTCTGCCCCTGCACCGGGCTGGTCCGGCGGTCGGACGCGATGCCGCCCTCGCCGATGTAGCGCAGCCCGGAGAATTCGGGTTCGTCGAACAGGATGCGATGCGCGGAGCGGGGGCGGCCATAGGGCAACGGCCAGGCAAAGGCGGGATGGAAGCCAAAGCTGGCCGGCATGTCGCGTGTATCCTGGTTGGTCACCGCGATCTCGATCCACAGGGTCGCCTCTTCCAGCCGGTACGTCGCATCAAGTGCGAAGGCGAAGGGATAGACGACGCGCGTGTCCGCATCGTCGACCAGGCGGAACGTGACGCGGTCGGCCGCCTGTGCCACCAGCGCGAAGGGCCGGCGCCGTGCGAAGCCGTGCTGCGGCAGGCTATAGTCCCGCCCGTCAAGTCGGTAGCGATCCCCCACCAGCCGCCCGACGATCGGGAAGAGGAGCGGTGCCCGCCCCGACCAGAAGGCGGGGTCGCCATCGGTCATCAGTTCACGCCCGGCCGGATCGCGCAGCGACGAGAGTTCGGCCCCATGCGGGTTGATGGCGGCGGTCAGCCGCGCGCTGGCAATGTCGATCATGTCGCTCGAATAGCCGGTGCCCGCCGCCAGGGGAAGCGCTCAGAACCCCCAGCTCAGCCGCACCGCGCCGCCGATGTCATTCGGCACATTGGCGAAATTACCCGGCTGCCGGCGCAGGAACAGATTGCTGCTGATATCCCCGTCCAGCACGTTCCAGCGATAGCGCAATTCGTAATCGATCTCGCGCCCGACGGGAGCGAGATTGATCCGCGCGTTGCTCCAGCTGGTCACGCTCTGCGTCCCGTAATCCCAGCCCTGCGGCAGGCGCACGCCGATCCCGCCCTGTGCCACGCGCAGCGGCTGCGCGACCCGCAGGCCGATCGAATCGTCGCCGAACACACCGTCCTTGCCCAGATCGGCCGCCCAGGCGTTGGTGCGGATCAGGCCCGATCCCTGGAACCCGCCGCGCAGCTGCGCATCGGTCCAGCCCTTGCGCAGCGCCCCGCCCAGGCTCCAGCCTCCGCCCAGCCCCCAGCGCAGGCCCAGATCGGCGAACAGGCTGCTCGCCCGCGCGGCACCCAGCCCGGCGCCGAAGCGCGCGCCGAGCACGGTGCTGTTCTCCGCCAGCCGGGTGAGGCCAAGGCTCGCGTTCAGTCCACCGAAGCGCCGGTCGACCGCGATGCTGGCGCGGCCATAGCCGAACCGCTGCCAACGCCCGCGCAGCGCGGCGATCTCGGTCGCATCCTGGCTCAGCACATCACCATATTCGCTGGCCATGGTGATGCCCCAACTGCCCAGCGCCTGACGTACCGCCGCCGATCCACCGACGGCCACGTCGAACCCGGCGCCGCTCAGCGGATCGCGCGCGATCAGGAAGGCCGGATCGGCGCGTCCGGCAAGCTGCGCGGTCAGGGCGTTCCCGCTCTGCGAGGCACCGATTGCGAACTGCACCCTGGCGCCCAGCCGGCCGCTTACTGTCGTCGCGAGCATCCGGGCGATTCCGGCATCGCGGGTGGTGATGCCAAGCCGTTCGATTCGCACCGAATCGGTCGTCGGCACCAACGAAACGGCGACGTGCATGTCGCTCATCCCGACCGAAAAACTGCGGTCGCGCGTCGCCATCAGCGTGGAAAGATTGCGGGCCATCGGCTGGCGCTGGATCGTGCCGCCCACATCGGTTTCGAACGCACGCTGAAATGCATCGAGCACCACCATGCCCAGTGCGCCCTGCACCGCATCGCCCATCGGCGCAGAAAGCGTGCCGTTCACCGTCGTCGATACGGCAGCCGTGCTGCCGGCGACCGACATGGTGCCGACGGGCTGGAAGGCCCGCGTGAGATCCAGCACGCCACGGCCATAGATCGCGTCCGTGCCCGGGTCGCCCATATCGCGTGCGGTGGCGTAGAGCAGATCGACGATCTGCTTGCCGGTAAGGTTTGGAAAGGCCTGGGCCAGCAAGGCGATCGCCCCGGAGATCTGCGGCGCGGAGAAGGAGGTGCCCGACCAGAGAAAAGCGACGTTGTTGGCATCCGGGGCGCGGACCTGCTCGCCCACCGCCGCCAGGTACACGCTGGCCGAAGATCCGGCGCGGTTGGAAAAATCCGAAATCACGTCGCTGGCATTTACCGATCCGGCGATAATCACCAGCCCGCGCGCGATCGCGGCGTTCATCGCAGGCGAGGTGAAGGCATCGGGATTGGCCGCCCCGTCATTGCCGGCGGAGAGCACCACGATCACGCCGGCCGCGGTAGCGCGATCGATTGCCGCGCTCAGCGACGTCGATGCGCTTTCGCCGCCGAGCGAGATGTTGACCACGCGCGCGCCGGCGGTGCGGGCACGGTCCAGCGCGGTCGCGATTGCGCTGGAATCGAATTTGCAGGTCGAGGTGTCCGATCCGTCGCAGCTGCCCGCCCGGTCGGCTCGCTGCACCACCAGCTGCGCATCGAAGGCGACACCATGCGAACCGCTCGCATTGCGCCGTCCCGCGATCGTGAAGGCTACGGCGGTGCCGTGCCCCCCGACATCGTCGATCGTGCCATTGCCTCCCGTGTCGCTGGAACTGGCCAGGATGCGGCAGCTGCCGGTCCCTACCCCGCCGGAGCAGTCGCCAAATTCAAGGCTTTGCAGATCGATGCCCGAATCGATCACCCCCACCTTCACGCCATTGCCGGTGGCGCCGGCATTATAGGCCACCAGCGCGCGCATCGACAGCGCTCCCACCGAAGCGCGATATTCGCTGGTATCGTAGTTCGTAGACGTCGGCGTCGGCGTCGGTGTTGGTGTTGGTGTCGGAGTGGGCGCCGGTGTGGGTGTGGGTGTAGGCGTAGGCGTAGGCGTAGGCGTTGGCGTTGGTGTTGGTGTTGGTGTTGGTGTTGGTGTTGGTGTTGGCGTTGGCGTTGGCGTTGGCGTAGGCGTAGGCGTCGGAGTGGGCGCAGGCGCAGGTGCCGGCGCGGGCGAAACACCGCCGCCACTGCCACCACCGCCGCTGCACGCGCCCAGCGCCACCAGGCCGCCGACCGCTGCCGACTGCATCCATCGCATACCCAACGCCACGCGCTTACCCCATCCTCTGCCGCATCGGCCCATGCATAGCCCAGCAATGGTTGCGGCTTATTTACCAACGTCAGCCTCGCGCTGCTGGCGTCTTGCGGCCGGGCAGCCCACCCCCTACAGGCCGCGGCGATGCTCGCCCAGCTCTCTCACATCCGCAACTGGATCTTCGATCTGGACAACACGCTCTATCCCGCGAGCGCCAACCTGTTCGCGATGATCGATGCGCGGATCGGCGAATATGTGCAGCGCCTGCTGCATTGTTCGGCGGAAGAGGCGCACAAGGTGCAGAAAGCCTATTTCCACGCCCATGGCGCCACGCTGTACGGCCTGATCGAAGAACATGGCACCGATCCGCACGACTATCTCAATTATGTCCATGACGTGGACATGAGCGTGCTCGAGGCGAACGAAGCGCTGGTCGAGGCGCTGGCCCGCCTGCCCGGCCGCAAGCTGATCTTCACCAACGGCGATGCGCCCTATGCGCAGAAGGTGCTCGACCGGCTGGGCCTGGCCGAGACGTTCGAGGCGATCCATGACATCCACGCCACCAGCTATCGCCCCAAGCCGGAGCCCTTGGCGTACCAGGGCCTGTGCGATGCCTATGGCCTGGACCCCCGCGAATCGCTGTTCGTCGAGGACATGGCGCGCAATCTCGGGCCGGCCAAGGCGATCGGCATGACCACCGTCTGGATCGACAATGGCTCGGAACAGGCGCCCGACGCCGACCGCAGCTTCATCGACTATACCATCACCGATCTCGGAGCCTGGCTCCACAGCATCTTGGAGAGCTGACATGACCGATCTCGCCGCGACGATCGACGCCGCCTGGGAAGACCGCGCGAACCTGAGCTTCGCCACCGAAGGCGCCGTGCGCGAAGCCGTTGCCGAAGCGCTGAACCTCCTCGACCGCGGCGAAGCCCGCGTCGCCGAGCCGACCGCGGAGGGCGGCTGGCAAGTCAACCAGTGGCTGAAAAAGGCAGTGCTGCTCAGCTTCCGCCTCAACGACAATGTCGTCGTCCCCGGCCCCGAAGGCACCGCCTGGTTCGACAAGGTGCCCTCCAAGTTCACCGGCTGGGGCGAGGCCGCGTTCCGCGACGCCGGCTTCCGCGCGGTGCCGGGCAGCATCGTCCGCCACGGCGCACATATCGCCAGGGGCGCGGTGCTGATGCCCAGCTTCGTCAATATCGGCGCCTATGTCGGCGAAGGCACGATGGTCGATACCTGGACGACGGTGGGCAGCTGCGCGCAGATCGGCAAGAACGTCCATCTCTCGGGCGGCGTCGGCATCGGCGGCGTGCTCGAGCCGCTGCAGGCCGATCCCGTCATCATCGGCGACGGCGCGTTCATCGGCGCGCGCTCGGAAGTCGCAGAGGGCGTGCGCGTCGGCGAGGGCGCGGTGCTGTCGATGGGCGTCTATCTCGGCGCCTCGACCAAGATCGTCGATCGCGCGACCGGCCAGGTCTATCGCGGCGAAGTGCCGCCCTATGCGGTGGTGGTGCCCGGCACGTTGCCGGCCGAAGACGGCAAGCCCGGCCTCTACTGCGCGGTGATCGTCAAGACGGTCGACGCCCAGACCCGCAGCAAGACCGGGATCAACGAGCTGCTGCGCGACTGATCGCGAACGCCCCCTCGCACCGGCGAGGGGGCGTCTCGCTCATTCCATCTGATCGATCAGTGCCTGGATCGGCGCGAAGGCGAACGCGACCGAGCTGTCCGCGACGCCGTACGGAATGAACAGGCTGTCGCCGTGGCGGATCGCGCCGCAGGTGTAGACGACGTTCGGCACATAACCTTCGCGATCCTGATCGGCGGCGGCGAGCAGCGGCGCCTTCGAACGGGCCAGCACCTTCGACGGATCGTTCTTGTCGAGCAGCGCCGCGCCGATCGAGTATTTGCGCATCGCGCCCACACCGTGGGTCAGCACCAGCCACCCGTCATCGGTTTCGATCGGCGGGCCGCAATTGCCCATCTGCACCAGCTCCCAGGGGAAGCGCGGCTTGATGATCAGCTCGCCGCCTTCCCAATGGGTGATGTCGTCCGAGCTGTGGAGGAAGATGTTCTCGCCGTCCTGCCGGCCGAGCATCATATATTTGCCGGCCACCTTGCGCGGAAACAGCGCCATGCCCTTGTTGCGCGCGGCAGTACCGCTCATCGGCACCAGGTCGAGCGCGCGCCAGTCGCGGGTGCGCAGCAGCTCCGACTGGATCACCGATCCGTTATAGGCGGTATAGGTCCCGATCCATTCGGGCGTGCCGTCGTCATGGGTGAAGTGGCAGATCCGCAGATCCTCCAGCCCGTTCGATTGGGCACGGGTGATCGGGAAGATCACGGTGCCCGACAGCGTCGAATCGCGGTGGCGATAGACCGTCACCGGCCCTTCCGGGGCGCGCTCATCCGGCTCGCGGGCATCCGCGGCGGTGGCGAAGGGCGGCTCGGGCGCCAGTGTCAGTTCGTTCTTGTCGGTGATGATGCCTTCGCGGAACGCGACCGAGGAGATGTGCCCTTCCCCGACCGCGCGCAGCGACATCAGGATGCGCATGCTGCCCGCGGGCATGCCGGACTGATCATAATGCGGCACGGCGCTGGGGTTCATCAGCGCGGCGGCGGCATAGCTGTACTCGTGGCAGAAATAGGCGCCGAGCAGCTGGCGCTTTTCATCGCCGATCGCGGCACCGTCGAGCTTCAGCATTGCCTCGATCTCGTCGTAGCGCGTCATGAACACGCGGCGCGTCTGCCAGTGGCGCGCCTCGAAGTCCTTGAGCACCAGATCGAGTTCGGCGCGCGCCTCGCTTGGCGACAATGCGAGCACTTCGTTGACGATACGCTCGGTGCGGCTGGGCGCGCCGCTGCTGTTGGAGGCCCAGGCGATGTGAAACGGGCGCACCACGACGCGCGAAGGATCGGCGCGCAGGCGCAAGCTATGGTAAAACAGTTCCGGCATCAGCAACCCCCGGGGAACGCACGCTTATCGAGCGCCGCCCCCCGTATCGGTTCAGGCGACGGCGAGTTCCGGTCCTGCCACGCTTTTATTGCCCTTTGAAAGGGCCGAGATCGCACAATTCGCCAATTGGAGCGCCAGAATCGACTCCGCCCCCTGGTTGCGGTTGAGCCCGGTGGGCATCAGCCCGTCGAAACAGCCGCCATCGGCGACGCTGGCCAGCGGCGTATCGAGATCGTTCGCCCCCAGATACCAGCGATAGGCACGCATCGCCTCGTTTGCCCAGTGCCGGTCCTCGGTCACGTCATGCGCGGCGAGGCAGGCGTCGATCGTCGCCTGGGCTTCCAGCGGCTGCTGGTCGAACGGCAGCGGATCGGCATATTCGCGCCCGAAGCTTTCGGTGCCTACGGCGCGGAAACGGCCTTCGGGCGAGGTCTGGCGCTCGACGATCCAGGCCAGCGTTTCCAGGCCCGTGTCGATGAAGTCGCGCCGCCCGAGCACCTGGCCGGCGCGCAGCAGCGCTTCGGGCAGGCGCGCATTGTCATAGGCGAGCACGATTTCGAACCAGCGCCATTCGGGGCGACGCGCGGTTTCCAGAAGCGCGATCAGCTCGTTGCCGAAGCGCGTCAGGATCTCGCGCGACAGCGGATGGCCCGGATGTGCCTCTGCCATCGCTGCGGCGCCCAGCATGGCGAAGGCGTGCGCGCGCGGGCTGCCCAGATCGAAGGCGATCGAGGCGGTTTCGTCGAACAGCACCGATGCCCAGTCGCGATGCTTCTGCGCCCGCGCATCGCGCGCGGTGACGCCCAGCGCCCAGATGGCACGGCCGTTCGAATCCTCCGAACCCTCGTCCTCGCACCAGCTGCGATCGAAGTTCATGAAGTTTCGAAACTTGCGCTTGTCGGCATTCCACGCATGCTGGACGAAGCCGCCAAAGATGGCGGTCCAGCGATCGCGCACGGTCTCGTCGATGCCGTCGATCTTGCTCATCAGGATCAGCGCGCGGGCATTGTCGTCGATGCAATAGCCATGGCGGCGATCGGGCACCGAATAGATCGAATGCTGGAGCATGCCGGTCGCGTCGCTCATCCGCTCCACCGCCGTGAGGACGGGGTGGAGCGGCGCCAGTTCAGTGGACGATCGGGCGATGCGGCTCGGCTTGTCGTCCAGGATTGCGTCGATCTCGCCCAGCGCGCGCTCGGCGAGCCGCGCCCACAGCATCGTGCGGCCGCGCGCATAGGCACGCTCCGCCAGCGCGTGTCGGCCCGCCTCGTTGCCCAACAGGCGATTGATTTCGCGGGCGAACGCCGCGCTGTCGCCGAAATCGACGGTGACGCCGTGACCGTCGGCGAGGATCTCGGTCGCGTGGATGTACGGCGTCGAAATGACAGGCTTGCCCATGCTGACGGCATAGGAAAGCGTTCCCGAAGTGATCTGCGCCGGGTTGAGATACGGCGTCACGTACAGATCTGCCGCCTGGAGGTAATCGAGCAGATCGCTCTGCTCGACGAAGCGATTGACGAACTGCACGTTGCGCCCCAGCCCCGCCGCTTCCACCTGCGCGGCCAGCCGCTCGCGATAGGCTTCGCCTTCGTGCAGGACGAGATTGGGGTGAGTAGCGCCGAGCAGCACGTACAGCGCCTGCGGATGTTCGGCGACGACCGCGGACATCGCTTCGATCATCGTCTCGATGCCCTTGTTGGGCGCGAGCAGGCCGAAGGTGAGCACCACATCGCGCCCTTCCCAGCCGAATCGGCCCTTGAACGGCGCAGTGTCGCAGAAGGGGCGATCCGGCACGCCGTGCGGAATGTTCACGATCTTGCTGTCTTCCACGCCATGCACACGCGTCAGGATTTCGCGGCCCTTTTCGGCCATGACGATCAGCGTCGAGGCGCGCCGGATCAGCGCTTCCATCACCCGACGCTCGTCGGCGCTCGGCCGTTCGAGAATGGTGTGCAGCGTAACGATGACGGGGATCGACACGCGATCGGTAAGCGCGAGCAGCAATTCGCCCGCGGCGCCGCCGAAAATGCCGTATTCGTGCTGGATCCACAGCGCCTCGGCGCCGCTCGCCTCGATCGCGCGGGCAGCGTCCAGATAGGCGGCGCGATCATTCTGGGCGATCGCGCCGGTCACCTGCGGCGGATAGGCATAATGGCCGGGCCGGTCGTCCATCGCATAGACGTCGACCTGAATCCCCGGATAGCGCTCGGCAAGCGCGGTGTAGGTGTCGGTAGTAAAGGTGGCGATGCCGCACTTGCGCGGCAGGAAGTTACCGATCAGGGCAAGATGCCGGATCCTCGGATGAATCGGAGACCGTGCCATGGCGGACCTTTCGCTAGTGCATGATGGACTTGGCTCGCAAGCGAGCCTAATGTCCCGTTAAACTCCCGTTTTTCGAATAAGTTGCAGTTCTGCTGCAACGCACAACTCTATACCTGATGAACCGTGCTGTAAATCTGCCGTTCAGCCGCGGCCGCGATATCCGCTAACCCCCTGATCGGGGATCCAGACATCCTCGGGCGGCTTGCCCGATTGCCAGAATATGTCGATCGGAATGCCGCCGCGGGGATACCAGTATCCGCCGATTCGCAGCCATACGGGTGCCATTTCGCGAAACAGCCGCTCGCCGATGCCCACGGTGCAATCCTCGTGGAAGGCGCCATGGTTGCGGAAGCTGCCAAGGAACAGCTTGAGCGACTTGGATTCGACGATCCGCTCGCCCGGCACGTAATCGATCACCAGATGCGCGAAATCGGGCGCGCCGGTGATCGGGCACAGCGACGTGAACTCTGGTGCCGCGAAGCGCACCAGATAGCGGCTGCCGGGCCGGGGATTGGGCACATAATCGAGTTCCGCTTCCTCCGGCGTGGCGGGCAGGGCGGATTGTTTTCCGAGATGCTTGGCGTCCATGCACGCCATGTAGGCGTTTGCCGTGCGGTTTCCATAGGGCTAGAGGGACGGGTAACATCGCATCTCCTCGCGTGGCGAGGCGTCGCTTTGGGGATTTGTCCCCCTCGCCCTTCCCACCGCTTGCGGCGGCGGGCTCCTCCCTCTCCCCTCGCGGGAAAGGGGAGCCGCGCAGTGGCGGACGGGTGAGGGAGGACAAAGGCGCAAAGGCGGCCGCGCTCGCGTGTGCGAAGGCAAACATCGGGACGCCCATGGACGGATTGATCACCACCGAAGCGCTCGCCGCGATACTGGGCGAAGACGACCTGCTGGTCCTCGACGCGACGTACACTTCCACGATTCCCGGCGCGGCCAAGCAGGATCCGGGCGCCGAGTTTGAGGCGGGCCACATCCCCGGCGCGCGGCTGCTCGATCTGGATACGCTCGTCGATGCCGAAAACCCGCTGCCCTCGATGCTGCCGAAGCGCAGCGTGTTCGAGGCGCGGATGGCGGAGCTGGGCGTAACCGCTACCAGCCGGATCGTGCTCTATGATAACAGCCCGCACCATACCGCCTGCCGCGCCTGGTGGGTGCTGCGGATGTTCGGCGTCAATGCCGCGATCCTTGACGGGAACATGGGCCATTGGCGCGCCGAGGGGCGACCGGTGCAGACCGGGCCGCAGCTTGCCGCCGCCACTGCCTTCACGGCCGGCGCACCCGCCGCGCAGATCCGCACGCTGGACGAGATGCGCACGACCACCGAACAGATCGTCGATGCCCGATCGGCCGCACGCTTTACGGGCGAAGAAGCCGATCCCCGCCCCGAATGCGCCGCCGGCCACATGCCCGGTGCCAAGAACATCCCCTATGGCCGTTTCTTCGCAAGCGATGGTCACTGGAAGTCGCCGGAAGCCATCCGCGCCGTGTTCGACGATGCCGGGCTCGACCTGAAGCAGCCGCTGGTCGCGACCTGCGGATCGGGCATCACCGCGGCCGTGATTGTGTTTGCCGCGCATCTGCTGGGCCACGACATCGCGCTGTATGACGGAAGCTGGACGGAGTGGGGCGCGCAGCCCGACACCGCCAAGGCGCTCGGCGCATGAGCGAACAGGACGACAAGGACGCGACCCGGCTCGTCCAGGCTGGCCGTCGTCCCGAATGGACGCAAGGCATCGTCAACCCGCCGGTGTGGCGCGCCTCGACCATCCTGTACGACAATATCGCTGAGATGCGGGCGCGCGGCAGCGCCGATACCCACCACAAGCTCTATTATGGCCGGCGCGGTACGCCGACCCAATGGTCGCTCGCCGATGCGCTGACCGAATTGGAGCCGGGCGCCGAGGCGACCCTGCTCTATCCTTCCGGTGTCGCCGCGATCACCACGGCGCTGCTGGCCGTGCTCTCCCCTGGGGACGAGGTGTTGCTGCCCGACAGCAGCTACGAGCCGACCCGCGCCTTCGGCAACGGGATGCTCAAGCGCATGGGCATCACCGCCACTTATTATGATCCGCTGATCGGTGGGGGCATCGCCGGCCTGTGCGGCGAGCGGACCAAGGCGATCTTTCTGGAAAGCCCGGGCAGCCTGACCTTCGAGGTGCAGGACGTTCCCGCCATTGTCGCGGTGGCGAAGGCGCGCGGCATCACCACGCTGCTCGACAATACCTGGGCCGGGCCGCTGTTCTTCCCCGCGATCGCGCAAGGCGTCGACTACACGATCCTGTCCTGCTCGAAATATGTCGTCGGCCATTCGGACGTGATGATGGGTTCGGTCACTGCCGGACCGGGCCAATATGAACGACTGCGCGCCGCCACCTATCAGTTGGGCATGTGCGCCAGCCCCGACGACGCCTATCTCGCCGCGCGCGGCCTGCGGACGATGGAGGTGCGGCTGCGCCAGTCCGGCGCCAGCGGACTGAAGATCGCCCAGTGGCTGAGGACCCGGCCGGAAGTCGCGCGGGTGCTGCACCCGGCGCTGCCCGACTGCCCCGGCCACGATCTGTTCCTCCGCGACTTTCGCGGTGCCTGCGGCCTCTTCTCCTTCGTCCTGCACGGCGGCGACGATGCCGCCCGCACCGCGCTGATCGACGGCCTCCGCCATTTCGGCATCGGGTTCAGTTGGGGCGGCTATGAAAGCTTGGCGATCCCCGCCGATCCGCAGCGCATCCGCACCGCCGGACGCTGGCAGGCGGAAGGGCCGCTGGTTCGGCTGTATGTCGGCCTGGAGGATCCGGACGACCTGATCGCCGATCTCGAGGCCGGCCTTGCCCGCTTCGCTGCCGCGCGCGGATGATGCTCGAACAGATGGCCGAACTGGGGATCCGGATGCCCTCGCCCGCCGAACTGGGCGAGATGGCGGTGGCGCTCGGCCTTTCCGTACTGGCGCTGGCGATCGGCGTGCTTGTCGGCCAGCGCGTCGGCACGCAGCTGGCGGGGCTGTGGCACCGTGTCGTCGGCGAGCATGCCGAAGGCATCCAGCCGCGCCTGTGCCGGATCACGCGCTGGTTCACCACGGCCTTGCTGCTCTCGCCGGTGGCGAACGGCTGGGCATGGCATCCGCCGGCGCAGCTGCTGCTTGGCATCGTGCTGGGGGTGGTGATGGCGCTGGCGGTGGTGGAGGTGCTGCGAGGACTCGGTCTGCCGCGGCTCGCCACCTGGCCGATGGGCGCCATCGCCTTCACCTCGCTGCTCAGCAAGACGATGGGCGGGCTGGGCGTCATCGAGACGCTGCTGGCGGGCATCGGCGTCGATATCGGCACGCGGCGGCTATCGCTGCTGTCGCTGCTCAGCGTCGCGGTGACGGTAACGATCATCTTCGCGCTGGTGCGGCTCGCCAATCGGATCCTTGGCCAGTGGATCGGCCGCGCGCGCGGGCTGGATGCGACGCAGCGGCTCCTGGTGCAGAAGCTCGTCAGCATCGCGATCGTGTCGGTCGCCTTCTTCGTCGGCATCGATCTGCTCGGCATCGATCTGACGAGCTTCGCGGTGTTCTCGGGCGCGTTCGGCCTGGCGATCGGCTTCGGGCTGCAGAAGACCGTCGGCAATCTGATCGCCGGCATCATCCTGCTGATGGATCGATCGATCAAGCCGGGCGACGTGATCGTGGTGGGCGACAGTTTCGGCTGGGTGAACAAGATCGGCGTGCGCGCCGTCTCCGTCATTACCCGCGACGGCAAGGAGCATCTGATTCCCAACGAGAATCTGATGACCCAGGAAGTCGAGAACTGGTCCTACACCGATCGCAACGTGCGCGTGCGCATCGCGGTAACGGTGGCCTATGGCTGCGATCTGGAATTGGCGCAGGCGCTGATGCTGCGCGCCGCCACCGAAAGCCCACGCGTGCTGGATATGCCGGCGCCGAACGTGTGGCTGACGGCGCTGGGCGAAAACGGCGCGGCGCACGAGATCCTGGTGTGGATCACCGATCCCGAGAGCGGCGTGGGCAATGTCCGCAGCGATGTGCTCAACCGTCTGTGGAAGCTGTTCGGTGAACACGGCATCACCGTGCCCGCCCCGCGTCGCGACGTGCAGCTGCGCGCCCTGCCTCCAGCGGAATAGGGGCTGGCGGCGGCGTCCAAGCGCATTATCTTGGGGGCGTGCGATCCCCTTCCGTCACCGCCCGCCTCGCCGATGGCGTCGCCTCGATACCCGCGGCGCAGTGGGATGCCTGTGCCGGGCCGGACAATCCCTTCCTGTCCCACGCCTTCCTCTCGATTCTAGAGGCTTCGGGATCGGCGACGGCGCAGGCGGGGTGGCAGCCGCTGCCGATCGTGGTCGACGATGCGCACGGCATGCCCGCCGCCATCGCGCCTGCCTATGCCAAGAGCCACAGCCAGGGCGAATATGTCTTCGACCATAGCTGGGCCGATGCCTGGGAGCGCGCGGGCGGTCGCTATTATCCCAAGCTGCAGGTGGCCGTGCCGTTCACGCCGGTGCCCGGCCCGCGGCTGCTGCTGCGCGATCCCGCGCTTGCCCCGGCGCTGATCGGCGCGATCGAAGCGGTGGTGGATCAGCACCAGCTGTCCTCCGGTCACGTCACCTTCGTGTCGGCCGAGCAGGTGCCGCTGTTCGAAGCCGCCGGCTGGCTGATCCGCTCCGGCACGCAGTTCCATTGGCACAATGATGGTTACGACAATTTCGACGAATTCCTTACCGCCCTCACCAGCCGCAAGCGCAAGGCAATCCGCAAGGAACGCGCCGCTGCGGTGGAGGGGCTGACCATCCGCCATCTGACCGGCGCAGAGATCACCGAAGCCCATTGGGACGCGTTCTGGATATTCTACCAGGATACCGGCAGCCGCAAATGGGGCCGCCCTTACCTCACCCGCCCGTTCTTCTCGATGCTGGGGGAGGCGCTGGGCGACCGCGTGCTGCTGATGTTCGCCGAACGCGACGGTCGCCCGATCGCCGGCGCGCTCAACCTGATCGGCGCGGATGCGCTGTACGGCCGGTATTGGGGCTGTGTGGAGGACGTGCCGTTCCTCCATTTCGAGCTGTGCTACTATCAGGCGATCGACGCCGCGATTCAGCGCCGCCTGCCCCGCGTGGAAGCGGGTGCGCAGGGCGAGCACAAGCTGGCGCGCGGTTACGTGCCGGTGACGACCTGGTCGGCACATTATTTGCCAGACCCCGGCTTCCGCCGCGCCGTCGCAGACTTTCTCGTACGCGAGCAGCACGCAGTGGAGCGCGAGCAGGAATATCTGGACGAACTTACGCCGTTTCGGAAGGCGGAGTAGGCGCGTCCACTTTCCTCAAGAAGGTGGTGCCGTCCCGTTCCCCGGCAATTCCCCCGCAGCCTCGGCTTCGCGAATCAGCACGGCTTCGGGCCGCGGGATCGGCAGGTCGCCGGGGTTCAGGCCCGGTCCCGGCATGCTGTGGTCGACGCGGAACAGCGCACTCGGCCCATCCCGCCAGACAGGCACCAGCCCCTGCTCATAACGTTTGTCATACGCCGGCGGGCGGATCAGCCAGACATAGTCGAAGGCATCGCGCGGGAAGATCGCCAGACTGCGCGCTATCGGCCGCCACCATTCGCGCGGGCATTGCACGCTCGTCACCAGTTCGGACGGATCATGCGCAAAGCGCTTGGCCGCGCGGTACCGCACCGTCAGCAACTGCCCGCCCGGCATCGACCATTGATCGTTGGTATAGGCCAGCTTGCGTTCCAGCGCGAGGCCGGGGACGTGCTGCAGCCGCGTCATTGCCCATTCGTTATAGCAGGTCTCGCCCACAAAGCTCACCAGCCGCGCGCCGACCGGCAGGTGATCGAGCGCCTTCAACTCGCGATCATAGGCGCGGTCGTACAGATAGAAGCTCGCCGTCGTCGCGCCGATGCGGCCCAGAAAAAAGGCCAGGCCCAACGCCGCCACCACCGTCGCGCCGCGCATCGACAGGCCCGGCTTGGGCCGGATCGCCAGGATCGCGATGGCGATCAGGAACGGCACCAGCCGCATATCGGCATAAGCCGATCCGAACACCACGCGCGGCAACAGGATATAGACGAGCAGCAGGAACAGCGCCGACAGGCTCAGATTGCGCGAATATTGGATATTGGGATCGCGGATCGCGCGCAACATCAGCAGGAAGATCACGCCCACGCTGGCCAGATCGAACAGCTGCCAGCGATCGCGGAACACCTGCGTCACCCACAAGGTCTTGGCGCGCCAGTTGAACCAGTCGAACGTCTGGCCGGTCACATGCTCGCCGCCGCGCCACAGCACCATCAGCACCGCCGGTAATGCCATCGGCACGCACTGCAGGCCCGCGAAGAAGATGGGCGCGATCCAGCCGTTCTTCAGGTCGCGGTGCCAAGGCAGCGCGCGATTGCGGCGCAGATCATGCTCGCGGATCAGCTCGGCGGAAAAGGCCAGCACGCCCAGCACGCCCCAGCCAAAGGTGTGCGCCACCCAGATCAGCACCGAAATCGGCACGAACAGGATTGCGCGCAGCCGCAGCTTACCCAGCCGTCCCAGCCGCAGCCACAGCCCGAAGGCAAGCATCGCCAACCCCATCGAGAAGGCAAAATTGACGAAGCCAAAATGAAAGGGGAACGCATAGGCCAGCGGCAGCGCGAACAGCGCGGTCGCCGGGATGCGGCCATGCACCTCGCGCGCGATGAACAGGAACCCCGCCACCGTCATCGCCGGGATGGTGATCACGATCAGCTTCACGCCGAGTTCGAGGCCGAACAGCTTGGCCATGGGGATGATCGCCAGGTCGACCCCCAGATTGCCCATCAACTGCCAGCGGAAATCATACCATTCGCGCAGCCACGGCACCGAATCATAGGTGAGCTGGACGCGGTAGCGCCCCATATGGCCGGGCAGATCGACCAGCGGCGGGATCTCCGGCCACAACAGCGGCACCATGGCCACCAGCGTCGCGAAGAGCACAAACCAGCGTGTCTGCCACCAGTGCAGCCGATCCCCTTGTTCCATCGCGCCGCTTTAATGCGCGCGCGGCGGGTACGGCAAGCGCTAGTCGGACGAAGCGGTGACGCGGTAAAGCGTTGACGGGCCGTCCTGCGCCACCGGCTGCAGGTCGGGAGCAGGCGGCTGGAGGTTAGGGAAGCCGATCGTCCAGACATAGCGGAAGGCGCGGCGGTTGAACCGGCGGGCCAGCGTCGGCAGGTCCGCCGATGGCAACTCGCACCGTGGATCGTAGACCAGGTGCGAGGGATCGCCACGATCCGGACCTGCATCGGGGCGCAGGTCGCGCAGCAATTGCTGGCCGGGCAGCGTCCATTCGCTGTTGTCGAAGATGTCGCGACGGGCGAGCACGAGTCCGGCAACATGCGTCAGCCGATCGTCGCTCCAGGCGGGGCAGGTCACCCGTACCGCCACCAGCACCGATGCGCCGCGCGGCACCAGCGCGCCGATCGCGGCGGCGCGTTCCTGCCCGGCCGCGATCTGGGCGAAAGCAATCGTGGTCGTCGCTATCCGAACCCCAAAGAACGCGACTCCCGCCAATGCTAGTCGACCGGCAAGCCGCTCACGGCCAGGCCGCACGGCAATGGCGACGATCAACAGCGCGATGACCATGGGTACGATCCGCATGTCGACATAGGCGCCACCCATCAGCCGATAGGGCAGTGCCAGCCAGGCTAACGCACCCATTGCGGCGGCCGCGGCAAGCTGCCGGTTCGTGGTCAGCGCGGCGGTGCGCAGCCCTGCCCAGCACAGCAACACGAGCAGCGTCGCGCCAGCCACGTCATAAGCCCCCCAGCGCTCACGCAGCAGCGAGGCGACCCAGCCCGGTTTGGCCAGCCATTCCCAGCTCACAGCTGACCCGCCCGCGCCCGCCGCCCCGCCGCCCAGCATCAGCAGCAGCGGCGGCGCCAGCGGCAGGCAGCGCAGCCCGGCGTGTAGCACGGCCCGCCGCCAGCCCTGCCCCGCAAGCCGCAGCACCGTCAGTTCGCTACCGAAGGCGAACAGGCACAGCATCGCCCAGCCGAAGCAATGCGCCACCCACAGAAGCAGCGCGATCGGCACGAACAGCGCTCCCCGCCAGGGCCCCGGCCGCATTCGGATCCACAACGCCAGAGCCGACAGCGCGAGCGCCGCCGACAGCGCGAAGTTGACGAATCCCAATTGAAACGGGAAGCCATAGGCCAGCGGGAAAGCGAAGGGCGTCACCGGCGACATCCGGCCGTGCACGGTGCGCGAAAGGAGGATCAGCCCGGCGACGGTCAGCGGCGGGATCAGCGCCACCACCAGCTTCGCCGCACCCTCCACCCCCAGCCAGGGCACCAGCGGCAACACGGCGAGGTCGACGCCGAGATTGCCGATCAGCTGCCAGTCATAGCGCCAATGCCGCTGGAGCACCGGCGAATCGGCCAGGCTCGCGGCGACATGGTAGCGACCGATATGACCGGGCATATCGGTGAGCGGCGGCACCGCCGGCCACAGCAAGGGGACGGCGGCGAGCAGCACCGCCGCCAGCGCGAACCGGCGCGTTTCCCACCAACGCCTGGCGATCAATGGCGCGTCCCGCGCCCTACCAGCCGATAGACGCGCGGCGTCTCGCCGGGTGCGGAGACCTGCGCCAGCCAGCCTGGCACCTGGCCCGCGCGCAGTGCGCCGGCGAGCAGATCGGGAGCGCGGCCCTTGGCGCCCAGCTCATCGAATCCATCGGGACACAGCGCGACATAGTCGACGCCCCAGCGCCGCGCGATCGTCTCGGCAGGCGCAGGCGGGGTCAGGAACAGGTCGACCATAGCACGATTTCCTTGCGTATTGCGGTGATACGGGCCGGCGAGGAGCCGATGGCGGGTGGCCGGAAGCGCGAAGGCGCTGAGATCAACGGGCGCGGCGAGCAGACCTGGTGGCAACGCCGCGATACGGGCCAACGTCGCCGGCGCGGTGCAGGCGGCGGCATCAGGGCCAGTGCGCGGCGCCAGCGCGTCGCCGGCCAACCCATAGAGGATGCCCGCCGATGCGGGCCAAGCGAGCGCCAGCGCCAGCGTGCTCCGTGCGCGAGCCGCCGCGATCATCGCCGCTAAAGCGGGCGTCGCCAGGATCGCGGCGGCAGGGGCGCCACGCAGCTGCACCAGCAGCACCAGCATGGCAGTTATCTGAAATCCCAGCAGCACGGCCCAATCCGCGCTTCGCCGCCGCCACGCCAGCCACAGCGCCGCCGCCAGCCCGATCAGCGCCAGACCGGCCTGGGCCAACCCATGCCCGAACGGTATCGCGAACAGCGGCTGCGCTTCGGCGACATTCGCCAACCAGCGTCGGGCCAGCACAGGATCGACGTCGCCATAAGGCGACAGGCACGCTGGCGAGATCCACAGCGCCGCCACCAGGGCGCCGCAGCCAACACCGAGCAACACGACACATCGAATGGCGCGCGACTGGATTGCGAAACCCGCCAGCGCGATCGCGGCCGGTGCCATCGCGACGCACATCGCAGCACGCCACAACACTGCGGTGAACCCATCACAGGCGGAATAGCGCCATCCAAGGTTCGCGAACCCCGCACGTTCGGCCGCCAAAGCCAGCAGCAGCGCGACGGCATAGCCCGCCAGCCGCGCCTGCCCTCCCTGCTCGCCACCGAGCCAACGCAGCGAAAGCGCGACGCCCCCGGCGGCGAGCAGCGGTGCCGTCTCCAGCCCGATCGCCAGCGACAGGGCGGTGGCCAGCCCGGCCACCACCCCGTCCCGCAAGCTGCCAGGCCCGATTGCCGATCGCAGCAGCGCGAGGACCAGCACCAGCTGCAGCCCGTGATGATCGATCCGACCCGGCAGAAACAGCGTCGTCGCCGGGAAAGCGAGCCCACCGATCACCATGGTTCCGATCGCGGAAAGACCGAGGCGGCGGCCGATCGCCGCCAGCAGCAGCAGGGCAAGCGCGAAGTACAGGATCGGAACGACAATCACCGCCGTGACCGTCGCAGTCGTTGGGTCGAGCAGCGCAGACAGAATCAGGATCAGCCCGGCGGGAAGCAGATCGGCGACGCGCGACCAGTGCATGGTCAAACCGGGCGGCGGTCCCAGTCGGTGCTGGGAAAGATCGGCAAAGGACTGACCGGCCAGCCAGTCGCGAACCTGCTGCAGGCGCATCCCGTCGTCAGTATCAGGCAGGCGCAGCACGGCGAGATGAGGCCAGTCGCGGATGGTCCAGGCGAGGCCGAGCAGCAACGCCAATGCCAGCGCGACACCGATGTCGCGCCTGGCATCGAAGAGGCGTCCCGTTCCCATGGGAAACGGGTTACGCGATCGTGGTTAATGGCCGGTTAGACCGGCACTAGGGAAAGCGCCCGCGCTTGGCCTTTGCCCTCAGCCCCCGCGGCGGCCAAGCAGGCGCAGGCGCAGCGCGTTGAGCTTGATGAAGCCCGCAGCGTCACGCTGGTCGTATGCGCCCTGGTCGTCCTCGAAGGTCACGACCTTCTCGCTGTATAGCGTGTACGGCGACTTGCGGCCGGTGACGATCACGCTGCCCTTGTACAGCTTCAGCCGCATGGTGCCGGTGACCTTCTCCTGGCTGTAATCCACCGCAGCCTGCAGCATCTCGCGCTCGGGCGAGAACCAGAAGCCGTTGTAGATCAGCTCGGCATAGCGCGGGGCCAGCTCGTCCTTGAGGTGCGCGGCGCCGCGATCGAGCGTGATCTGCTCGATGCCGCGATGCGCGAGGTGATAGATGGTGCCGCCCGGCGTCTCGTACATGCCGCGCGACTTCATGCCGACGAAGCGGTTCTCGACCAGATCGAGCCGGCCGATGCCGTGCTTGCGGCCGAGCTCGTTAAGCGCGGTGAGCAGCGTCGCCGGGGACATAGCCTCGCCGTTGAGCGCCACGCCGTCGCCGCGCTCGAAGTCGATGGTGATCGTCTCGGGCTGGTCGGGCGCGTCTTCCGGATTCACCGTGCGCGAATAGACATAGTCGGGGACTTCTTCCCACGGATCCTCGAGCACCTTGCCCTCGGACGAGGTGTGGAGGAGGTTAGCGTCGGTCGAGAAGGGCGACTCGCCGCGCTTGTCCTTGGTGACCGGGATCTGGTGCGATTCGGCGAACTCGATCAGCTTGGTGCGGCTGGTAAGGTCCCATTCGCGCCACGGCGCGATCACCTTGATGTCCGGGTTCAGCGCATAATAGCCAAGCTCGAAGCGGACCTGGTCGTTGCCCTTGCCGGTGGCGCCATGGCTCACCGCGTCGGCACCCACCATCTTGGCGATCTCGATCTGGCGCTTGGCGATCAGCGGCCGCGCGATCGAGGTGCCGAGCAGATAGAGCCCCTCGTAGAGCGCGTTGGCGCGCATCATCGGGAACACATAGTCCTTCACGAATTCCTCGCGCACATCCTCAATGAAGATGTGCTCGGGCTTCACACCGGCCATTTCGGCCTTCTTGCGCGCGGGCTCCAGCTCCTCACCCTGGCCGAGATCGGCGGTGAAGGTGACGACCTCGCAGTTATAGGTCTGCTGCAGCCATTTCAGGATCACGCTCGTGTCCAGCCCGCCCGAATAGGCGAGGACGACGCGATTGATCTTATCCGACATGGGGCAGCGACTCCGGGGTAAAAGGGATTGTTGGATCGCGGGGCCTCTAGGGTTCCCGCGCCCGCCGCGCAATATCCGCTTATCCCTGCGCCGCCGCGGCTAGACCGAACGGAGCCGCATCGATGGGCCCGCCTCGGTCTGCAGCGCCGCTTCCGCCTCCAGCATATAGTCACGCGTGATCGGCAGCGCGGTGCGCGAACGGGCAAACTGCAGCTGGTAGTTGACCAGCCCGCCATTGACGAAGCTCACATAGGATCCGGCGAGATAATAGGTCCACATCCGGAAGAAGCGTTCGTCGTAGAGATCGACGATCGCGTCGTGCGCGGCAACGGTGCGATCGTACCAGGCCTTCAGCGTATACGCGTAATGCAGCCGCAGCACTTCCAGGTCGGTGAGGAAATAGCGCAGCCCCTCATAGCCGCGGGCAATCTCCGACAGCGCCGGAATATAGCCGCCGGGGAAGATGTATTTGAGCGTGAACGCATCGGTATAGCCGGGCGCTCCCGCCCGCCCGATCGTGTGCAGCAGCATCACGCCATCGGGCGTCGTCAGCTCGCGGCACTTCGCGAAGAAGGTGCGATATTGCGGCGTTCCGACATGTTCGAACATGCCGACCGAGACGATCCGATCGAAGCGGCCGGTGAGTGCGCGATAGTCGATCAGCTCGAACTTCACCTTGTCCGAAACGCCCGCCGCTGCCGCACGCTCGCGCGCGATCTTCAGTTGCTCCTCGGACAGGGTGATGCCCAGCACCTCGGCGCCGGTCGTTGCATGGATGTAGAGCGCCATGCCGCCCCAGCCGCAGCCGATATCCAGTACGCGCATGCCCGGTTCGATTGCCAGCTTGGCGACGATATGCGCCTTCTTGTCGCGCTGGGCCTGTTCGAGGCTGTTGGTGGGATCGGTGAAATAGGCGCAGCTATATTGCCGATCGGCGTCGAGAAACAGATCGTAGAGCCGAGCGGAAAGATCGTAATGGTGCGCCACGTTCCGCTTGGATTTTCGCGCCATGTTGGTGCGGCCGATCCAGTGCGAGACCTTGCCTGTCATCAGGCGCAGCGGCGAGGGATGGAGCACGGTGGCGCTCGCTTCCCAGCGGTTGTTGGCGGTGACCAGCGTCAGCAGGTCGAGTATGTCGCCTTGCTCCAGGTTCAGGCTGCCGTCCATATAGGCTTCAGCGGTTCCGAGCGCGGGATCGCGCACGATCCGTGCTTCGGCGCCCGGCCCCAGCCGCATCGCCACCGGTGCGAGCGCTGGATCCGGCACGCCGAACTGGCGCGACGCGCCGTCGGCGCGGACAAGGGTAAGCTGGCCGCGCTTCACTGCACGGTCGAGAAAATGTTCAATCAGGGCCATCGCGATCCCGTACTGCGCTCATGTTTCGTCGGTACCCGCCTCGCGTTTCCGCCATGTACCGGCAGCGGAAGGCGTTACGGGAAGCCAACGAAACGCAGCCTGAACGGGGTAGTTCACGCTTCCCACAAAAATGTTCCCGCGACCCGCCTCATTTCGGACAGCGTGCGGTAACGCGATTGCAGGTCCAGTTGCGCCCCCGGAGAGAGACGCGGAAGTTCAGCGCGCGCGGATCGGGCGCACCTTCATAAAAATCCGTGCTGATGAACTGCGCGCCCGATCCGATCGCCGCCGCCAACCGGCGGGTGTCGTGGGTGCGCGCCTCGATTGTTTCCGCATCGGCGCGCGTGCGGACCATGAAGCCTGCGCGGACCCGGGCGGTGATCGTCGCCTGCTCCTGCAACGGGTTCTGCATGTTGAAGAATGCGGCCTCAGGCGCGGCTTCCGGATACCAGCCGAACATCATTCGACCCTTCAAGCTGGCATGGCCGGTGCGGTAGCGCTCCGCATTGGCCTCGGACGTATCGAGTACGAACAGGAACTTGCCGCGCGCGGCGCCGACCGTAGGCCAGCGATGCGCCAGCACCGCCTCGCGCAATGTCGGGACGGTGCCGCGGACATCGTCGGGCGATATCACGCGGTCGCGGCCGATCGCAGCGGTAATATCGCCGTCCAGCGCGTCGAGCGCCGCCGCGTCGAAGCTGAGATCGGTAGTGCGCAGGCCTGGAATCGGCCGCACGTCGCTGGCGTTGACCAGAATGATCATCGGAAGGTGCCGCGGATGCGCATCGGACCAGCGGCGAATGATTTGCAGGCAGCTGCGAAAGGTGCGGCAGTGCGTCTGCCAGTCGAGCCCCGGAATATGGATCGTCTTGGCGCCGGGCGCCGCCATCTCCGCCCGAATCTCCGCAGTGCCATCCGCATAGGGCGCGGCATAGGCGCCGCCCTCGGGATCGGGGGCAACGTCGATCTCCAATTGGCGCAGGCCAAGTGCCAGCTGGCTTTCTAGCGGCGGATGGCCATAGGCCAGCCCCTCCCAGCTCTTCGGCGTCAAAGTGCGGATCCGAGCCTCCACCTGCGGCAAGGGATAGGGGCGATAGCTATTGTGCGAGCCCAGCACCTGCACCTGATCGAGCCGCAGGGAATCCAGGCGGCTGTCACCCTCGGGCGCCGCTCCGCCCGGCGCCATCGCCATCAACAGTGCCGCAGCAGCGATCGCAAACCCCTTACCCATCATCCTGCTTCCTTGTGAAACGAACCCGTGGCGGAGCCTGTGGCGCGCTTTCGTTCCGGAAGCATGACAGTAGAGCATACAAAAACGGCGGCGGTCCATCAGGACCGCCGCCGCCATAGGGAGCTATTCGATCAGTTGCCCGAAGGGCCGCTCGGTGTGCTCGCCTGAGCGGACTGGCCGCTGGTCTGCACCTGCGCCGCGGCGGCCTGGATCCGCTGATTCAGCGCGGGATCTGCGGCCATCGCCTGGCTGATCTCGTTGAAGCGCTGCGGTTGCAGGCCCGACGTGGTGATCGCGGCGACGAAGCGAGTGTTCTTCTCAGCTTCCGGCACAGTCGTATCGGTGCTGATCTTATTCACGGCGAGCGCAGCAGCGGCATATTGCTTCACCTCGGTGTCACTGACGGCGCTGGTCGCCGTCGTGGCCGGTGCCGCAGCGTCCGGTGCCGCCTGGGTGGGCGCCGTCTGCGAAGGCATGCTTTGCGAAGGCATGGTCTGCCCGGGAGCCGTCTGGCCCATCGGCGGCTGGGCGGGGGTGGTCTGAGCCATCGCGCCGGTCGCCATCAGGGCGCCTGCGGCGGCCATGGTCGAAAACAGCATTTTCATCATCATCTCCTCGCAACAATGAAACTCTCTACGAAGGGAGTAACGTTCAGCTGGGGCGTGGGTTCTGGCCCACCAGGCTGATCACGACAGATCGTGGCACGGACGGGACGGCGCGAACGATCGCACAGCGCAATGCTGCCGCTGGAAACCGCATGGTTTTTCGACTATATGCACGCGATGCAGACAGTGTCGGCCGCTCCCATGCCCATCCCGGGGCACATTGATCCCGTGCCCGTTCCGCGTGCCGAAAGCGTGCGCCCCGATGGTCGTGTCGACCTGATCGGCCTGCCGCGCGAGGGCATCCGCGCCGCACTGGAGACAGCTGGCATGGAGCCGAAACAGGCCAAGCTGCGCGCCAAGCAGCTATGGCACTGGATCTACAATCGCGGCGCCACCGAATTTTCGGCGATGACCGATATCGCCAAGGCACAGCACCCTTGGCTGGCAGAGCGTTTCGTCATCGGCCGCCCCGACGTCGTCGAAGCGCAGGTTTCGAACGATGGCACCCGCAAATGGCTGCTCCGCTCGCCCGACGGGCAGGATTACGAGATGGTGTTCATCCCCGACGCCGATCGGGGCACGCTCTGCGTCTCCAGCCAGGTGGGCTGCACGCTCAACTGCCGCTTCTGCCACACCGGCACGATGCGGCTGGTACGCAACCTCACCGCCGGCGAGATCGTTGGCCAGGTGATGCTCGCGCGCGACTCGCTCGGCGAATGGCCCAGCCAGCCCGAGGGGCGCCTGCTCACCAACATCGTGATGATGGGCATGGGCGAGCCTCTCTATAATTTCGACGAGGTGAAAGCCGGCCTGCAGATAGTGATGGACGGCGACGGCCTTGCGCTGTCCAAGCGCCGCATCACCCTCTCCACCTCGGGCGTCGTGCCGATCATGGCGCGCGCGGGTGAGGAGATCGGCGTAAACCTCGCGGTGTCGCTCCACGCGGTCACCAAGGAAGTGCGCGACGAGATCGTGCCGCTCAACAAGAAGTACGGCATCGAGGAGCTGCTCCAGGCCTGTGCCGATTATCCTGGTGCCAACAATGCCCGGCGTATCACGTTCGAATATGTGATGCTGAAGGACAAGAACGACAGCGACGCCGATGCGCGCGAGCTGGTCCGCCTGCTGCGCAAGTACAAGCTGCCGGCCAAGGTGAACCTGATCCCGTTCAACCCCTGGCCGGGCGCAGCCTATGAATGCTCAACGCCGGAGCGGATCAAGTCCTTCTCCAACATCGTCTTCGAAGGCGGCATCTCGGCACCGGTCCGTACCCCGCGCGGGCGCGACATCGATGCCGCGTGCGGCCAGCTGAAGACCGCATCGGAAAAGAAAAGCCGCGCGCAGCTCGATCGCGAAGCCGAAGAAAAATTCGCCGCGCTCGATTGAGGGCATTCATAGGGTTCGACTAGGATCGTCGCCATGCTGCCAATTCTGCTGAGTATCGCAATCGCCGCTCCGGTTGGTCCCTGCCCCGAGGCAAAGACCACCGTGGAGATGGACACCTGCCTCGGCAAGGTCAGCAACGCCGCCGATGTCGAACTGGCGCGCTATCTTGCAGCCGCCCGGAAGCAGGCCGCTGCCGACGGCCTGGCCGTCGGCCAGGCATTCGACGATGCGCAGGCGCGCTGGGTCGCTTGGCGGAAGGCCGAGTGCGACACGCTGTACCTGTATTGGCGGAGCGGCACGATTCGGGGCGCCAAATATCTCAGCTGCCGCATCGACCTCACGCGGGCACGCACGCGACAGCTTTGGCAGAACTGGCTGACCTATCCGGATTCGACCCCGCCGATCCTGCCGGAGCCGCCGCTCAGCGCGGACGCTCCATCCTGAACAGCGCGGCCTGGCCGATCTCGAAGTAATCAGCAGGTCCGCCGCCGCGCAGAATCGGGCCGGCGCGGCCGGTCTGATACGCGCCATCTTCCAGCATCGCCGAATCGATGTGGATGCCGATCGCTTCGCCCAACACCAGCCAGCTGTCGATCGGTTCCGCGTCCTTTGTCTCCAGGCGGATCAACTGGGTCAGGCGGCATTCAAACTGCGCCGGGCTTTCCGCCACCCGATCCGGTCGGACCAGGCGCGACGGCAGTGCCGCAAGGCCCGCCAGCGCGAACTCATCGACCTCCGGGGAGACCATCGCTGCGCTCGCGTTCATCGCTTCGGCCTGCCGGCGCGTCGCTAGGTTCCAGACGAACTCGCCGGTATCCGCGATGTTAGCGACGCTATCCTTCCATCCGATCGAAGCGAAACCCAGGATCGGCGGGCGATAGTTGAACAGGTTGAAGAAGCTGTATGGGGCAAGGTTCCGCACGCCCCCGGTCGAAACCGTGCTGATCCAGCCGATCGGCCGCGGCCCGACGATTGCGTTTAACGGATCGTGTGGCAGGCCATGGCCGGTAGCGGGTTCGTAGAAATGATAATCGGCAGACATCAGGGCTCCGGCATTTTTGCAGCGGACGTGAAACCAATGTCGCTTGTCCGCCGAATCTCCTATTGTTGAAACCGCGCACTTGCACAGCCTTGCGCCCTCTCTCGGGAGGAGCGCGGATCGGGACCGAACAGGGACAAGCAGATGGCCGAAGACTCCCGCAGGATCTACCGTCACCGGTTGTTCACGCGCCTGTGGCACTGGATGAATGCCGCCACGCTGCTGGTGATGGTGGGTAGCGGCCTGATGATCTTCAATGCGCATCCCCGGCTCTACTGGGGGCAATATGGCGCGAATTTCGACCATGCCTGGCTCACCCTGCCGCGCTTTCCCGGGTGGGTGACGATCCCGTCCTACTACAGCCTGGCCGGCGCGCGGCACTGGCACCTGTTCTTCGCGCTGGTGCTGGCGTTCGGCCTGCTTGCCTATCTGCTGTGGAGCCTGGCGAGCGGCCATCTTGCCCGCGACCTGCGCATCCGTGCCCGCGAACTCGGGCCGCGCCACCTGTGGGACGATCTGAAGGCGCATCTTGCCCTGCGCTTCCACGATCCGGAAAACCCGCGCGCCTACAACATCTTCCAGAAGCTGGCCTATGTCGGCACGCTCTTCGTGCTGCTGCCCGGCGTGATCCTGTCTGGCCTTGCGCTTTCGCCCGGCATGGACGCGGCCTGGCCTTGGCTGACCGCCATGTTCGGCGGGCGCCAATCGGCGCGTTCGGTGCATTTCATCGTGATGGCGCTCATCCTCGTCTTCGTACTTGTCCACGTCGTGCTGGTGCTGCTCGCCGGGCCGATCAATGAGATGCGTTCAATGATCACGGGATGGTGGCGCGTGCCCAGGGAGAAACGGCCATGATCCTAACCCGCCGCAACCTGCTCGTCGCCGGCACCGCCGGGTTGCTCGCCAGCTGCGATTCGTTCACCGACAGCCCGGTCCTGGCCAGCGCCGAGGAGGCACACCGCTTCCTCCAGCGGTCGGTCGGCCGCGGCGCGCTCGCCACCGAATTTCGCGCGGACCAGCGCAGCCCCCGCTTCCGCGTCAACGGCACGCACCATCCCAATACGCCGGAATACAACATCCACGCCGGCACCCGCTTCGTCGATTGGCGGCTGGCGGTGGAAGGCATGGTCGCTCGTCCGCTGCACCTCAGCCTCGCGCAGCTGCAGGCGATGCCGCAGCGCGCGCAGATTACCCGGCATGATTGCGTGGAAGGGTGGAGCGCGATCGGCAAGTGGCAGGGACCGCAGCTCGCCACGGTGCTGCAGGCCGCCCAGATCAGCCCGCTGGCACGCTACATCGTGTTCCACTGCGCCGATCGATACGGCAACACCAATTATTACGAATCGATCGACATGGTCGATGCACTGCACCCTCAGACGATTCTCGCCTGGGCGCTCAACGATCACCTGCTCGATATTGGCCACGGCGCGCCGCTGCGACTGCGGGTCGAACGCCAGCTGGGCTACAAGCACGCCAAATATCTGATGCGGATCGAAGCGGTCGCCTCGCTCGCCAGGATCGGCCAAGGCAAGGGCGGCACCTGGGAGGATACCAACGGCTATCAATGGTATGCGGGGATCTGAGCCGATCGGTCAGCGCAGGCAGGCGAGCGCCGCCGCGTCGATGGCGCTGGCCGCTCCTTCCAGAGCGTAGCTGTCGGCGAAGGGCGCGCCATTCGCCCCGACGCTCTCGACGCTGAGTGCACGCCCGCCGCGCATCGCCGCGACGATTACCGCATCGGTGCGGGCATCGGGCGCCCATGCGTCGCGCGGCCCGGCGAGCAGGGTGAAGCGCCGCTCGCCGGCGGTCAGCACCACGCGTGCGCCTTGGCTGCGGGCGCGGCTCAGCCGCACGTGCAGCTGGTTGCGCAGCCCCCGGCCCGGCCAGCTGGCGATGCTGACAAAGGCATCCCGCCGCAGCGTTCGATCGATCGGCTGTGCGATGGCGAAGCAATGCGCCGGCGCCGCCTCGCGAAATGCGCCCCAGCCTTGGTAGATGCCGATCGCCGATCGCCCCGCCGGCGCCTGCCACGCCGCCAGCAACAGGGCGAGCAGCGCGATCATGCCGGCGCGGCGCCGCGCCCGGTTCCCAGATGCACCACCGTCTCCACCCCGGCTTCGATACGGACGATCGATCCCTGCGGCAGGTCGGGCGCCACTGGTGCGTTGAACTGCGGCAGAACGTCGCGCCCGGTCATCACCCCGCGCAGTATGCGGCTGGACATGCCGTGCATGATGACCAGCCGGTCACCCGGATCGTCCGCGGTATCGGCCAGCCAGCCCGAGACGCGCGCGGCGATCGCGTCATACCATTCGCCGCCTTCAGGCGGACGGCTGTACAGCCCATGCTCGGGATCGAGGAACGGGCCGACTTCCCGCTCCAGATCGGCATAATAACGGCCGCTCCATCGGCCCATGCCGATTTCAATCAGCCGGTCGTCGGTTCGCGCCTGGTGCCAGTCGAGCTCGAGATGCTCGGCGATGATCGCCAGCGTCTGCAGCGCGCGGCCGGCGCTGGACGCCCATAGCGTCAGCTTCGGGCGCGACCCGAGCATCTCACGGAGCGCGGCACCCATTGCGTCCGCCTGGGCAAAGCCGGCACGCGTCAACGGGGTGTGCGGATGATCGCCCTGCATCCGGCGGGCGATGTTGAACACGGTCTCGCCATGCCGCGCGATGAAATCGCGGCCTTTGCGCTTGTTCGGCATGCCGCATCTCTCGGTCGAAATTCCGCGAAACGCAATGTCCCATTTTGGCCCGATTTCGTTCAGCGGCGCGACAGCGAGCATGGCGCAACGGTCGTTTCGCTCGCGAACGACGAGCGCCGGAACGAACGAGGGAGGCACAGAACGCCGGGCGTCGCACTGCATCGCCCGGTCGTGGACGCGCTTTGCCCCCGCCGTTCCGAAGATCGCGCAGCCGAGGCGTGTCGCCTGCGGCTGCAATCCGGCCGCTTTCCGAAGCGGCCTTAGTGAGGAGTATGATATGCGTATCAAGATCATCGCCGCCGCGCTCGTCGCATCGTCCGCCATCGCCGCACCGGCCTTCGCACAGGATTCGAACTTCTCCGGCTCGCATGCCGAAGCGATCGTGGGCTGGGATCGGGTGAACGACAAATCGTCCTATGACGCCTCGCGCGACGGCGTCACCTTCGGCGGCAATATCGGCTATGACGTGCAGCGCGGCAGCACCGTGTTCGGCGTCGAAGGCGAAGTGACCGGATCCAGCATTAGCGATCGCACCAGCAACGTCATCAATCAGGGTGATCGGCTGCGGGTAAAGGCCGGCCGCGACCTCTATGTCGGCGGTCGCCTCGGGTTTCTCGCGGGCCCGCGCACGCTGATCTACGCCAAGGCAGGCTACACCAACGCCCAGTTCATCACCGACTATACTTCGCCGAACAGCACGCCCGCGCTCGATCTGCGCTCGCGCGACAATCTCGACGGCTGGCGGCTGGGTGCTGGCGCCGAGTTCAAGCTGACCGACAAGGTGTTCGCCAAGGCGGAGTATCGCTATTCCAACTATGGCTCGCAGTCGAACGGCGTCGATCCGGAACGCCACCAGATCGTCACCGGCGTCGGCGTGCGCTTCTGATCGCCGAAAAGGCGTCTGGACTGTGGAAAAGGGGGCCGGAGCGGCTTGCTCCGGCCCTTTTTCGCGTTAAGGGTACAGCATGGCGCACTGCCACCGGCCGGGTCGCGCCGGGTAAAAGCTAGGGCGACGGCCCGGGGGTTTGAGGTACATGAAGGCGACGATCGAACGCGCAACTCTGTTGAGGGGCCTGAGCCACGTCCAGTCCGTGGTCGAGCGGCGCAACACGATTCCGATCCTGTCCAACGTGCTGATCGATGCACAGCTCGGCGGATCGCTGCGGCTGATGGCCACCGATCTCGATCTGCAGATCGACGAAACGATTCCCGCCGCAGTCGACCAGGTCGGCGCGACGACGGTGTCGGCGCACACGCTGTTCGACATCGTCCGCAAGCTGCCCGAAGGTTCGCAGGTGGTGCTCACCGCGGCCGAGGGCAAGCTGACGGTGGTGGCCGGCCGCGCCCGCTTTCAGCTCGGCACGCTGCCGCGCGACGATTTCCCGATGATCGCCGAGGGCGAGCTGCCGACCACGTTCGAGCTGCCGGCCGAAACGCTGAAGCAGATCATCGACAAGACCCGCTTCGCGATCTCGACCGAAGAGACGCGCTATTATCTGAACGGCATCTTCTTCCACGTGACCGACGATGCCAATCGCCTGCTACGCGCCGCGGCCACCGACGGCCACCGGCTGGCGCGCGTCACCGTGCCCTGCCCCGAAGGCGCCGATTCGATGCCGGGCGTGATCGTGCCGCGCAAGTGCGTGGGCGAACTGCGCAAGCTGCTCGACGAGGTCGACGGTTCGGTGGGCGTGTCGCTCTCGCCGTCGAAGATCCGCTTCGATCTGGGCCAGGCGATCCTAACATCCAAGCTGATCGACGGCACCTTCCCCGATTACAGCCGCGTGATCCCGACCGCGAACGACAAGCTGCTCAAGCTCGATCCGAAGAGCCTGATGCAGGGCGTCGACCGCGTCTCGACCATCGCGACCGAGAAGACCCGCGCCGTGAAGATGGCGCTGGAACGCGACAAGGTGGTACTCTCGGTCACCAGCCCCGAGAACGGCGTCGCGGCCGAGGAAGTCCCTGGCGAATATGCCGCGATGGGCTTCGAGATCGGCTTCAACAGCCGCTACCTGATGGACATTCTCGGCCAAATCGAGGGCGATCTAGTTGAAGTACATCTCGCTGATGCCGCCGCACCGACGCTGATCCGCGAGAACGATACATCGCCTGCACTCTACGTACTGATGCCGATGCGGGTTTGACCGGGTTGTAAAAACCCGTTCATCGACAAGCGCTTGCCGTGGTTTACACGGGCTTTCCGAAGCCTTCCGCGCTTTCCCCGGCTTGGCCACGGCACCGCAGCGCGGCATTACATGGTCATGCCCCGAGGGTCGCACTTACGGGACTTGGGTCGGGCGGCGGATCTCCCTGGGTTCGTCGTCCGGCTCGGGCCGCTTGAAACGCGAAGTCGCCTCCTCTATTAACACTTATGTCAGTTAATAGGATCGGATGGCATGGCGACGCAGCCCCCCCAGACGCTCAATCCCGGTGTGCCGCTGCGGCGGGAATGGGGCACGGCCTTTGCGGCCCTTCGCCGTCTGCTCGCCAATGGCGATGATACCGAACAGGTCTTCCGGATCATGCGCGCGCTCAATGGCGACGTCACGCAGCGCAATTATCGCAAGCTCCTGCGCGTCCAAGGCGGGGGCAAGCTCGCGTATCGCCGGCTGGAACTGGCACAGCGGCTGTCCGATCGGACGTGGATCGACAGTTTCGCACCCAATACGTTGGGCGCAGCCTATCGCAACTTCCTCGATAGCACCGGCTATTCGGCCGATGGGCTGGTGCAGGTCAGCATGGTCGAAGGAGGCTTCCAGGGCATCGATGTCGAGCATCCTTATGCCTGGATGGGCCGGCGCGAGCGCGACATCCACGATATCTGGCACGTGCTGACCGGCTATAAGGCCGACGAGCATCTGGGCGAACTGTGTCTGGTGGCATTTTCCTATGCGCAGACCGGCGGCCTTGGCTGGGGGTTCATCGCGCTGGGCGGTGCGCTGAAGAGCATCCGCACCACCGGGCGCTTCGATTGCATTCGCGCGATCTGGGAGGGATATCGCCACGGCAAGCGCGCCCGCTGGCTGCACGGCGAGGATTATGAGGCACTGCTGCAGGAGCCGCTTGCGGCGGCCCGGCGGCGCCTGGGCATCGCCGATCCGGCGCGCTACCGCACCGCACAGGCACGGCTCGCTGCGGCGGGAATCAGCGCGCTGTAGCCGCCGCCTCGCCGTCGAATCCGCCAAAGAAAAGGCGCCCCGGCCGAAGCCGGGGCGCCTTTTCTGTTGCGCAGCGGAGCGCTTACTTGGCGGCGGGGCTCGCTTCGGGAGCCGGGGCCGGCGCAGCGGTCGCGCCCGGTGTCGGTGCCGCACCTTCCTTGTCGCCCGCAGCCTTGGCGGCTTCGAGGGCCTTATTGGCCTGGTCCATGATCCGCTGGCGCAGCGCCGCGCGGTCGAGCACCTTCGGCAACGCGAACTCGCTTGCGGGGATCGCGCCCGCCTTCACGTCCTGCAGCGTCAGCGCGTCGCCCAGGCGCAGCACCATGCCCTTTCCGATCACGTCTTCCAGCGTCTTTTCCGCCTTGGGAATGCTGGTGAACATGGTCGCCATGCGGGCGCTGGTCAGGCGGGTCTGCATGCCGATCGCCGCCGCGACATTGGCGTAGCGCGAATCCTTGCTCACCACGATGCGGATCGAATCGCCATTAGGGTTGCCCTTGGGCTGGATGCTCCAGATCGTGCCCTTCTGGTCGGCTACCTTCTCCTCGCCCACTTCCACCGCCTCATATTCCGGATCCTGGGGCAGCGGCTGGGGCTTCATGCCCTTTTCCTTGGCGATGTCCTGCGTCGCCCCTACGAAATCGTTGAAGCTAGCGGCGAACTTCTCGCTGCCTTCGGTGATCACGACATAATCGGTACCGCCCTTGCGGATCAGCGTCTGCGGGCCGGCTTCTACCTTGGCGTCGCCATTGGCGGCGGCCTTCACGGTGATCGTGCCGCGGCCACCGGCAGCGGCATAGCGCGCCGTCACATCCTCGGGCGCCTTGGAGCAGGCCGCAACCAGCGCGAGTGCGGCAATGGTGAGTGTCTTGCGGATCATGTGTTTCTATCCCTTCGCCCCGGTCTATCGGCCAAGCGGTGTTCGTGGGCAAGGTGCTGCGCTACAGCCGCTTTCATGGCCGTCAAGCGTCTCCTGCTCACCGACTTCCGCAATCACGCCGATGCGCTGCTCGCACCCGGTGCCGCGTTTGTCGTGCTCAGCGGCGAAAATGGTGCGGGAAAGACCAATATCCTGGAGGCGGTGTCTCTGCTCGCGCCCGGGCGCGGCCTGCGCGGAGCCCCCTTGGGTGAGATGGCCCGACAGGGCGGCCCCGGCGGGTTCGGCGTCGCCGCGACGCTCGACGATGCCGAGATCGGCACCGGAACCAGGCCCGATGCGCCGGAGCGCCGGATCGTCCGGATCAACGGCGCCACGGCGGCGGCGACCAGTCTGGCGCAGTGGCTGGTGGTGCTGTGGCTCACGCCCGCGATGGACCGACTGTTCCTGGAAGCGCCGGGCGACCGCCGCCGTTTCCTCGACCGGCTGACTCTGGCACTCAACCCCCGTCACGCCCATGAAGCGACCCGCTACGAAGCGGCGATGCGTGAACGCAATCGGCTGCTTGCCGACGAACTTCCGCCCGACCCTGCCTGGCTCGATGCACTGGAAGCGCGAATGGCCGAACATGGCGCCGCGATCGATACCGCGCGACGAGAGGCCGTCGCGGCCTTGGGCGCGCGGCTCGCCGATCAGCCTCCGGGCCCGTTCGCCCGCGCCGGGCTGGCGCTCGAAGGCTGGCAGGGCGACGCGCCGGCGCTCGCCGCCGCGCTTCGCGAAAGCCGCCGCCGCGATGCCGCCGCCGGCCGAACCTTGGTGGGTCCGCACCGCGCTGATCTGCAGGTGAAGCATCTTGACAAGGCGCAGCCGGCGCATCTCTGCTCCACGGGCGAGCAGAAAGCACTGCTGCTCGGCATCGTGCTGGCCCATGCCGAGTTGGTGGCAGACCGCGCCAGCCGCAGCCCGATCCTGCTGCTCGACGAAGTCGCCGCGCATCTCGATCCCGGCCGCCGCGCCGCGCTGTTCGATCGGCTCGCCGGGCGCGGTCAGGTTTGGATGACTGGCACCGAACCGTCGCTGTTCGAAGCGGTGCCTGCCACCGCCGCCCGGTACCGCGTAGCTGATGGCAGGATCGAACCCGCCTGAGCCCTATTCCTGCTCCGCATACGCCTTCACCAGATCGTACAGGTAATCGCGGCCGGTATAGAGCGAGCGGATCTCCACCCGCTCGTTGAGGCCGTGCACCCCGTTGCCGTCTGGATCGCCCCAGCCGCCGGGCACGCCATAGGTCGGAATGCCGACAGCGGCGAGAAAGATGGCGTCGGTCGCGCCTGTCGACATGGTCGGTACCAGCGGTACGCCGGGGAAGTACTTCGCGACCAGCTTCTCCGCCGGCCCGACCACCTTGGGATCGAGCGCGGGCGGCTTGGCGATCGGCCGCACCGGCGGCACCATGGTGATCGACACCTTCGCATCGCCGATCGCCGTCGTCAGCGCTTTCAGCGTCTCCTCGCTGCTGTGGCCGGGGAAGATGCGGCAGTTGATGTTGGCCGCCGCGCGCTGCGGCAGCGCGTTGTTGGCATGGCCACCTTCCAGCAGCGTGGCGACGCAGGTGGTGCGCAGCATCGAATGGAAGATGCGATCGGTGTTGAGCAGCGATTCCGCCGCCTTGTCCGCCGGGTTTGCGGCGATCGCCGCCATTGCCTTGCCCATCGCGTCGCTGCGCGCAGCGCCTGCCTTTGCGAAATAGGCCCGGGTGGTGTCGGACAACTCTAGCGGAAAGTCATAGGCACGGATCCGCACCAGTGCGTCCGCCAACTGGTAGATCGCATTGTCCGGCACCGGGATCGAGCTGTGGCCGCCGGGATTGGTCGTCTCCAGCCGATAGTTCTGCACTGCCTTTTCGCCGACCTGCATTTGCTGGACGAGCACCTTGCCCTTGCCGTCGGATTTGCCGCCGCCGCCTTCGTTGAGTGCGAATTCGGCATCGATCAGATCGCGCTTGTTCTTCGCCAGCCATTCGGCGCCGTTGAACGCCCAGGTGGTTTCCTCACCGCAGGTGAGCGCCAGCTTGACCGTCCGCTTGGGCTTGTACCCGGCTTGCTGGAATCGGATCAGCGTGTCGGCCCAGCTGGCTGCCATCGCCTTGTCGTCGACGGCGCCGCGGGCATAATAATAGCCGCTTTCCTCGACCAGCTTGAACGGATCACGGGTCCAGTCCTCGCGCTTGGCGGCGACCACATCGATATGCGCGAGCAGCAGGATCGGCTTCGCCTTTTTCGACGTGCCCGGATAGACTGCGACCAGCCCGCCATCCTTCGGGTGCTCGGGCGTGGAGAACAGCGTGAGCTGCTCGTCCTTGAAGCCGGCCGCTTTCATCCGCGCGGCGATCTGCTCGGCCGCCTTAGTGCAGCTGCCCTCGTTCACCACCGTGTTGGTCTCGACCAGTTCCTTGTAGAGTTCCAAGAACCTGGCCTGATCCGGCCGCAATGCCGTAGCCTGCTGCGCGTCGGCGGGAAGAGCGGCGAACAGCGTTGTCGCTGCTGCGGCCGCACGAAGGAACGTCATGCCGGAACCCCCATGTTCGATTGTTGCCCTGACCCGCAGTTGAGCATGGCGCGCCGCCGAAGGGAAGCCGCGCTCACCGCCCATTTTGCTTTCGTTCCGGCGTCTGAATCCCTATATCCTCGGCATGGCAGACACTCCGAAGACGAACGATCCCAACGCGAACGAGTACGGCGCAGATTCCATCAAGGTTCTCAAGGGCCTCGACGCGGTCCGCAAGCGCCCCGGCATGTATATCGGCGACACCGACGATGGCTCGGGCCTCCACCACATGGTGTTCGAGGTTTCCGACAATGCGATCGACGAGGCGCTGGCCGGCCACTGCGACCTGATCCAGATCACGCTCAATCCGGACGGGTCGGTCTCGGTCGAGGATAACGGCCGCGGCATTCCGACCGGCATCCACTCCGAAGAGGGCGTGTCCGCCGCCGAAGTGATCATGACCCAGCTCCATGCGGGCGGAAAGTTCGAGAACACCTCGGACTCGAACGCCTACAAGGTCTCGGGCGGTCTGCACGGCGTGGGCGTGTCGGTGGTCAACGCGCTCAGCGAGTGGCTTGATCTCAACATCTGGCGCGACGGCGAGGAGCATTACATGCGCTTCCGCCACGGCGACGCCGAAGCGCCCTTGAAGGTGATCGGCCCGGCCAACGGCAAGAAGGGCACCCGCGTCACCTTTCTCGCCAGCCCGGAAACGTTCAAGATCACCGAGTACGATTTCGAGAAGCTCGAGCATCGCTACCGCGAGCTCGCCTTCCTCAATTCGGGCGTCCGCCTGTTCCTGCGCGACGCGCGGCACGAGGAAGTGAAGGAAATCGAGCTGTTCTACGAGGGCGGCATCGCCGCGTTCGTGAAGTATCTCGATCGCAACAAGGTCGCGCTGATGCCCGATCCGGTGGCGATCAGCGGCACCCGCGACGACGTGACGATCGACGTCGCGCTGGAGTGGAACGACAGCTATTACGAAAACGTCCTCTGCTTCACCAACAACATCCCGCAGCGCGATGGCGGCACCCACCTCGCGGCCTTTCGCGCGGCGCTGACCCGCACGCTCAACAGCTATGCCGACAAGTCGGGGATGCTGAAGAAGGAGAAGGTCAGCCTCACCGGCGACGACATGCGCGAGGGGCTAACGGCGATCGTCTCGGTCAAGCTGCCGGACCCCAAGTTCAGCAGCCAGACCAAGGACAAGCTGGTCTCCTCCGAAGTCCGCCAGCCGCTTGAAAGCCTGATGGCGGACAAGCTGGCCGAATGGCTGGAAGAGAACCCCGCCGTCGCGAAGCAGATCATCCAGAAGGTGATCGACGCGGCCGCCGCGCGCGAGGCCGCCAAGCGCGCCCGCGAGCTCACCCGCCGCAAGGGCGTGATGGACATCGCCAGCCTGCCCGGCAAGCTCGCCGACTGCCAGGAGCGCGATCCGGCCAAGTCCGAACTCTTCTTCGTCGAGGGTGACTCGGCCGGCGGATCGGCCAAGCAGGGCCGCGATCGCCACTTCCAGGCGATCCTTCCCCTGCGCGGCAAGATCCTCAACGTCGAGCGTGCGCGCTTTGACCGGATGCTCGCCAGCCGCGAAATCGGCACGATCATCACCGCGCTCGGCACCGGCATCCGCGACGATTTCAACATCGAGAAGCTCCGCTACCACAAGATCGTCATCATGACCGACGCCGACGTGGACGGCGCGCACATCCGCACGCTGCTGCTGACCTTCTTCTACCGCCAGATGCCCGAGATCATCACGGGCGGGCACCTCTATATCGCTCAGCCGCCGCTCTATAAGGCGACCAAGGGCCGCTCTGAGGTGTACCTCAAAGATGATGCGGCTCTCGACCAGTATCTGGTCGATGCGGGCGTGGGCGGCACGGTGCTCGACACCAATGGCAGCCAGCGCTCGGGCGAGGACCTGCGCACGCTGGTCGAGCATGCCCGCCGCATGCGCACGCTGATGCGCTACGTGCCGCGCCGCTACGATCCGATGATCATCGAATCGCTAGCGTTGGGCGGCGCACTCGATCCGTCGGTGAGCCGCGAGCAGCATGCCGAGGAACTGAAGACCGTCGTCGACCGGCTCAACGCCGCCGACACCGAGGCCCGGTGGAGCGCGCGCATCACCGAGGATGGCGGCTATCATTTTGAGCGGCTGTGGCGCGGCGTGACCGATCACCACATCGTCGAGGCGAACTTCCTCGTATCCGCCGAGGCGCGCAAGCTCCACACGCTGGCAAGCGAGCAGGCAGCGGCGTATCTGACGCCGTCCAAGCTCGTCTCGAACAAGGGCCTCGCGACCGATATCGACGCGCCGGTGCCGGAGGAAGAGGCGCCGGTCGCGGTCGGCAAGGGCGAGAGCCTGGTGTCGCGCCCGTCGCAGCTGCTCGACGCGATCCTCGCCTTCGGGCGCAAGGGTCTGGCGATCCAGCGCTACAAGGGTCTGGGCGAGATGAATGCGGAGCAGCTGTGGGAGACCACGCTCGATCCGCAGAACCGCTCGATGCTGCAGGTGGCGATCGACCAGGCCGACGTGGCCGACGCGATCTTCACCCAGCTGATGGGCGACGTCGTCGAACCGCGCCGCGACTTCATCCAGGAGAATGCGCTGAGCGTCGCCAATCTCGACGTCTGATCGCTCGTCCGGCCGCGGGAGCTTCCGCACCGCCAAGTGGGGCAGTTGCAATCTTCAACTGCCCCGCTTGGCGGGAGGCTCAGTCGACAATGCGCTCCGCGAGCGCCGCGATGCCTTCGCCTTCGAAGCGATTCAGTGCCGCGCCATCGATATGCACCGGATGGTCGAGGATCAGCACAGCATGCGCCCGGTGGTCCGGATCCAGCTCGCGCCACGCGCGCACCGCCTCGCCCAGATTGGTGACCTCGGCGATGTCCCCGCCGCCGCGCACGACATTCTCCAGCGCCGCGCTCATCGTCCAGTCGATCGGCGGGTTCTTGGCGTCGTCGCCCCAGCGTGCTTCGGTCATGCCTGATCCTCGCGGTCGAGGTTGTTCTCGCTTATCACGATGATTGGCCGGTCGGGGCCGTTGGCAAGCGCGGCGAGGGCGGCCTGCGCGATCGGGTCGCGGTAGCGGCGGAAGCTCTCTTCGGCATCGCCGTCGGGCTGGCTGCCGCCCAGCGCCTCGATCACGCTGTACTGCACCGCGAACTGATACGCCTCGCCGTCGACTTGGCCGTCGAACTCGAGCTGGCGATCGTCGAGATTGTCGAAAAGGGTGGCGTCGTCGATTTCCAGCTGCTGTGCGGCCATGCCAAATACTCCATCGCTTAGGGATCGAAACCGCACGGGCATGGGCGCGGTTCCGCTGCCGGCAATTTCGCCCCGCTTGCTGCCCCGCTCGCAAAAAGCTGATCCAAACCGCGTTGGCGTGCGTATAGGAGGGGACACCCGTTACGCTCAGGAGTTGCCATGCCTACCGTACTCATCACCGGCGCCACCGCCGGGATCGGCGAAGCTTCGGTCCGCGCCTTTGCCGATGCCGGCTGGCATGTCGTGGCGACCGGCCGCCGCGCCGATCGGCTGGAGAAGCTCGCGGGCGAGCGCGTCCACATCCTTGCCTTCGACATCCGCGACGAAGCCGCGCGCGACGCCGCGCTGGACAGCCTGCCCGCACCCTTTGCCGAGATCGACCTGCTGATCAACAATGCGGGCCTAGCACTCGGCCTGGAGCCGGCGCAGCAGGCGTCGCTCGATAACTGGCGGACGATGATCGACACCAATGTGACGGCGCTGGTCTCGATCACCCACAAGCTGCTACCGGGCCTGGTTGCGCGCAAGGGCGGCATCATCAACCTGTCCTCGGTGGCGGCGACCTATCCCTATCCGGGCGGCAATGTGTACGGCGCGACCAAGGCGTTCGTCCGCCAGTTCACGCTCAACCTGCGCGCCGACCTGATCGGCACCGGGGTGCGCGTCACCTCGATCGAACCGGGCATGGTCGAAACCGAGTTCACCCTGGTCCGCACCGGCAGCCAGGAGGCGTCGGACAAGGTCTATGCCGGCGTCAACCCGATGACTGCCGAGGACATCGCGGAGACGATGCTGTGGGTGGCGACGCTGCCGCCGCATTTTGCGGTCAACACGCTGGAGCTGATGCCGGTCAACCAGGCCAACGGTCCTTTCGCGGTGCATCGCGAAGGCTGAGCGGCGCCGACACAGCTCTAAACTTCTGCTTGCACCCCACCAACCCGAACCCCCTGGCATGGCCAGAAATGCCCCCCATCTTCCTTCTATGACAGCCTATTCCCTTCTCGATCTCGTGCCCGTGGTCCAGGGCGGCACGGTCGCCCAAGCGTTGGCCAATGCCGCCGATCTAGCCGCCCATGCCGAACGGCTCGGCTTCCAGCGCTATTGGGTGGCGGAGCATCACGGCATGGAAGGCATCGCCAGCGCCGCCACCGCGGTGGTGATCGCGCATGTCGGCCAGGCGACCAGCACCATCCGGATCGGTGCGGGGGGCATCATGCTACCCAACCACTCGCCGCTGCAGGTGGCGGAGGCGTTCGGCACGCTTGACGCGCTGTTCCCCGGCCGGATCGATCTGGGTCTGGGTCGCGCGCCAGGATCGGACCAGCGGGTCGCCGCCGCGATCCGCCGCAACCTCGACAGCGACGGCAACGAATTCCCCCGCGACGTAATGGAGCTGCAAAGCTATTTCGCCGATGACGGCCGGACCGGCATCCGCGCCACGCCCGGCGCCGGCGCGGACGTGCGACTGTGGATCCTCGGCTCCAGCACTTTCGGCGCACAGCTCGCCGCTGCGCTTGGTCTGCCCTATGCCTTCGCCTCGCATTTCGCGCCGGGGCTTATGGAGGAGGCGATCGCCGTCTACCGCCGCAACTTCCGCCCGTCGGCCGTGCTCGACAAGCCGCACGTCATGCTCGGCTTCAACGTCTTCGCCGCCGATAGCGATGAAGAGGGTGAATATCTCGCCACGTCCCAGCAACAGGCGTTTGTGGCGATTCGCGCCGGGCGCGGCATCCAGCTGCCGCCGCCCGTGCAGGGCTATCGTGAAAATCTGGGCGTTCAGGGCAATGCCATGCTCGATCAGGTGCTGTCCGCTTCCGCGATCGGCGGCCCGGCCAAGGTTCGGCGCGAGATCGAAGCGTTCCTGGAGCGCACCCGAGCAGACGAACTGATGCTCACCAGCGCCATGTACGATCCCCAGGCGCGCAAGCGTAGCCTGGAGATCGCGGCGGAAGCGATGCGGGCGGTGGAGCCAGCCTGAGCCTTTGGGCGGCGCTCGCCCTCAGCAGCGCTGCCCGACCGGCTTTACGCACGCGTATCGACAACAAGGCCGGTAGATTTGGTGCTGCAGCTCTTGCTGGTGTCGCCGGAGGCCGCATAGCTGGTCGTATCCTCGTTCGCTTCGCGCAACTGCTGCAGGAACAGCGAAACCGTGTCGAGGGCGGCCGATGCGGCGTCGCTGGTGACACTGGTCGTGGTGATGCTGTCGCTCTCGTCCTCCGATGCGGCACCGGCTTCCTGAGGCGGCGGGAGGCCATCCGGACCCTTGGGACCGCCTGCGCCCTTGGCGAACATGCCCTTGAGTTCCGTTGCCTGCTCCTCGGTAAGTGTACCGTTGTCGACCTGGGCTTGGATCAGCGACTCCATCTTCGCCTTCATGTCGCCCGATGGCTTGGCACCGCGGCTGCGCTCGGCTGAAAGCGTCGAATCGATCGAATCGAGCGCCGTCGAAAAGGCGCTTTGATCGGCAGCGCTGATGTCGCCTGAGGAAACTGCGGCGGAGATTCGCGCGTTGATCCGGTCGCGTGGTGATTGCGACATCATGGCGCTGGTTGAAAGTGCAGAGATGCTGCTCATGTGTATCCTCCTATGGGGTTAATCCCCCACGGTAGTTTACACCATTTAGGTTAACTTTCTGCTTAGCGCTGTCTGGCGAATCTTCTACACCAAGGACGACGCGCAACCACGCTCGCTCGAATGCCCAGCGTGCGTCTCACAATGATTTCACTTTATTGCGGTATCGAAATTTCAGCCCGCCGCCGGGAGGCGCAGGCGGACGAGCAGGCCGCCCAGATCCTCGCTCTCTTCCAGGCTGGCGGTGCCGCCATAGATTTCGGCCACGTCGCGCACGATCGCCAAGCCCAGGCCGGTGCCCGGCTTGCCGGTGTCCAGCCGCACCCCACGATCGAAGATGCGGATGCGATCGGCTTCGGGAATGCCCATGCCGTCGTCCTCGACGAGGATCTCGACATAGCCGGCCTCCAGCCGCGCCGTGACGAACACGCTGCCGCCGCCATATTTGGCCGCGTTCTCAACGAGGTTGCCCAGAATTTCGTCGAGATCCTGCCGTTCGATATGGGCAACGGCATCCTTCACCCCGTCCACATCGATGCGGACATTCGGATAGAGCCGCGCCACCGCCCGCTCCACCGCTTCGATCGAGGGCCACACCTCCGCCCGGCTGTGGGCACTGCCCCGGCGGCCCACTGCTCGCGCCCGCGCAAGGTGGTGATCGATCTGTCGCCGCATCGTTCGCGCCTCACGGATCACCGTATCGGGCAGATCCGCCTGCCCCGCCGCCGCCGCGTTCATGATCACGCTCAGCGGCGTCTTCAGCGCATGCGCAAGGTTGCCGGCATGGCGCCGCGCCTCCTCCGCCTGGCGGTCGTTATGCTCGACCAGCGCGTTGAGCTCGTCCACCATCGGCCCAACTTCCGCCGGCAGCGGCCCCGCCACTCGCTTGGTATGGCCCGCGCGCAGGCGGGCGATTTCGCGCCGCACCTTGCGTAGCGGCCGCAGGCCATACCAGGTCTGCAGCGCCGCCATCGCGACCAGCCCCAGTCCGAGCAGCGCGAAGCTGCGCACCAGCGTGCGGCGCACGGTGGCGATCTGCGCGTCCAGCGTCTCGCGCGTCTCCGCCACCTGGAATCGCCAGAGCACCGGCGATCCCGGCAGCGTCAGGTCGCGCTCAGCGATGCGCAGCCGCTGGTTGCCCGGGTCGTCGCGGTTGGCGCCCGGGCGCTTGTCGACGAACTCGTCGCTATCGTAGAAGTGAATGTTGCGATCGTTATAGACCTTGTCGGCCTTCAGGCGGCGATCCCATAGCGACATCGACGGGAACGCTTCGTAGCCATCGCCGCTGATCTGCCAATAGGCGCCCGAATTGGGCTCGAGGAAGCGCTGGTCGGCAAGCTGGCGGTTCAGCACCACCTCCCCGCGTGAGCCAAGCTCGGCCGAGACGATCAGCGACGAGACGAGATAATCGAGCTGGTCGTCGAAGTTGCGGGTGATCGCTCCCGTCAGCACGCGGTCCAGCGCAAGGCCGCCGCCGACCAGCAGCAGCAGGATCCACGCGGTCGCGACCAGCAGCATCCGCCGGCTGACCGATCCGGTGACGCGCACCGGCCGCCGGTCGCGCAACTCCGCCTCGGCCAGGCCCGACGCGGCATCGCGCGCCTCCTCCGGCGTTGAGATGGGCTGCGCGTCCACGCGCCTTTCCTCAGGCGAAACCGGATTCGTCGAGGCTGTAGCCCAGGCCACGGATCGTCGTGATCACATCCGCGCCCAGCTTCTTGCGGATGCGCGTCACGAACACTTCGATCGTGTTCGAATCACGATCGAAATCCTGGTCGTAGATATGCTCGATCAGCTCGGTGCGGCTCACCACCTTGCCCTTGTGATGGAGCAAGTAGCTGAGCAGCTTGTACTCCTGCGCGGTCAGCTTCACCGGCTCGCCGGCCTTGGTGACCTTGCCGGAGCGGGTATCGAGGCGGATATCGCCCGCGGTCAGTTCGGCCGAGGCATTACCCGAGGCGCGGCGGATCAACGCGCGCAGGCGGGCAATCAGTTCCTCGGTCTGAAACGGCTTGGCGACATAGTCATCGGCGCCCGCGTCGAGCCCCGCCACCTTGTCCGACCAGCTGTCGCGCGCAGTCAGCACCAGCACCGGCATGGTGCGCCCTTCCTTGCGCCAGCGATCGAGCACGGTCAGCCCGTCGATCTCGGGCAGGCCCAGATCGAGGATGATTGCGTCATACTGTTCGGTCGAGCCGAGGAAGTGCCCTTCCTCGCCATCGGTCGCGAGATCGACGGCATAGCCCGCACCTTCCAGCGCGGTGCGCAGCTGGATCCCGAGATTGGGTTCGTCCTCGACGATCAGAAGTCGCATGTACCGTTCCGTCCTTCCCTTGATCTGCTCAGCTGCCCATGCGGCGCAGGATCTGGCCGCTATGGCCATCCACCTCCACCCAGATCACCGACCCATTGCGCAGGAACTTCAGCGTGTAAATGTCGGTGCCGGGATCATAGTCGAATCCCAGATATTGCGCGCCGGGCATGCGGGGGATTACCCGCCGCTCGATCTCCCGCGCGGGCAGATTCTGGCCACGAAGCCGCCGTTCGCGTGCCGCACGCTGGCCGTCATCCTGCGAGGCGTCGAGCGGGCGCGCCACGACCGGGCTCGTGAGCGCGAGGCTCGCAAGACACGCGATCAGAACAGGTTTGACCAACATCGCCATCGGCATGGCATAGGGTCCGGGCATTGAATAGCCCCTGAACATGCCGCTCATCCATGGTTCGGGAATTGTGGCTTTTGCGCATCGCCCGGCGCTTGCCGGAGCGGGTTCTGGCCCCTAGGTGCTGGCGCATGGCTGCTCCGGTGCTCTCCTATGAAGGGCTGGGTCTCGTTCAGGGATCCGGCTGGCTCTTCCGCAATCTCGACATCCATGTCGGCGAGCGCGATCGTCTCGCGCTCATCGGCCGCAACGGCGCGGGCAAGACGACGCTGCTCAAGCTGATCGCCGGCGCGATCGACAGCGACGAGGGCCGCCGCACCATCGTGCCCGGCACCCGCGTGATCCTGCTGGAGCAGGAGCCGCGCATGCTCGGCTGCACCACCCTCATGGACTATGTCCTCTCCGGCGACGATGCCCCCGCCCGGCACGAGGCCGAGGCGATCGCCGACCAGCTCGGCATCGACCTGTCGCGCGAGGCGGCGACCGCGTCGGGCGGCGAGCGCCGCCGCGCTGCCATCGCCCGCGCGCTGGCGCAGGATCCCGACGTACTGCTGCTCGACGAGCCGACCAACCATCTCGATCTCGGCGCGATCGAATGGCTGGAAGACTGGCTGACGCGCTACAAGGGCGCCTTCGTCGTCATCAGCCACGATCGTACCTTCCTCACCCGCCTGACCCGCCAGACGCTGTGGCTCGATCGCGGTTCCATCCGCCGCGCCGAGATCGGCTTTGGCGGGTTCGAGGCATGGACCGAGCAGGTCTATGCCGAGGAGGAGCGCAACGCCCAGCGGCTCGATGCCAAGCTCAAGATCGAGGAGCATTGGCTCCAGCGCGGCGTTACCGGCCGCCGTCGCCGCAACCAGGGCCGCCTCGCCAAGCTGAAGGAAATGCGGGCCGAGCGCGCCGGCATGGTGGGCCCGCAGGGCACCGCTGCGCTCGCCACCGCCTCGGACGGCAACCAGACCAAGGTGGTGATCGACGCCAAGCACGTCACCAAGCGCTTCGGCGAGCGCACGATCATCAAGGACCTGACCTTCCGCGTCACCAAGGGCGACCGGATCGGCATCGTCGGATCGAACGGCGCGGGCAAGTCCACGCTGCTCAAGATGCTGACCGGCGAGCTCCAGCCCGACGAGGGCAGCGTGAAGCTCTCGCAGACGCTGGATGCGATCATCATCGACCAGCAGCGCAGCCTGATGGCGCCGGACAAGCGGGTGCGCGACGTGCTGGCAGACGGCGGCGACTGGATCGACGTGCAGGGCGCGCGCAAGCACGTCCATGGCTATCTCAAGGAATTCCTGTTCGACCCCAGCATCGCCGAGGCGAAGATCGGCACACTTTCGGGCGGCGAGCGCTCCCGCCTGCTGCTCGCGCGGGAATTTGCTCGCCCTTCCAACCTCTTGGTCCTCGACGAGCCGACCAACGACCTCGATCTGGAAACACTCGATCTGCTCCAGGAAGTGATCGCCGACTATGCCGGCACTGTGCTGATCGTCAGCCACGATCGCGACTTTCTCGATCGCACCGTCACGGTGACATTGGGGCTGGACGGCAGCGGCATGGTCGATGTCGTCGTCGGCGGCTATGCCGACTGGGAAGCCAAGCGCCGCCCGCGCAACGAAGGCAAAAAAGCCAGCAAGGCAGCGCCGGTCGTGGAAGCCCCCAAGGCCCGCACCAAGCTGAGCTACAAGGACCAGCGCGACTACGAGTTGCTGCCCAAGCGCATCGAGGAAATCGACCAGACGATCGCCCGCGACGAAGCCGCCATGGCCGATCCCGCGCTCTACACCCGCGATCCCGCCAAGTTCGCCGCACTAAGCGACGGCATCGCCAAACTACGCGCCGAAAAGGACGCGGCCGAGATGCGCTGGCTGGAACTGGCGGAGATGGTGGAAGGGCTGGGTTGAGGGGGATCGCCCCCAACGAAACGCCCCCTCCGTGCTCCTGCGAAAGCAGGAGCCCAGGGGCAGGTCTCGCCCAACTATGGACGTTTAGCGGCTCGCGATGATGTGCTTAATCGTGAGAGTGGAGGCTTCGCCAAGGAAGCAGATTTGCGGGTCGATGCCTGAAAATGACAGCGTGAACATGTCGAGGTAGCCACGGTAGTTGCGGCCTATCCAGCACCATCCGAGCGTAGAACCGATGGCGTCGGCAATCTCCGCGACTTCAATCCAGCCGCTCGCAAGATCGGAGGCATCTTCCAAGGTGACGACCACTTCATCGGTGTCGGGATCAACCCGAAGCACGACGGCTCGATGTTCGACTACAAGGGCAATGGAATCCCAACCGGCAGGCCCATCTCGGCGTCCCACGACCCCACTCACCGTTCGCCCGTGAACTTCCTCATAGTCGAATTGGAGCATCGTGCGGTCAGCCATTCGGCCCTATAACCCAACAACGGAACGGCGGCTAACCACCAATTTACGCCATTCACGGCTGACTAAAACTCGGCAACGCACACTGTCGCGACGCCCCTTCTAAACGCGCGACAAGCCCTAAACCCGCTTCCCCTGCCGCCCCGCCAATTCCACCACATATTGCCACGCCACACGCCCAGACCGGCTTCCCCGCCGCGTCGCCCATTGGATCGCATCCGCCGGCTCGAACACCAGCCCATGCGCCTCGGCATAGCCGCGCACGATCGCGACATAGGTGTCCTGATCGACCACATGGAACCCCAGCGACAGGCCGAAGCGATCGGCCAGCGCCAGATCGTCGTCGATCGAATCGCGCGGGTTGATCGCGCTCGATTGCGCTTCGATGTCGCGCGGCAGCAGATGGCGGCGGTTGGAGGTGACCAGCAGCCGGCAATTGGCCGGCCGTGCCTCGGCCCCGCCTTCCAGCATCGATCGCAGCGCGCGGGCATCGGCGGCGGCGTCGAAGCCGAGATCGTCGATGAAGATCGCGAACGGCCGATCGGTGCCGGCCAGCAGCGCGAACAGATCGGGCAGCGTCTCCAGATGCGTCGTCGCCGCTTCGACCAGCGCCAGCCGCCCGCCCTGCGCCTGCACCTCGCCCACCGCGCCTTTCACCAGCGCCGATTTGCCGGTGCCGCGCGCCCCCCACAGCAGCACGTCCTGCGCCGACGCGCCGGCCGACAGCCGCTCCAGATTGGCGAGGAGCGCGGCCCGCTGCTTCTCCACACCTTGCAGGAAGACCAGCGGCATCGGCGCAAACGCCCGCGCCGGCGCCAGCGCCCGGCCCCGCCACACATAAGCGGGGTGTGCCTGCAGGTCGGCGGGCGGCGCGGGCGGCGGCGCCAGGCGCTCCAGCGCCTCGGCGATGCGGATCAGCGGATCGGTCATATTGCTCCTATAGCCGGTTTCGGGTCGGGAGCGAGCGCACACCCTTGTACTTTGCCGTTATATTCCCTATATGTTCTCATGCCGTTAGCGGCCGCTCTTTGAACGATCCGTCAGCATGTCGCCCTCGTGCGCAAATCCGCGAAGAGCCTAAACTTCCTAAACTTCGGCGTAGCGCAGACGTGAGCAACAAGCAGATCATGGCTCCGATCGGCGGATGAACATGGCCAGACCTGGCCAGCGCCGTGGAAAGTACCGACCTTGCCAAGCATCATCACCTTGCGATTGCTGCAGGGAAGGGTAAACGGATCCAGTGCTTCGTCGTTCAGATCGTTTCGACAAAGAAATTTGGCCGTTGCTGTAACCAATTCGTCGCCTAGCGATTGCAGACCTATGCCTATTCTCGAGTTGATGAAGGAGCTTCCCTGCATGCTGGCACAAAAACCGATCACGCCCGTAATCCTTTCGGGCGGTTCGGGAACACGCCTGTGGCCGATGTCGCGGCCCGAACGCCCCAAGCAGCTTCTCTCGCTCACGGCCGAAGAGACGATGCTGCAGCTCACCGTCCGCCGCACTTCGGGCGAGCGCTTCACCGCGCCGATCATCGTGGCGAACGCCTTTCACACCGATCTGGTCGAAGAGCAGATCGCACATATGGATCTCGCGATCAAAGCGCTGATCCTTGAGCCCATCGGCCGCAACACGGCGCCTGCGATTGCGCTGGCGGCAATGGCGGCGGGCGGCGGCAGCGAGCCGATCCTGGTGATGCCCTCGGACCATGTGATCGGCGATGTCGCAGCCTTTCACGCCGCGATCGAAATTGCCTTGCCGCTGGTCAACGATGGCTGGCTGGTTACTTTCGGCATCGCGCCCGACTCGCCGGAAACTGGCTATGGCTGGATCAAGATCGGCGAAGAACAGCTCGCACCCGGTGTCCACCGCGTCGACCGGTTCGTCGAAAAGCCGCCGCGCGATCGCGCAGAAGCGATGCTCGCATCGGGCGACCATGCCTGGAACGGTGGCATCTTCCTGTTCCGTGCCGACATGTATCTGGGCGCACTCAGCGTGTACGCGCCGGAAATGCTCGTCGCCGCACAGCAATCGATGGACCGGGCCCGGCGTGAGGGCACGCGCATCTTCCCTGATGCTGAAAGCTTTGCCGCCTGCCCTGCCGATTCGATCGACTATGCGGTAATGGAAAAGGCACCGCGCGTTGCCGTTGTGCCGGTTTCGATGGGCTGGAGCGATGTCGGCAGCTGGGATGCGCTGCACGCGATCAGCAATCCGGATGCCGGTGGCAATGTCGTCCGGGGCGACGTGGTCGCGATCGAAGCAGAAAATTGCCTGGTGCAGAGCGAGCCCGGCAAGCGCGTCGCGCTGGTGGGTGTGAAGGATCTGATTGTCGTCGCCTCGGGCGCCGATGTGCTCGTGCTGCCTCGCGGCCGCAGCCAGGAAGTCAAAAAACTGATCGAGGCGATGAAGGGGTGAGACGTGGGGCGCTGCGCCAGCGCCCTGCCATCGACGCAGAAGCCGCCGGCCCGCAAAGCGGACCGGCGGCCCACCGAACTGCATCCGATCTGCGCTTTACTGGGGCGTTTTCACGCTCGCGTCGCGTCCATCACCCTGCGGGGCCGAAAGGATGTCGCGGGTCGTTGTGCCCTTGTCGACCACGTTGGTCGCCGGACTGCCGGCGCTGCTGCGGACACCGGCATCGGCGCTTGCCGCACCGGCCGCGTCCAGCGTGGCGTTCTCCGAAGGGCTGCGTGCGGCCGAACCGCCGAACAGCGCTTCCAGCGCCTGATCGGACGGGTTGGTATCCTGCGGGCGCGCCGCACCCGGCTGCGGCGGACGCAACGAGAAGTCAGGCGGGATCACCAGCGGTGCCTGACGGGCGACGGCGAACTCGTCCGGACGCGCCCGATCATACCCCTTTTTGCCGCACGCCGACAGCGAGGCCACCAGGGCGACGCCGGTCGCGACGAGGATCAACTTACGCATTGAATTTCTTCTCCACAGGGGCAGGCGACTTGGGTGTCTTGTCGCGAACGAGCAGGGCGCGGATCAGCAGGATCACCACGCCGATGGTAATCGCCGCATCGGCGACGTTGAAGACCAAAAAGGGGCGCCACTCGCCGAAATGCAGATCGGCAAAATCGACGACATAGCCGAGCCGGGCACGATCAAGGATGTTGCCGCAAGCGCCGCCCAACACCAAGCCGAGCGCAAGCACATCGCCCTTCTTCCGCTCGCGCAGCATCCACACCAGCACGCCCACCGCAATGGCCGCGGTCATCAGCACCAGCAGCCAGCGTGACGCCGGGCTGTTTGCCGAGAGCAGGCCCAGCGATACACCGACATTCTTGACGAAGCGCAGGTCGAAGATCGGCAGGATCGTCAGCGAATCATTCTGCACCACCAGCCCCAGCGGACCGGTGACGATATATTTGGTAAGCTGATCGAGCAGGAACACGATCAGCGCGGCACCAAAGCCCAATATCCGCACCGATTTCGTCACGACACCACCTCTGCGCAACGGTCACACAGGGCACCGTCCAGCATCACTTCGGGAAGATGCCGCCAACACCGGCCGCATTTGTGGCGATCGGTGGGCCTCACCGTGACATCGGCGGCGGAATCGACCTTCGCGACGATGAACAGCTCGGTGAGCTCCTCCGCCGGCATCGGCAGAGTCGGCACCGTCACTTCGGCCTCCAGACTGGAGCGGACCTTCTTCTCGCGGCGATAGGGCTCGATCGCCTCGGTGACGGTCTGGCGCAGCGCGCGGATCGCGGTCCAGTCATGCTCGACCGACGCGCCTTCCGGCAGCACCGGCCATTCCAGCTCGTGGACCGACCCGTCCTCGCTCGGGAAGCGGCTCTGCCACACTTCCTCGGCGGTGAAGGCGAGGATCGGCGCGGCATAGCGGACCAGCGCGTGGAACAGCACGTCCAGCACGGTGCGATAGGCGCGGCGCTTGGGATCGCTCTCCGCATCGCAATAGAGGCAGTCCTTGCGGATATCGAAGAAGAAGGCCGAGAGGTCCTCGTTCATGAAGTCGCCGAGCGCGCGCGCATAGCGGTTGAATTCGAACGCCTCCGCGGCCGAACGCAGCTCCGCATCGAGCGCCGCCAGCTTGTGGAGCACATAGCGCTCCAGCTCGGGCATGTCGGCAACCGCAACCTTCTCGGCCTCGCCGAACCCGTCGAGCGCACCCAGCAGATAGCGGAAGGTGTTGCGGATCTTGCGATAGGCGTCGCCGGTGCCGGCCAGCACTTCCTTGCCGATGCGGACGTCGTCGAAATAGTCGGTCTGCGCGACCCAGAGGCGCAGGATGTCCGCGCCGCTCTCGCCGATGATCTTCAAGGGATCAACGACGTTGCCGAGCGACTTGGACATTTTCTTGCCCTGGCCGTCGAGCGCGAAGCCATGGGTGAGCACCGCGTCATAGGGCGCCCGGCCGCGCGTGCCCGACGACTCCAGCAGCGACGACTGGAACCAGCCGCGATGCTGGTCCGAGCCTTCGAGATAGAGGTTGGCGCGCACGCCCTCGCCATAGCGCGCCTCGATCACGAAGCTGTGGGTCGAGCCGCTGTCGAACCACACGTCGAGAATGTCGGTGACGACCTCATAATCCTCGGCCCGGTAGTCGGGGCCGAGCAGCGCCTGGTGGTCGGCCTGGAACCAGGCATCGGCCCCGCCGGCGCGGAAGGCGTTGAGGATGCGGGCGTTGACCGCGGGGTCGCGGAGATAGTCGCCGGTGGCGCGGTTGACGTAGAGCGCGATCGGCACGCCCCAGGCGCGCTGGCGGCTGATCACCCAGTCCGGGCGTCCCTCGACCATCGCACGGATGCGGTTGATCGAGCGCTCGGGCACCCAGCGGGTGCGCTCGATCGAATCGAGCGCGATTTCACGGAGCGTGGGGGCGTTGCCTTGCGCTCCCCCTCCCGCCTGCGGGAGGGGGCTGGGGGGTGGGCCCCCGGCCTCCGCGAGTGCATCGCTGGTGGAGAGCGAGGGCCCACCCCCGGCCCCTCCCGCAAGCGGGAGGGGAGAGGGACGGTCCATCGGGATGAACCATTGCGGCGTGGCGCGGAAGATGATCTTCGCCTTGCTCCGCCAGCTGTGCGGATAGCTGTGCTGGAAGTCGTCCGAGGCGGCGAGCAGCGCGCCGGCGGCGCGCAGGTCCGAACAGATCGGGCCTTCGGCGCTGACGAACTTCTTGTTGATCACCGATCCCTGGCCGCCGAGCCAGAGCCAGTCGGCGCGGTACATGCCCGCGCCGTCGACCGCGAACACCGGATCGATGCCGTGCGCCTTGCACAGCAGGAAATCGTCCTCGCCGTGATCCGGCGCCATATGGACGAGGCCGGTACCCGCATCGGTGGTGACGAAGTCGCCGGGCAGGAACGGCCGCGGCTTGGCGAAGAACCCGCCGAGACGGTGCATCGGATGGCGGGCGACGGCGCCGGCGAGCTGGGAGCCCTTCAGCACGTTAGCGAACATCAAGCCCGCATCATCGGCGGGCAGCGAAGCCTCGTCACGGAGACTCAAACCGGTCCGCTTGAGGAATGCATCAACGAGATCAAAAGCAACGAGGTAGGTGCGTCCATCGCTCGCAGGTACGCGAGAGTAAGCGATCCCCTCGCCGTATGCCAACGCCTGGTTCACCGGGATCGTCCACGGCGTGGTCGTCCAGATCACCGCATGCGCGCCGACCAGCTCGGGCGCGTTCGGTGCCTCGGTGATCTCGAACGCCACGTCGATCTGCGTGGACGTGATGTCCTCATACTCGACCTCGGCCTCGGCCAGCGCGGTCTTTTCGACCGGGGACCACATCACCGGCTTGGCGCCGCGATAGAGCTGGCCGCTCTCGGCAAACTTGAGCAGTTCGCCGGCGATCCGCGCCTCGGCGTCGAACTTCATGGTGAGATAGGGATCGTCCCAGTCGCCCAGGATGCCGAGCCGCTCGAACTGGCCGCGCTGCACCGTCACCCACTTCTCGGCATAGGCGCGGCATTCGGCGCGGAAGGCGACGGGATCGACTTCGTCCTTGTTGAGCTTCTTGGCGCGGTACGCTTCCTCGACCTTCCACTCGATCGGCAGGCCGTGGCAGTCCCAGCCGGGGACGTAGGGCGCGTCCTTGCCCATCAGGCTCTGGCTGCGGACGACGATGTCCTTGAGGATCTTGTTGAGCGCATGGCCCATGTGAATGTCGCCATTCGCATAGGGCGGGCCATCGTGCAGCAGGAAGCGCTCGCGGCCGGCGCGGGCCTTGCGCAGCTTCTGGTAGAGATTAATTCGCGCCCAGCGCTCGAGGATGGCGGGTTCCTTGGCAGCAAGGCCGGCCTTCATCGGGAAATCGGTCTTCGGCAGGAAGACGGTGTCGCGCCAGTCGCGCGTGGGATCGGTTGCGTCAGTCATGGGTCGCGCGGGATTAGCGGGTGTGGCGGGGGAAGTCATCCCTTCGTTCTTCTTCCTAGCCCCCCCTTCAGTGGAGGGCTGGGGCTTAGAAGAAGGGATTACTCGTGCGCGCCGTTCGGCTGGGGCGTGACGGCCTTGGCGCGGGCGCCGGACTTGCAGGCCCGGATCGATTCCGGCTCAGGCCGCTCCCCACGCGCCTCGAACACCGCCATATAGCCGCCCGCCGATGCCATCGGCAGCATCGAGACCTGGGCATAGCCCACCGCCGCGAACTCGCATTTGAGCAGCGCCGGCGGAGTTCCGTGATTTTCGGTCGCGCGATCGGCGTCGACCACGATCACCTGCCCGCCCGGCGCGAGCGAGGGGCGCAGCCGCCACAGGAACTCATAGGGCGATTCGATCTCGTGATACATGTGCACCATCAGCACGCGATCGAAGCTGTTTTCGGGCAGCCGCGGATCGGCGGGCAGGCCCAGCCGCACGCTGACATTGTCGAGCTTCTCGCGCACCACGCGCGTTGCAAGCGCGCTGATGTAGTCGGGGACGATGTCCTCGGCGACCACCCGACCCTTGGCGCCGACACGCTGGCCCAGGCGGATGGTGTAATAGCCTTCGCCGGCGCCAATATCGGCCACCGTCATGCCGGGCCGGATGCCCGCCAGGTCCATCACCTTGCCGGCTTCGTTGAGCCGATCGCGTGCTTCCTCGTTCGACCAGCGGGAGGACACGATCGTCGCCACCGGCCGGTCTGCAGCCGGAAAGCCCGAGTTCGCCGGATCGGGGCGCTCTTGGCGCACAGCCCGCGGACTGCCGTCGCACGCCGCCAGCAGCAGCGCTACGCCGAGCAGCAGGGGCCGCGCGGGCAAGCTCAATCGACATCCTCCACCACGACGGCTTCGCCCGTCACGCGCTGTGCTAGCGCGGCAGCCATGAAGCTGTCGAGATCACCGTCGAGCACGTCGCTCGGCGCGGTGGAAGCCACACCGGTGCGCAGATCCTTCACCAGCTGGTACGGCTGGAGCACGTAGGAGCGGATCTGGTGCCCCCAGCCGATATCGGTCTTGGTGGCATTCACCGCGTTGGCCGCCGCTTCCCGCTCGGCCAGTTCGCGCTCGTAGAGGCGGGCGCGGAGCTGGTTATAGGCCTCGGCGCGGTTCTTGTGCTGCGAACGCTGGTTCTGGCACTGCACGACGATGCCGGTGGGCAAGTGGGTGATGCGCACCGCCGAATCGGTGGTGTTGATGTGCTGCCCGCCCGCACCCGAGGCGCGATAGGTGTCGATGCGCAGCTCGCTCTCGTTGATCTCGATGTCGATATTGTCGTCGATCACCGGATAGACCCAGACGGAGGCGAAGCTGGTCTGGCGGCGCGCGTTCGAATCGAACGGGCTGATGCGCACCAGCCGGTGCACGCCGCTCTCGGTCTTGGCATAGCCGTAGGCGTTTTCGCCCTTGAACAGCAGCGTCGCCGACTTGATGCCCGCCTGTTCGCCGGCATGATAGTCGACCAGCTCGACCTTGTAGCCGTGGCGTTCCGCCCAGCGCGTGTACATGCGCTGGAGCATTTCAGCCCAATCGTTCGATTCGGTGCCGCCGGCGCCGGCGTTGATCTCGATATAGGTGTCGTTCGGATCGGCCTCGCCGGAGAGCAGCGCCTTCACCTTGTCCTGCTCCGCGCGATCGGCGAGCTGGCCCAGGCTGGCGGTGCCCTCGCTCGCCATTTCCTCGTCGCCCTCGGCCTCAGCCATCTCGATCAGCTCGACGGTGTCGTTGAGCTCGCTCTCGATCGCCCGCGTCGCGGTGATCGATTCGTCGAGGCGGCGACGCTCACGCATCACGTCCTGCGCCTTCTTGGCGTCGTTCCACAGCGTCGGATCCTCAACGCGCGCGTTCAGCTCGTCGAGGCGGCGCAGCGCGCGGTCCCAGTCGAGCGAGCGGCGCAGCAGCGCCAGCGCGCTGTTGATCTTGTCGACATATGCCTGCGCTTCAGCGCGCATGTTCCAAACCTTCCGAAGTAACCGCTGGCCGCACCACGGACGATGCGGCGATCCAAGCCAATATAGGGTGTGGGCGCCCCGCTAGTAGATTCCGCCCTGCCGTTGCAAGAAATCGCTGTCGCCCTGGCGATCGGCCTTGCGCTGCGTGGTCGGCGCCGCGACGGGTGCCGCGCCTTCATTGGCGGTGCGGCGGGTGCGGCGCGGATCGCTTTCCGGTCGGAACGCTTCCCAAATCACCGGCGACAGCGGATCGTCGCTCGGCCAGCCGCCCTGTACCGGACGGCCGCTGCGCCGATCGATCCGCACCATGCGAACGCCCGGCGGCGCAGTAAAGGGCAGCACGTCCATATCCTTGAACGCCGGCACCGCGAACTGCTTGAAGATCGGCGCAGCGATCGATCCACCCTGGGCATAGCCGCCCAGGTTCGACGGACTGTCATAGCCCAGATACAGGCCGCCGATCATCTGCGGCGTGCCGCCGACGAACCACACGTCGGTCGGGCCGTTGGTGGTACCCGTCTTGCCCATCATCGGCCTGCCGAGATCGCGAAGCACGGTGGCGGTACCGCGCTGGATCACGCCTTCGGTGATATGCACCATCTGATAGGCGACCATCGGATCCAGCACCTGGCGGCCGCGCGCCACCGGCCGCGGCATCGGCTTGCCGTTCCAATCGCTGGCATTGCACCCCTGGCACGGACGCCAATTCGCCGGGAAAATCACTCTGCCCCGGCGATCCTGCACGAAATCGATCAGCGTGGGATTCAGCGCGCGACCATGGTTCACCAGGATCGAATAGGCGTTCACCATCCGCAGCACGGTCGTCTCGCCGGCGCCCAGCGCATAGGAGAGATAGGGGTTGAACCGCGTCTTCGAGATGCCGATGCGCTGGATCATGTCGACCACCTTGTCCATGCCGGTGGTGTTGGCGATCTGCACCGTCATCAGGTTGCGCGACTGTTCGATGCCCCAGCGCAGCGTGCGCGGGCCGGCACCGCGGGCATTGCCGAAGTTGCGGAAGCATTTCTGCCCCAGCCCTGCGCCCTGCCACACACAGAACGGTCCATCGACAACGATCGAAGCGGGGGTCATCCCATTCTCGAGCGCGGCGGCATAGACGATCGGCTTGATCGTCGAGCCCGGCTGGCGGGTCGCCTGGGTGGCGCGGTTGAACGCCTGTAGCCGGGCATCGAAGCCGCCCTGCATCGCCAGGATGCGGCCGGTGGACGGGTCCTCGACGACCATGCCACCGGAGATCTTGGGCACACTGCGCAGGCTCCACGCGCCGCCTTCGGGGGCCACCGCCAGAATGTCGCCGACCTTGATCGCGTCGAACGCACGCCCGCCCTTGCCCCGCACCGGCATGGCGGCGGCGCCGGCCGGAAGCGTGCCGGTTTCGCCATCGTCGAAGCCGAGCTGGGCCGCGCGGGCATCGCGGGCAATAACCACCGCCGCGCGCCAGTTGTCGTAATCGACGCCGACGTTCTTCGAGGCAAAGGCCGAATACCAGCCATCGCCTTCGAACTGCACCTTGCCGATCGGGCCGGACCAGCCGCGCCCGCGATCATAGCGGAGCAGGCCGTCGCGCAGCGCCCGCTGGGCATAGGCCTGCAGCTGCGGATCGAGCGAGGTGCGCACCCACAGTCCGCCGTCATAAACGCTGTACGGCCCATCCTCGCGCTTCTCGCCGAAGGTGCGGGCGAGCTGGCGTCGGACTTCCTCGACGAAATAGCCGCCTACCCGCTCGAAGCGCGGGGTCTGGCGCGGCACGGTGCCGAGCGGCGCCGCCACCGCCGCGTCGTGCTGCGGCTGATCGATAAATCCGTTGCGCAGCATCTCGCCGAGTACCCAGTTCCGGCGAGCGAGCGCACGGGCGGTATTGCGATCGGGATCGTAATTGGCCGGCCCTTTGGGCAGAATTGCCAGATAGGCCATCTGCGGCAGCGTCAGCCTGTCGAGCGGCTTGCCGAAATAGGCCTCGCTCGCCGCTGCCACGCCGCCGGCATTGCGGCCAAGCTCGATGGAATTGAGGTACAATTCCATGATCTGCTGCTTGCTCAGCGTATCCTCGATCCGCCAGGCAAGGATCGCTTCCTTCAGCTTGCGCATGTAGCTCGCCTCGCTTCCGACGGCGAGGTTCTTGGCCACCTGTTGCGTGATGGTGGATGTGCCGCGCGGCGTCTGCCCGCGGAGCACGCCTTCGCCGGCCGCGCGCACCAGCCCGGGGAAGTCGAGGCCATGGTGCGAGAAGAAGGTGCGGTCCTCCGCAGCCATGAAGGCGCGGACGAGCAGCGGCGGGAACTCGTTATAGCTCAGCTGCACGCGCCGCATCTGGGCATAGGCGTGGATTGGCGTACCATCGGCCGAGCGGACATAGCTTGGCAGTTCCGGCTCGTAACGGCGCAGCGTCTCCACCGAGGGCAGGTGCCGCGCGACCAGCAGCCACAGCAGGAAAACGCCAAGCCCGGCGAGCAGCGCCAGCGTCGCTAGAATGCGGAACCACCAGCGGCGCCGCAGCCGCTGCCAGCGTCCACGCCACCGGCCGGGCTCCCGCTCGATGCGCAAATGGGTGGTGGAAGTGTCGCCGTCGGCCATGCGGCGCGGGGTGTAGCACCTTTTGCGCGCGAGAAAAGGGAGCGGTGCCGGCGGCTTGCCGCAGCTTCAGCGTTGCGGGCCGCGTGTGGCGAGAAAGATTTCGGTGGCGCGGCGCACACGCGCGGCGAGTTGCGCTCGCCCCGCCTCCGACCGGAGAAAGCGAAGATCCTCCGGATTCGAGACATAGCCCAGCTCGAACAGCACCGACGGCATGTCCGGCGCCTTCAGCACCATCAATGCCGCCATCCGCCGCGGCCTGGGGTGCAGCCGCATCACCCCCTTCACCTCGCGGGCCAGCAGATCGGCATAGCGGGCGGAAACCTCCATCGTCCGGCGCTGCGCCAGGTCGATCAGCAGCGATGCGACGTCGGCACCCGCCGCGCCGAGATCTACGCCGGACAGCAGGTCGGCACGATTCTCCCGGGCCGCCAGCCGCGCAGCTTCCTTGTCCGACGCGACTTCCGACAGGGTGTAGATCGTTCCGCCCGCCGCCTTCGCATCCCCCGCATCGTCGCAATGGAGTGACAGGAACAGCGCGGCGCCCATCGCACGAGCCCGATCTACGCGCTGCTGGAGCGATATGAAGCGATCGTCGTCGCGCGTCAGCGCCACCCGCATCCGGCCGGAAGCGCGCAGCGCGTCGCGGATCGCTTGCGCAGCGGCCAGCGTCAGCGCCTTTTCCGGCACCCCGTCCGCGCCGATCGCCCCGGGATCGCGGCCGCCATGGCCGGGATCGAGCACGACCAGGGGCAGATCGCGGCGCTGGGCGGAGGGCGCCGGGCGCGGCGTATCGCTCCGGCCACTGCCGGTCTCGGGCGCAGCCATCGCCAAGCCGGCGATCAGGGCCATTGCAAGCAGCACCCGATCGCTATGCCGCGGCGGCGGCCTGCCGGTCCAGCCGATTTCTCGAGCCGGCATTAACCATATCCCCACCCATCGATGGCATGCCCCGCTGGCGCCCGAGGCGCAGTTCCATCCCAATGGAAAGATCAAGTCGCCTTCTTGCGCCGCCAGTTGCCGCAGCGACAGAGCGGTGCTAGGCAAGTAACGCTTCCGGCATTGCGCCGGATCAGGCCGCGACCCTAAATGTCGCGACAGTTCAGGTTGACGCTCGCATGAGGCAATTTCCCCACCGTCCGCATCGCCAGGCCGTTTCGGCCGGCATCGCGGCGATGGTGGAGCCAGTGGACCGCCGGTCCGGGCGTGCCTGTGCAGCAACAGCAGTTTTTGAAACCCGCGCCACCCGGATCGGCCTTGTCGGTCGTCCGGTGCGCTTCTTGTATCGCGCGCTCGCGCCCCATTCCTTCGAGGAACTGTGCCGGCGCGCCCGGAGAATCATAAATGACCATGCGTATGCTGATCGACGCACGCCACCGGGAAGAAACCCGCGTGGCCGTCGTCAAAGGGAATCGAATCGAGGAATTTGACTTCGAGTCCGCCGAGCGCAAGCAGCTCAAGGGGAATATCTATCTCGCCAAGGTGACCCGGGTCGAGCCGTCGCTGCAGGCGGCGTTCGTCGATTACGGCGGCAACCGCCATGGCTTTCTCGCCTTTTCGGAAATCCATCCCGACTATTACCAGATCCCCAAGGAAGACCGCGAAGCCCTGCTGCGCGAAGAGGCCGAGCATGCCGCGCAGGAAGCCGCGCTGCGCGAGGCCGATGGGGACGATGACGACGATCACCACGACCACGATCATGACCACGACGACCACGAAGACGGCGTCGAGATGGTCGAGCGTGCTCATGACGACGAGGAAGCCTCGGAAGGCGAAGACGCGCCGCAGGGCGGCCGCCGCCGTCGCGGTCGTGGCGGCAATGGCGACGAGGCGGAGGCGCTGCGCCAGCGCCGCATGAATCTGCGCCGCCGCTACAAGATCCAGGACGTGATCCGTAGGCGTCAGGTGCTGCTGGTCCAGGTCGTCAAGGAAGAGCGCGGCAACAAGGGTGCGGCGCTGACCACCTATCTCAGCCTCGCCGGCCGCTACTGCGTGCTGATGCCGAACACCGCGCATGGCGGCGGCATTTCGCGCAAGATCAACTCGGCCGCCGATCGCAAGCGCCTCAAGGGCATCATGGCGGACCTCAAGCTGCCGCCGTCGATGGGCTGTATCGTCCGCACCGCCGGCCTTCAGCGCACCAAGACCGAGATCAAGCGCGATTTCGATTATCTCGCCAGGCTGTGGGACGAGATTCGCGAGAAGACGCTGTCTTCCTCCGCGCCCGCACTCGTCTATGGCGACAGCGACCTGATGAAGCGCGCAATCCGCGACATCTACAATCGCGACATCGATGAAGTGATCGTCGAGGGCGAGGAAGGCTATCGCCAGGCGAAGGACTTCATGAAGCTCCTGATGCCGAGCCATGCCCGCAAGGTGAAGCAATATGCCGATGCGGTGCCGCTGTTTCAGCGCGCCGGCGTCGAGGAGCAGCTGTCGGCGATGTACCATCCGGTGGTGCAGCTGAAGTCCGGCGGCTATCTGGTGATCAACCCGACCGAGGCGCTCGTCTCAATCGACATCAACTCCGGCCGTTCGACGCGCGAGCACAATATCGAGCAGACCGCGACCGCAACCAATCTCGAAGCCGCCCAGGAAATCGCCCGCCAGCTCCGCCTGCGCGACATGGCGGGCCTGGTCGTCATCGACTTCATCGACATGGATCATTCGTCCAACGTCCGGAAGGTCGAGAAGGCGATGAAGGAGGCGCTGAAGAACGATCGCGCCCGCATCCAGGTCGGCCGCATCTCGCCCTTCGGCCTGATGGAAATGAGCCGCCAGCGCCTGCGCACCGGCGTGCTGGAGGCCTCCACCCGCACCTGCCCGCATTGCGAGGGCACTGGCCTGGTCCGTACCGCCTCGTCGGCGGGCCTGTCGGCGCTGCGCATGATCGAAGACGAGGCCGCCCGCGGCCGCGGCTCGGAAATTCTGCTGCGCGCCAGCCAGGAAGCGGCGTTCTACGTGCTCAACAAGAAGCGCGGCGAGCTGGCGGAGATCGAGGATCGCTACGGCGTGATGATCGAAGTCGCCGCCGATGGCGAGCTCGAAGGCGCGCGCATGACGGTGGAGGCCTCGGGCCCGCCGCCGGCCTATGCGCCGAAGATCGAGCCGCTGCTCGAGGAGCCCGAAGAGGAGTTCGTCGAGGAGATCGAGGACGAGGAAGAGGAACTCGAAGCCGAGGCAGACGCCGAAGCCGCCGAGCCGCGCGACCGTGGTGAGCGGAGCGAGCGGAACGACAACGAAGGTCGCGCCAAGCGCCGTCGCCGCCGCCGGGGCCGCGGTCGTCGCGGTCGCGAGGAAGGCGGCAGCGATGCCGGCCAGGATGAGCAGGCCGACGCCGAAGCACCCGAAGGCGATGCCGACGAAGCGCCGGCCGAGGCCGACATGGTTGCGGAAGGCGAAGAGACCGTCGCCCAGCGCGAGGAAGGCGAGCGGAACCGCAAGCGCCGCCGTCGCGGACGTCGCGGTGGCCGTCGCGGTGGCGGCGACGAGGGCAGCGAGCAGTTGGCAGAGGACGGCAGCGAGGCAACCGACGCCGAAGCACCGGCCGAGCCGGTCGCCGAAGCGGCACCTGCTCCCGCCGCGGTAGAAGCCGAAGCGGAAGCCGAGGCCGAACCCGCCCCGGCACCGAAGAAGCGCACCCGCCGCAAGAAGGCAGATGCCGAGGCCGCACCAGCCGCCGAAGCGCCGGCCGCCGTCGAGGCTCCGGCCGAGGAGGCGCCCGCCAAGCCCAAGCGCACCCGCCGCAAGAAAGCGGATGCCGAAGCCGAAGCCGCCCCCGCGGTCGAAGCCCCTGCCGCTGTCGAGGAAGCGCCGGCCAAGCCCAAGCGTACTCGCCGCAAGAAGGCCGACGTCGCGGCCGAAGCGGCGCCCGAAGCACCGGCCGTCGAAGCGCCCGTGGCGCAGGACGTAGCGCCGGTCGAGGACGCTGCGGCAGCCGAGTCCGCGCCGGCTGAAACAACGTCGCAAGCCCCTGCAGAGGATGGCCAGCCGCGTCGCGGCTGGTGGCAGCGGACCTTCGGCGCTTGATGGGATCGCCCCGGCCGGGACGCCTTGCGCCGGGCCGGGGCGCCACCCACCATTAAGGGCGGCCGCGCCAGGGCGCCCGGCGTAGGAGTGCAGGAGTTCGATATGGCGCGTATCCATCGTCTGGCCACGCTGCTCGCGATGCTTTGCCTCGCGCTCTTCGCCGCACGGCCGGCGCTCGCGCAATCCGTTCTCCGCGACGCCGAAACCGAAGCGCTGCTGGCGGACATGGCGAATCCGCTGTTCAAGGCCGCAGGCCTCTCGCCGGCCAGCGGGCAGGTCGTGCTCATCGGCGATCCGTCGATCAACGCCTTCGTCGCCGGCGGCCAGATCGTCTATATCAATGCCGGCCTGATCGACGCCGCCGATAGCGCAAACCAGGTCCAGGGCGTGATCGCCCACGAAATAGGCCACATTATCGGCGGCCATGCCGTGTTCCAGCGCGACGGCGGCTATGGAAACATCTCGATCCTCAGCCTGCTGCTGGGCGCCGCGGCGATGGCGGCCGGCTCGGCGGAGGCGGGTACCGGTATCCTGATGGCAGGCCAGCGCGCCGCGATCGGCAAGTATCTCGCCTATAGCCGCGTCCAGGAATCTTCGGCCGATGCCGCCGGCGCGCGCATCCTCAACGGCGCCGGCGTAACCGGCAAGGGCATGATCGGCTTCTTCGAGAAGCTGACGCAGCAGATGCACCAATATGGCTATTACACCACCGGCCCGGAAGTGGATCCGTTCGCGCAGACCCACCCGCTGTCGCAGGATCGCGTGCAGACGCTGACGGCGGACCTGCAGAATGCGCCGAGCTGGAGCAAGCCGCTCGACCCCGATCTGGAACGACGCTTCAAGCGCGTTCAGGCCAAGCTGCGCGGCTATGCCAACGATCCCAAGGCCACGCTGCGGATCTATCCGAAAACCGATACGTCGGTGCCGGCGCACTATGCCCGCGCCTATGCCTATCACAAATCGGGATATCCGGAGCAGGCCGCGGCCGAAACGCAGGCGCTGGTGAAGCTAGCGCCCACCGATCCCTATTTCCTCGAGCTGGAGGGCCAGATCCTACTGGAGTCCGGCCAGCCGCGCAGCGCGCTCGAACCGCTGCGCAAGGCCACGCAGCTGTCGAACAATGCCCCGCTGATTGCCAGCACTTTCGGCCACGCGCTGGTCGCGACCGAAGACAAGGCCAATCTGAAGGAAGCCGAGCGCGTGTTGCGCGATTCGCTCACCCGCGATCGCAACAATCCCTTCGCCTGGATCAATCTGGGCACCGTCTATGATCGGCTGGGCGACGAGCCACGCACCGCGCTCGCTACCGCCGAGCGCGCCAATCTTATTGGCGATCCGCGCACCGCGCTGATCAGCGCGCGGCGTGCCATGGGCGGGCTGGCGCAGGGTTCGCCCGACTGGGTCCGCGCGCAGGACATCGCGATGGTCTCCGAACAGGCGATGAAGGACGACAAGCGCTATCGGGGCGGACGCTGATGGCACGCTGGTTCCGCCATCCGCTGGCGCTGATCGCCGGGTTTCTGGTGGCCGCGATCCTGGGCGGGGCGGTCGCGCTGGGCCTGCAGGCGGCGCTGCCCGGCCTGGGGGGTAACAAGGCGCAGGTGGAGCGCATCGTTCGGGCTTATCTGCTCGACCGGCCCGAAATCCTGCGCGAGATGATGGAACGGCTGCAGCAGCAGGAAACTGCCCAGCAGCAGCAGGCGCAGGAAGCGGCGCAGGGCGCGATCGCCGCCCAGATGCCCGCGCTCACCACCGCCTTCGGCAGCGCCTGGGCGGGCAACCCCAAGGGCGATGTGACCGTCGCCGTGTTTATGGACTATGCCTGCGGCTATTGCCGGGCGAGCCTGCCGGCAGTGGCGGAACTCGTCGCCAAGGACCCCAATGTCCGCATCGTTTATCGGGAATTCCCGGTGCTGGGGAATGCCAGCGTCACCGCCGCGCGCTTCGCGCTTGCCGCTGCCCAGCAAGGGAAGTTCCGCGCCTTCCACGATGCCTTGTTCGCTGCCGACGGGCCCAGCGACGCAGCGATCGCCGACGCGCTCACCAAGGCCGGGCTCGACCGGGCGGTCGCGGAAAAGGCAGCCGCATCGGAAAGCGTGACGCGCGAGATCGAAAGCAATCACAAGCTGGGTGCCCAGCTGGCGATGAATGGCACGCCTTCCTGGGTCGTGGGCGGCAAGATCCTGTACGGCGCGCGCGATTATGCCGCGCTGGCGGAGGCGGTGGCAGCGGCACGCAAGGCCAAGTAGAGCCATATGCCCTTGCCGCTCCGGCGGCTGCCCCCTACCTAACGGCTTCCTTCCGGCCGGGGCTTTCTTCCATGCAACCCATCCTGTCGCTACGCCAGGTCAGCAAGACCTACGCGTCGGGCCATACCGCGCTTGATCACGTTGATCTCGACATCCGGCGCGGCGAAATCTTCGCCCTGCTCGGCCCCAATGGCGCCGGCAAGACGACGCTGATCTCGATCATCTGCGGCATCGTTACTCCCAGCACCGGCACGATCCTGGTCGATGGCGACGATGCGATCCGCCATCCCCGTACTGCGCGCGCGAAGATCGGGCTGGTGCCCCAGGAAGTGGCGGTGGACATGTTCTCGCGCGTCGGATCGGCCGCCCGCTTTTCGCGCGGCCTGTTTGGCAAGGCGCCGGATTCCGCCTATTGCGACCAGCTGCTGAAAGACCTGTCGCTGTGGGACAAGCGCGACGCCAAGGTGATGGAGCTTTCCGGCGGCATGAAGCGGCGCGTGATGATCGCCAAGGCGCTTGCGCACGAGCCCGAGATCCTGTTCCTGGACGAGCCGACCGCCGGCGTTGACGTCGAGCTGCGGCGGGACATGTGGAAGCTGATCGGGCGGCTGCGCGATCGCGGCACCACCATCATCCTGACCACCCACTATATCGAAGAGGCCGAGGAAATGGCCGATCGGGTGGGCGTGATCAACAAGGGCAAGCTGTTGCTGGTCGAGGAAAAGGCCACGCTGATGCGTAAGCTCGGCAAGCGCGAACTGGATCTTAGCCTGGTCGAGCCGCTCCATGCCCTGCCGCCAGCGCTGGCCGACTGGCAGCTGAGCCTGGAGGACGAGGGCCGGCGCCTGCGCTACACCTTCGATGCCCAGGCGGAGCGCACCGGCATCCCCTCGCTGCTGCGTACGCTGCACGAACTGGGCATCGCCTTTAAGGATCTCGATACGTCCAAGTCGAGCCTGGAAGATATCTTCGTCGATCTGGTGGGGGCACGCGGATGAGCGGCATCAACGTCCATGGCATCTGGGCCATCTACAAGTTCGAAATGGCCCGCACGCTGCGCACCCTGTGGCAGTCGATCGCGACGCCGGTGATCACCACGTCGCTCTATTTCATCGTGTTCGGCGGCGCGATCGGCAGTCGGATCGATTCGATCGGCGGGGTGAATTACGGCAGCTTCCTGGTGCCCGGGCTTATCATGCTGTCGCTGCTCACTCAAAGCATCGCCAATGCCTCGATCGGCATCTATTTCCCCAAATTCACCGGCACGGTGTTCGAACTGCTCTCCGCACCGATCTCGGCGGTCGAGATGGTGGTCGGCTTTGTTGGCGCCGCTGCCACCAAGTCGGTGGTCATCGGGCTGATTATCCTCGCCACCTCGGCGCTGTTCGTGCCGCTGCGGATCGACCATCCGGCGGCGATGTTTGCCTTTCTGGTGCTGACGTCGATCACGTTCAGCATGTTCGGCTTCATCATCGGCATCTGGGCGCGCAGCTTTGAACAGCTGAACATCGTGCCGTCGCTGCTGGTGACGCCGCTCACCTTCCTGGGGGGCGCCTTCTACTCGATCGACATGCTACCCCAGCCCTGGCACGCGATCAGCCTGTTCAACCCGGTGGTGTATCTGATCAGCGGTTTCCGCTGGAGCTTTTTCGGCAAGGGCGATGTGGCGATCGGCTGGAGCCTTGGCTTTACCGGCGGCTTCCTGCTGCTGTGCCTCGCCTTGATCGTTTGGATCTTCCGCACTGGATATCGCCTGAAGAACTGACGTAACGGCGTGCTGCGTTACAGCAGCACGTCCACTGCATGGATGGCAACGCCCACCATGCCGCCCACCAGCGTGCCGTTGACGCGGATATATTGCAGGTCGCGGCCGACGGCGTTTTCGAGGCGCGACGTCACCGTGCGCGCATCCCAGCCGCGGATCGTGTCGGACACCAGCCGGACGATCCCGTCGCCATAATCGGATGCCGCGCCGACGGCGGTGCGGCGGACGAAGCGATTGATCGTGCGGGCCAGCCGCGCGTCGGTCTGCAGCGTGCCGCCGAACTGCCGCAGCGCCTCGCCCATGCGGCCGCCGAGCGCGCGTTCGGGATCGCGGGCCAGCCGCAGCATCGCCGCGCGGCTCTGTTCCCACAGTCCGTCTATCCAGCGCTGGAAGCCCTGGTTCTCCAGCATCTCGAGCTTGAACGCCTCTACCCGCGCCTGCAGCGCCGGATCGTGCTGAAGCCGTTCGGCCAGGCTTTCCAGCCCTTCCTCCACCTTGGCGCGCACGGGGTGCTCGGGGTCCTCGGCCATCTCGTCGATCAGCTTCTTCAGCCCCTCGATGATCTTTGTGGCGAGCGTCTCGTCGAGCCCGGTCCAGCGCATCACCGTTCCGGCGCGGGCGTGCACCATGTCGCGGATCAGATGTTCGTTGGCATCGAGGATGCGGGCGCCACCACGAACCATTGAGTCGAGCAGCGGCAAGTGGCGACCATTGGCGATCGCGGCTGCCAGCGCCTGGCCGAACAGCGGCGCGACATCGATCGCCCGGAGGCGGGAGGCGATCGCACCCTTCGCCATGCCGCCCAGCCGTTCCTGATCGAGCGATTCGAGCACGCTGGCCGCCAGCCGAGATGCCCCCGCGCCGATGCGGCCTGTGCCGTGCGACGGCGCCGCCAGCCAGCGCCCGGCAGCGCCCGCCACGTCCAGCCGCTGCATGCGCCGGGCGACGACCCTGGGAATGAGGAAGTTGTCGCGCAGGAACTGGCCGAGCGTCTCGGCAATGCGATCCTTGTTGCGCGGGATGATGGCGGTGTGCGGGATCGGCAGGTGCAGCGGATGCCGGAACAATGCCGTCACCGCGAACCAGTCCGCCAGACCGCCCACCATCGCTGCTTCGGCGAAGGCGCGCAGAAAGGGCATGACGGGATGCAGGTCCGCATACTGACGCGCCAGCAGGAACAGTGCCGCCATCAGCAACAGCAGTCCGGTGGCGACGCGACGCATCCGGCGAAGGCCGGGAGGAACGCTGTCGGCGGACGAGGGAGAAAGCGGGGTCATGCAACGTGCAACGCGGTTCAGCGCCGCATGCTCCCCGGATCACGCGGGCAACGAGATCGGGAGGACATCATACAGGCGCACATGCGCCGGACCATGCCCTCCCCCGCCCGCCCCCGCAAGCATGCGGGAGGCGGTTACTCCGCCGGCTGGACGTTGTCGTCGCCCGGCTTGTGATCGATCGCGGGCTTGTTCTGCGCCGGCCCGAGCACGATGCTGCCATCGTCCCCCGGCCGATAGGTGAGCAGCCGCCGCGACAGGCGCGGGCCGAGCCAGCCTTCCAGCCCCACGGCCAGGCTGAACAGCGCCGGCACGATCACCAGCGTGAGCAGAGTGGACACGATCAGGCCGCCGATCACCACCACGCCCATCGGCGCGCGGAACGAGGAGTCGCCGTTGATCGACAGCGCCGTCGGCACCATGCCCGCCACCATCGCGATCGTGGTCATCACGATCGGCTGGGCGCGCTTGCGGCCGGCATCGACGATGGCGACCATCTTCGGCACGCCCTTCTCCATCTCCTCCAGCGCGAAGTCGACGAGCAGGATCGAGTTTTTGGCGACGATGCCGAACAGCATCAGCATGCCGATATAGACCGGCAACGACACCGGCATGCCGAGGATCGCCAGCGCGATCAGCCCGCCCAGCGGCGCGTTCCACAGGCTCGCCATGTTGACGATCGGCGACACGAAGCGGCGATAGAGCAGCACCAGCACCGCGAAGACCAGGAAGATGCCCGATGCCAGCGCGATGATGAAGTTGTTGATCATCTCGCCCTGCCACTTGGCCTGGCCCACGGTCATCTCGGTCACGCCGAGCGGCAGGTTCTTCATGATCGGGAGATTGTGGATCTCCTTCATCACGTCGCCCGAGACATAGGGCTTGCCGGTCGCGGGATTGACGCCCAGGTCCGCGCCCACCACCAGGCGGCGCTGCAGGTTCAGCCGCTCGATCTTGGTCGGCCCCGCGGCAAAGCGGATATCCGCCACCACCGACAGCGGCACCGATCCGCCGGTCTGGGTCTGCACGCGCATGTTCTGGAGCGTATCCAGCTTCGTGCGGGCATCCTCGTTCAACGCGACGCGGATCGGGATCTGGCGATCGGAGAGCGAGAAGCGCGCACTGTTCTGTTCGATATCGCCCAGCGTCGCGACGCGGATCGCGTTGGACAGCGCCGCGGTGGTCACGCCCAGATCGGCGGCGAGATCGAGCCGCGGCGCGATCACGATTTCCGGCCGCTGCAGATCGCCCGAAACGCGCGGTGCGACCGCAGACTTCAGCCCTTCCATCTGCTTCACCAGCGTCAGCGCGGTCTGGTTGAGCAGTTCCGGATCCTCGCCGCCCAGCGTGATCGTCAGGTCACGCCCCGACGAGCCCCAGCCGAACTGCGACCGGAAGTTGACGCGCGCATCGGGAATGGCGCGCAGCTTCGGCGCAACGCGCTTCTCGAACTCGGTGCTCCGCTCGGCCCGCTTTTCGGCGAGATCGGCGGTGACCCGGCCGCTGCCGACCAGCGTGCGGGCATAGGTATGCTCCACGCCCGGTTCGGCGCGCAGGATGCCGGCGACCTGCTGCACGACGCGGTCGGTCTGCTCGAGCGTGGTGCCGGGCACCATTTCGATGGTCGCGGTGACGCTGTCCTGGTCCTGCGCCGGCTGGAAGGTCTGCGGCATGGTGACGAGCAGGCCGATGGTGCCGGCAAGCGACAGCACATAGGCGAGGATCGCTACCCAGCGGTGCATCAGCGTCCATTCGAGCAGCCGCACATAGCCGCGCATCACAGCGCCGCCGCCATGTTCGGTATGGCCGTGCGCCTTCAGGAAATAGGCCGCGATCATCGGCGTCAGCATCCGGGCCACCGCCAGCGACATCAGCACGGCGGCAACGACGGTGAGGCCGAAATTTTTGAAGAACTGGCCCGAGATGCCCGGCATCAGGCCCACGGGGAGGAACACCGCGACGATCGACATGGTGGTGGCGAGCACCGCTACACCGATCTCGTCGGCGGCATCGATCGATGCCTGATAGGCCGATTTGCCCATGCGCATGTGGCGAACGATGTTCTCGATCTCCACGATCGCGTCGTCCACCAGCACGCCCGCCACCAGGCTGAGCGCGAGCAGCGTCATCTGGTTGAGCGTGAAGCCCAGCATGTCCATGAACCAGAAGCTCGGGATCGCGGACAGCGGGATCGCCAGCGCCGAGATCACCGTCGCCCGCCAGTCGCGCAGGAACAAGAACACGACGATGACGGCGAGCACCGCGCCCTCGATCATCGCCTCCATCGCGGTGTGATACTGCTCGAGCGCATATTTGCTGGCATTGTCGAGCAGCTCGAAGCGGACCTTCGGGTTGCTCTTTTCCAGCGCGCGCAGCTTCTTCTGGGTTTCGTCGAAGATGGTGACGTCCGACGCGCCCTTGGCGCGCTGGATGTCGAACGAAATCACCGGATGGCCGTCATAGCGGGCGAAGTTGCGCTGCTCGGCATTGCCGTCCTTCACCAGCGCGATATCCGCCAGCCGCACGACGCGGCCGTTACCGGTGGAGATCTGGGTCTGCCCCAGCGTATAGGCGTCCTTGGCGTTGCCAACGACACGCAGCGACTGTTCGAAGCCCGAAATCTCGGCGCGGCCGCCGGCGGCGTTCAGGTTCACCTGGCGCAGCTGCTGGTTCACCTGGCTCGCGGTAAGGCCGAAGCTGGCGAGCTTCACCGGGTCCAGCACCACGCTGATCTCGCGGCTCACCCCGCCGTTGCGCTGCACGGCCGCCATGCCGCTGATCGACAGCAGTTCCTTGGTGACGGTGTTGTCGATGTACCAGGAAAGCTGCTCGACCGTCATGTCGGTGGCAATGGCGGTGAAGCTGGCAACTTCGTTGGCGCTGGCGGCGTCGACGCGGCCGACCTGCGGCTCCAGGATGCCGTCGGGCAGGTTGCCGCGGATCTGCTGGATGGCGCTGCGCACATCTTCCACCGCGCGGTCGATCGGCGTGCCGATCGCCAGCTGGACCACCGTCTGGCTGTTGCCTTCGGAAACGGTGGAGTTGATCTCGTCGATGCCCTGCAGGCTGCGCACCGCGGATTCAACACGCTGCGTCACCTGCGTCTCCAGCTCGCTCGGCGCGGCGCCGGGCTGGCTGATCGAGATCCAGACGATCGGGAAGTCGATGTCCGGATCGTTGTTCACGTCCATGCGCGAAAAGCTGACCAGCCCCGCGATGGTGAGGAACAGGAACAGGACGATCGGCGGGACCGGGTTACGGATCGCCCAGGCAGAGATGTTGCGAAAGCTCATCGCGCCGGTCCCTTACTTTTTCTCGAGTTGGGGAATGACCTTCTGGCCCGGGTTGAGGAACGCGCCCGCGGTCATCACCACGCGCTCGCTGCCGTTCAACCCGCTCGTAACCCGCACGCCCTGATCCGTAACATCGCCCGTGGTGACGGAACGGCGCACCGCTTCGTTCTTTTCGTTCAGGATGTAGACGAAATTGCCCTGCCCATCGCTCTGCACCGCAGATTGCGGCAGCACCACCGCCGTCACCGAACCGGCGACGATGGTCGCACTGGCAAAGCCGCCGGGGCGGAGCGCAGGATTATAGGGCAGCTCGACGCGAGCGATGCCCTGCCGCGTCGACGGATCGATCACCGGCGACACCTGCCAGACCTTGCCTTCGAACCGCAACTGCGTGCCGACCGGCGTCACTTCGGCGGGCGCGCCCACGCGCAATTTCTGGATGTCCGCTTCGGCAAGCTGGGTGCGCAGTTCGAACTGGCCGCCCATCGCCATGCGGAACAGCGCGCCCGAGGCGGAGCTGACGATCTGGCCCGGCTCGATCTGGCGAGCGAGCACCAGCCCCGCTTCCGGCGCGCGGATATCGAGCCGATGGTTGCGGGCCTGGGTCTCGGCGAGCTGCGCCTTGGCGACTCGCACGCGGGCAAGCGCCTGGTCGCGGGTGGCGGTGCGCTGATCGATATCGGCGCGCGAAATGAAGCCGTTGCTCACCAGCTTCTGCGCACGCTCGAGATTGGCCTGGGCGAGCTTCGCCTCGGCTTCGGCGACGCGGATCTGCGCGGCGAGCGACTCGGCGGTCTGCACCTGCACCGAGCGATCGACCGTGGCGAGCACCTGTCCCCGCTGCACCCAGCTGCCTGCATCCACCAGCACGCGCGTGACGATGCCGCCTTCGCCGGCAACGCCCACCGGCATTTCGCGCTTGGCGGCCAGCGATCCGGTACCGGTGACGATCGTGGAGATCGTCTGGCGGCCCGGCGCGGCGACGGTCACCGTCTGCAGCTGGCCCTGCGCCTTGCCGCCCTTGGCGGCTGGCACCTGCTCGCTGCCGGAACGGCTCATCATCAGGAAGGCGGCGATCACGACCAGCGCAAAAGCACCCAGCCCGATCCACAGCCAGCGCCGCCCCCGCCGCGCCGGTTCCCCCTCGAAACCGAGCTGCTCCTGCCGTCCCAACATGCCTGCCTCGTAATTCATGCGCCTACCCCGCTCAGGACGAGCGATCGCCCCCGGTCGCACTGTATTATCGGAATATATCACCGCCGACAAGCCGGTGTCTTGCCGCGGCAAGAAATGCCCGGTTCCACGGTCACGCGCAAGTCGCCACCAGAAAATGCCATGTATATGCGATTGCTTGCAAGTAACGACGGGCCCGTGGGCCCGAACAATCCGTTCAGGCTGCATTCGTCTGCAACCGTCGACAAGCCGGGGCAGATCAACGATCAAACCGAGGAGACCTTCATGATCCGCACCCTGCCGCTGGCCGCCGCACTGCTCGCATGCGCTGCGGCGCCGGCCGCCTACGCCCAGGCGATTCCCTTGGCACAGGCGATTCCGGCCGATGGCACCGTGCTCGATGTCGTCGCCGACGGCACCACCACCCGCGTACCCGATCTCGCGTTGATCCGGGCCGGCGTCGTAACCGATGCACCCAGCGCGGCAGAGGCGCTTCGGCTGAATGCCAGCCGCATGGGGGGCGTGCTCGCGGCGCTGCGCAAGGCCGGCGTCGCCGAACGCGACTTGCAGACCACCGCCGTCAGCCTGGCGCCGCAGTATCGCTATCAGGAAAACAAGCCGCCAGTGATCACCGGCTATCAGGCATCCAACCAGGTGACGGTGCGGTTCCGCGACGTGGCGAAAAGCGGTCCGATCCTCGATACCCTGGTCGCTCAGGGTGCGAACAACATCAGCGGCCCTGAACTGACGCTATCCGACGCGGACGGCGCGCTCGACGAGGCGCGCCGAGACGCGATCAGCCGCGCTCGTGCGCGGGCAACGCTCTATGCCCAGGCGGCGGGTCTGAAGGTGGAGCGCATCCTGGTGATTTCGGAGGCCGGCACCACCGCTCCGCCTGCCCCCATGCCGATGCTGATGCGCGCCAAAGAATTCGCGCCGCAGGCCGATACCGCCATCGTGCCGGGTGAACAGAAAATCACCGCCAGTGTTTCGGTGCGCTTCCTGCTGAAGTGAGCTAACTGCGGCAGAATGCGCCAACCAAGAAAAAAAGGGCCGCCCCCATGGGGGCGGCCCTTTTTGATAGTCGCGTTCGTGCTTAGCGCACTGCGCCACGACGAACCAGGTTGACGATCGCGAGCAGGATGACAGCACCCAGCAGCGACACCAGGAACGTCATCGGGGTGATGACACCGCTGTTGATGTTCCCGCCGAAAAGCAGGCCGCCGATGAAGGCGCCCACGATGCCGACGACGATGTTCAGGAAGATACCCTGCTGGGCATCGGTCCGCATGATGATGCTGGCAAGCCAACCGACGACGCCGCCGATGACGAGCCAAATGAGAAAACCTACCATTCGTCCCTCCTTTACTTGCCCGGCGTCCCGGGCGACATGGAGGAAATCAATCAATGCCACAGTTTGTTCCGGAAGCATATTTTCGCGGATCGGCGGAACCGGAATGCAGGCAGCCAACATGGCAAGGCGGCCGAAACGAAGTGGCATGAAGTTGCCATACGACGGGCAACGATGTGGCGGCGCTCCCCCTGCCGAGCGCGCGCCAGGATCTTCAGAATTTCTGCTGCCGCTCGTACAGTGATCGATAGTGCTGGATCCGCGTGACGCGCAGACCGGGCATGCCGGATCGATCGATCGCCCGCTGCCATCCGGCGAATTCCTCCACCGTAAGGCCGTAACGCTCGCACACCTCGTCGACGGTCAGCAATCCCCCGTTCACCGCGGCGACGACTTCCGCCTTGCGGCGCACCACCCAGCGGGTAGTCTCCGGCGGCGGCAGCGTCTCCAGCGTCAGCGGTTCGCCGAGCGGACCGATAACCTTGGCGGGACGGATCTTCTGGTTCTCAATCATCTACCAACCTCTTCGGGGCGAGGCCCTCGTTACGCAAACACGGCAGAGACTGTTACGCATCCGCCTTGAACATCGGCTAAAATGGCAAGGTAAACACGCACTTCACTCTTCCCGCCACCGGCTGAGCGCCGCCGCCGCTGCATGGTGGAAGGCACCATGGGCAGGGGCGAGCAGCGCCGCGCGCGGCATCGGCATAGAAAGGCGCGTCTGGATGCGCGCGGTGGGGCTTGCCGCCTGCCGCGTGGCAATGCCGACCAGCAGCACCGCGAGCCCGATGGGCATCGCGGCGGCCGCAGGATCGCTAGCCAAACGGGCAAAACTCAAATCCACCAACGCATTCCAGTTCGCTCTGTCTACAATGGGCGTGTACGCCAACAGTGCTGAAGGGCGGGTAAAAGCCGTGGGAACGGTAGCTTAACCTGGGTTCCCGAAGGCTTTCCACCCGCACCGGGTAGCGTCCGCATCGGGAAAACCCTATTTGGCCGCGCATGAACCTAGGTGATTTCCAGCTGCCCGAGCCGCTATCGGCGCGCAGAATCGTCGTTGCCATGTCGGGCGGCGTCGATTCTTCGGTCGTGGCCGCGCTCGCCGCGCGCAGCGGCGCGGAGACGATCGGCATCACGCTGCAGCTCTATGATCATGGCGAAGCGGTGGGGCGTGCCGGCAGTTGCTGCGCCGGCCGCGACATCCGCGACGCCCGTGCCGTATGCGACAAGCTGGGCATTGCCCATTACGTGTTCGATCACGCCAGCAGCTTCCGCACCAACGTGATTGACGATTTCGCGGACGAATATCTCGCCGGCCGCACCCCAATCCCCTGCGTCAAATGCAATATGGGACCGAAGTTCACAGATCTTTTCGCGCTCGCCCGCGATCTGGGCGCAGACTGCCTGGCGACCGGCCATTATGTCCGCCGCGTGGTCGGCACCGAGGGTTCAGAACTGCACCGCGCGGCCGATCCGGCGCGAGACCAGAGCTATTTCCTTTTTGCGACGACGGCAGCACAGCTAGACTACCTGCGATTCCCGCTTGGCGGCCTGCCCAAGCCGGCCGTTCGCACCCTGGCCGCCGATCTGGGCCTGGCCGTGGCGGGCAAGCCCGACAGCCAGGACATCTGCTTCGTGCCCGACGGCGATTACGCGTCGCTGGTAAAGAAGCTGCGGCCGGAGGCGGAGGACGGCGGCGACATCGTCGACGAGACAGGCCGCAAGCTGGGCGAGCATCGGGGACTGATTCATTTCACCGTGGGCCAGCGCCGCGGGCTGGAGATCGGTGGAGCCGCCGAACCTTATTATGTGCTACGGCTAGATGCGGCGACCCAGCAGGTGGTCGTAGGGCCGCGGCGGGCCCTGGCGGTTGCGGCAGCGCGACTGGAAGGCGTGAACTGGCTGGGAGGCGCGTACCGCGGCCCGATGCGCGCCAAGGTCCGCAGCCTTGCCAAGCCGATACCAGCCCGTTTCGACGGGAAGCGCGTGGTTTTTGACACGCCTGAATATGGCGTTGCTCCTGGTCAGGCGGCGGTGCTGTATGCCGAGGATCGCGTGCTCGGCGGCGGGTGGATCGCACAGACCGAACGGGCCGAATAGCGGCACGGCGAAGGCACAGGCCCATACGGCCCATGCCTTTCCAAAGACTTGACGATACGCACATAATCACAGAAGCGCAGTCGCCTGCTGGGGCTGCGTGTTTGCGCGACCGGCCATGCTGTGTTCGAGCGAGACCGTATATGCACTCCCTTTTGGCGGCGCCATTCTGGCTCGCTCAACTTGCAACGGGCGCAAAATCCTTTCGCGACAACCCGCTGATCGGCTCGCATCGCCTGAATGCCATGGGGCTGCACGCCGCCCGCGTTCGCATCGCCCACCACCTCGCTTGGCTGCGCCGCCGGCGCCTGGCGGCGGGCGTCGATGCGGAGCAAAGGGCGGCATTTGATCGGGACGGCTTCGTCCTGGTTCCCGATTTTCTTCCCGCTGCGCTGTTCGAGCAGTTGCGGGAACGCATCCTGCAGCAGCGCTTCGAGACACGCGAGATGCGCCAAGGCGACACGATCACCCGCCGAGTAGCGATCGGGCCTTCCTTTCTCCGCAGCGTACCCGAAGTACGCGCACTAATCCGGGATCATCGATTCGCCGGGCTGTGCCGCTATGTCGGCAGTTTTCGCAGCGAACCGCTTCATTATGTGCAGACCATCGTTACCGAATGCGATCCCGGTGATCCCGATCCGCAGACGCGGCTGCACGCCGACACCTTTCATCCGACGGTAAAAGCCTGGTTCTTCCTCAACGATGTCGAGGAAGCCGACGGGCCCTTTTCCTATGTGTCCGGCTCCCATCGCCTGACAGCCGAGCGACTGGAATGGGAGCACCGCCGTAGCCTGGAGGTGGGCCGAAGCGACGACTTCCTGTCCGCACGCGGATCGCTTCGGATCGGCGCGGAGGAACTGGCAGGCCTCAAGCTGCCGCCGCCCCAATCCTTCCCGGTTAAGGCCAATACCCTTGTGGTGGCGGATACCTGCGGATTCCATGCCCGGGTGGCGGCCAGCCGGCCAAGCCGCCGTCTCGAACTCTGGTCGTTCGGACGGCGCAATCCGTTCCTGCCTTGGGCGGGCGGCGATCTGCTGAGTATGCCCGGCATCGCCGAACGCCGGATAGAAGCGATGTGGTCAGCCCGCGACCGACTCCAGAAGTGGATGGGGCAACCGTGGCAAACAAGCGGCAGTAAGAGGGTATTCGACGATTGATCTCGTCGGCAAGTCTTGCGCTCGGCCGTGATGCCTGCAAGAAGCGGGCCGGAATTTATTGGATTTCAGTGTAGTTGATCGGGACGCCCTTGCGGCGTTCGTCACGCACGAGTGGGGAAGTGCGGAGAACGGAATGCGTGTATTGAGCGTAGAATCGATCATCGAGGCGGGCGCGGCGGTTATCCGCCAAGAAGCGGAAGCGCTGGTCCTGCTCGCCGACGAACTCGATCTACAGTTCGCCAAGGCGGTCGACCTGCTAGTGCGCGCACCGGGCCGAGTCGTTCTGGTCGGCATGGGCAAGTCGGGGCACATCGCCCGCAAGATCGCGGCAACGCTTTCCGCCACCGGCAGCGCCGCCTATTTTCTCCACCCGGGAGAAGCCTCGCATGGCGACCTTGGCGTGCTGCGCGAGGGCGATCTGCTGCTGGTCCTGTCCAATTCGGGCCAGACGCCGGAGATCACGGCGGTGCTTTCCCACGCGGAGCGCCTGAACGTGCCGGTGATAGGGATCACGGCGGGCGCGGAATCGATGCTGGCGCGGCGGGCGAACATCACCCTGTTGCTGCCCGGCTGCAGTGAAGCCTGCCCGGAAGGCGTTGCTCCCACTACATCGACGACGATGATGCTCGCGCTCGGCGACGCACTTGCCGTCTCTGCGATGCGCAAACGTGGCGTCTCGCGGACAGAACTGGCCCGCTGGCATCCCGGAGGACGAATCGGCTGGGGCCTGCAAACAATCGAAGCATTTATCGGCCGCAACGAGGCGCTCCCGCTAGTCCGACCGGAAACCAGCGCGCGCGATGTCGTGCTGGAGATGACGTCGTGCGGCAAGGGCATTGCCGGCGTGGTTGATGCGGACGGCGATCTGGTGGGCGTGATAACCGATGGCGACTTGCGGCGCGCGTTCGACCGAATGCTGATCGCGGTCGCTGGCGAGATCATGTCACGCGATCCGGTCACCATTGCCAAAGGCGCTTCGATCGACGATGCCATCGAGCGCATGCAGGAGAACAAGATCACTGTGCTGTTCGTGATGGAGACCGAGACGTCGCGCCGCCCTTGGGGGCTTCTGCATATCCACGATCTTCGCCTGAACGCTTGAAGCCGGTTCAATGGGGCGCGGCATCCTCGTCATTCCGGCCCGCTACGCGTCGTCGCGCTATCCGGGGAAGCCGCTTGCGCCGATCCGTGGCGCTATGGGCGCCTCGCAGTCGCTGATCGCGCGCAGCATTGCGGCTGCGCGATCCGCGCAGCTGGCGCTGCCGTTGTACGTGGCAACCGATGACGCCCGCATTGCAGACGCGGTGACGGCGCTCGGCGAGCAGGCCGTCATGACGCCGGACACCTGCGCGAACGGCACCGAGCGGGTCGCCGCAGCGGTCGAGGCGCTGGGGATAGCGCCTGATTTCGCCATCAATTTTCAAGGCGACGCGCTGCTGACACCGCCAGAGTTCGTCGCCGCCCTGGCCAACTGGATGGAAACCCATCCCGATTGCAAAGTCGCCACCGTTGCCGTGCGCTGTTCCGCAACCGTGTACGCGCATCTGGTGATCGATCAGGCAGCGGGCCGTAGCGGCGGAACGACCGTCGTTGTCGATGCGCAGGGACGGGCGTTGTATTTCTCGAAGCGGGTACTGCCGTTCCTGCCAGAGCCGCCGTACGACGGATCGATCCCGGTGCTGCTGCATCTCGGTCTCTATGCCTATCGACCGGAGGCGCTGCAGCGCTATGGTAGCCTGCCGCCCTCTCCGGCGGAACTCGCGGAGGGGCTCGAGCAGCTGCGATTCCTGCATCACGGCATCCCGGTCGATGTCGTCGTTATGGATGCACCGGCCTGGGATCCGATCGAATTCAATAATCCCACCGATCTGGCGCCGATCGAAGCAATCCTGATGGCGCGCGGAGTCGCCTGACATGATAACCTCGCGGCAGGAACCCATGCCGTTCCTGCGCATCCCTCCCTTCCCCCGGTCGCGTCCGGTGCGGATCGTGGACGTGGCGGACCGATCCGCATCCGACGATGTCGCATACGTCGCGGCGCGGCTTCGCAGCGATCGTGTCGGAGGCGCCTTCTGGGGGGCGCAGCCCGAACTTCCCGCAGGTTGCGATATCCTGCTCGCGCCCGCATCCGCAGCGCAGGGCAACGCGATGGTGCAGGCGCTGCCCGCCGAGCAGCGCGCGCGTGCGCTGGCGTTGGGCCGGGTCGGCCATGGCATTGCAGCGCTTGCACAACGCCGACCCATCGATCCCTGGTGGCTGGCCGAACGAGCCGCCAGCATCCTGGTGGACGCGAACGATGAACTGGCATTGGTCGCGGCGCTCGTCGGCTGCGACGTCCGGTTGTTCGGAACTGGCCGCTTTGCCGGCATTGATACTCCCGAGGGACTTCATCGCGCCCTTCATGCCGAACTGCTCGCCAACCGCACCTATCGCGATCCGTTCACCGGCGCGTCGTGCGGGATCGGGGCAGTCCTTTCGCTGCTGTCGGACTGGCGGCGGTTGATCGACAGCAATCGTAGTATCGGTCAGGTCCTCGGCGTGGCCGGATGGAAGCGGGAAACGGTCGAAGCGCTGCTATGGGATGGCGGCGTGGGGCCGTCCTATCGCCTATCTGCCAGTGCCCGGGGCGCCACCGTGCTGTGGCGCGCGCGGGTACCCGCGTCGGTGCAGCGCCGGATCGAGCGCCGGGCGGCACCGGTCGCCGAACTCGAAGACGGTTTTCTGCGTTCGGCCGGCCTAGGGGCGAACTGCGTGCCGCCGCTGTCGATCGCCATTGACTTCCAAGGCATTCATTTCGATCCCGCGATGCCCAGCGACCTTGAAACGCTGCTTGAGACGGCGGTGTTCGAAGCACCGTTGCTGGACCGGGCATCCGCCTTGATCGAACGCATTGTCAACGCTGGGCTGAGCAAATATGGTCGCGGCGGCCAGCGCCTGAGGCCGCCAGGAGGCGCCAGGCGGCATGTCCTCGTCACCGGGCAGGTCGAGGATGATCGGTCGGTCATGACGGGTGGCGGCGGCAAGACCAACCTGGACCTGCTGCAAGCCGCCCGCGCCGCCGAGCCCGATGCGTACCTGATCTACAAACCCCACCCGGATGTTGAGGCCGGCCACCGCAAAGGTGCGATCGACGACGGCCTCGCCGCGCACTATGCCGATCGCATTGAACGGCAGGCGCCAATTTCGAGCCTTCTGGAAATCGCCGATGCGGTGCACGTACTGACGTCGCTCGCGGGGTTCGAGGCCCTCTTGCGCCAGAAAAAGGTCGTGACCCACGGCGTGCCCTTCTATGCCGGCTGGGGCCTGACGACGGATCTCGGGCCGGTGCCTTCTCGCCGCAACAGACGGCGGACTTTGCTCGAATTGGTGGCGGCGGCGCTGATCGTCTATCCGCGTTATCTTGATCCCGTAACGCGGCTGCCATGCGATGTTGAAATACTTGTCGCCAGGATGATCGCCGATGAGACCGGCGAGCCGACGCAGTTAGAACGATTGCGCACGGCGCAAGGCAAGGTTAGACGGTGGCTTGTCCGTATCGGATCGGGTTTATGAAACACATCCATCGCACAAGGCGGTCCTTTCTGTTCCTGCAAGGTCCGCCTGGGCCGTTCTTCTGGCAACTGGGCCAGAAGATCGCATCGCATGGATCATCGGTGTACCGAATCAATCTGAACGGCGGCGACACTTATGACTGGCCCGGCGAGGCTACGGATTATCGGGGTCGCGCCAGTAGCTGGCCGATTTTCTTCAATCGTTTCCTTCGCGAGCACGCGATCACCGATCTCGTACTATATGGCGATTGCCGGCCCCTGCATCTTGCCGCACATCAGCTGGCAAAGCTTCGCGGCGTGGCCATCCACGTGTTCGAGGAAGGTTATATCCGACCCGATTGGATGACGCTCGAGCCGGACGGCGTGAACGGTCATTCGACGCTCAACCGCGATCCGGCAGCCCTGCGGGAAGCCGCACGCACGCTGCCAGCGGTACCCGATCTGCCCTCGATCACCGCCAGCTTCAGCCGGCGGGCGCGGGATTCCTATTGGTACTATCATCGGGTCGTCACCGGGCGCCTGCGCTTCCCCTTCTACAGGTCGCACCGTAGAGGCGTGATCGTCTTGGAAGGCTTTGGCTGGATGCGAAAATTCGCGCTCGCTCGCCTGCGATCGGTGCAAGCGGGGCAAACGCTCTCCAAGCTGGCGGACAAATCTTTCTACCTCTTCCCGCTCCAGCTCACCGGCGACTATCAGATCCGCGAGCATTCGCCCTTTGGCACGATGTACACGGCGGCCGATTATGTGCTCGACAGTTTTGCGCATCGCGCGCCGGCCCATACGCATTTGCTGGTGAAGGAACACCCGCTTGACTGCGGTTTCCACAACTGGCGCCGATTCCTACAGAGCCGCGCCCGCGCGCTGGGCATCGAAGATCGCGTACACCATATCGATGGTGGCGAACTCGCGGTACTTGCTCGACGGGCCAAGGGAATGGTGTGCGTGAACAGCACCTCGGGCACGCTGGCGCTCACCGCTGGCAAGCCGGTGATTGTGCTGGGCGAAGCGATCTACGACGTGCCCGGCATCACGCATCAAGGACATCTCGACGAGTTCTGGGAAGCGCCGGCCGCGCCGGACATGGAGTTGTTCGATGCTTTCCGCCGCGTACTGCACCAGCATTGCCTGGTCCGCGGCGGATTGGCGAGCGAGTCTGCCACCGAAACGCTGATCGACAACAGCTTTCAACGGCTGATGGGAGACCCGCAGCACGCGATTCCGGATTTCGAGAAGATCTCGATTATCGCCTGACGCCTCCAGCGCAGATCAGGCCCCGGGCTCCAGCCCGGCATCATCCAGCATTCCACGCCGCCGCAAGGCAAGGAACAGCCGGTTCACCAGCGGGTTGGACCACCCACAATTCGTGGCAAAGTCCCGCTGCAGCGTATCATGATGCAACTGGTGCGCCGCCGGTGTCATCAGCAGCCTGCACCGCCGCAGCGCATTGACAATCCACGGATTGCGCTCGCGGTGAAGAGCTCCATGGAAATATTGCGCAAACGCCCCTCCGACAATCAGCGCAACGCCCGCCGCTGCCGCCCAGCCAGGCGCAACACCGCTGTACGCCGCCGCGTTCAGCAGTAACGAGAACGGCAGGGCCGCAAGAATCACGGTGCTACCGATCAGGCGCCAAAGGTCGCGCCGGCCTAGAGCATCCGGTCGCGGGTGATGGTTCTTAAAGTCATAGACCAGCCGATCCAGCGGACCGACCTTGCCCATGCGCTCCCGCCAGAGCGCTTTGTACGCATCTGATTCACGCGACCCTGCATAGAAGTACAAGGCGTCTAGGCCCTTGCCCGCCGGGCAGGGCCGGTAATCCATGTACATATGGACCAAGCCCGATGCGAGATCGGCGACATACCAGCCGGCCAGCAGCGCGGGGATTACCCACCAACTCGGGTTCAGCAACACGGCCATCACGTTCGCTGCCAGGGACAGGAGGAACAACGGCATCAGAATTCGTCTTGCCATCACCGGCCCCACACTACGCCGCCGACGGGGCGGCTTGTCTCACAAATCGTCCTAGCTAGTGCATCGCCCCGCAGCAACGGCTTGATTTGTCTTGCGAGCGGGCGCAATCCGCCCAGCGACCGTGACCTTTATTATCAACTGCTCTCTCCGATCAACCTAAGGCGGACAAAGTTCCAGCAACGATGCCGCGCGATCTCCTCATCGATGTCAGCCGTCTCATCTGGCGGACCTGGACGGGCCGGCTCCCTACCGGCGTCGATCGCGTTTGCCTCGCCTATGTCGAGCAATTCGCCGCGCGTGCGCAGGCAGTTGTCCAGCGCGGGAATCTACGCCAGATCCTCACGCCTGCACTGTCGGATGCGATATTTCGCCTGATTCGGGAAGGCGGACCGCAGTTCCGCACTCGAGCACCGCGCCTGGCAATGCGTGCGGTGGTAGCGCAGCGGGGCGGCCAATGGGGTGGCGATCGGCTCTACCTGAATGTCGGCCACACCGGGCTGGACGCCAGCGGCCTCGTCACCTGGGCACAACGCGCCCAGGTTCGGCCGGTCTATCTCATCCATGATCTCATCCCGCTGACGCATCCTGAGTTTTGTCGGGTGGGGGAAGATATTCGTCATAATCGTCGTATGGCCAATGCCCTGACGAGCGCGACCGGCATCATCGGCAACTCCCAGGCGACGCTCGACCTTTTCGCCGCTTTTGCCGAGGCACAGGGAAAGCCCTGTCCGCCCATGCTGCCGGCGCTGCTGGGCGGACATCCGCTGCCGGCCGACGCACCGCCGATCGCACTCGATCGCCCCTATTTCGTCACGCTCGGCACGATCGAGGGCCGCAAGAACCATGTGTTGCTGCTGCAGCTGTGGCGCCGGCTGATCACGCACAATGCCGCCGCCTGCCCGAAGCTGGTCATCATCGGCCAGCGCGGCTGGGAGGCGCAGACGGCGCTGGCGATGCTCGACCGGCTGCCATTGCTTGCCGGCCATGTGCAGGTGATCGAGGATTGCGGCGATGCGGCGCTTGCCGGCTATCTGCGCGGCGCGCGTGCGCTGCTGATGCCGAGCTTCACCGAAGGCTATGGCCTGCCCATAGTGGAGGCGCTGGGCGTCGGCACGCCGGTGGTGGCGAGCGACCTGCCGGTATTTCGCGAACTTGCCGGCGATCTGCCGATCTATTGCGACCCGCTCGACGGCACCGCCTGGCTGGCGGCGATCGCCCATCATCTGCAGGAAGGCGAGATCCGACAGGCGCAGCTAGCGCGGGTACGGAACTACACGATGCCCAGCTGGGAAGCGCATTTCGCTGCCGTAGAGCCCTGGCTGGCGACGCTCTGATCGACCTCACGGCGCGCTGATCGAAACGGTCCAGGGGGTTCTGTTGCCCGGCCCCCCTGGCGGCCGCTGGAATCCACTTCTGTTGCCCGGTGTGGCCCGACCGCGCATTTTAGAATAACCTTAGGCCGTTAAGCCGTGAGGTTACGCCGCAATAGCGAGTGCTTCGTTATCGTTGGCACTTGTGTAATGGGCCGTTGCGGTGGTCCCATTCCGAGCGAAGACAGCGCTTTTCAATACACGTCGATCCTGGTTCGGCCCCGTCAGAAACGGTGTCCAGATACACCACCGGTTATGGTGGAGCCGCCGGGTACTGCCCCCGGGTCCGCTGCATCTATTATACGCCATTGTTTATCGCCATAGCCGGGCGAACCCGGCAACGACCCATATAAGCGATCCGCGCTTAATGAAAAGGTCAGGTAACAAGGATTATCGCCTTCACACGGCCCAATTCGGTTGGCATGGAGAGTGCATCATGTTGACGCAGCGTTCCCGCTATGCGCTCCGCGCAATGCTCTTCCTTGCCGAACAGCCGATCACCGGCGCACCCGTGCCGATGAACCGCATCGCAAGCGAAGCCAATGTGCCGCGCAAGTTCCTGGAACTGATTCTTGCCGATCTGCGGGAAGCAGGGTTTCTGCTCTCCACGCGCGGCAAGATGGGCGGCTATCGGCTCGCCCGCCCCTCGCACCTTATTTCACTGGGCGAGATCATCCGCGTGATTGAGGGGCCGTTGGCGCTCGTCCCCTGCGTCAGCCGTACCGCCTATCGCCCCTGCAACGACTGCAAGGATGAAGCGGCCTGCGCGATCCGCCAGGCGATGGCCCGTGTGCGCGATGAAACCGCGCGGATCCTGGACGGCACCAGCCTGGCCGATGCCGTGGCCGAGGATCTGGCGGCCGCCTAAGCGGCGCCGTTGCGCTTCTTCAGTTCGTCGAGAATCTCGCGCAGCAGCACCACATCGGCCGGATCGGCAGCAGGCGGCCCCTCCCCTGCGGCCTTGTCACGCTCTGCGGTCGCGAGCAACCTGTTGACCGAGCGCACCAGCAGGAAGACGATGAAGGCGAGGATGAGGAAGTTGATCACCACGGTGATGAACTGCCCGAACCCGAACAGCGGCACGCCGGCGGCCTTCAGCGCCGCATAGCTGGTGGTGGAGCCGGTATAGCCCTCCGGGAGCGCGCCCAGCCGGATGAAGTAGCCGGAAAAATCGACGCCGCCGAAGATCGCGCCGACCACCGGCATGATGATGTCGTCGGTCAGCGACTTGGTGATCGTGCCGAACGCCGCGCCGATGATGACGCCGACGGCGAGATCGAGCACATTGCCGCGCGCGATGAACGTTCTGAATTCCTTCAACATTCCTCGTTTCTCCCGTTCCGTGCCGCAGCATGATGGCGGAATCCGCTGTCAATCGCCAACCCCGGGCGTTCGATTTCCCTTCCGCTGACCGGTGTCGCTACCATATAAGACACTTCGATCGATGGGATTTGGAGGAACCTTGCCCATGAAGTTTCATACCGCACTGGTGCCGGTGGCAGCGCTTTCGCTCTCGGCCTGCGGGCTCAACAGCGTCCCCACCGCCGAGGAGAATGCCAAGGCCAAATGGGCGGACGTGCAGGCGCAGTATCAGCGCCGCGCCGACCTGGTCCCGAACCTGGTCGCGACGGTGAAAGGCGCCGCCGCGTCCGAAGGCAAGATCCTGGCCGACGTGATGAATGCCCGCGCCAAGGCCACTTCAGTGCAGGTCAACGCCACGGACCTGACCGATCCGGCCAAGGTCCAGCAGTTCCAACAGGCGCAGCAGCAATTGGGCGGCTCGCTCTCGCGGCTGCTGGCGACGGTGGAAGCCTATCCGGACCTCAAGAGCCAGGGCAACTTCACCACGCTGATGAGCCAGCTGGAAGGCACCGAGAACCGGATCACCATCTCGATCCGCGACTATAACCAGGCCGTGCAGGATTATAACACGCGCATCCGCACCTTCCCCGACGCAGTGGGTGCGAAGGTGTTCTACGGCGCCAAGCCGATGACGCCATTCCAGGCCAAGGCGGGTGCGGATGTAGCCCCGACGGTGAACTTCGGGAATAGCAACTGACCCGTCCTTTTCCCGGAGCGTCGATGATGCGCGTACTGCGCTACGTGCTGCTGCTCGTCGCCCTGCTCGCCGGGGCGACGAGCGCGCTGGCCGATCCTAGCTTCCCCAAGCTGACCGGCCGGGTGGTGGACGACGCACATCTGCTCTCGCCCGAGCAAGTCGCGCAGCTTACCCAGCTTTCGGCCGAGGTGGAGCAGGCGTCGAGCCGGCAGCTGGTCGTCGCGACGATCCCGGACCTGCAGGGCTATGACATCGCCGATTACGGCTATCAGCTCGGCCGTGCCTGGCAGATCGGCCAGAAGGACGCGAATAACGGCATCCTGCTGATCGTTGCGCCGAACGAGCGCAAGGTGCGGATCGAGGTCGGCTATGGCCTCGAGCCGATCATGACCGACGCGCTGTCGAGCCAGATCATCAACCAGGCGATCGTACCCCGCTTCAAGGCCGGCGACATGGCCGGTGGCATCATGGCCGGCGCGCAGGCAATTGCCGAGCAGATGAAGCAGCCGCTGGAGGCGGCCGAGCAGAAGGCCAAGGCGGCGCAGGATGCCGCCGCCAAGGCCCCGCGCCGAAAGGGCGGCAGCAGCGGGCTGCCGATCGGGCTGCTGTTCTGGTTCATTCTGCTGATCGTCATCCTGATTCCCATGTTCGCCCGCTTCGGCGGCAAGCGCCGGCCGGGCCCCTGGGGCGCAAAGCGCTACCGCGGCGGCGGCGACAGCGGCGCACTGCCGATCATCCTCTGGACGATCGCGAGTGAAATCGGCCGGGCGGCAAGCCAGCATGATGACGACGATCGCGGCGGCGGCTGGGGCGGCGGCGGCGGTGGCGGCGGTGGCGGCTTCTCCGGCGGCGGCGGATCGTTCGGCGGCGGCGGGGCTTCGGGGAGCTGGTGAGGATGCGATTGACTGATCAGGACCGCGCCACGGTCGCGGCGGCCGTAGCGCGGGCAGAAGGCGGCACCAGCGGCGAGATCGTCACGGTGGTTGCCGGGCGTTCGGACGACTATGCCGATGTCGCGCTGCAATGGGCGGTGCTGACGATGCTGCTGGTGCTGGCGCTGCTCGCCTGGCAGCCCGCCCCGATCGAGTGGCTGCACAGCCGGATGATCGATCCCTGGGCGCAGACCGTGCCGGCGCATTGGTACCTCACCGCCGCGTTGGTGGTGAGCGCGCTCACCTTCCTGCTGGTGCGGGTGGTGCTCGCCAAGGACGCGCTGCGCATCGCGCTCGCGCCCGGATCGACCAAGACCCGGCGGGTCCATGCCCGCGCGCTGGCGCTGTTCCGCACCGCCGCCGAGAAGCGCACCACCGGCTCCACCGGCGTGCTGCTCTACCTCAGCCTCGCCGAGCATCGTGCCGAGATCCTGGCGGACTCGGCGATCCATTCGCGCGTCACACCCGAAGTGTGGGGGGCGGCGATGGCCGCCCTGCTCGGCCATGTGAAGGAAGGCCGGGTCGCCGAAGGCATGGCCGCGGCGGTGGCGCAGATCGGCATCGTACTTGCCGAGCATTTCCCGCGTGCCGCCGATGACGTGAACGAGCTTCCCGATCGCCTGATCGAACTCTAAGGCCTTTTTCCATGACCGACGAACCGATCGAGACCCCCTGGACGGGCAAGTGGATCACCGTGCGCCGCCAGGGCAAATGGGAATATGTCGCCCGTGCCCGCGGCATCCGCGCGGTGGTGATCGTCGCGATCGACGATCAGGACCGGGTGATCCTGGTCGACCAGTATCGCGTGCCGATGGGCCGCCGCTCGATTGAGCTGCCCGCCGGACTGGTGGGAGATACCGAGCAAGGTGACACGATCGAGGCCGCCGCGCGCCGCGAGCTGGAGGAAGAAGCCGGCTATGCCTGCGAGCGTGTCGAGGAACTGGGCGAGTATTTCGCCTCGCCCGGCATGGTCAGCGAAAGTTTCACGCTGGTGCGCGTGCATGGGCTGACCCGGGTCGGCGAAGGCGGCGGCGTCGACGGCGAGGACATCAACGTCCACCATGTGCCGCTGGCCGACCTGCCGGCGTTCATCGCCGACTGCCGCGCGCAAGGCATGGGCGTCGACGTGAAGATGCTGCTGCTGCTCAGCGGCGCGCTGCTGGGGAACGGCTGAGTCGCGTCTGAAGGCGCACGCCGGCCAAAACCTCCGCCGTACCCGCGCGGGCGGGGATCCATTGGTGGGCCTGTCACGGCTCGCCCCCAGCGTCCTGGCAAATGGATCCCCGCCTGCGCGGGGATGACGACTGGTGTAGATGCGCTGAGCCCGCCACTTCACCTGCTATGCAGGCGAAGCGTCCGCGATCAGCGAAAATTGTCGGCGTAGGCCTGCAGCTTGAGCTTGCGCTGCGGCGCCGGCACGACGTGATAGGCATAGCCTTCACGCTCGGCATATTCCTTTGCCGCTTCCAGCGTCGGAAAGCCGATGCGCACCTGATTGGCGGTCTCGCCGCCGCCGGCCCAGCCGGTCAGCGGATCGGGCCGCTGCGGCGTGTGCGGCTCGAACTCGAGAACCCAGTTGTCGGTCCGGGCGCGGCCGGACTGCATCGCGTTCTTGACGCGCTGATAGATGCGAGCGGACTTCATGGGGCCACCCTTTAGCGCGCCGCGCGCGCCCTTGCATCAGCGTTTTTCGTCCGTAGCGTTGCGGAGGCCGCCGCCGGGTCCTCGGGCCAGGGGTGGCGGGGGTAGCGGCCGCGCATTTCCTTGGCGACCGCCGCCCAGCTACCCTTCCAGAAGCCCGGCAGGTCGCGGGTGGTCTGGATCGGCCGGCCGGCGGGCGAAGTGAGGCTGAGCACCAGCGGCACGTTGCCGCCGATCATCGGATGCTCGGCGAGGCCGAACAGCGCCTGGACGCGCACTTCCACCGTGGGGCCGGCTTCGGCGGCATAGTCGATAGCGTGGGAGGAACCGGCGGGGGTCTCGAAGCGCGCAGGGGCGAGCCGGTCGAGCGTCTTCTGCCCATCCCAGCCGAGCAGATTCTGCAGCGCCTGGGTGAGCGATTCGGGGCTCACCGCGTCGAGCCGGCGCTTGCCTTCCAGCGCGGGCGGCAGCCACTCGTCGAGGGCGACGAGCAGGGCCTCGTCGGTCAGCGCCGCGATGCCGGCATAGGCGCCGCGGGTGCGGAGCGCCTGCGCGGTATCGGACCAGGGGAGCAGGTGGAGGCCATGGGTCCGCACGCCTTCGAGCAGTGCCGATTCGATTTCGGCGGGCGTGGCACCCGAGTCGCTGCCGCCGGACAGGCGCACGGCACCCAGGCGGCGTTCGCGCAGCGCTTCGATACGGCCGGTGGCGGGATCAAAGCTGACGGTGCGGCGCGTCTCGATGCGATCGGCAAACAGCGATTCAACCGTGGCGGCATCGATCGGCGCGGCCGAGAGGATGCGCGCGCCGGCGGCCATGCCCTGCGTCTCGGCGACGGCGAGCCAGTCGGCGCGGGCGAGCGGCGAGGCGGGGTCGAGCTTGAACCCGCGCCCGCCGACCGAGGCCCAGGTCTCGCCAGAGCCGTCGCGGCGTTTGGCGACGCGATCGGGGAAGGCGAGCGCGACGCAAAGGGCGACGTCTTCTCCCTGCGCTCCCCCTCCCGCGCGCGGGAGGGGGCCGGGGGGTGGGCCCCCGGCATCCGCACCGGATTCGCACGTGGAGAGCGGGGGCCCACCCCCTAGCCCCCTTCCGCTTGCGGGAGGGGGAACAAGCTTGCTCCATCGCTCGGCCAGCCGCCGCGCATTCTCCGCGCGCTGGCCGCGTTCCCCCTTCCAGCGACGCAGGCGCAGGTCGAGGTCCGCGTCATTGCCCCCCAGCCCGCGCTCACCGAGCAGCACGGCGACCGCCGCCGCGGTTCGCGCCATGCCGCGCTCGCTGGCGCGCACCAGCATATGGCCGAGCCGCGGCGGCAGCGGCAGGCGGGCGATCGCCTTGCCATGCTCGGTCGGGCGGCCATCGGCGTCGATCGCCTCCAGCGCCCCCAGCCGCGCCCGCGCCTCGGCGATCGCTGCCTCGGGCGGCGGATCGAGCCAGGCGAGCTGGCGCGGATCGGTGACGCCCCACAGCGCACAGTCGAGCATCAGCGCCGACAGATCGGCCTCGAGGATTTCGGGGGGATCGAAGCGGGGCAGCCCCGCCGTCGCGGCTTCTTCCCACAGGCGGTAGGCGGTGCCCGGCCCCTGCCGCGCCGCGCGGCCGGCCCGCTGGGTCACCGCCGCCTGGCTGGCCCGCTCGGTCACCAGCCGCGTCATTCCCGCCGCGCGATCGTAGCGCGGGCGCCGCGCCAGTCCGGAATCGACCACCACGCGGATGCCGTCGAGCGTCAGCGAGGTCTCGGCGATCGAGGTGGCCAGCACGATCTTGCGCCGTCCCTCCGGATCGGGCGCGATCGCGGCGCGCTGGGCGGCGGGCTCCAGACTGCCGTGCAGCCGGTGCAGCACCGCGCCGCCGATGTCGCCCAGTCGCTCGGCGGTCCGCTCGATCTCCGCCACGCCGGGCAGGAAGGCTAGGATGCCGCCCTCTTCTTCGCGCAACGCCTGGCGCACCGCGCTGGCAACCGAGTCCTCGATCCGCGCCTCGGCCGCGCGGCCGAGATGGCGCAGCGTCAGCGGATAGCTGCGGCCTTCGCTTTCCACCACCGGCGCGTCGCCCATCAGCCCGGAGAAGCGGCTGCCGTCGAGCGTCGCCGACATCGCGACCAGCCGCAGGTCCGGCCGCAGCGCGCCCTGCGCATCGAGCGCAAGTGCCAGCCCGAAATCGCTGTCGAGGCTGCGTTCATGCACCTCGTCGAACAGCACGGCGGAGACGCCCACCAGCTCCGGATCGGACTGGATGCGATTGACGAAAATGCCCTCGGTGACCACCGTCACCCGCGTCGCCGCCGAGCGCTTCGTATCCATGCGGGTGGCATAGCCGAAGGTCTTGCCGACCCCCTCGCCCGCGAGCGCCGCCATCCGCTCCGCCGCAGCGCGCGCCGCCAGCCTGCGCGGGGAGAGCAGCAGGATTTCCCCGGTGCACCAGCCCTCCCCCAGCAGCGCCGGCGCCACCGCGGTCGTCTTGCCGGCGCCGGGCGGCGCGACCAGCACGGCGTTGCTGCCGCCGCGCAGAACATCGAGCAGCGCCGGCAAAACAGCGTGGATCGGCAGAGTGGACGTCATTCGGCTGCAACCATTCGGGACAAGCGTGGTTAGGCGGACTCACCGCCAAAGGAGCGCGACATGGCACGAATCCTTTCCCAGTTCACCATCACCCCGGACAGCGACGGCGAGTACACGCTGCACCTGGAAGACGAAGAGGGCGAAACCATCGAAATGACGGCGAGCTACGAGCAGCTCGACCTGATCGTCGAGGGCATCGAAGAAGTGCTCGACCTGGACGAGGAAGACGCTCTGGAAGTCGAGGACGAGGACGAGGACGAGGAAAAGCCGGCGGACGATTAAGCCCGCACGGCCGGGGCGCGCGTCAATAGGCGCGCGCCACCGCAAACTCGACGGCCTCGACCATCGCGTCCTTCGCCTCGCAGGCGCGGAAGCTGCCCAGCGCATCAATGGCGCGCTGGCCGTAATGCCGGGCGCGGGCGAGCGTATCGTCCACCGCGCGACAATTGCGGACCAGCCGGATCGCCTCGGCGAAATCCTCGTCCGAGATGCGGCGGCCGGAGATCGCTTCCTTCCAGAAGGCGCGTTCCGCTTCGTTGCCGCGCGCATAAGCGAGGATCACCGGCAGCGTCATCTTGCCTTCGCGGAAATCGTCGCCGGCATCCTTGCCCATGGTCGACGCATCCGACACGTAATCGATCGCATCGTCGACCAGCTGGAAGGCGATGCCGAGGTTGCGGCCATAGGCGTCGAGCGCCAGTTCCTCCGCCTCGGGACGCTCGGCCACCACGCCTGCCACGCGGCAGGCGGCGGCGAACAGCGCGGCGGTCTTCGCGCCGATGATATCGAGATAGCGATCCTCGGACAGATCGATCCGGCGCACCGCGGTGAGCTGGTTCACCTCGCCCTCGGCGATGATCGCGCTGGCGCCCGAAAGGATGCGCAGCGCCTTCAGGCTCTCCGCCTCCACCATCAGTTCGAACGAGCGGCTGAACAGGAAATCGCCGACCAGCACGCTGGCCGGGTTGCCCCAGATGATGTTGGCGGTGCGACGGCCCCGGCGCAGATCCGAACTGTCGACCACATCGTCATGCAGCAGCGTCGCGGTGTGGATGAACTCCACCGCCGCGGCCAGCTTGTGGTGGCGCGTGCCGGCATAGCCGAGGAGCCGCGCGCTTGCGAGCGTCAGCATCGGCCGCATCCGCTTGCCGCCGCCGGCGATCAGATGGCCGGCGAGCTCCGGAATCAGTGGGATTTCCGACTGCATGCGATCGAGGATCACCGCGTTCACCAGGTTCATGTCCTGGGCGACCAGCGCCATGATCGGATCGAGCGAGGGCTGGGTTCGCGACCCCAGGCGGTGGACGGTTGCGCTCATATGCTGGAGCCTCTGGCCTTTGTGCCCTGCAAAGGCAAGAGGCGCTTGCATGGCCGTGCCGCAGCGGCAAAAGAGAATGCCATGACCGACGCGACGCTGATCCGCTTTCGCCAGAGCATCGACAATATCGATGCGGCGCTCGTCTTCATGCTCGCCGAGCGGTTCAAGGTGACCCAGGCAGTGGGGCGCTACAAGGCCGAGGCCGGGCTTCCCCCTGCCGATCCAGGCCGCGAGGAAGCGCAGATCGCCCGGCTGCGCGCGCTGGCGCAGGATGCCGATCTCGACCCCGAATTTTCCGAAAAATTCCTGCGCTTCATCATCGACGAGGTGATCCGCCACCATCGCCAGGCGCAGGAAGCGGGAACCGAAGCCGGAACCGCGGGAGCCTGACTCCGTTGCTGGGCGTGAAACCCAAGGGGGCAAGCGCTTGAGCGACGATTACCTGATCTTCCGGCCCGACGATGTCGATCTGGACCGGTCGCCGCTACGGGCGGGCGTGGACGAGGCGACCTATGTGCTGGGCGCCTTCAACCCCGGCTTCGCGCGGCTGCCGAACGGCAACCTGCTGCTGATGGTGCGCGTGGCGGAGGCGCTGCGCGATCCCGTGGACGGCAGCCACGCCCGCGCGATCCGCTGGACACCTTCGGGCTATGTGCTCGATCGGCACCCGGTGGCGGGGCTGGACATGGGCGATCCGCGCCAGTTCGCGCTGAAGGGCCGCAACCCGAGGCTGCTCGGCCTCACCTCGCTGTCCTGGCTGCTGCCGGTGGAGCTGGATGCCGAGGGCCGCACGGTGGTTGCAGTGCATTACGACAAGGCGATCGCGCCCACGGCCAGCTACCTCGACTATGGCGTCGAGGATGCGCGGATCACGCGGATCGACGGCACCTACTGGATGACGGTGTGCGGCGTATCGGCCGAACGGCATTGCACCGCCATGTACCGCTCGACCGATGGGCTCGACTGGGAATTGCTCGGGGTGGTGCTCGATCACCAGAACAAGGACATGCTGCTGTTCGAAGGCCGGATCGACGGCTTCTTCCACGCGCTCACCCGGCCGCTGGGCGAGGTGTACTTCGCCTATCCGGACGACTCCCCCTGGCTGGGCGGCCCGTCGATCAACCTCGCCCGCTCGCCCGACGGGCTGCACTGGAAGCCGCTCGACCAGCCGGGAATCCGCGCGCGCAAGGGTTCGACCTCGAACCAGCGGATCGGCGGCGGCAGCCAGCCGGTGCTGACCGAGGCGGGCTGGCTGCTGATCTATCACGGCGTGGAGAAGCGCGACGCGGTCGGCATCTATCGCAGCTTCTGGGCGCTGCTCGAGCGCGACAACCCGAGCGTGATCCTGCGGCAGGAAGACACGGTGCCGCTGCTGGAGGCCAATCCCGCGCTGACCGCAGACATCGCGCACCAGCTATACCTGCCGACGCCGGTGGTATTCACCACCGGGCTGGTCGATGCCGGAGATCGCTACATCGTCGCGAGCGGCGAGGCGGACCTGGCGTGCCGGATCACGCATATTCCGAAGGAACGATTCCGGTGATTAGCCCTAAAATTCCTCCCCGGCACGGGGAGGGGGACCGCCGCCGCAGGCGGTGGTGGAGGGGCCGCGCCGCAGGTGCGGTGCGGGTGACGCGCGCCGGACCACCGCCGCGTGCCGCAGCGGCCCCTCCACCATGCTGCGCCCACGGCTCTCTTCGCGGGCCGGTTTCGCTGCCGCGATGTGCCCCCGGCACATCGCTGTCGGCAGCTACACCCCCCTCCCCGTTCCGGGGAGGAAATTTCGCGAGGAGCCCCCGATGACCGAACCGCTCTGGTGGCAGAAGGGCGTGATCTACCAAGTCTATCCGCGCTCGTTCAACGACTCGAACGGCGACGGCATCGGCGATCTTGCCGGCGTGACGGCGCGGCTGGACTATCTGGTCGATCTCGGCGTGGACGCGGTGTGGCTGTCGCCGATCTTCCCCTCGCCGATGGCCGATTTCGGCTATGACGTGGCCGATTATTGCGGGATCGATCCGCGCTTCGGCACGCTCGCCGACTTCGAGCGCTTGCGTGACGCAGCCCATGCCCGCGGCCTGAAGCTGCTGCTCGATTTCGTGCCCAACCACAGCTCGGATCAGCACCCCTGGTTCCGCGAAAGCCGCTCCTCGCGCGACGCCCCCAAGCGCGACTGGTATATCTGGCGCGATCCCGGCCCCGATGGCGGGCCGCCCAACAACTGGCAGAGCTATTTCGGCGGCAGCGCCTGGGAATGGGACGACGCCACCGGCCAATATTATCTCCACCAGTTCCTCAAGGAGCAGCCCGAGCTCAACTGGCGCAACCCGGATCTGCGCGCGGCGATGCTCGACGCGATGCGCTTCTGGTTCAAGCGCGGGGTCGACGGCTTCCGCATCGACGTGCTGTGGCTGGCGATCAAGCACCCCGACTTCCCCGATAACCCAGCCAATCCGGACTGGCGCGACGGGATGCAGGATATCGAGCGGCTGCTGCCGGTCCACTCGGCCGACCAGCCCGAGATGATGGAGATCATCGCCGCGATGCGCGACGTCGCGGAGGACTATCCCGAGCGCGTGCTGATCGGCGAGATCTACCTGCCGATCCCGCGCCTCGTCGCTTATTATGGCGAGGGCGGGAACGGCGTGCATCTGCCCTTCAACTTCCATCTGCTCGATGCGCGCTGGGATGCCGGGGCGCTGGCGCAGCTGATCGCCGACTATGAAGGCGCGCTGCCCGCCGATGGCTGGCCCAACTGGGTGCTCGGCAACCACGACAAGCCGCGGGTCGCCTCGCGGGTGGGGCCCGACCAGGCAGCCGTCGCGATGATGCTCCTCCTCACGCTGCGCGGCACGCCGACCTTGTACCAGGGCGACGAACTCGGCATGCCCAACGTGGCCATCCCGCCCGACCGGGTGCGCGACCCGCAAGCGCTGCGCGAGCCCGACACCGCGTTCAACCGCGACGAGGTCCGCACGCCGATGCCCTGGGATGCGAGCGCGCATGCCGGGTTCAGCTCGGTCGAGCCGTGGCTGCCGCTCAACCCCGACTGGGCGGAGCGCAACGTGATGGCGCAGCGGGACGCGGCGGGTTCAATGCTGGCCTTCACCCGCGCGCTGCTCCGGCTGCGGCGCGCGCATCCGGCGCTGTCGGTGGGAAGCTGGCAGGCGGTGTCGAGCGACGGTGCGGTGCTCGCCTACGAACGGCGGCATGGAAACGCGCGCGTGCTCGTGGCGCTCAACCTGTCGAATGCGCCGCAGACGCTGGCCTTGCCGGAATGGGCCGCCGCGCTGGCGCCTGCGCTCACCACGCCCGGCCACGAACTGCATGTGGAAGGCACCACCCTCCCCCTCGCCCCGAATCAAGGCATCCTGCTCGCATGAACACCCCTCCCGTGCCCCTGCGAAAGCAGCGGCCCAGAGCCCCAAGCGATTCGCTCTCCTACCCTGGGCCCCTGCTTTCGCAGGGGCACGGACGGGCAAGGGGCAGCCGCGCATGAAGATCGCCATGCTCGCGCCGATCGCGTGGCGCACCCCGCCGCGGCACTACGGCCCCTGGGAGCTGGTGACGAGCCTGCTCACCGAGGCGCTGGTCGCCAAGGGTATCGACGTCACGCTGTTCGCCACGCAGGACTCTGTCACCACCGCGCGCCTCGCCGGCGTAGTGCCGCGCGGCTATGAAGAAGATCCCGCGATCGACGCGAAGGTGTGGGAATATGCCCACCAGTCGCACCTCTTCGCCCGCGCATCCGAGTTCGACCTGATCCACAACCAGGCCGATTTCCCCGCCCACGCCTATGCCCCGCTGATCGACACGCCGATGGTGACGACGATCCACGGCTTTTCCTCCGAGCGCATCCTGCCGATGTACAAGCCGTTCGAGGACCGCGTGCACTATGTCGCGATCTCGGATGCCGATCGACACCCGGCGCTGCGCTATGCCGCGACGATCCACCACGGCATCCCGCTCGCCGACTTCGCCTTCGACGCGACCGGCAGCGACGACCTGCTGTTCTTCGGCCGCATGCACCCGGACAAGGGCGCGGCCGAGGCGATCGCCGTCGCACAGGCCACCGGCCGCCGGCTGAACCTGTACGGCATCGTCCAGGACCAGGGCTATTTCGAGCGCGACGTGCAGCCGCATCTGAACGATCGCATCGTCTATCACGGCCCGGTCGGCGGCGAGGCGCGGATCAAGGCGCTGGGCAGCGCTCGCGCGCTCCTCCACCTGATCAATTTCGACGAGCCCTTCGGCCTGTCGGTGATCGAGGCGATGGCGTGCGGCACCCCGGTGATCGCGGTCCGACGCGGCTCGATGCCCGAGTTGATCGCGGACGGCGTCACCGGCCTGCTGCTCGATTCGGCGGAAGAAGCGGCCAGCGCGGTCGACCGCGCCGCCACGCTCGATCGCGCGGCATGCCGCGCCGCAATCGAAGCGGGCTTTTCGGTGGAGGCAATGGCCGACCAGTATATCGCCCTCTATCGTCGCATCCTGGGCGCCTGATGGCCCGGCGGGGGCTTCAGGCCTCCACGGCGCCGAAAGGGTTGCCCGTGCGGCGCGGCTCCGGCGAACGCCGGTCCAGCGCGGCACGGATGCGATCCGCCAGCTGCTCGCGGCGATAGGGCTTGCCGATCACGTCCAGATTGCTGCCACGCGGGATGTCCGCCACCAGATCCTCGTTATAGCCGGTCGTCATCAGCACCGGCGTTTCCGGATGCAGCGCGTGGAACTGCTCGACCAGCTCGAGCCCGCTCATCCCGCCGGGCATCACGATATCGGTGAACAGCAGATCGATCGGCTCCGCCTCGATCCGCTCCAGCGCCTCTTCGCCGCTCGCCGCCAGCAGCACGCGATAGCCGAGCGCCGTCAGTTGCTCCTGCGCCAGCGCCCGCACATCGTCGCTGTCCTCGACGAGCAGGATCGTCTCGCTGCCGCCGGCGACGCCCCGGCCCGGCTCCTGCTTCGCCGCAGGCGGCGGCGCCGCAACCTCGGCGCTGGCCGCCGTGGGGAACAGCATGCGCACCTCGGTGCCCTCGCCCGGGGCGCTGTCGATTTCCAGGCGGCCGAGCGATTGCTGGACGAAACCATGCACCATAGCGAGGCCCAGGCCGGTGCCGCGCTCGGCGCCCTTGGTCGTGAAGAAGGGCTCGGTCGCACGACGGCGGACATCATCGGCCATGCCGCTACCTTCGTCGCGGATCGTCAGCACCACATAATCGCCCTCGGGCAGCTGGTGCATCGGCGCGTCGCCGTTCAGCTTCCACAGCCGCGTCGAGATCGTCACCGTGCCGCCGCGCGGCATCGCATCGCGTGCGTTCAGCAGCACGTTGAGGATCGCCATTTCCAGATGGGTCGGATCGATCTGGACTTCGGGCAGCCGGCGCTCCAGCGCGGTCACCAGCCGGATCTGCGCGCCGACGGTATTGTCGAGCAGATCGCCGAATTCGTGGATCAGCTGGTTCAGCTCGACCCGGCGGGGCTCCAGCCGCGTCTTGCGCGCGAAGGCGAGCAGCTGCCGCGTCAGCTTCGAGCCGCGGTCGGCGGCGCGCGCGGCATTGGTGAGCAGGCGCTGGTGCCGCTCGTCCTCCACCTGGTTGGCAACGATGTCGATGTTGCCGGAGACGACCTGGAGCAGGTTGTTGAAGTCGTGCGCCAGGCCTGCGGTCAACTGGCCGATCGCTTCCATTTTCTGCGCCTGGCGGAACGCCTGTTCGGAAGCGCGGCGGCGCGTCACGTCCAGCTGGCTAGCGAAAAAGTACAGCAGCTCGCCATCGGTATCGAGCACCGGCGCCACGAACACGGCGTTCCAGAAGAACGATCCATCGCGCCGGTAGTTGACCAGTTCCAGCGCGATCGCTTCGCGCCGATGGATCGCCTCACGCAGTTCCGCTACCGCGTCGCGATCGGTCTCGGCCCCTTGCAGAAATCGACAGTTCCGGCCGAGGATCTCGCTTTCCTCATAGCCGGTAAGATCGAGAAACGCCTTGTTGGCGAAGACGATGGGATTATCGTCTTGGCGCGGATCGGTGATGATCATCGGCATGCGCGTCATCTGCAGCGCCGCGAAGAAAATCGTGCCGCGGTCGCCCAGCCCCGGCACCGTCACCGTCGAGCGTTTCCAATGGTGCGTGGGATGATCGCCGGTCGGGCTATAGGAAGTCACGTCCTTCAGACTTGGCCCCGCGGGCACTCCCGTTGCCGGCGGCTGTTCCACCTCGTCACGTTCCACACGCTTCCTCACGACCACATTTATCGGGCAGGATAATGCATGATGGGCTGTTTCGGTTGCGAACCCTTTGGATCCCTTACGGAAAAAAGCTCAGCCGCGCCAATCGAGCATGGCCCAGCCCCGCGCCTCCGCCAGTCGCCGCAAGGGCCCGTGCGCGTTGACCGCAAAGGCTTCGTCGGCCCAGCTGAGCAGCGGCGCGTCGGATACATGGTCCGAATAGGCGCGAATCCGGCAGTTCGCGCGCAGCAGCCCCGCCTCTGCCAACCAATTTTCGACCATGTGGAGCTTTACGGGCCCGTAACAGTTCTCGCCTTCGAGATCGGAGAGAATATGTCCGTGCCCGTCCCGCTTCGCATTGGTGGCGATCACATCGTCAAAGCCCAGCCGCGTGCCGATCGCCTCGGCATAATAGCGATGCGATGCGGTGGCCATCACCAGCCGATAGCCGGCGGCGCGGTCCACCGCGATCTGCGCGCGCGCGCCCTGCAGCACGCCGCGCTGCAGTTCCAGTTCGGCGAACGCTTCCGCCACGACGCGCATGTCGTTGGGCGGCAGCGCGCGGCCCAGCAGCAGCCGGTGCGACAGGCGCTTCAGCCCGGCGCGATCGATCCGGCGCAGCAGATAGGCCAGCCCGCCCAGCCCGACGAGCGGGAACAGGCCCAGCCGCCATGGCGCGCGCGTGCGGGCGACGTGCAGCAGGAACCGCGTCCAGGTCGGTTTCGCGGTGATGGTCTTGTCCATGTCGTAAATGGCGAGGCGTTGCATTGCGCCCTCTAGCCACGGAGGAACTTGCCGTTCCAGCCGGAATCGCGGAAAGGGGGTATTGATGAGGGCACCCGCCGACTTCGAACGCTCCGATTTGAACGGCGAGGCGGTGCTCCGCTTCTCCGGCAACCTCTCTTTGTCCTGTCTCGGCGATCTGCCGCAACGGCTCGACGCGGTCGACGGTACGGTCGCACGCCTCGACCTGCGCGACATCGGCCGGATGGATACGGTGGGCGCCTGGGTCGTGCATCGCTTCGCCCGCGATCGCGGCGCGGCGATCGAAGGGCTGGGCGCCGACGAGCAGCATCTGCTTGATCAGGTGATCGCCGCCGAACATCCGATCCAGCTGCCGCCGCCGCCACAGGGTTCGTTTACCCGCGCGCTCAACGAGATCGGCGGCGCGGTCATCAATTCGGGCAAGACGCTGTACGGCCTGCTCGGCTTCATGGGCGCGACGGTGATCGCGCTGTGGAACGTCATCCTCCATCCGCGCCGCTTCCGCTTCAACGCGACGGTGCAGCGATTCGAGGTGGTGGGCGTCGGCGCGCTCGGCATCATCGGATTGATGAGCTTCCTGATCGGCATCGTCATCGCCCAGCAGGGATCGGTGCAGCTTCGCCAGTTCGGTGCGGAAATCTACACGATCAACCTGCTCGGCCGGCTCACCTTGCGCGAACTCGGCATTCTGATGACGGCGATCATGATCGCCGGTCGCTCCGGCTCCGCCTTTGCCGCGCAGATCGGCACGATGAAGCTCACCGAGGAAATCGATGCAATGCGTACGATCGGCGTCTCGCCGATGGAGGCGCTGGTGCTGCCGCGCGTGCTGGCGGTGGTGTTCATGCTGCCGCTGCTAGGCTTCTATTCCTCGATCGTGTCGATTCTGGGTGGCGGGCTGCTGTGCTGGGTGAGCCTCGAGATCCCGCCCGTCACCTTCATCGCCCGCATCCGCGAAGTGGTGCCGATAACCGATCTGTGGATCGGGATGATCAAGGCGCCGGTGTTCGGCGCAATCATCGCCATCGCCGGCTGTTTCCACGGCATGCAGGTGGAAGGCGATGCCGAACAGGTCGGCCAGCGCACCACCACGGCGGTGGTCCAGGCGATCTTCCTGGTGATCGTGCTCGATGCCTTCTTCGCGGTATTCTTCAGCGAGGTGGGCTGGACATGAGCGACGACCGTACGGACGACCGCGAAGTCCTGATCCGCGTCCGGGGGCTGCGCAACGGCTTTGGCGAGCAGCTTGTCCATGACGGGCTGGACCTCGACGTGCGCCGCGGCGAGATCCTTGGCGTCGTCGGCGGGTCCGGCACCGGCAAATCGGTGCTGATGCGCTCGATCATCGGCCTCCAGCCGCCGCTGGACGGGACGGTCGACGTGTTCGGCGAGAACACGATCGGCCGCGACGAAACCGAGGCGCTGGAGATCCGCAAGCGCTGGGGCATCCTGTTCCAGGGCGGGGCGCTGTTTTCCACGCTGACCGTTTCCGAGAACGTCCAGGTGCCGCTCAAGGAATTCTACCCGGGGCTGGACCAGGCGCTGCTCGAGGAAATCGCCGCCTACAAGGTCGTGATGACCGGACTGCCGCCCGAAGCCGGCCCCAAATATCCCGCTGAGCTTTCCGGCGGCATGAAGAAGCGCGCGGGCCTGGCGCGGGCGCTGGCGCTGGATCCCGAGCTGCTGTTCCTCGATGAACCGACCGCGGGCCTCGACCCGATCGGCGCGGCGGCGTTCGACGAGCTCACCGCGTCGCTCCAGCAGACGCTCGGCCTTACCGTGTTCCTGATCACCCACGATCTCGACACGCTCTACGCCATCTGCGACCGCGTCGCGGTGCTGGCGGACAAGCGCGTGATCGCGGTGGGCACGATTCCCGAGCTGTTGGCGTTGGATCATCCGTGGATCCAGGAATATTTCAACGGACCGCGCGGACGCGCCGCGGTCGCGGGCCCGAACCGGCGGGTGCATGAGGATAAGAGGGACTGATGGAAACGCGTTCCAATCATGTGCTGGTCGGTGCGGTGGTGCTGATCCTGCTCGCCGTGCTCTGCCTGTTCATCGTCTGGCTATCGCGACTGGGCGGCGGCGACGAGCGCCAGTATGACATCTTCTTCCGCCAGTCGGTGGATGGGCTCAGCCCCGGCTCGTCGGTCAGCTTCTCGGGCGTCCCCGCCGGGCAGGTGAAGGAAATCCAGTTCTGGCGTCCGGACCCCAGCCTGGTGCGCGTGCGCATCAGCGTGCGGCCCGACGTGCCGATCCTCGAAGGCACCAACGCGACCATCCAGGGCAGCTTCACTGGCCCCAGCACCGTGCAGCTCGACGGCGCGGTGAAGGGCCAGCCGCCGATCGAATGCCCGCAGGACAATCCCCGCGCCGCCTGTCCGCTGGGCGTGCCGGTAATCCCGACCAAGCAGGGCGGCCTGGGCGCGCTGCTCAGCTCCGCACCGAAGCTGCTCGAGCGGCTGACCACACTTACCGAACGCGTTTCCGATCTGCTCGATTCGAAGAACCAGCAGTCGATCGCGGGCATCCTTGCCAACACCAACCGGCTGACCAAGTCGCTCGCCGATCGCGGGCCGGAGATTGCCGCCACGCTGGCCGAAACCCGCGTCGCCATCCAGCAGGCGGGCGCCGCCGCGCAGCAGATCGGCCAACTGGCGGAAACGACCAACGGCATGATGGCGAACGACATCAAGCCGACGATCGCCAATCTGAACGCCACGATCAGCTCGGCTCGCAAGAGCGTGGAGACACTGGACGCGGCGATTGGCGATGCGCGGCCGGGCCTGCAGACCTTCTCGAACAAAACCATGCCTGAAGTCGGCCAGCTCGTGCAGGACCTACGCGAGATGTCGATCGCGCTCACCAACGTCGCGCATCGGCTGGATCAGGGGGGCGCCTCCAGCCTGATCTCGGCACCCGCGCTGCCCACCTACAAGCCGAAGAAGTGAGGAACCGGATGAAGAAGCCCCTCATCGCCGCAGCGCTGCTTGCTGCCGTGCCGCTTTCGGCGTGCATCTCGTTCGGGGCCAAGCCGCCGCCCTCGCTGCTGACGCTCCAGTCGTCGGCGTCGCTCGCGCCCGGCGCGGTGCAGCAATCGGGCTCCGTGAAGGCTGTGGCGATCGCACCGATTAATGCGCCGCAGGAACTGGCGACCACGCGGGTGCCGGTCCATTCGGGCGACGGCGGCACCACGATCGCCTATGTAGACGAAGCGCAATGGGTGGAAGGGCCGGCGAGCCTGTTCGGCCGGCTGCTGGCGGATACCATCGCCGCACGGACCGGCCGGATCGTGCTCAGCCGCCGCCAGTCGCTCACGACGCCCAGCGCCAGCCTGGGCGGCGATCTGCGCGCCTTCGGCGTCGATGCGCCGAGCATGGAGGCCGTGGTTACCTTCGACGCCGCCATCGGACGTGAAGGGGCGCAAGGCTTCGAACGCCGGCGTTTCGAGGCGCGGGTGCCGGTGCGCGCGATTGACACCGCCAGCGTGGGCCCGGCGCTCAACCAGGCCGCGAACCAGGTCGCCGCGGAAGTGGCGGACTGGCTGGGCAAATAGTCGCGCGGCTCAGGGCCGGCGGCGCACCGCCACCGGCAAGTCGCAGACGTTGATGCCCGTCGCGACCGTGGGTGGCGCGGGGTTTTCGCGCAGCGCGATCATCGCGGCATAGCGCGGGTTGTCGGTGGTGCGGACCTGGAAGTGCGGGCGCTCGTCCGGGGGCAACTGGCTGGCGAGCCGGACCCACAGGATCGGCGCCCGCTCGTCCGCACTGGCGTACACGCCCATTGCCGCTTCGCTGCGCGGCAGGGCGGAGAGAAACGGCATCCCCTCGATGATCCGCCCGACCACGGTGTAGTTGCGGTCCAGCCGCCGTGCCGACTGGCCGATCGGCGTGAACAACTCGGCCCCGGTGCCGGTATCGGGCAGCGCGTCGCGGGCAACGCCCACCATGCCGTAGCAATGGGTCAGCCAGGCCGCTTTGCCGTCGCTGGCGATCGGCCAGCCATCGGCGGTGACGCCGGTGGCGGTGGCGTAGGAATCGGGCTTCGGCAGGCGCTGCGCCGGCGTGAAGGCGCCGATCTCGAACTCGGCGGGCGGCCGGGTGAGGATCTCGGGCGGCAGCGGCTTCTTTTCGGTAGGGTCGCCCCATTGCGCGACCCAGTTTTCCTGCACGCGGTAGACGCTTTCTCCATCCCACCACCGCGCGGCGGCGAGCTTGCGGATATTGCTGACATGCGCCGGCGCAAAGCGCGCGGCCAGGCGGACGGCCACCTGCCGCCCGTTTTTCAGCTGGATCAGCAGGATCTCGTCATCGGGGAGGTCGCGCCAGTCCTCCGGCGCCGGCTCTGCCGCCGAGGGGGCTGGCCGCGGCGGCGCCCCGGTCTGCGGGGCATTCTGGGCAGCGAGCGGCGCGGCGGCGAGGGTCGCGGCGAGGACGAGCAGGGTTTTTGCCATGGGGGAAGCTTGGCATGCCAACGGGCGCTTGCCTAGCCGCCCAAGGAACGGTAGGGCCGCGCCTTCCAGGTATCCTGCGGAGCGGTGGCCGAGTGGTCGAAGGCGCTCGCCTGGAAAGTGAGTATACGGCAAAACCGTATCGAGGGTTCGAATCCCTCCCGCTCCGCCACTTACCCTTGGGGCCCTCAACTTATCCCTCGCCTGACCTGCTCAACACCGCGTTTGACGCACGTTCGGTGTCATCGTCGTTGAAGATCATGACTGCGCGGCCGCGCTCGCCGGTTACGTCATCTGGCCCTTGACGAAATCCACGGTATCGTCATTATTGGATCCAATTATAGAGCTGGTGGTGAGGTGCTTATGTCTGGGGTCCGTTTCGAAACGCCGGTTTCCTCCCCTTGGCCCCTGCATGCCTGGTACGTCGCCGCGGCCGCGGACGAGCTCTCCGATCGCCCGCTCGGCCGCACGATCTGCGGCCGCCCCATGGTGTTCTTCCGCAACGCCGCAGGCCACGTGACTGCGCTGGAGGATTTCTGCCCCCATCGCGGCGCGCCCCTATCGCTGGGCTTCGTGCGCGATGGCGAGCTGGTGTGCGGCTATCACGGTTTGGTGATGGGCTGCGCCGGCCGCGCGACGTCCATGCCCGGGCAGAAGGTCGATAAGTTCGCGGGCGTCCGACGCTTTGCCGTGATCGAGCGATATGGCTTTATTTGGGTCTGGCCCGGTGACGCCGAGACCGCTGACCCGGGCAAGCTCCACCATCTCGAATGGGCGGAGAGCCCCGAATGGGCCTATGGCGGCGGCTATTATCATATCGATTGCGACTATCGGCTGATGGTCGACAACCTGATGGACCTCACGCACGAGACCTATGTCCACAGCACCAGCATCGGCCAGAAGGAAATCGACGAGGCGCCGGTGGAAACGCTGGTCGAGGACGGGCAGGTCGTCACCCGCCGCTTCATGGACGGGATCGAGGCGCCTCCCTTCTGGAAAATGGCGCTGCGTGGCGCGGGCCTGCCCGACGACCAGCCGGTCGATCGCTGGCAGATTTGCCGCTTCACCCTGCCCAGCCATGTGCTGATCGAAGTCGGCGTCGCGCTGGCCGGCAAGGGCGGCTATCATGCCGAGGATCGCTGGAAGGCATCCAGCACCGTCGTCGACTTCATCACGCCCGAAACCGAAACCTCGCACCATTATTTCTGGGGGATGGCGCGCCGCTTCGCCGTCGAGGACCGGGCGCTGACCGACACGATCCGCACCGGCCAGGGCAAGATCTTCGGCGAGGATCTGGAGATGCTGGAGCGACAGCAGCAGAACCTCCTGAGGTATCCGGATCGCCGGCTGATGAAGCTGAACATCGATGCCGGCGGCGTGCGTTCGCGGCTGATGATCGATCGCGCGATCGCCGCCGAACGGCCGCCGGAAGTGGAAGCGGCCGCCTAACCCCTTGGCCCGGCGCCGTGCCGATGCTTTAAGCACGCGCGATGGAAAAGCCTGCCAAGCCGGGCCAGCAGGTGCTGGTCGCACTGCGCCGCATGATCGCCGACGGCACGATCAAGCCTGGCGACCGCATCGCCGAGATTCCCACTGCGGAGGCGCTGGGCGTCTCGCGCATGCCGGTGCGCACCGCGCTGCGGGCGCTGGAGCATGAAGGGCTGGTCGTGAAGCTCGGCGCGCGGGGCTATACGCCGCGCGCGGTCGATGCGGAGGCGATCACCGGCGCGATCGAAGTGCGCGGCGTGCTGGAAGGGCTGGCCGCCAGGCGGCTGGCCGAACGTCGGCTGACGCCGGCAGAACAGGCGCAGCTCGAAGCCATTCTTGCCGAAGGGGACGCGTTGTTCGCCAAGGGGCACCTTGCCGATGGCGATCTCGATGGCTTCTATCGCTACAACCTGGCCTTTCACGATCTGCTGATCGCGGCCAGCGCCAATCCTTCGATCGCACTGGCGCTGGCGCGCAACAACCACCTGCCCTTCGCCTCGGCGGCGGCGCTGGCGCTCGACTGGGACGATCTGGAAGGCGAGTATCGCCACCTGTCTGCCGCCCATCGCGAACACCGGGCGGTGTTCGACGCAATCGTCAGCGGCGATGCCGGGCAGGCCGAACGGCTGATGCGGGCCCATGCCGGCGCGGCGACCGCCAACCGAAAGGCGTTCCGGATGCTGGCGGGGTAGCCCTTTCTTCCACTCCCGGCGCCGGGAAGCGGGAGCGCCTCACGCCAGCGCTTCGCCGTCCCAGACTTCGGTATCCACCTGCGACTGCGCGTCCCGCGCGTAGCGGGGACCGGCGGCGGCGTTGGGCGGGAACAGCGCGTCGACCTGCGCCAGCGCATCGGACGAAACAGGCCGGTGGAACGTGCCGAGCAGGTCGTCGAGGTGATCAATCCGGGTCGTGCCCGGGATAGGTACGATGAAGTCGCGCCGCGACAGCAGCCAAGCCATGCAGAGCTGCGCCATGGTGCAGCCGGCCCCATCGGCGATGGCGCGGAAGCGTGCCGCCATAGCCAGGTTGTGCGCGAGGTTCTCGTCCTGGAAGCGCGGCATGCCGCGGCGCAAATCGCCCTCGGGCACGCCTTCGGCCCCAACGCCCCCGGCGAGCAGCCCGCGCGCGACCGGCGAGAAGGCGACGAAGCCCGTGCCCAGCTCCGCACAGGCATCGAGCACCGCGATCTCGGGATTGCGCGTCCAGGGCGAATATTCGGTCTGCATTGCCGCGATCGGATGCACGGCATGGGCCCGCCGCAGCGTCGCTGCCGACATTTCCGACAGGCCGATCGCGCCAATCTTGCCCGCCTCCGCCGCGCGGGCGAGCGCGCCGACCGAGTCTTCGATCGGAACGGCCGGGTCGAGCCGATGGAGATAATAGAGGTCGATATGGTCGGTGTTGAGCCGCCGCAGCGAGTCTTCCAGCGTGCGGGCGATCGCCGACGGGCTGCCGTCGATCCCACGCTTGCCGTCCGATCCGCCGAGCACGCATTTGCTTGCAAGGGTGAACTCGCCCCGGCGGTGCATCACGGTGCGGCCCAGCAGTTCCTCATTGGCGCCGAAGCCATAGAGCGCGGCGGTGTCGAGGAACGTCACGCCGCACTCCAGCGCATGGTGCAGCAGCCGTTCGGCCTCGCGTGCATCGGGCCGCGGCAGATAGGCGTGGCTGAGATTCATGCAGCCCAGCCCGATCGCCGAGACGGTGAACGGGCCGATGGTGCGGGTGGGAAGCGTCGGCATGGTCAGAGCGGCAATCCTACATAGTTTTCGGCGATCGTCGTTTGGGCCGCGCGCGACGTGGCGATATAGTCCAGGTCGGCCAGCTGCATCCGGCGGTCGAACGCATCGCTCTCGGGAAAACGATGCATCAGCTTGGTCAGTTGCCACGAGAAGCGCTCGGATTTCCAGACCCGCGCCAGCGCCTTTTGCGAGTATCCGCCGATCGCGTCGGGATCGCCGCCCTTGAAGTGGCCGACCAGCGCTTCGGAAAGATAGTGCACGTCCGAGGCGGCGAGGTTCAGCCCCTTGGCGCCGGTGGGCGGCACGATGTGTGCGCTGTCACCGGCAAGCAGCAGCCGACCGTGACGCATCGGCTCGAACACGAAGGAGCGGAGCGGCGCGATCGACTTCTCGATCGCAGGGCCGCGGGTGAGGTTCGCTGCCGCCTCCGGCCCCAGCCGCACCGCCAGCTCGTCCCACAGCCGATCGTCGGGCCAGTCCTCGACGGTTTCGTCGAGCGGCACCTGGATGTGCTAGCGACTGCGCGTCTCCGACCGCATTGAGGCAAGCGCGAAGCCGCGATCGTGATTGGCGTAGATCAGTTCGTGATGACAGGGCGGTACGTCCGCCAGGATGCCGAGCCAGCCAAACGGGTAGACCTTTTCATATACGGCCCCGACGCCGGCTGGAATCGCCTTGCGCGACGGGCCGTGAAAGCCGTCGCAGCCGCAGATAAAGGTGGCGTCGATCCGCTCCTCCCGCCCTTCCCGGATGTAGGTGATATAGGGCGCGTCGCTGTCGATATCGTGCAGCGCCACGTCGGCGGCCTGATAGATCACCTGGAGACCGCGTTCAGGGGCAGCGTCCATCAGGTCGCGGGTGAGCTCGGTCTGGCCATAGACCAGCACATGATGGCCGGTAAGCTCGGTAACGGGGATGCGGATCAGCCGGTCGCCATCGGCCAGCGCGAAGCCGTCATGCGGCAGGCCCTCGCGGTGCATCCGCTCGGCGAGCCCGATGCGCTCCATCAGCATGGTAGCGGTGCGTTCCAGCACCCCGGCGCGGATGCGGCCGAGGACATAATCGGGCGTGGCGCGCTCGACGACGACCACCTCAATGCCTTCCGCGCGTAACAGATGGCCGAGCAACAACCCGGCGGGGCCTGCGCCGATGATCGCAACCTGAGTTCGCATATGCCCTCTCCATACCGTTCTTGTTGCGCAGCATGCTGCCGCAGCGCCGCGCGGAGCGGGAGGGAAAGGTCAACCTTTTACTTGGACGATTCGCCCGATCGTGCCAGCATCGCCATATGCGCGACCGCAGCCCTGTCCCCGCCTTTTACCTGTACGGCGAGCCTCAGCGCAGTGTGGCGGAAGGCTTTGTGCATGTCGAAAGCCTCGACGATAGGTCGCGGCCCAGCGAATGGACGATTCGCCCGCATCTCCACCGCGATCTGCACCATCTGATCCTGATCGCCGAGGGCGGCGGATCGATGACGGCGGAGGCGACGACGGTGACGTTCGATGCGCCCGCGCTGCTGCTGGTGCCGGCGGGGATCGTTCATGGCTTTGCCTGGCATCTGGAATCGCGTGGCTGGGTGTGCACGATCGCCGACGCCTATCTCGCCCAGCTCGCCACCCGCGATGCTGCGCTGGAAGCGCTGTTCCGCGCGCCTCGGGCGCTGGCGCTCGGCGCTACGGAGGGCGATGCGGTGGCGGGGCTGCTCGCCGAGGTGCAGCGAGAACTGAACTGGGCCGCGCCAGGGCAGCGTGCGGCGGTGGAAGCGACGCTCCTCGCCATCCTCGTCCGCAGCCTGCGCCAGGCCCGGCCGGCAAGCGCGCCGGAATCGGGCAGCCGCCGCGCTGCGGAGACCGTCGCGCGGCTGCGTGCGCGGATCGAGGCGCGGTTTCGTCTGCGGGAGCCGGTGAGCATTCACGCGCGTGCGCTGGGGGTGAGCATCACCGCGCTGCGGCTTGCCTGCACACAGGTGGCGGGGACGAGCCCGGCCGCAATGCTCGATGCCCGCGCGTTGCTCGAGGCGCGGCGGCTGCTGCTCTATTCGCAGCTGTCGGTGGCGGAGATCGCCGATGCGGTGGGCTTCGAAGACCCCGCCTATTTCTCGCGCTTCTTCGCGCGGCATGTCGGGGTGTCGCCGCGGCGATTTCGAGCGGAACGGATCCGCAATCCTCCCCCGCCAGGGGGAGGATAAGCAGTTACCCTGCCAGCTGCGTCTCCAGCGCGCCAAGCACGCGGTAGCAATCGAATACCTTGGCCACCGAGCTGTTCGGCTCGCGTCCTTCGCGGATCGCCGCAATGAATTCGCGGTCCTGCAATTCGATGCCGTTCATCGACAGATCGACCTTGCTGACGTCGATCGGCTCTTCCTTGCCGTTCACCAGATCGTCGTAGCGCGCAATGTAGGTGCCGTTGTCGCAGATATAGCGGAAGAAGGTGCCGAGCGGCCCGTCATTGTTGAAGCTGAGCGACAGGGTGCAGATCGCGCCAGTCTCACTCTTCAGCTGTATCGACATGTCCATTGCGATACCCAGCTCGGGATGGATCGGCCCCTGCACCGCATGCGCCTGCACGATCTTGCCCGCCTGATAGGCGAACAGGTCCACCGTGTGGGCGGCATGGTGCCAGAGCAGATGGTCGGTCCAGCTGCGCGGCTGGCCCTTTGCGTTGATGTTCTTGCGGCGGAAGAAATAGGTCTGCACGTCCATTTGCTGAACGGCGAGCTCGCCCGCGGTGATGCGGTTGTGCACCCATTGGTGGCTGGGATTGAAGCGGCGCGTGTGGCCGACCATGCAGACCAGCCCCGTCTCCTGCTGCTTGGCGAGCACCGCCTGCGAGTCCGCCCAGCTGTCCGCCAGCGGGATCTCGACCTGGACATGCTTGCCCGCGTTCATGCAGGCGATCGCCTGTTCGGCATGCATCTGGGTGGGGGTGCAGAGAATCACTGCATCGACATCGTCGCGGGCCAGCGCATCCGCCAGCTCGGTCGAGTGATGCTTGGCGCCGTATTTTTCGGCCACGGCGGCGGCTTGGTCGGCGGTGCGGCTGATGATCGAGGTGATCTCCACCCCGTCGATCAGCTTCAGGCCGTCGAGATGCTTTTCGCCGAACGCGCCGGCGCCGGCCAGGGCAATACGCATGGGTTTCTCCTGTAAGTCTTGGATCAGCGGACGGGTTCGAGCACGAGATGCCCGATCGCGGTGTTGGAAGCAGGCACGTGGTAATGGCGGTGCAGCGCCCGCACGTCGCGCCCCAGCGCGCCGCGCATGATCAGCCACATCACCATTTCGATGCCTTCGGACCCGGTTTCGCGCAGATATTCGATATGCGGGATCGCGCGGAGTTCATCGCCGTGCGGGCCGCTCATCAGATCGAGGAAGCGATTGTCCCATTCGGCGTTGATCAACCCGGCGCGCGGCCCCTGGAGCTGATGGCTCATGCCGCCGGTGCCCCATACCTGCACGTTCAGGTCCTCGGGATAGCTCGCCACCGCCCGCGCGATCGCCTCGCCGAGCAGCCAGCAGCGATTGCCCGAGGGCGGCGGGTAGGTGACGACGTTCACCGCCACCGGCACGACCTTGACCGGCCACGCCTCGGGCTGGCCGAACATCACGCTCAGCGGCACGGTCAGGCCGTGATCGACCTGCATCTCGTTGACGATCGTGATGTCGAATTCGTCGAGGATACAGCTTTGCGCGATATGCCAGGCGAGATCGGGATGGCCGATCACGTCCGGCACAGGGCGCGGCCCCCAGCCCTCGTCGCAAATGCCATAGCGTTCGGCACAACCGATGGCGAAGGTCGGGATCACCCGCATATCGAACGCGGAGGCATGGTCGTTATAGACCAGGATCACGACGTCGGGCTTCTCGCCCGCGATCCACTGCTTCGACCAGTCATAGCCGGCGAACACCGGCTGCCAATAGGGATCGGCGGTCTTGCCGAGATCCATCGCCGCGCCCACGGCAGGGACGTGGCTGGTCGCGACGCCCGCGGTAATCCGTGCCATCAACGTTTCTCCCGGATCGAGCGGACGCCCTGCGGCGAACGGCCGCCGGCGATCATCATCGCCTGATACTCCTGCGTGCTCATGCCCGTCATCGTACCCACTGCCTGCAGGAAGCTGAGGCCATCGGTTGAGAAGAGCTTGGCGAGGAAATAGATGTTGCCGCCCAGATCGAGGCAGCGATTATAGTCGCGGTCGAGCAGCGCCTGTTTCTGCTCCTCGGTCAGCGGCCATTCGTCGAGATAGGCGCGCTCGTCGGCCTTGAACCGTTCGCGATTGTCGCCGGTCATCAGGCTCATCGCGAACTGGTTCATCCAATAGCCGCGCCGTGCCCGCGCCGCGGTGTAGACGCGGGTGCCGGGGATATCCTCCAGCTCGGCGAGATAGGCGTGGATATCGGTATGCCCCGCATTTTCCTTGGCGCTCATAGCCCCCTCGCTTTCAGCTTAGCGTCGAGCCGCGGGAAGACGCGGCGGGCATTGCCCTCGAAGATCGCGTGGCGCTCGGCGTCGCTGATCGCCAGCGCGTCAATATAGCGCTTGGTATCGTCGAAATACTGCCCGGTGGTGGGATCGATGCCCCGCACGGCGCCGACCATCTCCGATCCGAACAGGATGTTCTTGTTGTCGATCACGTCGGCCAGCAGGTTGATGCCGGGCTGGTGATAGACGCAGGTATCGAAGAAGATGTTGTGCATCAGATGCTCGTCGAGCGACGGCTTCTTGAGCATGTCGGCCAGCCCGCGATAGCGCCCCCAATGATAGGGCACCGCACCGCCGCCATGCGGGATGATGAAGCGCAGCGTCGGGAAATCTTTGAAGAGGTCGCCTTCCAGCAGCTGCATGAACGCCACGGTGTCCGCGGCGATGTAATAGCCGCCGGTCGCGTGCATCGCCGGGTTGCAGCTGCCAGAGACGTGGATCATCGCCGGCACGTCCAGCTCGACCATCTTCTCGTAAAAGGGATACCAGTAACGGTCGGTGAGCGGCGGATGGGTGAAATGGCCGCCGCCCGGATCGGGATTGAGGTTGCAGCCGATAAAGCCGAGCTCGGTGACGCAGCGCTCGAGCTCCTCAATCGAGCCCTGCATATCGGCCTTGGGGCTCTGCGGCAGCATGCACACGCCGACGAATGTCTCAGGATAGAGGCCGACGACCCGGGCGATCAGATCGTTGCAGCGCCGCGCCCATTCCTTTGCCACCTTCTCGTCGCCGACATGCGGCGCCATCGCCGAGGCGCGAGGCGAGAAGATCGTCAGGTCGGCGCCGCGTTCCTGGATCAGGCGCAGCTGGTTCGCCTCGATCGTCGCGCGGATCTCGTCGTCGCTGATCTCCGGATAGGGCGGCGGGAAGGTGCCGGCCTTGAACGCCGCCTTCTGCGCCTCGCGCCACGCATCATGCCCCTTGGGAAGCACGGTGTAATGGCCGTGGCAGTCGATGATCATCGTCATGCGGGTTTCGTCCTCTCCTCGATCGCGGCGAGCTTCTCGGCCAGCCCCTCGGGCGGCGCGCCGATCCCGAGCGTGCCGATCGCGCGCTGCCGTTCGACCGTGCCGCGCGTCATCGCGGCGCCGGTGCCCAGCGCCTCCAGCGTCTTGACCACTTCTTCCATCTCGGCGGCCCGGCGCAGGCCGTGGATCATCATACGATCTAGATTGTAATCGGCGCGCCCTTCCCAGGGGCGCGGGCGCTCGCTGGCGTCGAGCGAGGCGAGCACCGCGTCGCGCACCCCCGCCGCTTCCGCCGCGAGCATGCATTCGGCGGTGAGCGCCTCGATGCCCTTCACCATCACCGATCGGATCATCTTGATCGACGAGGCGCGGCCGACGGCATCGCCAACGACGCTGATGTTCTGAAAGCCAAGCGCGGCGAGCGCGGTCGCGGCCGCTTGCGCCTGTGCGCCGCTCAGCAGCAGCGGCACGGCTAGCCGGGCGGGATCGACGGGCGCGAGGATGGCGAGGTCGACATAGTGTCCGCCCGCCGCCTGCACCACGCGCGCGGCGGCCTGCTTGGTCTGCGGGGCGACGCTGTTGCCGTCGCAATAGAGCGCGTTGGGGGCGAGGTGGGGCGCGGCGGCTTCCGCCGCAGCAAGGGCTTGGTCGGCGGTGACGAGCGACAGCACCAGCGGGCGCCCCGCCAGCGCCTGGGCCAACGTCGCTGCGCCTTCTACGCCGGCTTCGGCATAGCGATCATGCATGGCGGCGGCATCGGTGCTGTCAGTCTTGCGATCATATGCCCGCGCACCCGCTTCCCAGCCGCCGGCGCGGGCGAAGGTCGATCCAGCCTCTCCAAAGCCGATCAGGGCGATCGTGTCTTGCATGGACCCGGCATGGCCGAGGCGCCCGCACGCTGCCAATCGAATCCGCCCGCCCGGTATAAGTTTTTACGTATAGAGCTTCGTTGCCGATGCGTGCAGCATCTCCAGGAAGCCGGCCTGTGCGCGGGTCGGGCGCCAATCGGCGCGGTGCGTCACGCCGATCGTGCGCGTCACCGCCCCTGGAGCGGGGCCAAGATCGACCAGCATCCCTGCCGCCAGCTCCACCGCCAGCTGGTCGACCGACAGCAGCGTGAGTTCATCTCCGGCCTGGAGCAGTTCGCGGATCGTCATCACCGATCCGCATTCGATCGGCACCAGCGGCAGCGGCCCGCCGACAGCCGCGAACAGGTTTCGCCACAGCGTGCGCAGCGGCGTGCCCTCCGGCGGGACGATCCAGCCATAGCAGTGCAACGCGGTCAGCCGATCCGGTCGTCCCATCAGCGGATGGCCCGCCCGCCCGATGATCGTCGGCCGGTCGTCGAACAGCCGCGCCTGCACCAGATCGGCGCCCAGCGTGTCGGGATCACGCAACGCGCCGATCATCAGGTCGATCTCGCCATCGCGTAAGGGACCGACGAGTTCGCCATGCGCGCCCTCATGGATCAGAATGTCGACGCCGGGGTGGTCGCGCCGGAACGCGTTGATCGCATGAGGCAGTAGCCGGGCCCGGCACAGCGGCATCGCTCCGATCGAGATTCGTCCGGAAGTCCGTCCGATCAGTTCGCCCAGGTCCTCGACGCCTGCGCGCAATTCGGCAAGCGCCAGCCGCAGCCGCCGCGCCACCTGCGCGCCGTGATGGGTCAGAACCAGCCCGCGCCCGCGCCGGTCGACCAGACGCTGCCCTAGCGCGAGCGCCAGGTCGCCGACGGCGCGATGAAGCGAGGAAACCGTCACCCCGGCGACCTGCGCCGCCGCCGGATAACTGCCCTGCTGCGCCAGCGCGACGAAGGCGCGGAGCTGCGCCGCGGTCACCCGGCTGCTGCCGATCAGCCGCAACGCCGCCTCGACGCGCGGCACCAGCCGCAGCGCCGCCTCTGTTGGTTCCATGCCCGTCGCGCGCCGCTCGAACAGTGCAAGGCCCAGTTGCCCCTCCAGCTTGGCGATGCCCTGCGTCGCCGCCGGCTGGGTCAAATGCACCGCCTCCGCCGCGCGGCTGACGCTGCCCAGCCGTACGGCAGCAGCCATCGCGGCCAGATGGCGGATATTGAGCTGGTCGACCTGCACAGAGCAGGATTAGCAAAAACTAATGGCTGTGCCATCCTTCCGATTGGCTCGCCGGGGGCGGTGCGCGCACCTCAACCGGCAAAAGAAGCAAGAGGAGCTGCCATGTCGGGCATCGTCGTCCAGAACATCGAACGCGCCGATCCTGCGGTGATCGACGGCCTCGCCCATGCCGGCGTGGCGACCGTCCACGAGGCGCAGGGCCGCACCGGCCTGCTCGCCCCACATATGCGGCCGATCTATGCAGGCGCCCGGATCGCCGGCAGCGCCGTGACGATCTCCGCGCCGCCGGGCGACAATTGGATGGTCCATGTCGCGATCGAGCAGCTGCGCGACGGCGACATTCTGGTGCTCGCGCCGACCAGCCCGTGCACCGACGGCTATTTCGGCGACCTGCTCGCCACCTCCGCGCAGGCGCGCGGTTGCCGCGGGTTGATCATCGACGCCGGCGTGCGCGACATCCGCGACCTGACCGCGATGGGCTTCCCGGTCTGGTCGAAGGCGGTGCATGCGCAGGGCACGATCAAGGGCACGCTCGGCTCGGTCAACGTGCCGGTGGTCTGCGCCAATGCGCTGGTCAACGCAGGCGACGTGATCGTGGCCGACGATGACGGCGTCTGCGTCGTTCCCCGCGCGAACGCCGCCGCGGTGCTTGAAAAGGCGCAGGCCCGCGAGGCGCTGGAAGAAGCCAAACGCAAGCGCCTCGCCGCCGGCGAACTCGGGCTCGACATCTACAACATGCGCCCGCGCCTCGAAGAGATGGGCCTGAAATATGTCTGAGCCGATCTCTGCCCGCGTGATGTGGATGCGCGGCGGCACATCGAAGGGCGCCTTCTTCCTCGCCGAGGATCTGCCCGCCGATCCGGCCGCGCGCGACGCCTTTCTGCTGCGCATCATGGGCTCGCCCGATCCGCGCCAGATCGACGGCATGGGCGGCGCCGATCCGCTGACCAGCAAGGTCGCGATCGTCAGCAGGTCCACCCGTGACGGCGCCGATGTCGACTATCTGTTCCTCCAGGTGTTCGTCGACCAGGCGATCGTCTCGGACGCGCAGAATTGCGGCAACATCCTCGCCGGCATCGGCCCGTTCGCCATCGAGCGTGGGCTGGTTGAGCCCCAAGACGGCGAAACCCGTGTCCGCGTCTATCTGGTCAATACCGGCCAGCGCGCCGAGATTCTGGTGCAGACCCCCGGCCGCCGCGTCACCTATGCCGGCGACGCGCGGATCGACGGTGTTCCGGGCACCGCCGCGCCGATCCCGCTGGAGTTTCGCGACACCGCCGGCTCTTCCTGCGGGGCCCTGCTGCCAACTGGCAATGCGGTCGATGTGGTGGAAGGCGTGCCGGTTACGCTGATCGACAACGGCATGCCCTGCGTGGTGCTGAAGGCGGCGGATGTCGGCGTCACCGGCTATGAGGGTCGCGACACGCTAGACGCCGATACGGCGCTCAAGGCCCGCATCGAAGCGATCCGCCTCGCGGTGGGCGAGCGCATGAACCTGGGCGACGTGCGCGAGAAGTCGGTGCCCAAGATGATGCTTGTCGCGCCGCCCAAAGATGGCGGCGCGGTAACGGTGCGCAGCTTCATTCCGCACCGCGCCCATGCCTCGATCGGCGTCCTCGGCGCGGTGAGCGTCGCCACCGCCTGTCTGCTCCCCGGCTCGCCCGCCGCCGAAGTGGCGGCAATCCCGGAAGGCCGCCGCAAGACGCTGTCGGTCGAGCATCCCACGGGCGAGACGACCTGCGTGATGGAGCTGGACGAACAGGGCACGGTGGTCAGCGCTGCGATGCTGCGGACCGCCCGCAAGCTGATGGACGGAGAAGTTTTCGCATGAACCGCATCACCAGCTGGCATGCCGATCCCAGCGTTCCCCGCTTCACCCCGCCCCCCGGCGCGGTGGACGCACACTGCCACGTGTTCGGGCCGATGGCGGAATTCCCGTTCAGCGCCAAAGCAAAATATCTGCCCGAAGATGCCGGGCCGGAGATGCTGTTCGCGCTGCGGGACAAGCTCGGCTTCGCCCGCAACGTCATCGTCCAGGCGAGCTGCCACGGCACCGACAATGCCGCGACCCTGAACGCCATCGCCAAGTCGAACGGCTGCGCGCGCGGCGTAGCGGTAGTCGATCCCGCGATCGGCGATGCCGCGCTGGAGGCACTGCACGACGGTGGCATCCGCGGCGTGCGCTTCAACTTCCTCAAACGGCTGGTCGACGATGCGCCCAAGGACAAGTTCCTGGAGATCGCGCGCCGCATCCAGCCGCTCGGCTGGCATGTGGTCGTCTATTTCGAGGCGGACATCCTCGCCGAGCTGCGCCCCTTCCTCGATGCGATCCCGACCCTGCTGGTGATCGACCATATGGGTCGGCCGGACGTGGCGCAGGGACCGGACGGCCCCGACATGCAGGCCTTCCGCGCGCTGCTCGACAGCCGCGACGACATCTGGACCAAGGTGACCTGCCCCGACCGGCTCGACGCCAAGGGACCGCCCTGGGACGATTTCGCCGCCGCCGTCGCGCCGCTCGTCGCCGACTATCCGGACCGTGTGCTGTGGGGCACCGACTGGCCGCACCCGAACATGCAGGATGCCATCCCCGACGACGGCACGCTGGTGGACATGATCCCGCGCATCGCCCCGACGCCCGAGCTGCAGCACAAGCTGCTCGTCGCCAACCCGATGCGACTCTATTGGCCCGAGCAAGCCTAGGACAACCTGTCTTAATGACAGTGGCACGCGGACGCCGTATCACCACCCCATGCTTCGGCTGCGGCTCCATTTTCGCGCGCATCGCTGGCTCGCCTTCGCACTAATCGCGGCGGCATTGCTGGTCCGCGTCTGCGTGCCCGCAGGCTTCATGCCGGTGGCCGCGCAAGACGGCACGCTGCGGCTCGCCTTTTGCAGCGGCTACGGCCCGATGCCAGCGATCGACGTCGCCATTCCGGGCATGAAGCACCACTCGAGCGACGCGCAGATGCAGTCGTCCTGCGCCTTTGCCGATCTGGCGATGGTGGCAATCGGCGGGGCGGATTCGATCCAGCTCGCCGCGCTGCTGCTGTTCGTGCTGGCCGCCGGACGGGCCGCAGGCCTGCCCCCCTCGCCCCGCGCCCCGGCGCGGCTGCGACCGCCGCTACGAGCGCCGCCCCTTACCGCCTGAAAACCTCCGCGTCGCCCGCAGCGATCCCGCCTTGGGATCGTTGTGCTCGCGCGACGCCGGAACAGGAGAAGCGGAGCGCGCAAGTCGCGCTGCCAAAAGGGGAAATCCATTGTACAAACTGTTCATCGGCGCGGCTCTCGCGTCGAGCGCCGCTACGCTCGTCTTCGCCCAAGCAGGCCGATCGGGCGAACCCGAAATCATCGTCACCGCGGCAAGTGCCCCGGAGGACCCGCAGGTCGTCTCCGACGCGCGCGGCCGACTTGCCCGCACACCCGGATCCGTTTCCGTAGTCGCGGCAGAAACCTATCGGGATCGCAGCGTCGTCGGCCTGCCGGATCTGTTGCGCGACGTGCCGGGCGTGCTCTCCAACAAGCGCTATGGCGAGGAATCGCGCCTCTCTATCCGAGGATCGGGGCTGGACCAGAGCTTTCACCAGCGCGGCGTGCTGCTGGCGCAGGACGGCGTGCCCTTTGCCGAGGCCGACGGCTTTTCGGACCTGCAGAAAATCGATCCACTCGGGGCCCGGTACATCGAGGTGTACAAGGGCGGCAACGCGCTGCGCTTCGGCGGCGCGCAGCTTGGCGGTGCGGTAAACCTCATCACCCCCAATGGCGGCACCACCGCGACGCCGTTTTCCATGCGGCTGGAAGGCGGCGCGTTCGAAACTTGGCGGGTGCAGGCGGCCGGAGGAGCGACGGCAGGCGCCCTCGATTACTATGCCGGCATCAACAGCTTTCACTCCGCAGGCTATCGCGAGCAATCGCAGCAGGATCAGACGCGCGGCACGCTGAACCTGGGCTATCGCTTCGGCGCCGAGAATGAAGTTCGGTTGATCGGCTACGCCGCCGATATCCGCCAGGGCGTGCCCGGCGCGGTGACGCTGGACAGCGCACTCGCCACGCCGCGGCGGGCCGGTACGGGCGTGGTCGCCCGTCGACAGGCGCGCGACCAGACCGTGGGGCGGGTGACCCTGCAGACGCATCTTCGGCTTTCCGAAGGGCTGGTGTTCGAAGGCGGCGTCTATGCGACGCAGACCGATCTGCATCACCCGATCTCGATCGTGATCGATCAGGATAGCGACACCCAGGGCGCCTTTGGGCGGTTCGACCTGCGCGGCACGGTGGCGGGGCACCGGGCGGACCTGTTCTTCGGCGCCTATTATCGGCAGGGCGGCACCAACCAAGGGCTGTTCGTCAACGCGCTGGGCCGAAACGGACCCCGCATCGGCGAAAGCGCGCAGCAGGCGTCCGGGCTGGACCTGTTCGCCGAAGGCCGCTTCTTCGTTGTGCCGCAACTGGCGCTGGTGGCGGGCGCATCCTGGGGCCGAGCGACCCGCGATTATGCCAACCGGCTGTCGGGGCGCAGCCAGTCGGTCGAGTACGATTGGTTCGCACCACGCGTCGGGCTGCTCTACGAAGCAGGCGCGGTGCAGGTCTATGCCAATTACACCCGATCGGTGGAGCCGCCGCATTTCGGCGCGCTGACCCAGACCAACAGCAGCGGCCAGCTGTTCGTACCGCTCGATCCCCAGCGCGCCTGGACGGCTGAACTCGGCACGCGAGGAAAGGCGGGGGCGTTCACCTGGGATCTGACCTGGTACCGGGCGACGATCGAGGGCGAGTTGCTAAGCTATCTGCCCAGCGCCAACCTGCCGGCGACGATCTTCAATGCGGGCGATACGCGGCATAGCGGCGTGGAGGCGAGCCTCGACTGGCGGCTTCGCCCGGGCGTGCGCCTGCGGCAGACCTATGCGTGGAGCGACTTCCGCTTCGTGGACGATCGCAGCTACGGCAACAACCGGCTGCCAGTGGCGCCCGAGCACCAGTATCGCGTGTCGCTGCGCTATGACGGGCCGCACGGGATCTTCGTCGAGCCCTTTCTCGACTGGCGGATCAAGGACGTGTGGGTGGACTATGCCAACGCGATGAAAGCGCCGGGCTATGCGCTGCTCGCCCTCAGCGCCGGATTCGCGATCGGTCCGGCGACACTGTTCGTCGATGCGCGCAACCTCACCGACAAGCGCTACACCGCCGAATTCGCCGCCGTCACCGACGCGCGGACCGCCAGCACCGCCGTGTTCTTCCCCGGCGAAGGGCGTTCGCTGTTCGGCGGCGTCCGCCTTGCCTTCTGACCCTCTGGGAGTAGCCACCATGTTTCGTGCACGACCGATCCTCACCGCTCTCGCGCTGCTGCTGCCGATGGGCGCACACGCTCATATCGTCTTCGCCGACGCGCAGGCGACGGCCGGCAGCTATTATGCCGGCTTCCTGCGCGTGAGCCATGGCTGCGGGCTGGCGGACACCGTCTCGATCCGCGTCGAGATACCCGCCGGCGTGCTTTCCGCCCGGCCCCAGCCCAAGCCGGGCTGGACGCTGGCGGTGGAGCACGCCCCGCTCCCCAAGCCGATCCAGGGGGAAGGCGGCACGACGATCACCCAGCGCGTCGCCGCCATCACCTGGACCGGGCGCCTGCCGGCCGATCAGTTCGACCAATTCGGCATCATGATGAAGCTGCCGGGCGCACCCGGCGCTCTTTACTTCCCCACCACGCAGCGCTGCACGAGTGGCAGCAACGCCTGGGTGAATCTGCCCGCCAGCCCCGAGGCGTGGCACGCGACCAAGAACCCCGCCCCGATGCTGATGCTGACCGCCGCACATGGAGACCACGCGGCGCACTGAGCCGAAGCCGAACCTCCTCTGCGGTTCACGCGGGGGAGGTTCTTCCGCAACGCAGCGATTTTTCGCGTGCGGGAAACTCATACGCCCTCCCCTCGTTCAACGCGCGACGAAAGGGAGGACCATCTATGGCTTCGGCCGACTGCCGCGCCCGGAGAGCGCGCGCATGAGACTTTCCGGCGTGGACGATTTCACCAGCGCCATGCAGGAACGCCACGCGGAGACGCGCTCCGTAGGCATCCTCACCTTCCATCGCTGCATCAACTATGGTTCCTATTGGCAGGCGCGCTGTCTGGCAGAGGGCGTGCATGCGCGCGGCCACCCGGTGATGCTGCTCGACCATGAATCGCCCCGAGTCACGCGCGCCGAGTGGCGCAACGCGCTGCAGCCGACCTTGCCGGTGCGGGCGAGCGCTGCCGACCAACGGCGCTATGCCGCCAAGCTGCGCAAGTTCCTCTGCGCCTTCGATGCGCTGCCGCTTTCTCCAGGCTTCGATCTCGTCGATCCGCTGGCGATGCCGCATGTGGATACCGTGCTGGTCGGCAGTGACGAGGTATGGAACCTGCAACATCCCTGGTATGGCGGCGCATCGATCTTCTTCGGCATCGGTCTGAACGCGGATTGCGTCGCCACCTATGCCGCCAGCTTCGGCAGCTATGATGCCGATTCGGGGCTTGATCCCTACTGGCAGGATCAGCTGCGCCGCTTCGACGCGATTGCCGTGCGCGACGAGAACAGCCGTCGGCTGGTGACCGAGGCGATCGGCCGCGCGCCGGCGCTGGTGCTCGATCCCTGCCTGCAATTTCCGCCGCTGGCCGATGCGGCGACGCCGCCCCCCGATGGTCGATACGTGATCGTCTATGGTCACAGCCTGCCCGATGCGTTTGCCGAAGCTGCGCGCAGTTGGGCGAAGGCGCGGGACATCCGGCTGATCAGCATCGGCTATCGGAACGACTGGGCCGACGAGCAATGGCTGGAGGCAGGCCCGCACGACTTCGCCGCGGCGATGGCGGGCGCCGAAGCGGTGTTGACCAATTTCTTCCATGGCTGCGTGTTTGCGCTGCTGAACGACAAGCCGTTCGCCTGCGCCCCGTCCTCCTATCGTTGGAACAAGGTGCGCGACCTCACGTCGCTGCTCGGCGCCGAGCGGCACCTGCTGATCCCCGAGGCGCCGATCGCGCTCGATGCTCTTCTCGACGCGCCGCTCGATGCCGGCATCAACAAGCGGATCGCTACGCTGCGCGACCAGTCCGACGCCTATCTGGACCGGGTGCTTGGCTGAGGCGCCCAGCCCCGGTGCCATTGATCGCTCCGGATTGTGCATCGGCTGCGGCGCGTGCGCGGTGCAGGGCGGCGGCCGGATGGAATGGGACGAATATCGCCAGCTGAAACCGCACGGCCCCGCAGGCTGGCGCGACACGCCAACGCCGCGCTTTGCGGCCACCTGTCCATTCTCGCCGGCAGCGGCGGACGAGGATGCGATCGCCGACGCCCGCTTTCCCAGCGCACCCGTTGTAGACGCGCGGATCGGCCGGTTCGAGAGCGCCTATGTCGGCCATGCCGCAGAGGGTGATTTCCGGGCGGGCGGCAGTTCCGGCGGCATGGTGAGCTGGGTCGCGGCCGAGCTGCTGCGCCAGGGGATGATCGACGGCGTCGCCCATGTCGTGCCGCTGCCCGGGCCCGGCGCACCGCATTTCGGCTATCGCATCTCGCGCAGCCTGGAGGCGATCGCCGAAGGCGCGCGCTCTCGCTACCATCCGGTACATCTGGCCCAGATTCTGGACGAGATTCGGACCGTACCCGGCCGCTACGCCGTTGTGGGTATCCCCTGTTTCCTGAAAGCGGTGAACCTCGCCCGCGCAGCAGAGCCCGTGTTCGCCGAGCGTATCGTCGCCACGCTGGGGCTGTTCTGTGGGCATATGAAGAGCGGGCGACTGGTCGACAGCTTCGCCTGGCAGCTGGCCGTCGATCCGAACGAGGTGGCGGCGGTGGAGTATCGCCGCAAGGATGCGTCGAGACCGGCCAATTGGTACACCGCGCATCTGACGCTTACCGACGGCAGCGCGCGTTGGCAGGATTGGTGGCATCTGGCGGACGGCGATTGGGGGGCGGGGTTCTTTCAGAACAGCGCCTGCAACGCCTGCGACGACGTGGTGGCGGAGACTGCCGACATTGCGTTCGGCGATGCCTGGGTGGAGCCCTATTCCTCCGACGGGCGCGGCACCAATGTGGTGATCGTCCGGGCGCCGATGCTGCTGGATATGCTGCAGGGCGCGATCGATAAGGGGCGACTGGCGCTCGACCCGGTCGATGCCGATTTCATCGCCGGCACGCAGGATGCCGGGCTGCGGCACCGGCGCGAGGGCCTCGCCTATCGCCTGACCTGGCATCGCCGGGGGATCACGCCGCGCAAACGGGTGGCGCCGCGCGCCGCGGGGATAGGCTGGCGCCGCAAGCTCGTCTACCGCACCCGCGCCGGAATCGCGGCGTGGAGCCACCGCGTTGCCTGGGTGGCAGACCGGCTGGGCATGCCGAGCCTGTACATCCGTTGGGCGAAAGCCTCGCTAAGTCTGTATCAGGCGCTGACCTATTCGCGCGGGCGGCTCGGCGCCTGGCTGGACCGAATGGAGCGCCGCTGACGTTCAGCCAAAGGCGGTATCAAGGAACATCATCGCCGCCAGCCCCGCCATCAACCCGGCCGAGGCGCGTCCTCCGCCGGCGATGCGGCGGTGCGCGTCGGGGATGATGTCCGATGCGACGACATAGATCATCGCGCCCGCCGCCAGCCCCAACCCCCAGGGCAGGAATGCCTGGGCGGAAGCGACGATGCTGACGCCGATCAGCCCGGCAAGCGGCTCGACCAGCCCCGAGGCGAGCGCAACCAGCGCCGACATCGCACGACCATATCCTGCGCTCTGCAGCGCGATGGCCACGGCAAGTCCTTCGGGAATATTCTGGATGCCGATCCCGAGCGCGGTGGCACGACCGGCCTCCAGATCGCCCCCGCCAAAGCTGACGCCCACCGCCATGCCCTCGGGGAAATTGTGCAGCGTGATCGCCAGCACGAACAGCCAGATCCGACGCTGCACCGCACTGTCGGCGATGCCCGGCGGGCCCAGCCCTGCGCGCTCCAGCGGCCCGGCAAGATCGTGCAGCCTGGCAATACCCCAGGCGCCCAGCAGCACCGCGCAGGCGACGATCAGCGATGCCTCGACGCCGCTCGCGCCGCGCGCCTCGGCTTGGCGAATCGCTGGCATGATCAGCGAGAAGAACGATGCCGCGAGCATCACGCCCGCGGCAAAGCCCAGCAGCAGGTTCTGCTGCTCGTCACTGGGCTTGCGCAGGAACAGCGCAGGAATCGCGCCGATGCCGGTCGCCAGCCCGGCGACCAGGCTGCCCAGCGCGCCTGCCATGATGATCGACTGGCCCGCCATGCCGCTCCGAAAAAATGGGTTCCCGGCCGGACAACGCCCGGCCGGGAAAATGGATCAGACGTTCTCGACGTCCGACTTGGTGCGCCCCGCGCCCGGGCCGGCCGCGAGATCGGCACCGGTGGTGGGGTTGGTGCTGGGATCAGATTTGGTTCGCTCCGCAAGCTGAGTCAACGCCGCCTTGTCGGCGGAGCCGAGCGCTACCGTCGGCATCCCGTCGCCATCATCGGCGGGCAGCGTCTGCTGCAGATCGTCGACACGGTCCCATTCCGGCCCGTCGTTCCAAGGCCCGCGCATATCGCCTTCGCCCTGCGAGGTGTTGACGTACATGCTCGAATATTCCGGCACGCCCGGCAGCTTGCCCGGCGGGAAATTGTCCTCGATCGCATACAGCGCCTTCTCGAACGACTTCTGGTGCGAAACCTCGCGCGTCATCAGGAACTTCAGCGCATCCTGAATGCCGGTGTCGTCGGTAAGGTTGATCAACCGCTCATAGACGATCTTGGCGCGGCTCTCCGCGGCGATGTTCGAGCGCAGATCGCAGGTCGGGTCTCCCCGGCTGTCGACATAGGCGGCCGTCCATGGCACGCCCGACGAGTTGGTGAGCGCAGGCCCGCCGCCATAGAGGATCGCCTGGGTATGGCTGTTGCCGCCCTGGGTCAGCGACATGTACAGCTCGGCTTCTTCCATGTCGCCTTCGCTGACATGCGCCTTCACGCCCTTGTTGAGCATAGCGACGATCGAGCCGATCACTTCCAGATGGCTCAACTCCTCGGTGGCGATGTCGAGCAGCATGTCCTTGCGACCGGGATCATCCTCGGCCAGGCCTTGCGTGAAATAGCGCATCGCTGCCGCCAATTCGCCGTCCGGCCCGCCAAATTGTTCGAGCATCAGCGAAGCGAGTACCGGGTTCGGTTCGGCCACCCGCACTGTATATTGCAGGCGCTTGTTATGCATGAACATGCCGTCTCTCCTTGTCAGTTGCGTCCCCGACAAGAGCGGCTGGATTTGCCCGTAGTTTCAACTACCTCGCATTGATCGATCTTTTGCAATTAACCTGAGTGATAATTGTTGCCGAGCGCGGCTCCGCAGGCGGCTTGTTCCGGCTTCTTCAACAAAGCTGCTTTGGCGGCACTGAGCGACGAAACCGATCAGGGGAACGGCGCCGAGTGCCGCTTCGTTGAACGCGCAGAAGAGTTATAGATCAGGAGCTTGGCAGATGAGCGACAAACAGCCGATGCAGGCCGCAGGCGGCGGCACACACAAGGGCGCTCCAGACGGCGTTTCCGACACCGAGACGCACGGGCGCGAACTGGGCGAGAGCGAAGGCGGCGCCTATCCCAACCCCTATCCGGACAAGAAGCGGAAGGAGGGGCCCGGCGACTTCATGGGCCATGGCGGCCAGAGCCACATCAACTACGAAGGCGGCAGCAACCCCAACGCCACAACGAAAGGCGAGGAATAGCCGCACCTTCTCCCCTCCCGCTTGCGGAAAGGGAGAAGGTCGGGCGATCAGCCCACTGCCGGCGCCAGCGCCTGCGGCATGGTGGCCGGCTCGATCGACGTTGCCTTGCCTTCCACGGTCTGCGGCGTGTCGGCAGCGGGCATGCGCTCCTTCTCTTCGGTTTCCTCCTGCCCCGTTGGCAGCGTTTTGCCGGTGGTGCGATCCAGCCCGATTGCGGTTACGATATCGATCGCGGTGGCGGCGGCGACGAAGGCGAGCGCGCCCCAAACCGCCCTGTTCTGCGGCGATCGGCGTGCGGCTAAGCCCAGCGCGGCGATGTCCATTGCATCGCCGGCCACCCGGTTCCACACCCGCGCGCCATGCGCCGGCCCCGCGAGCAGCGCGGCGCCCGCCAGCAGTTCGCGCGCGCCGAACGCACGCACCAACCCATCCTGGTCGCCGGCCGAGAGGCCGCGCGCGATGCGCTTCGACGCAGCGAGTTCGGCAATGCCGAGCCCGATCGAAAACACGCCCAGCCCAAATCCGATTTTGCGATAGTCCATTGGCCCGTTCCTTGCGCTTGGAGGATCGATGCGCCCGGCACGCGAAACGCCGGACGGCTAGGGGTCAACCGCCCGGCGGGCAACGACGTTCCGAAACTTTCACTTGTGTTATCAACTCTCTAACCAGAGCAAGCGCACGTCTTCCGCTGCCGCACGTCGAGCATCCTCTGGCGCCGCCGCGCCGGTTATCCCGGCAGGTCGTGCGCGCTCTCGGCGATCCATTCGGCAGGATCCCGGTCGCTCGTCGCGGCGATGTCGGCGCTCATGCTCTGGGCGATGCTCTCGAGCGCCCATCGGCCGCGATCGGCATCCTGGCTCGCCACCGCATCTTCCGGCACCCACAGCGCATAGTCGCGCATATGCGCGTCCCCTGCGGTGAACAGCACACAGATGTCGGTCGACACACCGGTAAGCACCAGCCGGCGGACGCCCAGCTTGGGCAGCAGCACCGGCAGGTTGGTCGCGTAGAAGCCGGAAAACTGCGGCTTCAGAACGAAGTAATCGCAGTCGCGCGGCGTTAGGCGTGCAATCGCCTCCGGCGCATCGGCCATGGCCTGCTCGATCAGCCGCGACTTTTCGGAATGCCATTCGCCAAAGTTGTCGTTGACATAGACGGTGGGCAATTCGGCCGCGTCGAACGCATCGCGAAGTCGGCGGATCGGACCGGCGATGGTCGCCGCCCGCGCCCGGAGTGCATCGCCGCCTTCGAAGTCGAAGGTGTTGATCATGTCGATGATCAACAGCGCCGCGGCACTGCCGGGCCGATCGCGCGCCGGTGCTGTGGCAGCCGTTTCGACGCTGTCCATCGCCGGGCTCAGCGCGCCGATTGGCCGCGATCGAGCGTGTCGCTCGGATGGCGGGCATCGCCTTCCTGCTGATGCTCGGTGGAAAGGTTCGGCCGCGGCTGGGTGCTGGTGCCGCCGGCATCGCCTTTTTCGCCGGGTTCGGTCGAGACATTGGGGCGAGGCTGGGAGTGGGTATGCGTGTCCGGATCGGGCATGGCGCTTCTCCTGATGGGAGAACCAACGACATGCAGGCCCCGCCGTTCCCGTTTTTCGCTTTAACTTCGGTTACTTCGTCGGTTCGCTAGCTGCAGCCCCGCGGCAACCAGCGACAGCCCGCCGCCCAGCAGCGCCACGCCGCTCCACCCGCCGCCCTGCCAGGCCAGGGTCGCCGTGGCCGACCCACCGGCGCCGCCTAGGAACATCGATCCCATCAGCACGGTATTGAGCCGCGCCCGCGCCTCCGGCCGCAGTGCGAACACGATATGCTGGTTGGCAACCAGCGCGCTCTGCACCGCAAAATCGAGCAGCACGACCCCGATCACCAGCGCGACGATGCTGGCCCACAGACCGAAGATCGCCCAGCTCGCCACCGCCAGCAGCGCACCCACCAACACCACCAGGTGCGGTCCGGTGCGATCGGCGATGCGGCCCGCCAGCGGCGCGCCCAGGATGCCGGCGGCGCCAACCACGCCGAACAGGCCGGCGATATCCGCCCCCAAGCCGAAGCGCGGCGATTGCAGGTACAGCGCGAGGATGGTCCAGAAGGCCGTGAATCCCGCAAATAACAGCGCTTGGGTGATTGCCGCCAGCCGCAGCGGCGGAAACGCCACCCAGAGCTGGGCCAGCGAACGCAGCAACCCGCCATAGCCGAGCCCGCTGTCGGGATGGCTGCGCGGCAACCGCCACGCCATCACCGCGGCGGTGCCGAGCGCCAGCGGCACGCCCAGCCAGAACATCTCGCGCCAGCCCGCATGCGTGCCCACGAAACCGGAAAGCGTGCGGCTGAGCAGGATGCCGCAGAGCAGCCCCGCCATCACCATACCCACTGTCTGCCCGCGCCGGGCCGGATCGGCGAGGTGCGCGGCGAACGGCACAATCTGCTGCGCCACGCTCGCCGCCGCACCGACGAGCAGCGAAGCCGCGATCAGCATCCATGCATTCGGTGCGGTCGCGGCGCCCACCAGCGCTGCGGCGAGCACCAGTAATTGCAGCACGATCAGTTGCTTGCGCTCGTGCAGGTCGGCCAGCGGCACCAGCAGGAACAGCCCCGCCGCATAGCCGAGCTGGGTTGCCGTCGGCACCAGCCCCGCCGGTTGGCCGGGCAGGTCGCGTTCGATAATCCCGAGCAGCGGCTGGTTGTAATAGATGTTCGCCACCGCGATCCCCGCCGCCGCCGCCATGGCGAAGGTAAGGCCGCGGCCAAGCGTGGCGGGGACGGGCGGTGCATGCATCGGGGCGTCTCCTGGCGGGTGGGCCCGCCCAGATAGGGAGCCTCCGGCCCGGCTGTTACCGTCCGCCGCTCGTAACGTCGCCGTCATCCAGCAGATTGGCCTCCACCATCGCATTGCCAGGCTCGTCGACATGGCCGTCCGGATCGACATGGATCAGGATCTCGGTATCCGGAAACGCCTCCGCCAGCGCCGCTTCCAGCCGCTCGACCACGTCATGCGCCGCGGCGATCGTCATCGTCGGGCGCATACTGACATGGAACTGCACGAAGTCGCGATTGCCGCTGGTACGGGTGCGCAGATCGTGCAGGCTGTTGAGTTCGGGATAGGTGGCGGCGATCTCGACGAAGCGGCGGCGCTTCTCCTCCGGCCATTCGCGATCCATCAGTTGATCGATCGCCGCGACGGAAGCGCGCCAGGCGCCCCATAGCAGCCACAGCGCGATGGCGATGCCGAAGATCGGGTCGGCGCCGGCGATGCCGACATAGCTTTCCAGCACCAGAGCGGCGATGACGGCGGCGTTGAGGAACAGATCCGAACTATAGTGAATACTGTCCGTCGTGATCGCGATCGATCCGGTGCGGCGCACGACCGAACGCTGATATTGGGTGAGCGCCAGCGTCACCACCATCGCAATCACCGACACGACGATGCCCGCCTCGGGTGCGGCGCTCGCCTGGTTCTGCAGCAGCCGCTGCACCGCGCGTAGCAGAATGGCGAAGCCGGAAATCGCGATGATCGCCACCTGGAACAGCGCCGCCAGCGCCTCCGCCTTGCCATGGCCGAAACGGTGCTTCTCGTCCGCCGGCTGCGCGGCCCAGTGCACGCCGCCCAGCGTGACCAGCGAAGCGATCAGGTCGAGCCCCGAATCGGCCAGGCTGGCCAGCACCGCCACCGATCCTGTCTTCACCGCCGCATAGGATTTGAGCGCCCCCAGCAACACGGCGCTGGCGACGCTGGCCAGCGCGGCCCGGCGGGCGAGGTTGCTCATGGGAACAACATGCCTTCGCTCCAACCGTCGCCGGCGCGGGTGAAGACGCGGCGCTCGTGCAAACGGTGTTCGCGATCGAGCCAGAACTCGATCCGCTCCGGCGTCACGCGATAGCCGCCCCAATGCGGCGGGCGCGGCACCGCACCGCCTTCGAAGCGGGCGCGTACTTCCTCGAAGCGCGCCTCGAACGTCGCGCGGGCATCAAGCGGGCGCGACTGGTCCGAGGCCCAGGCGCCGAGCTGCGAATCGCGGCTGCGACTGGCGAAATAGGCGTCCGATTCCGCGTCGCTGGCGAGATCGATCGCGCCTTCGATCCGGATCTGGCGGCGCAGCGACTTCCAGTGGAACAGCAGCGCAACATAAGGGTTGGCGGCCAGGTCGCCGGCCTTCCTGCTCTCCCGGTTGGTGTAGAAGACGAAGCCGCGTTCGTCATAGCCTTTCAGCAGCACCATCCGCACCGAGGGGCGGCCCTGCGCATCGGCGGTCGCCAGCGCCATCGCGTTGGAATCGTTCAATTCGGTGGTGCGCGCTTCGGTGTACCAGTCGTGGAAAAGCGCGAAAGGGTCGGTGCTCATACGGTCTGCCTCTACAGCCTAAACGCCGCCGTTGCGATGGGCGGAACACTGTGACCTTTGGGGAATTGAATCGGGCCTGCAACGAGGAGACTTCCGCATGGCCGCACGCGCCTATTGGCAGGGACAGATTCGGCTGGCCCTCGTTTCGATTCCCGTCGAGATCTACACCGCCACCAAATCCGGCGCGCAGATCGCGTTCCATCAAATTCACGAGCCGAGCGGCCAGCGGATCAAGTACGAAAAGGTCGCGCCCGGCGTCGGCACGGTCGAGCCCGACGAGATCGTCAAGGGATACGAGATCGAGAAGGGCGAATATGTCCTGCTCGAACAGGACGAGATCGACGCGGTAAAGCTGGAATCCAAGAAAACGCTGGAGCTGACTCAGTTCGTCGACGCCGACGAAATCGACGTGCTCTATTACGAGCGTCCCTATTTCGTCGTGCCGGCGGATGAACTGGCAGAGGAGGCCTTCATCGTGCTGCGCGAGGCGCTGCGGCGGGCGCGCAAGGTGGGGCTGGGCCAGCTGGCGATGCGCGGCCGCGAGTATATCGTCAGCCTCAAGCCCTGCGGGCGCGGCATGATCCTCGAGACGCTGCGCTATGCCGATGAGGTGCAGAAGGCGCAGGGCTATTTCCGCGAAATCGCGGACAGCGAGCCCGATCCCGAACTGCTCGATCTGGCGCAAACGTTGATCGAGAAGAAGGCGAGCAAGTTCGACCCCAAGGGCTTTCACGATCGCTATGTCGACGCGCTGCGCAACCTGATCGAGAAGAAGAAAAAGGCCAAGGGCGCCAAGGTGATCGAGGAAGATCCCGACAAGGCGGACAGCCGGGGTTCGAACGTGGTGGACCTCATGGCGGCGCTGAAGAAGTCGCTAGGCCCCGGCGACGCCAAGCCTGCCTCAAAGGCCAAGGCTGCGCCCAAAAAGGCCCCGGCCAAGAAACCGGCGGCGAAGAAACGTGCCTGAGCCCGACAGCCTCGCCCGCTACAATGCCAAGCGCGACTTCGCCAAGACGGCGGAGCCCGCCGGCAAGGTCGCCAAGGGAGGCGGCAATCGCTTCATCGTCCAGAAGCATGACGCGACACGGCTGCACTGGGACTTCCGGCTGGAAGTGGACGGCGTGCTCAAAAGCTGGGCGGTGACGCGCGGGCCCAGCCTGGACCCCGACGAGAAACGGCTGGCGGTCCGCACCGAGGACCATCCGCTCTCCTATGCCGATTTCGAGGGGACTATCCCCAAGGGCCAATATGGCGGCGGCACGGTAATGCTGTGGGACAACGGCACCTGGGAGCCGATCCCGGGCAAGAGTGCCAAGGATCTGGAGAAGGGCCATCTCCATTTCGTGCTGCACGGCGAGCGCATGCGGGGCGAATGGCTGCTGATCCGGCTCAAGCCCCGAGGCAAGGAAAAGGCCGAGAACTGGCTGCTCCGCAAGATCAACGACGAGTTCGCCGGGGCGACGGACGAGCTGGTGGAAACCGGCCTCACCAGCGTCACCACTGGTCGCACGATGCAGGAGATTGCCGAGGGGAAGAAGCCTGCGCCCCCCTCCCGCGTGCGAGAGGGGTCGGGGGAGGGGCGGAAACCTAGCAGCCCTTCTTCCACATCACCCCCTCCCGCAAGCGGGAGGGGGGCGAAAGCGAAGCGGGCCTCCGGAAAAGGATCGAAAGCCCCGTCGTTCCAATCTCCCCAGCTCGCCACGCTGGTCGACACCGTCCCCACCGGGAACCAGTGGCTCCACGAGATCAAGTACGACGGCTACCGCGCGCTTATTGCCACCGGCACGGACGGGCCGAAGATCTACACCCGCTCCGGCCTGGACTGGACCGCCAAGTTCCCCGGCATCGCCGAAGCCGCTGCCGGCCTGCCCGCCGGCGCGCTGATCGACGGAGAGATCGTCGCGATGCAGGGCGACAAGCCTGACTTCTCCACCCTGCAGGAGGCGATCTCCGCCGGCGGCGAGGGGCTGCTGTGCTTCGCCTTCGATCTGCTCGCCGACGCGGGCGAGGACCTGACCGCCCTCCCCCAGATCGAGCGCAAGGAACGCCTGCGCGCGCTGATGGACGGCGTCGACGATCGCCTGCGCTTCTCCGAACATGTGATCGGCCATGGCGAGAAGCTGTTCGAAAGCATGTGCCGCGAAGGGTTCGAGGGGATTGTCTCGAAACGCGCCGACGCGCCCTATCGCGGCACGCGCAGCAAGGCGTGGCTGAAGATCAAATGCACGCACCGCCAGGAATTCGTGATCCTCGGCTGGAGCGCTTCGAGCGCCAGGGGACGCGGGTTCAAGTCATTGCTGCTCGGGCTGAACGGGCCGGACGGGCTGGTCTATGCCGGCAAGGTCGGCACCGGCTTCAACGCCGAGACGCTGCTTTCCCTGCGCGAGCGCCTGGACGAACTTGCCGCCGACGCCCCCGCCGCCAAGGTCCCCCGCCCCGAAGCACGCGGCGCGCGTTGGGTGAAACCCGAACTGGTCGCGGAAATCGCCTTTGCCGAGTTCACCGCCGAGAAAGTGGTGCGCCATGCCAGCTTCCTCGGTCTGCGCGAGGACAAGCCGGCTGAGGCGGTAGTGGCGGAGGAACCCGCCGCGCTGCCCGAGGCCGCGCCTAGTACGATCAAGATCAGCAGCCGCGATCGCGTGATCTTTCCCGAATCGAAGCTCACCAAGGGCGACCTTGCCGATTACTACAGCGCCGTCGCGCCGATCGCGCTGCCCTGGCTGGCCGATCGCCCGATCAGCCTGGTCCGCTGTCCGCAGGGCCGCGCCAAACAATGCTTCTTCCAGAAGCACGATGCCGGCAGCTTCGGCGAGCAGGTCCACCATGTCGATATCCGCGAAAAGGACGGCTCCACCGAACCCTATCTCTACGTATCCGATGCCGATGGCATGCTCGCCTGCGTGCAGATGGGCACGATCGAATTTCACGGCTGGGGATCCCGCGTCGCCGATATCGAGAAGCCCGATCGGCTGGTGTTCGATCTCGATCCGGACGAGGGTCTGGACTTTGCCGTGGTCAAGAAAGCGGCGGAGTTTCTGAAGGAGCAGCTCGCCGAGATCGGTCTCACCAGCTGGCCGATGCTCTCCGGGGGCAAAGGCGTGCACGTGGTGGTGCCGCTGGTGCCGCACGCGGAATGGCCCGCGGCGCGCAGCTTCTGCGAGCGCTTCGCCCGCGCCCTTGCCCAGGCCGAGCCCGAGCGCTTCACCGCCAACCTCAAAAAGGCCAGTCGCACGGGACGCATCTTCATCGACTATCTGCGCAACCAGCGCGGCGCGACGGCGGTGCTGCCCTATGTCGCCCGCGCCCGCGAAAACGCGCCGGTCGCCACGCCGGTAACCTGGACCGAACTGCGCGAGACGGACAGCGCTGCCCGGTTCACGATCCGCGACGCCGACATGTTGATCGAACGCGCGCAAGGCCGCAGTCTGCGCGGCTGGGGCATCGCCGACCAGACGCTGCCCGACGTTTGATCGGCGACCAGCGCCGGACCGGTACCGCTTTTGCCCCCACTCGCACATCTCGCGTGTTGCATGGCAGCAACCTTTCGCCCATCACCCTCGCGAGGAAAGGGAAGCAGCTGTGGTCAGCCTTGCCGAGGCGGGATTGTTCGACGCCGGCACGATCGCCGATCGTTGGATTACGGACTATTGCGGGCAGGCGCCGGCAGGCGACGTGCTGCGGGCGCGCACCAGCGATGCGTGGACCGCCCTGTTCGAGGAGCTTGCCGGCCTTTCGGGCGACGGCTTCGCCCTGGCACGGGAGCGCGCGCATCGCCATGCCGAGGATATCGGCACCGGCTACCGGGTCGGTGACGAAGGGGATGAACGGCCCTGGCCGCTCTCCCCGGTGCCGCTGCTGATCGATACCGGCGAATGGCGCGACATCGAAGCCGGCGCGATCCAGCGCGCCGAACTGATGGAAGCGCTACTCAAGGATCTGTACGGCCCCTGCCGACTGGTAGCGGACGGCCATGTACCGGCCGCGTTGGTCACGGGAAGCCCCTTCTTCCTGCGTCCACTCACCCATTTGACGCCGCCGGGCGAGCACCACCTCCATTTCGTCGCCTTCGATCTGTGCCGCAATCCGGATGGAAACTGGCGCGTGCTGGCCGATCACCTGCGCGCGCCAGCGGGTGCCGGCTATGCGCTGGAGAACCGGTTGGCGATGGCGCGGACGCTGGGCGGACTGCAGGGCCGATTGAACATCGAGCGCCATGCGCCCTTCTTCGCCGCATTTCGCGACGGCATCGCGGCCGCCTGTCGCCGCGCCGAGCCGCGCATGGCGCTGCTTACGCCGGGCCGCTTCACCGCCAGCTATGCCGAGCAGGCCCATCTTGCGCGCTATCTCGGCTTTCTGATGGTGGAGGGCGCCGATCTCGCCGTGCTCGACGATCGGCTGTACGTCCGCACCATCGCAGGGCTGAAGCGCATCGATGCACTGTGGCACCGCTTCGATCCGCGCTTCCTGGATCCGCTGGCGCTCGATTCGCACTCCCGAATCGGCGTTGCCGGGCTGATCGACGCGATGGTGGCCGGCAACGTCGTGATCGCCAACGCACCGGGCGCGGGGCTGCTGGAGGCGCCGGCATTCGCCGCGTTCCTGCCGCGCCTGAGCGAAGTGGTGCTCGGCGCGCCGCTGCGCTTGCCCAACATCGCAACCTGGTGGTGCGGCCAGCCGGCAGAAGCGGCCCATGTCGCCGCTACGCTGGATCGGCTGGTGGTGGCGCCCGCCTTCGGCGCTCGGCTGATCGGCCTGCCCGACGGCGCACCGGTGATCGGCGCGCAGCTCGATGACGCCGCGCGCGCCGCCATCCTTGAAGATCTCGAGCGCCGGCCGCAGGATTATGTCGGCCAGGAACTGGTCTGCCTGTCCACGATGCCGACTGTCACCGAAGACCGGCTGATCGCTCGTCCGTTCACGCTGCGCGTCTTCGCCGCACGCGACGCGACGGGGCGCTGGGTGGTGATGCCTGGCGGTTTCGCCCGGATCGGCGAGCATCCGGATACGCGCGCCGCAGTAATGGGCGAAGGCAGCTGGTCCGCCGACGTCTGTGTGCATGGGCCCGATCCTGTTCTGCCCGTCTCGCTCCTGCCGGCGGGCGATTCGACGCAGCTGCGCCGCAATCCTGGGACGCTGCCCAGCCGCGTGGCAGACAATATGTTCTGGCTCGGCCGCTATCTGGAGCGGGGCGAAGCGCTGCTTTCGGTGCTGCGCGTGCTGCTCGGCCATTCGATCAGCGCGGATACCGGCGCGGCGCTGTCGCCCGAAACGGTCGGCCGGCTGGCCCAGCTCGTCATCATGGCGGGTGCGGCGCCGCCCCCCCGCGGACTGAAGCGGCAGGAACTGACGCAGCTCGCGCGCACCGCGCTCGAATCGGAGAGCGGCGAGCAGAGCGTGCGGCAGATCAACCGGCAGGCGCGGATGATCGGCGCCGTCTCGCGCGATCGCCTCTCGGCCGACATGATCCGCCTGCTCGACGCGCCGTTCCCCGATCGCGGCGTGCTGCTCGATCGCGCCGGATCGCTGCAGCGACGCTATTCGGCGCTGGCGGGCCAGGCGGCCGAGCATATGGGCCGCACCGATGCATGGCGCTTCCACGATCTCGGCCGCCGCATCGAACGCGCGCTTGCGACGATCGGCTTTCTGCGCGCGCTCGGCCAGCCGGATGCCACCGCCGACGATCTTTCGACGCTGCTCGACCTGAGCGACAGCCAGATCAGCTATCGGCAGCGCTATCTGACCGGCATGGCGCGCGTGCCGGTGCTCGATCTGCTGGCGCTCGATCCGGGCAATCCGCGAGGGATCGCCTTCCAGGCGGCGGCGATCTCGGCGCATCTGAACGCGCTTCCCGTGCTGTCCGACGACGGGCTTGCCGAACCGCAACAGGAGCAGGCCCGCGCCATCGCCGCCGCACTGGTCACGGCGCGGGCAACGCGGATCGACGATGCCTGGCTGGCCGATCTCCAGGCGCGGCTGGGCACATTGTCCGATGCGATCGGCCGGCGATACTTCCTGCACGGTGCCGAGCCGCTGCGCGCGGCGGGGCTCGTGCTCGCATGATGCTCTACCAGATCCGGCATGTCACGCGGTTCGATTATGCGCAGCCGGTGGCGTTCGCCCGGTGCAATCTGCGGCTGAAGCCTATCCTGTGGTCGGGCCAGATGATCGAGGATTATCGGCTGACGGTGCAGCCCGGCGGCCGCACCTATCCGGCGCGCGCCGAAGCCGGCCTCGCCAATGTCGTACGGCTCGTGGTGGAGCACGACGCAAGCAGCCTGACGATCGAGAGCCGCGCACGCATCCGGGTCGACCGGCCCATTCCCGTTCCCTCGCCGCGCGATCCTTCGCTGCGCCAGGTCGCGGCATGGGCGCGGGAAAGCCGCGATCCCACCGCCGCCGGGCCTGCCGCTTATCTGTTCCCTTCGCCGCTGATCCCGCTCGATCGCGAGATCGGCGCCTGGTGCGCCGAGGAGCTGGACACCGATCGCGGCATCCTGGAAGCCGGGATCGCACTCGCCCGGCGTATCCAGCGCGACTTCACTTTCGATCCCACCGCGACGCTGGTCGATACCCCGCCGCACGAAGCGTTCGCCAAGCGGGGCGGCGTATGCCAGGATTTCGCGCAGATCATGCTCTCCGGCCTGCGCGCGGCGGGGCTGCCGGCCGCCTATGTCTCGGGCTATCTGCGCACGCTGCCGCCGCCGGGCCAGCCGCGATTGGTAGGGGCGGACGCGACTCATGCCTGGGTGCTGCTGTGGTGCGGGCCGGAACTGGGCTGGGCTGGCGTCGATCCCACCAACGGCATTTGGATGGCCGAGGATCACATCGTCATGGCGATCGGCCGCGACTATGCCGATATCGCGCCGATCGACGGCATCGTGCTGGGATCGGGCGCGCAGAACATGCACGTATCGGTCGATGTCGAGCCGCTGGAAGTGCCGGCCTGACCATCGGCGTCAGGGCTCGATCGGCCCGTTGTCGCCAAAGTTCAGCCGGCGCGTGACGTTATAGTCGAGCACCGCCATCACGAAATACGCGGCGAACTGCTTGGCCCGGGTCCACCAGCCGCTGCGCGCCTTGTAGAGCGCGGGCGTGATCCGTTCGGACTGCGCCACCTCGCCATCGACGTAATGGCGTACATGCGCGGCAAAGGCGGCATCGTCGATCCGCAGCATCAGTTCGAGGTTGAGAAACATGCTGCGGATATCGAAATTGGCGGAGCCGATATGGACGACATTGTCGATCACATACAGCTTGGTGTGCAGCTTGGTCGGCTGATACTCGTAGATCTCCACGCCCTTGCGCAGCAGCCCGGCATAGGTGAAGCGCGCAGCCCAGATCGCGGCGGTATGATCCAGCTTCGAAGGCAGGACCAGCCGCACGCGGCCGCGACGGCCCGCCTTGTCCAGCCGCCGCAGCATCGCCGGGTTGGGTGCGAAATAGGCGGCGATGATGTCCAGCGTTCGCGCCCGCTCCATATCGTGCTTGACCACCCTGGCCCAGGGCGACAGCCGGCGCATCGGCCCGCCGAGCAGCCAGCGTGCACTGCCGTCGGGTTCGCTCCAGGCTTTCAACGTTCGCCCCAGCGCGCGCAGCGACGCACGCGGCCGCTTCGCCCAGGCGGCGAGCGCATCGAAATAGCCTGTCAGCCGCTCTGCCGCCGGTCCTTCCACCAGCAGGCCCAGGTCGCGCCACGCCTGCTCGGCGATCGTGCCGAAATAGCTCGTCTCGATGTTGAACCCGCCCACGATCACGCGTGATTCGTCCGCAAGCGCCAGCTTCTGGTGGTTGCGCAGCAGATAGCGCCGGCCCCAGCGCGGCACGAAGCGGCACACCTCCACGCCGGCCTCGCGCAGCGGCGTGAAGAAATCCTGCGATTGCGCATGTTCGCTGCCCAGCCCGTCGACGATCAGCGCCACGCGCACGCCACGTGCTGCCGCCTCGATCAGCGCCTGGCGCACCGCCGCTCCCGCTTCGTCGTCGACATAAATGTAATAGAGCACGCGCAGCGTCCGCTCCGCCCCCGCGATGAGCGCGAGCAGCGCCGCCATCCGCTCCGGCCCATCGGGCAACAGCGTCAGCCGGTTGCCCTCGACGAGGAAGCTGGGCTGGGCGAGCGCTGTCGGCATGGCGCCGACATGCCCTGTCGGCAGTGGGGCAGCAAGCGGGACGGGATCGGCATAAGGCGCCATGGGCGATGGATGCTCCGGATCGTGAACCTGCGTAACGATCGAAAGCGTCGGCGGGTTCGTGGCCGCGCTGCGGCTTTTCTTGACATTTGCGGCCGCCGCACCTAACTGGCCGGTCTTTCCCGCACCCTGAAATCAAGGAAGACCAGGATGGCGCGCGTCACTGTCGAAGATTGCGTCGACAAGATTCCCAACCGGTTCGACCTGGTGCTGTTCGCTGCGCAGCGCGCACGGCAGATCTCCGGCGGTGCCGATCTTACGCTGGATCGCGATCGGGATAAAAACCCCGTCGTCGCCCTGCGCGAAATCGCCGAAGAGACGATCCGTCCCGATCATCTGGAAGAGTCGGTCGTCGCCAGCCTGCAGCGCGTCCGCATCGACGATGAGGAAGCGCCGGACGAAGTCGGCTCGATCGCAGCCCAGGCAGAGGCCCTTCGCCTCACCGCCGCAGCGCCGCCGCGCAACCAGAATCTGGGCGGCGACTACGAAGGCTGATCCTTCTTCGTCGAACGGCATACGAACGGGCTGGCGGAAACGCCGGCCCTTTTGTTTGTCGCGGGTCTACGACAGCTGCTCAAGGCGATCGCCTCTGCCCAGCGCAGGCGCCGCCCGTAAAGCCCGCTCGCCGGTTCAGCCCTGCTGCTCCTTCGGCGGCGCGGCATCGTCGCTGCGCCCCTTGAAACCCTGCGCGACGACATACCATTCGACCGAGCCCTTGCGGCTCGCCGGCGGCTTGGCGTGCTTCACCGTCGCGAAATTGCGCTTCATCTCGGCGATCAGCGCCGAATCGGCACCGCCGGCGAACACCTTGGCGACGAAAACGCCACCCGGCGCCAGCGTCTTGATCGCGAAATCAAACGCCGTTTCCACCAGCGCCATTGTGCGCAGCGCATCGGTCTGCGGATGGCCCACCGTGTTGGCGGCCATGTCGGACAGGATCAGGTCGGGCGTGCCGCCCAGCGCCTCGATCAGCCTGTCCGGCGCGGCATCGTCCATGAAATCCATCTGCAGCAGCGTCGCGCCTTCGATGGGATCGACCGGCAGCAGGTCGATTCCCACAACCGCCGCCTTGGGCAGAACGCGGCGCACCACCTGCGTCCAGCCGCCGGGCGCCACGCCCAGATCGACTACGCGCCTGGCGCCCTTCAGAAAGCCGAACTTCTCGTCCAGCTCGGTGAGCTTGTAGGCGGCGCGGCTGCGATAGCCCTCCGCCTTGGCGCGCCGGACATAAGGGTCGTTCAGCTGGCGCTCCAGCCAGCGTGTCGATTGCGCCGTGCGGCCCCGTGCCGTGCGCACGCGGACATGGCCGCGGCCTCCGCCCCTGCTCATCGAATCTTCCTCACACGCTTGAATGCCAGTTTACAGGGGCGCGCCGCCGATCAGCCGCCGCAGGATTCCTTCGCGGATGCCGCGATCGGCAATGCCTAGCCGCTCGGCAGGCCAGATGTCGAGGATCGTCTCCAGGATGGCGCAGCCCGCAACGACCAGATCGGCGCGTTCGTTGCCGATGCACGGCACCTGCGCGCGCTCTTTCACGCTCATCGCGGCAATGCGGGCACTCACCGCGCGCATCGCTGCACTCGGCACGATCAGCCCATCTACCGCGGAGCGATCGTAGGAAGCGAGCCCCAGATGCACGCTCGCCAGCGTCGTTACCGTGCCGCTGGTGCCCAGCAGCCGGCGCGTGCCCTTGGGGGTGCGCAGCCGCGCGACGAAGGGGGCGAAGCTGTCCCGCACCCGCGCGCGCATGTCCGCATAGGCGGCGGCCCGGGCATCGGCGTCGACGGCCTTGCTCTGCCCGGTCGCTTCGCTGAGCGATACCACACCCCAGGGCGCGCTGTGCCAGTCGAGGATATGCGGGATCGGCGCGTGCGAATCGACCAGCACCAGCTCGGTCGAGCCGCCACCAATGTCGAACACCAGCGCCGGCCCGTCGCCGGGTTCGAGCAGCGCGTGGCAGCCCAGCACCGCCAGCCGCGCTTCTTCCTCCGCCGTGATGATGTCCAGGGCGATGCCGGTTTCGCGGTACACGCGTTCGATGAACGCGCCGCCATTGCTCGCCTGTCGGCACGCCTGCGTCGCCACCGATCGCGCCAGCGTGACGTTGCGGCGCTTCAGCTTGTCCGCGCAGACGCGCAGCGCCGCCAGCGTGCGCTCGATCGCGGCATCGGAAAGCCGGCCGGTGGTGGCCAGCCCCTCGCCCAGCCGCACGATTCGCGAAAAGGCGTCGATCACCGCAAAGCCGCCTCCCTGCGGACGCGCGATCAACAGCCGGCAATTATTCGTGCCCAGGTCCAGCGCGGCATAGTGGCGCGCGTCGTTCCATCGATTCGCCGGGCCCTTCGCCGGCCCATTTGCTGCCGGTGGCCCAACAGGGCGGGCATCGGCAACGCGCCCTCCGCGGGGCATTCTGGCGGAGCCATCCCCCATCACATCAACTCGCTTATGCTCTTCCGTCACCGAGCCAAAACGGCTCGGCCGGTGCTTGGATGCGAGGCTAGACGAGCGAACGCTGCAGCGCAAGGCGAGCAGGCGAATGCAGCGTTGACAGCCGCGCTTCCCCGCCCTATCTGCCGCGGCCTGATTGATGCCCCGTCGTCTAAAGGTAAGACTACGGACTCTGACTCCGTCAATTGAGGTTCGAATCCTCACGGGGCATCCACCGCTTCCTTGCCATTGCTTCGATCACGCGTGTTTTTGGGCGCGTTGACTCGCAATGCTATGTGGCGTCTCGCAGCCGACTCGGTGGCACCCTCCGGTAGAAGCCCGGCTCCATCGCTTGCGACGCAGCCCGGCTGGCGCTCGCAGGGCCCTCTTCGCGGCGCAAGCCACGCTTGCAGACTCATGCTGTCGAGGGGATGATCTGTTGTGCCTTCCAACAGAATTTGGCGCCGCCCCAATCATCGATCTTTGCAATTTTTCGCGATGCCTACTACCACGGATATCCATTCCAAGACATGGCTAAGGTTATGGAAGGCACAAGACAATTGTTACACTAAACAGTCCGGTCTTTCTCGAATCCGAAATCATCACAACGTAAATGGCACGGTATTAATCCATTTTCAATATATACATAAAGGATACTTTTATTCGCCGGCAATTTTAACTAAACTAAACCTTCAGTAATCTTTAACAAAATTGCAATGCTCAACCCTGTAGATATGTGGCTTCCTGCTTCATCGGACGGAAGGGTGCCGCTACACTCAACCAGTGCTATCGATAGCGAGTTGTCACTGTCCCCGGTTAGAAGTAAATGGCTCTACTGTGATGAATTCGTTCGAAAACGCGGCAAAGGTTGGCTCGCTCAACGAAACCCAACGTGCCTATCTGCGCCTCGTCGCGCAGGGCATGACTTCGAAGCAGATCGCGTTGGCGGTCCACGGATCACATCATACCGTCAATGCCGAAATCGGGATCGCAATGCGTCTCCTTGGTGCGAAAACGCGCCATGAGGCTGCAGCGATGGTCGGATACGCCGACATTTCCTCTTCATACGAGCCTTCGTACGAGCCGGCTGCGCTTGCTGTTCCGCCGCGAGAGGCAGCAGGATCCGACGAAGATGAGGGGGACGAAGCGGACGCCGGGACGGGCTGGGCGCTACCGGTGGCGACAAGGAAACGGCCAATCAACACGCTGACCACGGGGCAGCGCATCGGCTGGGTTCTGATAATCGCCGCGTTGGTCGCACTTCTATTAGGGGGGCTGGTGAGCGGAATCGCCACGATCCTGGTAAGTCTTCACCGGTTAATGTGACCCTCATCCAGACGGCAACCTGATGAACGGGGGAATAAAGATGCGTCGTGAACGCCGAGCCATTGCCATGAACGTTGCGGAACAGATGTGGGAATCCGAACGGGCGAACGATCTCGCCATCGCCAGCACGGCGCGCCTCCTAGCGACCGCATTGGACGCGCGGCTTCAGCTAAGAGCCGGCGCCTGCATCGGCCATGGAGCGGTGGAAGCGCTGGCGAAGACCATAAGCCAACAGACCGCAAGTCGGCGCGCGCTTCTCGAGGCACATGACGTACTCAACGATATTAAAGGAATCGCAGTTTCTGCCGAAGAGGATTTCGGGGGCCTGAGCGACAAGGACGCCAAGAAGATCCTGGGCGCGCATGTCACGCCCCTGCGGCGCGTTAGCTGATCTGCCAACCGACGACAGCTCGCCAACGGCATGACCTTTTTCCTAGCATTGCGCGTAATCTATGCAGCGTTCCTGATCGCCACGACGGTGTTGGGAATGGCTTTTGGTGGCCGGAGCGAACGGCTTGGGACGATGATCGTCCTGACGGCGTCTCTGGCCACCATTTTTATCGAGATACCAATGCTGTTTGAATGGAACAGCTACAGGTCGGGGCTAATCGCCGTCGATATACTAGCACTTATTGCTTTTCTATGTCTCGCGCTTAAATCAAGGAGGTTTTGGCCATTATGGGCAACAGCCTTTCATCTCATAGCAGTTTGCAGCCACTGCGTCGTTGTGATGGGATTGAGTCAGACTCTGCAGATCTACATCTTGTTCCAGGGGTTCTGGGCTTATCCAATCATGGTGCTCATTATCTTCGGTGCCCTATCACGCCAGCGAAGGCTGAACTCGGGGAGACTCACAACTATTTGACGGTGCGGTCTGCGCTCGATCAGTTGGAGAGCGCTGTCTATAAAGTGCTCGATCGCGAAGTTGGCCCACGCGGCATATCGCTTCGCTTGGTCCATCACGCACGGCGGCAATATGCGATGCGGCGGCAGCGGGACGTCCTCGTTAAGGACATGTTCGGCGAGCCTGCATGGGACATGCTGCTGGAGTTGTTCATCGCGGAAGCGGAGGGTCGGCCCACACCGGTTAAGAACCTCTGCCTGGCGGCATGCGCTTCCGTCTCGACCGCGCTCCGGCGTCTGGATTGCTTGGTCGAGGCGGGACTGGTGGGCAAAGTTGACGACGCGACCGATGCACGGCGGTCCCTGATTCAGCTGACGGATCGTGGCATGGGCGTGATGACCATGCTGCTGCAGTATGAAGTCTTCGAGCGCTTGCCGGCGGAAGGCGGACATCGACAAAGTCACCATGTCTCTCAAAAGTAAATTCGGGTGCAACCATGCCGCAGCACGTTAGTCTTGATGGACGCCGTCCATCGCGATCGCGGCAGCCGGCTGATGTCGCGCTATATGGATCAACTGATCCCAGATCATCCGTGCGATCGGGTCTAGTCGTATCCGGTGTGGGGCGTCGCGCAGAATGATGATCTGCGGCGGCGGGCTGGCCGCCCTTCCGATCTTGGACGCTTCGGCGATGGGAATCGTTTCGTCGCGGGAACCGTGAAGGATCAGGAGTGACGTGCGAAGCCGCCGTGCAGCGGAAACATTATCAAACCGATCCGGAAGAAAGGGCCCCGCCCACCAGGGCGCCACACTTGCCAGGGAAGAGAAGGCCCCAAGTGTCACGACACCATCCACGGGCTGGTCCGCCGCAAGACGCAACGCCACGCTCGCACCTAGGGAAAAGCCGAAGAGGTACAGGTGTTTCGGCGTACCCAAGCGCGCCGCGCGCAGAAAGGCAGCACCATCGCGATAGAGGCCAGCCTCGCTGGGGCGACCAGGATTACCCCCATAGCCGCGATAGGATGCGACGATGATCTCCACGTCGGGACGTCGCAGCGGGGCAGCCATGGCAGCCGCCGTGTAGCGGTTCCCGGCGTTGCCATGGAAAAAGATCAGCGTCGCGAATGAAGCCGTGGTTGCGGGCCAGCGATACCCCTCGATGGTGAGGCCATCCTCAGTCTGTACCCTCATTGGCAGCGGCGGCGGCACCCCCTGCCAATCCAGTTCCGCCGGCAGCGGATCCGGGAAATAGACATGGCTGCGAATCAGCGAGGCGCCGACGCAGGAGGTCAAAAGAACCGTAAGTGGCCCGAGGGTAGCGAACGCTCCATAGCGCCGCCAGGATCTTCGGAGCATCGACTCAGTCCTGCAAGACGATAAGGTAACTCGCCTGGTCTCCGCCGCGATCGCGGGATTGATAAAGTGTGTGAAAGAAGCACGACATTTTGATTAGCGGGACGGGACCTGCATCCCCCGCGACAAAGCGTAGGTCGAGCCCTTCCCGCCGGCGTCGTAGCAAAACATCAATCGCGTCGGGCCGAGCGTCCGGCGCGAGTCGATACACGACTAGCGCGTCCAGATCATTCGGACTTTCCCCGTCACCAACAAAGCTACCCCCGATCAATAGGCACATGGGAGGGACTCCTTGAGACCGCATGAAGTGCAACTCGCTGATCATCGACGTCCAGAGTTGCTGCCGTTTCGGCGCGGCGCAAAACCGCGCTTTGAACGCGTCGAGCCGCATCAGGTGCGGGCTGCTGCGAGTGACGAGAGGAGCGTCGATAGGATCGAGCAACATAGCAGGGCCGGAAGTATCCTGTCTGCGCGACGTCGCGCGCATCGCCGTGATGCTATCGGTCATCTTGAGCGGCCTCCTTTCGCCATGTCGTCCGCAACATCATTGGGCACCACCATCACGCTACCACGCGACAGCGTATGCAAATCCTTGTCGTACCCAAACACGTTGGAGAAGAATAAAAGTCGCTTCACCAATATAATCGGCTCAACATCTACCGGACAGAACTTGAAATCCACTTTTGAAAAGCGCCGCAGATGAGAGCGTATGGCGTGTATCGCTCGCTCGACATCTGCCACGTCCGTCGATGCAAGCGAATAGACGACCAGCGCATCAAGATCGGAGGGAGATTCACCCTCCCGAATGAAACTGCCTCCCACTAGTAACAGGTGCCAGCCCATTCCTTCGCTTCGAAGCGCGTCGAGCGCTGCCTGCGCATCGGCAAGGATCGCAATCCGATGCGCGCTGGTGCCGAACGTGGCACCGAAGGCGGCGAGATCGAAAATATAGGGACCGCTATTCAGCGGCGTTTCGTTCTGGAAGGCAGCCGCGAACGGCGGAAAGCCGGCGGCCGCAGCGGCAGGATTGATAGCCTGGCAAGCGCGGACGAAGTGACCGAGCGGATCAGACACGCTGCACCAGCAGCGATGCGTTTAGGCCTCCGAACGCGAAGCTGTTCGACAAGATCGTCGACACATCGGCATCACGCGAGGCGTGCGGGATGCAATCAATCGGGCAGGCCGGATCCGGCGTCTCGAAATGCGCCGTACACGGTAGGATCTGCTCGCGAAGGCTCATCACCGACATCGCCAGTTCGAAGGCCCCCGAAGCGCCTAGCGCGTGCCCCAGAACCGATTTGTTGGCAGTGACTGGGATGCGGGGAAGACGATCGCCGAAGACGAGGTGAAGCGCGGCGCACTCGGTAACGTCATTCGCCTGCGTCCCAGTGCCATGCGCATTGACGTGATCGACGGCATCGGCGGAAATCCCCGCATCGCCGAGTGCACCTATCATCGCTCGAGCCATGCCGCCCGCGTCGGGCGCGGTGATCGACCCGGCATCGGAACTCATGCCGAAGCCGATCAGTTCGGCCAGGATATCCGCTCCGCGCGCAGCCGCGATGTCATAGGCTTCTAATACGAACATCGCGGCCCCTTCGCCGAGAACGACGCCACGCCGGCCGAGCGAGAAGGGACGACATCCGTTATCGGAGAGGATATGCAGCGCCTGCCATCCTTTCATGCACCCGTGCGAGAGGCACGCTTCGCTGCCACCCGCGATCGCGACATCGACGGTGCCGGAACGGATATCGGCGAATGCCTGCCCCACGGCATGCGCCGCCGAGGCACAGGCGGAACTGACCGCGAAAACTCCGCCCATGATCTTCCTATCGAGAGCGACATGGCTCGCCGCGCCGCTCAACATGATTCGAGGTACGGTCATCGGATGTAGCCGCGCGGCCCCTTCGCCATATACTCTACGCGAGGCCTCGTCGTGGGTCCGCTCTCCCCCGGTGCCCGAGCCGACGATGCACCGCGTGCGCTCGGCGGGTGTGTGGGCGATGTCGATCCCGGCCATCGCCACCGCCTCTCGCGCTGCGATCACCGCAAATTGCGCCACCAGATCAAGGGTCGTCAGCTGACGCCGTTCGAAATGCGCCTCCGCATCGAAATCGCGAACCTCGGCAACTAGCAGATCTGCGGTATCCGCATATCCGGCGGAAGCAGGCCGCAACAGCCACCGCCCCTCCCGAACCGCATGCCAGCTCTCCGCCAGCGTCCGTCCCCCGGGCGAGATCATGCCCGCTCCGGTGATGGCTACACGCCTCATGCCGTTTGGTGCTTCTGCTCAATCAGCAGTCGCACCGCGTCCGCCGCACACCCAACCGTATCGAACGGGAACGTTCCGTCCGTGTTCGCATTAAACTCAACTAAAATATCGTATCGCTCTTCGATCATGAACATCAAATCTACGAAGTCCAATGAGTCAATTCCAAGCATCGATATCTGCGTATTCGGTCCTATTTCCAAGTTATCATCGCGCTTTATATTACGAAGCATCACAGCGATGTCCGCAATGATGACATCATTTTTCATGCAGATTCTCCATTTCTCCGGCAGCGACTGGGCGAATGGTCGCGATATCCACTTCCGTGAGCACGCCGGCCTCCATACGGAAGACTCGGTCGCTCATCGCAACGACGTGGAGATCGTGCGAGGTAATCACCTTCGTCGCAGGGTGAGCGACAAGGTTTCTGAGAATCATGCCGGCTGTATGGTCGTCCAGATTGGCGGTGATTTCATCCAGCAACAGGAGCGGCGGATCATTGTAGAGCGCACGGGCGAGCATCAGGCGTCGCCGCTGGCCACTCGACAACACGCCGTTTTCTTCGCTGACGACCGTTTCGATGTTGCGCGGGAGATCGGCCACGATCTCCGATAGACATGCCAGGCGCAGGGCCGCGTGGACCTTTGGGATATCGGGTTCGAACGAAAACGCCGTAACGTTCTCGACAATCGAGCCATGCAGCAGCTTGTCGGCCCCAAGCAACAACCCGATGTTCCTGCGATACGCAGCGAGCCCCCACGCATGCAGCGGTGTGCCATCCACTTCTATTTCGCCGTCGCTGGGCTTGTACAGCCCGGCCATCACCTTCAGCAGCGTCGTCTTGCCCGATCCGGAAGGGCCCAGGATCGTGATGGTCTCGCCAGATCCCGCCGGTACTTCCAGATCGATCGCATCCAGGATCGGTTTGTCCGCAAAGCCGGCCCGATAGGAAGCCTGCCGAAGCGACACGCCTCGCCGAATCTGGCGTTCCACCATACGATTGACGGGCTCAGGCTCGATCTCCAGGAAGTCGGAAAGGCGCGCCATATTTGCACCGAGCATCGAGATCTGGGTCATGGTGGTGACTAGATTGTCCACCCGGTCGAAGAACATTGTCCGGTACGTGAAGAAGGCGTAGAGCATGCCCACGGTAAGCTGCGCTTGAAGCACGGAGCTCACCCCGAGATACAGCGTCGCTGCAGTGCCGATCCCGGTGACGATCTCCACGAGCAATACGGCGCTCGCCTCCGTCAGCTGCATGTGGAACGATGCGTTCACAAAGCGAACGAAGCTGTCATACCACCGGGCAGCCGCTGGAACCGTCGCGTTTGCCGTCTTCAGCGCGGCGATTGCACGAAGGCTGTCTATCATTTTCGAGCGCTCTTCCGAACGCGCCTTGAGCGACACCGCCCCCTGCCGCTGCATGCGCGGATACAGTGATAGCCGTATCGCGATCACGACCAGGAATATCGAGGAAACGATCAGCGCAAGCTTTGGTGCGTACAGAAACATGATCGCTCCACTGAAGACGATCATGACCAAATCCACTGCTGCGGCCACAAAGGCGTTCGTGACGATGTTCCGGATGAAATCTATCGATTCCAGCCGGGTAACGATATCGCCTGGATGCCTCGCCTCGAAATAGCGCAAGGGAAGCCTTAGCATTTGCCCGACAGCATTGCGCGTCAGTTGCGCGAAGAACGCACCGCCGGCGTTGGCGATAATTCGCTTCTTCAGCCAATCGGCCACCGCGGTTGTCAACGACACCAGCAACAGGCCTATGGCGAGCGCGCCAAGCAGATCGAGATCGCTCTGGGGCAGTACGGAATCGAGCGCAGCTTCGACGAACAGCGGCAGCGTCATCGATACCATGCTGGCAATGATCGCGACGCAGATGATCTGTACGAGCGACGTTTTTAAGCCGTGGGTAAGTGCGAGGATGCGTGCAAGCGGATAGCGCTTTTCCTTCACGATCACCCGGAACGCCTCGGACGGTTGCAGTTCGAGGACGAATCCCGAATAGCTCGCTTCGACATCCTCGCGCGTCAGCGTGCGCACGCCCGCCGCGGGATTATGGATCACGAAGCGGCGGCCACGAACACGCTTTAAGACGACGAAGTGGTTGCCCTCCCAGTGCAGAACGGCAGGCAGCCGCACGCGCTTGAGATCGTCGAGCACATCGACCTTGTAGCCACGGACGTCGAATCCCAGTTGGTCCGCGACCATCGCAAGATTGGCAAGACTAAGACCGCGACGGGTGGTCGGATACGACGCCCGCAGGTTGGTGAGATCCATGCGATGGCCATACCATTGCCCGATCATCGCAAGGCAGGCGAGGCCGCATTCGCCGTTGCTGTCTTGCAGGATCATTGGCAGCCGGCGGCGACCTGTATGAAAGAGGTTCATGTCAGGCGTCCGGCTATGGAAAGGAGGGGGGCGAGCCACCACGCCAGGATGCTGCGGCGCTCCACCTCGATGTCTGCGGTGAGCATCATGCCGACGCGGAGCGGCCGCGGCCGCCCATAGGCGGTGATGAACAGGTCGTCGGGCTTAATCTCAACCAGGAAGCGGCGGTCCGCTTCCGCCTCTTCGGTGGCGGGGCGTTCGCCTTCTAGCGACGCAGCCTCGACGCGGGTGACCCGTCCATAGTGCAGCCCGTAGGTCTGAAACGGAAAGGCGTCGTATTTAAGCGACACGCGCTGGCCCTGTTCGATCAACCCGATCGCCCTCGAAGGAACTTGGAGCACAGCTGTCAGAGTCGCGTCCGGCCGCGCTATCGCGAAGATGCGTTGCCCCTCCTCCACGCGCCCGCCCGTCCGAATATTGACCGCGACAACGACGCCGGATTCGGGGGCTACGATTGTCTGCTCCTGGCCAACTTGCAGGGAAACGAGTTGCTGCTCGATCTGCAGCCGCTGAGTCCGAAGCGTCATGGCCGCCTGGAAGAGTTCGCGGCTTCGGCTCTCCAATGCCCCCACCCGCTCGTCACGGCCCCTGGCAATCTCGTTGATCGTCATGTCCGCGTCGGCGGCTTCTTGGAGAAGCTGCATGGACTGAACTCTTGCCTGATCAACCGCCATCTGCGTCACCAAGCCCTCAGAAGCGAGCGTCTCCAGCCCACCCAGGCGCTTTTGAGCGACCAGCTTGCGCTGCTCGGTCAGGCTGCGGCGCGCGCTCGCGGCGGTGGTCGAGATACTGGCGCCGCGACGGATCTGTGCGATCTGCGCTTGGTTTGCCGCGATCGAGCGCGCGTTGTCCGACAGTTGCAAGTCGATGTTGCGCAGCATCGCCGTGCTCTGCTGAATGGAAAGCTGCGTCGCGTCGCCGCCTGCGACGACGATCTGCGGACGGGTAAGGCGTGCCAGCGCTTGGCCTTTGGCGACGTGTTGCCCAGGCCGTACCAAGATGGCCGCGATTACGCCGCTATGTTCCGCGACAAGCGCGGAGAAACCGCTCGCCGCCGCCACCTCGCCACGTGCGGCAGTGGTGCGGGAATATTGGGTCAGCGAGCAGAAGGCGACAGCGACGATGAAGGTGATGCCGAAAAAGATCGTCAGCACCCGCTCCAGCAGCGGTTGCGCCAGCAGCACGGGAGTCTGCATGTGATAAGCGGTGCCCAGTCCGGGCGTAGTTTTATTCACGATGCGGGGTCCGATTGTTGCTGCAGATACTCTCCGAACCGCGACCACATGTGCCATTGCTCGGGGTAGACGTGCAGGGTTTCGGAAACGAAGCGGGTGATCCGAGATACCGCGCGATTGCGTGAGCCGGCATCGTGGTGCGCGACGTCGAAAATGTCGCCGATCTCGATCCGATCGCCTCGACGATCGGCACGAACGCGAAGCAGCATCAGCGGCGCCCGCCCCATCGCCGCTAGGTCGACGGCGCCCGTCGCTACGGCTACCTGGCGCCCCAGCAGATCGAAGTCGTCGCTGCGGCTGGCGGCCGGCGGCAGGTCCACCATGATGATGACGATCGCGCCTTTGCGCACTTCCTTTATGATACGGTGAAAGTCTAGAAGTGCCGTCGGCGAGACGAATTCTACCTCAGCACCCAGGTTGCCGAGTCGCTCGATCGCACGCGCTTCTTCCCCCGCATTGGCATTCTTGAAGATGATAACCTTGCGGTTCTGAAAATGGGAATGAATCAGCCAGACCAGCCCGAGTGCATAGGGCCCAAAATGCATCGTTCCGATGATCGCGCCGCGTTGCGCGGCAAGCCATTGCAGATCCTCGGCTGCGTCGCTGGAAAGACACTGAATGTCGCTTGCCAGCCCGGCAATGCTCCGTCGGCCAAGGGCAAGCCATTCGATCATCGCGACCATGTCGTAGTACATCTTACGGCCGGCGAACTTTCGTCCCTGCCGCTTCGACGAGGCAAGGATGGTCGCAAACGCACGCGAGGTAGAGTCGAGATCGAGCCCGGCCATCACGGGCGCCAGGAACAGGAACGCGATTCGCAGCGCCTGTCGTCGTAGCCGATAGGGCAAATAGGAAAATGCGTGCAACGACCCGTTCAGCAGAATCAGGAACGTCACCTCAAGTACGCGGCGATACGCTCGCGTCGCCCCGACCAGGGTAGCAGCCATCATGGCTGCATCCGCCGTGTGCCGGTCGCCAACAGGGTGGTGCACCGCCAGGCGCACCACCGCGACGTTTCGCTACGCGATTTCCCGTTAGGAAAGCTTGATCTTCGGGGTCGTGATCGAGACCTTGAAGCCGCCGCCAAGATCGATCGGGATGGTGATCGGCGGAATGGTGAGACCGGCAGCCTGCATCTCCGCGACGCCGCCATTATAATCGGCAGCCGTGACGGTAATGTGCGCATTGTCGCCGTCGAGGACCAGCGACGAATCCCCGTACGCATAGGAGTCGCTGTACCCGCCGACGATGAGTTCCAGTTCAATTGTAGAAAGCTGACGCATATCGATTCCCCTGTTGAAATGCCCTCCTCGAAGTCGTTTTCGAAGACGACACCGCAATGATTACGGAGACCCGGCATCATGGTAAGGTAGTTTCTGCTTCGGATACGGATCGATCCGAAATCGACGGGATCTCGTGCGCGCTACTATGCGCATCTTCTTGATCACCGCTCTGAGAAACTTTGAGCGACATGCGCATCGGCAGGAGCCGGAGGTCGCTCTGCTGATTGAGATATTCGCCGAGCACTGCTTCGGCATAGGGCGTAAGCTTCAGCAAGCGTCTGCGAGCATCCTGAACATCGCCGGAACTGGCGACCAGACCACGCCGCTCCAGTTCCAGGATGGTTCTGTTCGCTGTGGAAGGTGCCCTGCCCAGAGTGATAGACGCCGCCTTGATCGAAACGGGCTTGTTCGAACGCCCGGCGACGAACAGTTCAAGCATCAACAACCATTCGGCATTGCGGAAAAGCGCCGGCGCCCCAAAATCCGGCTGTTGCAGATGGGCCGCAATGGCACGCTTCGACGCATCGACCAGCTTTTCGCCGACATAGGATGGAAGGTCGTCGCGCTGCGACGCCTCATCGGCGGAGGTCGTTAACGTCGCCTTCTCGCGCCCCCGTTGCGCGATGTCCTGGGCAAGGCGCGCCATGCGCTCGGCTGCCCGCACAAGACGAGCAACATCGTCTGCCACGATGGCATGTTGCATCCTGCCCCTCCCAGGAAAATGAACCCGTATGCCGATTTGTGCCGGATCGGCATTTGCCTGTCACCGTCGCACCAGGAACAATAAGCATTCAGATTGGACTTGAAAAACGTCCGGTCATTTGTGGATTTCGGACTCCAAATCTTAGTCAATGTTTCGTCAATCCACTGCGGCTTTCCGATATCGGCAACGAGAAACATTTCAGTTTGGGTGCTATTGATTTTTGAGGCGTACGCTCCCGCACGATACGTGTTGCCGCCATAGGGGGAGCCATAGTGACATCGTCGACGTCGCCTGTTGGAGCGTTACCGTGCACGCATTTGGCCTTGAACCTGGCTAAGGGATGCATCCTCGCCGGCGCAGCATTCGCCACCCTCGCCATGAGCTTTGCAGGAGCGGCGCACGCCGATACGCTGGAAGAGGCCTTGCGTCGCGCGCTGCAGACAAACCCGAATCTGGCCAGCGCCTTCGCTGATAACCTCGCCAGCAGCGAAGGGGTTGTGCAGGCGAAAACAGCCGGGCGACCGCGTGCCGCGTTCACGAGCAGCGAAACCGAGTTTCTGAAGCGGTCCGCCAACAGCGCGTTGTTGCCGGACCGGACGCTCAACGCCGATCTTTCGATCACCGTCCCACTCTATCGTTCCGGCGTGGTCAAGTTCGGGGTGAAGGAAGCGCAGTCGCGCTACGAGGCGACCCGCCAAGGCTTTCGCAGCGTCGTCTCCGCCCTCTTCGCCTCTGTGGTCGAAGTGTATAGCAACGTTCTTCGTGACGAAGCCATTGTCCGGGCCAGTGAGCGGAACGTTGCATCGCTCCAGGCGAACCTTCGCAGCGTCCAGGGACGCTTCTCGATCGGCGACCTGACAGTGACGGATGTATCGCTCTCGAACGCGCGGCTTTTGCTCGCTGAAGGTAGCCTGCAGGCGGCACGGGCGCAGTTGATCAGCAGCCGCGAAGACTATGTCCGGGTCATTGGCGCACCACCCAACGACCTGGTCGATATTGGCGATTGGTTCGATAAACCATTGATGGTTGAGGACGCGATCAACGAGGCGATACGCGACAATGGATCGCTTTTAGCAGCACGGATGAATGTGAACGCTGCCGAGTACCGGATACGTTCCGCGCAGGGAGAGCGCGGGCCCCAGGTTTCCGCCTTTGGTTCCGGAAGCTATTTCAACAACCTCCAGTCGGTCTCCAGCCAATCGATCTTTCGGCCTCAGGATCGCGGCACAGCGGCACAGGTAGGTATTACCGTCAGCCTTCCGCTATACCAGGGCGGATTGCCGGCCTCTCGAGTGCGCCAGGCCCATGCGGGCTTGAACAGCGCCATTGAGCAAGTGATTGCGCTGGAGCGAGACGTGGTCGCGCAAGTGCGGTCGGCGTACGCGACCTGGCGGTTATCGCTCGACTATCTGCAGAAGGCGCAACAAGCCATCGCCGCGAATGAAACCGCGCTCAAGGGCGCCAAGTCCGAGAACAATATCGGCGCACGGACCTTGTTGGACGTTCTCGATACCGAGCGGGAGATATTCAACAACTATGTGACAGCTGCCATGGTTCGCAGAGACGTCAATGTCGCTTCTTTCAGATTACTGGCGCTGATGGGCCGGGCGGACCCAGGGGATCTTCGCCTGAGCGATGTCGCAACAACGCGATGGGCCTTGCCGGTCCGCCCGCGCCAATCGTTCAGCGATTGGGCGGACGGCCCGTCGCGCTACGCTTCCGACAGCACCGCCACCGAATCTGTTCCCCCCCAAGACGGAAACGTCCATCGATGAGCAAGGAAGCGAGAATGCAACCAGCGAAGCCGCGTTCACCTGCCGCCTGCGCGTATGGCATGGCCTTGGCAGGCGCCCTCCTGGCCGGTGGATGCGGCGGCGGGTCAGGCCAGGGCACGGTCGTCGTTCCCGGACCTCCAGCCGCCACGCCGACGCCGAGTCCGACCCCTACTCCGACGCCCCCGCCGACGGCGGAACTGCTCGAAGAGCAACGGTCGAACGCGGCGGTCGCATCGGCGGCTAGTGCCGCCTATCGCGCGGGAGCGACGGGACGCGGCATCAAGATCGCCATTCTAGATACCGGGATCGCACCGGGTCTTGGCGAATTCGGCGGCCGGATCGATCCCGCCAGCGCCGATATGGCGGGCACTCGCGGCCTGGTCGACAGTAGCGGGCACGGAACGTTCATGGCGTCGGTGGCAGCGGCCGCGCGCGACGGCAGTGGCATCCACGGCATTGCCTACGACGCGACGATCGTCTCACTGAATATCTCCAATCCAAGCACGTGCACCTCGCTGGCGAATTGCACCATCATGAGCTTCCCCTTGATCGCGTCGATCGATGCCGCGATCGCCGCCAAGGTGCGGGTGATCAATCTGTCGTTCGTATTCGACGAAAGCTATGACCTGTTCCTCGACGCCGTTCGACGCGCAGCTGCGGCAGGGATCGTGGTGGTCATTAGCGCCGGCAACAACGATGCGGGAGGGCAGGAACCGCTGCGGATGGCGCGCAGCTTCGCCGAAGCCGCACCCGGCTGGGTCATCATCGCGGGCGGGCACGATGCTGCGGGCAATTTCGATTACACGTATGCCAATCGCGCGGGCAGTGGTCCGTCGTCGGTCTGGTATCTCGCTGCCCTGTCGCGCGATGTGAACATGATCGCGCCGGACGGACGCACAGTGACCTACAGCGGCACGTCCCCCGCCGCAGCCGCGATAAGCGGTGCGGTCGCGCTTGTTGCCCAGGCCCGTCCCAAGCTGACCGGCGCGCAGATCGTGTCGCTGCTGCTCGACAACGCCACCGATGCAGGTGCGCCCGGTCGGGATCCGGTTTTCGGGAACGGCATCTTGAACCTGTCCAAGGTCTTTGCGGCGCTCCCGCCGCAGTGACGGCTCGACCCACGCGCCAGCCCGGTGGCGCACGTGCAACTTGCACAACTGCAGCCATTTGGCCACATCGCCGCTGATTCCGGTGGCGCCTTGCCGCTGCCGCCGAGCCCTGCAGAACGGAGTATCATGACCAGCCGTCCCCAGCACCGACGCGACCAGTGGCTTTGGCCCGCCCTCGCGTTGCTCGCTCTGTCGCTCACCGGAATAGCAGTGCATCTCGCGCTCGGTTTTGCCACCGGCTTCGCAATCGACAGCCGCATCCTGCTCGCGCTGCGCGAGCCGCAGGCGCTGGGCACGCCGATCGGGCCGCGCTGGCTGCTGCAGTCGGCGATCGACATCAGCGCGCTGGGTGGGTTCACCGTGCTCTGCCTGTTCGGCGTCGCTGCCGTGCTGTTCCTGTTCGCCTTCGGCCGCCGCGCCGAGGCGCTGCTGCTCGCCGGATCGATGCTCGGCGCCTCGACCTGCAACGCGCTGCTCAAGCTGGTGTGGCAGCGGCCCCGTCCGGAGCTGGTGCCGCATTTGGCCGAGGCGTCGAACGCCAGTTTTCCCAGCGGCCATGCGATGACGTCGGCCGCCGTCTACCTCACCCTCGCGGTGATGCTCGCCCAGACCGAATCGAGCCGCTGGGCGCGCGCCTATCTGCTCGCCTTCGCCACCCTGCTGGTGCTGCTGATCGGCTGCAGCCGTGTCTATCTGGGCGTCCACTGGCCGTCGGACGTGCTCGCCGGCTGGTGTTTCGGGGCCGTCTGGGCGCTGTGCATTTTTGCGATCAACGCGCGGATCCACCGCCGCCGGTGAGGGCAATGCGGCGCTAACGGCAGCGCAGCGTCACCTGTTTCGCGGCCTTGTCGAACAGGATCGATGCGCAGCGCGACAGAAGCTCCGCACCGATCGCCAGCGTAAGCGTCGGCTTGCCCTTTGCCTTGCCGGTAACGACGATCTCGTTCGGGTCGACATCGCCTTCGGGAATGGTGCTGGTCGAACCGAAGTCGCTGGTCCGCACCAACATGCCCGCCAGCCGCAGCGGCCCGATCGCCAAGGGCTGATCAAGCGCAAGGTGGCGCACCGGGCGTTCGACGCCAAGCTCGATCGGCATGCCGTGCGGCGCGGCGTCGAAATGCCCGCCCTGTGCCGACGCCAGTGCCGCACCCGCGCCGGCAGTAGCGAGGCTTTCGGCGCGATACGGCGCGAAGGCGACGTGCATCACTTGGCCCGCCACCGCGATTTCGATGCCCAGCCCGTTATAGCCCCAATCGGCCATGGCGAAGCGCGCGATCTCGTCTTCGGGGCTGTCCGGGCGCAAGCGGAACAGGATTCGCGGTTCGGGCAGGCCGCCCGGCCCGATGATTCCATCGGCCCCGGTCACGACGGGTGCAGCGAACCATGTCACGCGCCGCTTGAATTCCCCTCGTTCGAAATCCAGCCGAACCACCGCCGACTTGCCGGGAACCTTTACCGGCCCGATCGCCGCCCGGGTGCCGAACAGCCCGGCTTCAAAACCGGCACGGCTGGCAAATTCCGGGTTGAAGACGGGAATGGTGGGCGCCGCCGGATCGATGCGCAGCGTTGCGGCCGTCGCCTTCACGGTCGCACGCACCGGCGCCATCGCCAGTTCCAGCGGCGGCGCATCCGCCGCCAGCCCAAAGACTGCTACGACCGCAACGAACCGCCCCATGCCCCACGCTCCCCCAGCCGACGTGCGATTTTCCACACGCAATGCGGCGAAATGCAGGCGGGGGCATGGTGGCCGTCGCTAAAGCTCAGCCGTCCGAAGCCTGAGTCGTCCAGCCCAGCCGGGGAATGGTGATCGATCGCTTGCCCGACAGATCGACGCGGGTGACGAACAGGCCCTTGCTCTCGATATACTGCATCAGCCGCCGCACGCGGCCGAGCGAGCTGGTGCCGTAGCTGGTCGCGATATCGGTATCGCTCGGGCAGGGCAGCCCCTCGCGCGCCGCCTTGGCGACGAGCAGGAAAGGCCCCAGCATATCGTCGGGCAGCGCCCGCGCCGCTTCCAGTGCCTGCGCCCAGTCGTCGTCGGGATCGCCATGAATGCCGGCGCGCGCTGCGGAAAGCCGGCGCACGAAGTTGGAGAGGTCCAGCGGCGGGCGGGTAAGCCCCACCATCCGGCAGCGCACCTGAAAATCCTGGTACAGCACCGAAGGCGAACGCAGCGCCGATTGCTCGTCTTCGACGATCGCGCGCAACACATCGGCGACGAGGCCGGCGACTTCCTCCGGATCGCGGTCGGGCTCGACTTCCATCGGTGCGGGCACCGAGCGGGCGAGCGCCTCGAGCATCGTCTCCGAATGGGCATAGGTCGGCGCGGGCGGCGGGGCCGGCGGCACCCATTCGGGCTCGGCCGGCGCCAGCAGCAGGTCCTTCATGTCGTCGGTGGGCGCCTGGGGCAGCGGCGTCAGCTTCGGCGAGGAGCTGCGCGCGCTGGTCTCGACCGATCCGATGCGGATCGCCACCGGGCGGCGCGTGATCGCGGGCCCCAGCCCGAGGAAATGTCCGCGCGCCAGGTCGCGGATCGCCTCGGCCTGGCGGCGTTCCATGCCGAGCAGATCGGCGGCGCGCTGCATGTCGATGTCGAGGAAGGTCCGCCCCATCAGGAAGTTCGACGCCTCGGCCGCGACATTCTTGGCGAGCTTGGCCAGGCGCTGCGTCGCGATCACGCCGGCCAGGCCGCGCTTGCGGCCGCGGCACATCAGGTTGGTCATCGCCGACAGCGAGGCGCGCCGCACCTCTTCCGCCACTTCGCCGCCACCGGCTGGCGCGAACAGCTGTGCTTCGTCGACCACCACCAGCGCCGGATACCAATGGTCGCGCGGTGCATCGAACAGGCCGTTGAGGAAGGCGGCGGCACAGCGCATCTGCCCCTCCGCTTCCAGTCCTTCGAGGCTGAGCACCACCGAAGCACGGTGCTCACGAATGCGCGCGGCGAAGCGGGCGACGTCACGCTCGCTATGGTCGACCGCCTCGATCGCGAGATGCCCGTAGCGATCGGAGAGCGTGACGAAATCGCCTTCGGGATCGATCACCACCTGCTGCACATGGCCGGCGGATTGTTCGAGCAGCCGCCGCAGCAGGTGCGACTTGCCCGATCCGGAATTGCCCTGGACGAGCAACCGGGTCGCAAGCAACTCCTCCAGATCGACCGGCACGGGGCTGCCCGTGCCGTCGACGCCCATGTCCACGCTGACGGTCATCGCCGCCGCTTTGCCGGATCAAGGGGGGCAGCGGCAAGGGCGCCCGCGCGAAAAGCTGTGGGTGTTTGTTTCGTCTCAGGCAGCGTCGGCCGCCGAGAGCCGCTGGCGGCGGCGTTCGAGCGCCGCCATCGTCTTCTCGGCGAGCAGCGTGAGCCGAGCAGTGTCCTGCTCGGTCAGCTGCGGGCGGGCTGTGCTGTCGATCACGCACAGCGTGCCGATCCGCTTCCCCGTCGCCGTGCGCAGCGGCGCACCGGCATAGAAGCGGATATTGGGATCGCCGGTAACCAGCGGGTTTTCCGAGAAGCGGGGGTCCGCCTTGGCATCGTGCACCACGAACACGTCCGGCCCGCGGATCGCATGGGTGCAGAAGGAAATCGAACGCGGCGTCTCCTGCGGCTCCAGCCCGACGCGCGCCTTGAACCATTGGCGGTTCTCGTCGATCAGTGAAATGAGCGCGATCGGCACGCCCAGCGCGGCGGCCGCCTCGCGAACGATCGCGTCGAACTCGGCCTCGTTGGGCGTGTCGAGCACGCCATAGCCCTTGAGCTCGGCGAGGCGGGCGGGTTCGTCAGAGGGTTCCACCGGCATCGTCTGTCTTCCTGCGTTTGCGCCCCCCGGCACATTCGGTCTACTACCGAGCCACAAGTTAACATTTGCTCGACAGTGCAAGCATGTGCCGGGCAGTCTGATGGCAGCCATGCATCCCGATCCCATTGAACATCTCCGCCGGGTTTTCGGCTATGACGCCTTTCGCGGCGTGCAATCCTCGGTGGTGGAGCGCGTGCTCGCGGGCCAGCGCACGCTGGCGGTGATGCCCACCGGTGCGGGCAAGTCGCTCACCTATCAGCTGCCTTCGGTGATGCTGGACGGCACCTGCGTCGTCGTCAGCCCGCTGATCGCGCTGATGCACGATCAGCTGCGCGCCGCGGAGGCGGTGGGCATTCGCGCCGCCACCCTCACCTCGGTCGACGACAATCGCGCCGAGACGATCGAGCGGTTCCGTGCCGGCGAACTCGACCTGCTCTACATCGCGCCGGAACGTGCCTCGGGCGAGGGGTTCCGCAACCTGTTGACGCAGGCGCCGCTCAGCCTGTTTGCGATCGACGAGGCGCATTGCGTCTCCGAATGGGGGCATGATTTCCGCCCCGATTACCGGCTGCTCCGCCCGCTGCTCGATCGCTTCCCCGAGGTGCCGCGGCTGGCGCTGACCGCCACGGCCGACGCGCATACCCGCGCCGACATTCTCGAGCAGCTGGGCATCCCGGAAGACGGGCTGATCGTCGCCGGCTTCGATCGGCCGAACATCCGCTACCATATCGCCCCGCGCGAAAACACGACGCGGCAGATCATCGACGTGGTGGCGGAGAATCCCGGCCCTGGCATCGTCTATGCCCAGACGCGCAAGGGCGTGGAGCAGCTCGCCGAGAAGCTGGCGGCAGAGACCGGGCGGCCGGTGCTCCCCTATCATGCCGGGCTCGATCCCGACGTGCGCCGCCGCAACCAGGCGCAGTTCGTCGCCAGCGAGGACATGGTGGTGGTCGCCACCGTCGCGTTCGGCATGGGCATTGACAAGCCCGACGTGCGATTCGTCGCCCATGCCGGGCTGCCCAAGTCGATCGAGGCCTATTACCAGGAAACCGGTCGCGCCGGTCGCGACGGCGATCCGTCGGTCGCGCACCTCTTCTGGGGTGCCGATGATTTCGCCCGCGCCCGCCAGCGGATCGGCGAGGTAGAGCCTTCGCGCCAGCCGGGCGAGCGCACCCGGCTGACCGCACTCGGCGCGCTGGTCGAGACGGCAGGGTGCCGGCGTCGCATTCTTCTCAAGCATTTCGGCGAGGACGCGCCCGAGACCTGCGGCAATTGCGACAACTGCCTCAATCCGCCCGCCGCGATCGACGCGAGCGTCACTGCGCAGAAATTCCTCTCGGCGGTGTTCCGCACCGGCATGCTGTACGGCGTCGGCTATATCGAAGGCATCCTCACCGGGGTGTCGACGGAGCGCAGCCTGATGAACGGGCATGAGAAGCTGTCGGTATTCGGCATCGTTGGCGGCGACGAAGTGGCGATGCTCAAGCCGGTGTCGCGGGCGCTGCTGCTGCGGGACGCGCTGCGCACCAACGAACATGGCGGGCTGGAATTCGGCCCGGAGGCGCGTGCGATCCTCAAGGGTGAGGCCAAGCTGGAGCTCGTCCTGCCGCCGCGCCGCGAGCGTCGTCGCCGCGGGGCCAAAGGCGCCGTGCCGAATCCGGTCGGCAACCCGCTTTTCGAAGCGCTGCGTGCCAAGCGTCGCGAGATTGCACAGGAAACCGGCCTGCCGCCGTACGTGATCTTCCATGATTCGGTGTTGCGCGACATGGCGATGGCGCGACCCGACTCGCTGGCGGCGCTCGGCCAAGTCTCCGGTGTCGGCGCGCGCAAACTCGACGCTTATGGGCAGGACTTTCTGAACGTCATCCGCCAGTTCTGATCGGCTTTCGCGGGGGGACCGCCCGCGCTACAGCACGCCGGCAATTCAGAAGGAGGACCTGCCATGCCCAACAAGATCGACGACCGTATCTCGGTGGCCCCGCAGATCCGGCCCGAAGACGTGCCGGCGCTCGCGGCGGCGGGCTTCGTCCACATCATCAACAACCGACCCGAAGACGAGGAATTCGGCCAGCCGAGCGGCGCCGAGATCGCCGAAGCGGCCGAGGCGGCGGGCCTGGGCTATACCGCGATTCCGGTAACGCCGGGCGGCTTCTCGATGGCGCAGGTAGAGGCAATGGCGGAGACGCTCGGCTCGGTGCAGGGACCGGTGCTGGCCTATTGCCGCTCGGGAACCCGCTCGTGCAACCTCTGGGCACTGGCCACCGCCTATAAAGGCGGCGAGCCGGAGGCGCTGGTCGCGAAGGGTGCCGGCGCGGGCTACGACCTGTCCGGGATTCGTCCGGCGCTCGAGCAGCTTTCCGGGCGCTGAGTCCTTCGCTCTTTCGCTCCCCTCCCGCTTGCGGGAGGGCTCGGGGGAGGGATTGACAGGGACGTAGCACCATGACGCTCCAGCCCCTCCCCTAGCCCCTCCCGCAAGCGGGAGGGGTACGCTTGCCGCAAGCGGCGAATCGCATCCCCGCGCACAAAAAATGGGCTGGTGGTTGCCCACCAGCCCAGTCGTCCGCAGGAGGAACCTCGGTGGGGCGCCGCGGGGGAAGAGGACCCGCGCGGCGCCCGAACTCGTCAGTAGTTGTAGGCCCGCTCGCCATGCTCGTTGATGTCGAGCCCTTCGACTTCGACTTCCTTCGAGGGGCGGATGCCCATGGTCAGCTTGAGGCCGTAGAACAGGGCCGCCGAAACCAGGCCCGACCACAGCAGGGTGATACCCACCGCCTGGAGCTGGACCAGCAGTTGCGTGCCGATGCTGTAGCTGGCGGCCGGAACCGCCGGGAACTGGGTGTAGTCGATCACGCCCTGGCCGCCGAGCGCCGGATCGGCGACGATCGCGGTGCCGAGCGCACCGATGATGCCGCCGATGCAGTGCACGCCGAACACGTCGAGCGAGTCGTCATACTTCAGCTTGTTCTTCACCGTGGTGACGAAGAAGAAGCAGATCGGCGAGACGATCAGGCCCAGCAGGATTGCAGTCATCGGCGCGGCGAAGCCCGAAGCCGGGGTGATCGCAACGAGGCCGGCGACCGCACCGGTCACGCCGCCGAGCAGCGACGGCTTCTTGTGCACGACCTGCTCGATCACCGCCCAGCTCACCGCCGCCGCCGCCGTGGCGACGAAGGTGTTGATGAAGGCGACTGCGGTCACGCCGTTCGATTCGAGGTTGGAACCGGCGTTGAAGCCGAACCAGCCCACCCACAGCAGCGAGGCGCCGATCATCGTCATGGTCAGCGAGTGCGGCGGCATCGGCTCGCTCTTGAAGCCCACGCGCTTGCCGATCACGAGGCAGCCGACCAGGCCGGCGATGCCCGCATTGATGTGCACGACGGTGCCGCCGGCGAAGTCGAGCGCGCCCTTGCCCCACAGGAAGCCGTAATCGGTCGGCGCGTCGACCAGGAAGTCCGGGCCCGCCCAGTACCACACCATGTGCGCGATCGGGAAATAGACGATCGTCATCCACAGCACGGTGAAGATGATCAGGGGGGTGAACTTCACGCGCTCGGCAAAGGCGCCGACGATGAGCGCCGGCGTGATGCAGGCAAAGGTCATCTGGAAGCAGACGAACGCGAATTCAGGGATATAGACGTTGTTCGAGAAGGTCGCGGCATAGGTGCTGCCGCTCACCCCGATCAGGAACGCCTTGGAAAGCCCGCCGAAGAACTGGTTGTCGCCGCCGCTGGTGAACGCGATCGAATAGCCCCAGCAGCACCAGACCAGCGCCGCGACCGAGACGATCATGAAGACCTGCATCAGCACCGACAGCATGTTCTTGGTGCGCACCAGGCCGCCATAGAACAGCGCCAGTGCCGGCACCGACATCATCAGCACCAGCGCCGAGGAGATCAGCATCCAGGCGGTGTCGCCCTTGTTCACCATCGTCGCCTGCTGCGCGGCGTCGGGCGCCTTCACCAGTGCGGTCTGCGCCCATGCCGGCATCGCCGCGACCAGCGCGGCCGCGCCGAGGCCGAGCCCGGCGGTCTTCCATCCTTGCTTCATTGCTACCCCCTTGCTCACAGCGCCGTCTCGTCGGTCTCGCCGGTGCGGATGCGCACGGCCTGGCCCATGTCGAGGACGAAGATCTTGCCGTCACCGATCGCCCCGGTGCTCGCCGCCGCCTGGATCGCCTCCACGGCGCGGTCGGCAAGATCGCTGCCCACGGCGACCTCGATCTTGATCTTCGGCACCATGTTCGTGCTGTACTCGGCGCCGCGATAGATTTCGGTCTGGCCCTTCTGGCGCCCGAATCCCTTCACCTCGGTCACGGTCATGCCCGTCACGCCGACGCCGGTGAGCGCCTCGCGCACCTCGTCGAGCTTGAACGGTTTGATGATGGCGATGATGAGCTTCATTTCGCCCCCTCTCGGCGTTTGTCCCGAGAGTAACTTTGCAAGGGGCGTGCCAAATGCGCCGCACAGAGGCGCTGCGCGTTTCGACGGCAGAATTGTTACCTAGTGGTGAATTTTTGGGTGCAGTTCGGCGGCACCTGCCCAAAAATCGGGCAGATCACTGGAGCGTCGCGCGATCCTCGCCGTGCCGCCCGAAGAAACGCATCAGCTGCACGATCAGGTCCGCCCGGTCGGACAGCCTGGGGGCCTCGAGCAGCGCCTGCTTCGACGCGGCATCGAAGGGCGCGATCTGCGCAATGCCGTTAACCAGCGACTCATCGTCCAGGCGCGTCACCGCTTCCCAGTCTACCGCGTAGCCGAGACCGTCGGCGAAGCGCCGCGATTCGAGCTCGATCGAGGCGCGCTCCGCCAGCCCCAGCGTTTCGGGTTCGTGCACCGCTTCCAGTTCGGCCTCGACCTGGCGGAACGGCGTCGTCACCGCCAGCTCGCGCAGGATGGTGAAGCGTGCCACGCCTTCCAGCACGATATTATAGCGCCCGTCGTCCAGCGCCTCGACATCGGCGATGCGGCCCACACAGCCGATATCGAACAAGGCCGGCGGATCGCTATCGTCGCGCGGCTGGACCATGCCGATCCGCCGGTCGCGCGCCAGCGCCTCCGAAACCAGCGCCCGGTAGCGCGGCTCGAAGATGTGCAGCGGCAGGTGCATGCGCGGAAACAGCAGCGCACCCGCCAGCGGAAAGACCGAGAGGCGCTTGCCCTTCATCCGAACAGGATGGCCGAAAGCTTGCGACGCTGCGCACCCACCCAGGGATCTTCCAGCCCGATCACCTCGAACAGCTTGAGCAGCCGCTGGCGGGCTGCCCCGTCGTTCCAGCTCCGGTCGTCGCGCACCATAGCCAGCAGCGTGGCCGCCGCAGCCTCGCGGTCGCCCGCCGCCATCTGGCCGCCGGCAAGCTCGTAACGGGCTTCCATGTCTTCGGGATGGGCTGCGGCACGCGCGGCCAGCGCGGCGAGATCGTCGACCGGCTGCGCCTCGCGCGCCAGGCTGAGCGCGGAACGGGCCCGCTCCACTTCCGGGGCCTTGGCGGCATCGCCTTCCAGCGCATCGAGCGCCGCCTGCGCCTCATCGTGGCGGCCCAGTGCGGTCAGCGCCCGTACGCGCCCGGCGATCACCAGCGCATGGTCCGGTGCGATCTCGGCGATCTGGTCGAAGATCGACAGCGCGCGTTCGGCATCGCCTTCGCCCAGCACCTGCTCGCCCATCGCGATCAGCGGCTCCAGCTCCGCCTCGCCATCGGCCTCTTCGCCCGCCAACGGCAACTGGCGCAGGATCTGATCCAGCATCGTGCGCAGCTGCGATTCGGTTCGCGCACTGGTCAGGTCGGCAACCAGCTGGCCCTGGAACATCGCATAGACGGTGGGGATCGAGCGAACCTGAAATTGGCTCGCGATGAACTGATTCTTGTCCACGTCGATCTTGGCCAGCATCACGCCCTTGCCGGCATAGTCGGCGGCGACCTTTTCCAGCACCGGGCCCAGTGCCTTGCACGGCCCGCACCATTCCGCCCAGAAATCGATGATGACCAGCTTCGCCATCGAAGGTTCGACAACGTCGCGGCGGAAGGCGTCTACGGCCTGTTTGTCGGCAGGGCTCAATCCAAGCGTGGCCAAAATGCGCTCCTCGAAACATGCAGGTGCCGCGCGCCTCGCGGGCGTCACGGCGTGTTGCTGCCTATTTGGGCGCTCGGAGCCAAAGCGCCAAGCCTTTTCCAAAAACTGCGATAAGGGGCTTGCGCAGTGCGAAAGCCGCTGTTAGTTGGCGCGCCTCACCCGCCGGGAGCGCTTCGAAACGCCACCGGCCACAACGCCAGAGCGGGCGTAGCTCAGGGGTAGAGCACAACCTTGCCAAGGTTGGGGTCGAGGGTTCGAATCCCTTCGCCCGCTCCAGCGGTTTCGGCGCAGGGCGCCGTCTTCCCGCCACATCGAACCGCGTTGATCAGGGTCACTGGACCTTCATCTTTTGCGTGATACAGCGCCGCGCTGGATTTCGGGAGTTGCCGCCATGCCACCTTTGCCCCTCGCGCTCGCGCTGGCTGCGTTTTCCTTCGGCGCTGCCGACCTGCCCGAGCCTTCGGTCTGGCGGAACCCCAGCAACAGCGTGCACGTCCGCGCAGCGCCCTGCGGCCAGGGCGGCATGTGCGCCACCGTGATCTGGGCGAGCGACAAGGCCAAGGCCGATGCCCGCCGCGGGGGCACCGATCCGCTGATCGGCGTGCAATTGTTCCAGAACTTCAAGATCGTGCGCGAAGGCGAATGGAAGGGCACGGTGTTCGTGCCCGATATCAACCAGCGCTTTTCGGGTACGATCACCGTGGTCGACGAAAACACCATCGTCGGCAAGGGCTGTGCGCTGCTCGGCCTGATCTGCAAATCGCAGACCTGGACGCGCGTCCGCTCCTGACGGCGTAGCGCCGCTTACGGCATCAGCCGCTTGCGTCCTTCGGAAAGGTGCCAGCGCATCGCCAGCGCGGCGCCGTCGACATCCTGGGCGCGGATCGCCTCGACGACCATTTCGTGCTCGCGCACCATCGCCGCGATCGGCTCTGCCTCACGCAGTCGGGCAATGTCCACGCCGGCGCGCATGATCCGCATCGTTTCCTCATGAAGATGCTCGAACGCCTTTTCGAACGCCGGATTGGCAGTGGCGCGGACGATCGCGTGGTGCAGCCGCCAGTCCTCGTCATGCGCCGGATCGCTCGAAAGAAGCGCCTTGCGCAGATCGGCCATGGCCTCTTCGATTTCGGCGAGTTGCTCCGCCGACCGGCGGCGTGCCGCCAGTCGCGCCGCTTCCGCCTCCAGCACGAAGCGCACTTCATAGGTGCCCAGCGTCGCGGAGAGTTCCTCGAACGCCATATGCGCACCCAGCCGAAGCGAAGGGCGCCGCATCACATAGGACCCCGCCCCGCGCCGCGATTCGGTGATGCCGTCGGCGGCCAGCCGCACCAGCGCCTCGCGCACCACGGTCCGCGACATGCCGAAGCTTTCCGCCAGCCGCGATTCAGACGGCAGGCGATCGCCGATGCCCAGCCCGTCCAGGATGATCTCGACGATGCGCGAATAGGCTTGGTCGGCAAGACGCTGATCGGCAGAGGGTACGTGGTTTCGCGGCATCACGCCCTACGATACGTACGCGGCGCGAAATGGCGAGTCGCGTGATGGTGGTAGGGAGAGATACGGATGAGCAGCGCACCGATCCGCGTCGGCATCGGCGGATGGACGTTCGAGCCCTGGCGTGGCACCTTCTATCCCGAAAAGCTGCCGCAGAAGCGCGAGCTGGAATATGCCGCGAACGCGCTGACCGCGATCGAGATCAACGGCACCTATTATTCCAGCTTCAAACCGGCCAGCTTCGCCGGCTGGGCGGCGGCGGCGCCCGAAGGGTTCGTGTTCACGGTGAAGGGCTCGCGCTATGTCACCAACCGCAAGCTGCTGGCGGAGGCGGGTGAATCGGTCGCGCGCTTCGTCGGCCAGGGGCTGGTCGAACTGGGCGACAAGCTCGGCCCCATCCTCTGGCAGTTCATGGCGACCAAGAAGTTCGATGCAGCCGATTTCGGCGCGTTCCTTGCTCTCCTGCCACGCTCGCAGGATGGCGTTGCGCTGCGCCACGCGGTGCAGGTGCGGCACGAAAGCTTCCACACCCCCGAATTCGTCGCGCTCTGCCGCGCGGCGGGCGTAGCCATCGTTTTCGCCGATTCGCCGCAATATCCCGCGATCGCCGATGTCAGCGGGGATTTCGTCTATGTCCGCCTGGAGGCCGGCGAAGACGACAATCCCCTCTGCTATCCCGAAGCCGACCTGCCGCGCTGGACAGACGCTGCGCAGCACTGGGCGGATGGCGGTCAACCCGCGGGACTGCCCTATTTCGCGGAAGCGCCTGCGCCGGTGCATCCACGCGAAACCTTCGTCTTCTTCATCCATGGCGGCAAGGTACGTGCGCCTGCCGCCGCGCAGGAACTGATTCGCCGGCTCGGCGGATCGAACGAACCTTTGCGCGCACCGCTTCGTTGATCGCCGGCAACCCAGGAGGCCAGCATGATCCACGATCCCGAACAGCAGACGCCGCAGGACGACGAAGCCGAAGCGATGGAAGAAGCGCAAAAGGACGCCGCCGAAGAGCGCGAGGAAGACGGCGGCTACCAGTAAGCAGGGGGGCAATCACCCTCCCCCTTCCCATTGCTGGCTGAATGGCCCCCCTTCCCTCTCCCAACGGAAGAGCGAGCAAAACACCTCTCCTGTGGAAGAGGGAGGGGCCGCGCCGACGAAGGCGGTGGGAGGGTGAAGGTGCGCCTTCCTCTACGGCCGATGCGGACTCGCACGATCGGCGACCATGCGTTCGCCATCGATCGTGATCGGGCTCGCCAGGCCGGGCATCCCCTCACGCACGATCGCCATGCCGCGCGCGACTACCTGCGGATCGGCGAACACTTCGTCGACGCGGTTGATCGGCCCGGCGGGCACCCCGGCGGATTCCAGCGCCTCGTACAGATCGGCCTTGGCCCAAAGGAGGATAGCGCGGGCCAGCTGCGGGATCAGCGCGTCGCGGTTCGTCACCCGCGCCGGATTCGTGGTGAAGCGAGGGTCGTTCGTCAGATCGAGCCCAAGGATCTCGCAGAGCCTGGCGAACTGCGAATCATTGCCCACCGCGACGATCAGCTCGCCGTCGCGGCAGGCAAAGGCCTGGTAGGGCACCAGATTCGCATGGCCGTTGCCCATGCGGTGCGGCACCTTGCCGATCGCCATCCAATTGAGCGCCTGGTTGGCCAGCACCGCCACCTGGGTGTCGAGCAGCGCCATATCGATATGCGCGCCTATGCCCTCCACGTCCCGCCGACGCAACGCGGCGAGGATCGCCACGGCCGAATAGACGCCCGTGAAGATGTCGGCATAGGCGACGCCCGCCTTTTGCGGCGGGCCGTCGGGCTCGCCGGTGAGGCTCATCGCCCCGCCCATGCCCTGGATGATGAAGTCATAGCCGGCGCGGGCCGCATAGGGCCCGGTCTGGCCGAAGCCGGTGATCGAGCAGACGATCAGCCGCGGGTTGGCCGCCCGCAGGCTGGCGGCATCGAGCCCGTACTTCACCAGCCCGCCGACCTTGTAGTTCTCGATCACCACATCAGCCTCGGCGATCAGCGCCTTCGCCGCCGCCTGGCCTTCGGGCGTGGCGATGTCGATGCCGACGCTGGTCTTCCCGCGGTTGCAGGCGTGGAAATAGGCGGCGTCGCGGTTCGTGCCCTTGGCATCGTGGAGGAAGGGCGGCCCCCAATGGCGGGTATCGTCGCCCGCCCCCGGCCGCTCGACCTTGACCACCTCGGCGCCGAGATCCGCGAGCAGCTGCCCGCACCAGGGCCCGGCGAGGATACGGGCGAGCTCGACGACCTTGATGCCGGCGAGCGGCTTCACGGGCGCCGGATCGCGTAGACGACGTGATCCGGGAAGACCTGTCCGCCGCCACGATGATTGCGCCCAGGGATCAACTCCCCGCCGATCTTCGCCATCGCCCCGCGCGACCGGACATTATGCTCGCCCACCAGGAACACCACCGTCCCGACGTATCGATGGATATGGTCGAGCATCAGCCGCTTGACCTCCCGATTGTAGGTGCCGCCCCAATAGGCGCGGGCGAGGAAGGTCCAGCCGATCTCGATCTCATCCGCTTCGGGCACATGATAGTCGTAGCGGCTCGAGCCGATGATCGCGCCGGTCGCCTTGTCCTCGATCGCCAGCCCGCCGCCGCAGGCCAGCGCCTCCGCGAAGAACTGGCGGAACACCGGCTCCTGCCAGCGATCCGGCCGCGGATGCACTTCCCAGATCAGCGGATCGGAGGCGACCGCATAGAGCGCCTCCCAATCCTCTGCGACCAGCGGCCGGATGCGGACGAGCGCGCCCTCCAGCACCGGCTGCCGATCGGGCGCCATCAGAACGCCGCGATGCCGGTGATCGCCCGGCCGAGGATCAGCCCGTGCACGTCGTGCGTGCCCTCATAGGTATTCACCGTCTCGAGGTTGATCGCGTGGCGGATCACGTGGAATTCGGCCGAGATGCCGTTGCCGCCATGCATGTCGCGCGCGACCCGGGCGATCTCCAGCGCCTTGCCGCAATTGTTGCGCTTGATGATGCTGATCGCCTCGGGGCTCAGCGTGCCGGCGTCGAACATCCGCCCGCAGCGCAGCGCCGCCTGCAGCCCGAGCGCGATCTCGGTCTCCATATGGGCGAGCTTGAGCTGCACCAGCTGGGTCGCGGCGAGCGGCCGGCCGAACTGGTGGCGATCGAGCGTGTACTGCCGCGCGGCGTGGAAGCAGGCCTCGGCCGCGCCCATCGTGCCCCAGGCGATGCCGTAGCGCGCGCGGTTGAGGCAGCCGAACGGGCCCTTGAGCCCCTGGACGTTCGGAAGCAGCGCGTCTTCGCCGACTTCCACCCCGTCCATCACGATCTCGCCGGTCACCGAGGCGCGTAAGGACAGCTTGCCCTCGATCTTGGGGCTGGTGAGGCCCTTCATGCCCCGCTCCAGCACGAAGCCGCGGATCGCGCCGTCATGCGCATCGCTCTTCGCCCAGACGACGAACACATCGGCGATGGGCGAATTGGTGATCCACATCTTGGCGCCGGTGATGCGATAGCCGCCGTCGATCTTCTCGGCTCGCGTGCGCATGCCGGCGGGATCGGAACCCGCATCCGGCTCGGTCAGCCCGAAGCAGCCGACCCATTCGCCGCTCGCCAGCTTGGGCAGGTATTTCCGCCGCTGCTCCTCGCTGCCATAGGCATGGATCGGGTGCATGACGAGCGAGCTCTGCACGCTCATCGCCGAGCGATAGCCCGAATCGACCCGCTCCACCTCGCGCGCGACCAGCCCGTACGCGACATAGCCGAGCCCGGCACCGCCATAGGTTTCGGGGATCGTCGGTCCGAGCAGGCCCAGCGCGCCCATCTCGGCCATGATCTCGCGGTCGAACCGCTCCTCCAGATAGGCGGAGGTCACGCGCGGGAGCAGCTCGCCCTGCGCGTAATCGCGTGCGGCGCCCTGCACCATCCGTTCCTCGTCGGTCAGCTCGCCGTCGAGCCCGAACGGATCCTGCCAGTCGAACCGGCCCATCTCTGCCATTTCAGTCGTTCCTCGGTGTCTCCGGTGCCGGGGCGGGGGCGGCTGCCTGCGCCACGACCGGTGGTCTGGGCGGCGTTGCAGCTGCCGCCTTCTCTATTTCGTCCAATGCCTTGCGGGCATTTACATAGCGGGTCGCGGCGCTCGTCCAACCCTCGGCAATCGAAGCGCCGGGCATGTGCGCGATTTCCGCGATGGCGGTTTCGACATTGCCCGCCGCCAGCGCACCGCGGGCGCGCCGCAGCCGCTCGGCCGGGCGCGGGCTCGGCATGCCGGCCTGGTGCAGCACGAACAGATCGCCGACAAAGGCGCGGAAGCGCATCCACAGGCTGTCGTCCGGCCCGGCGCCCAGGCGCGGCGCGATGGTGTCGAGCGCGATCCGCAGATCCTCGAGCGTCAGCGGATCGGCCGCCGCCGTCACGATCGCCGCCACCGCCTGCGGGTGGCGCTCGCCGAAGCGGGCGCGCAATTGCTGCTCGAGCGTGCCGAGCGGCTGTCCGCGTTCCACTGCGCGGCGCACCGCGGCCGCGACCATCAGCCGTTCGGCCTGGGTGGAATATTGCGCCGCGTTGCGCGCGCTCGCATCGGCATCCTGCAGCCGCCGCTCCAGCGCGTCGAGCCGGCCGGCCAGCGCCGCTTCGCGCACGTCCAGCGTCGCGACGTCGGTCGCGGCGGGCATGCTGGGCGGCGTCACCAGTACCGGCGTGACCGGCGCGGTCGCTGCCGCCGGCCGGGTTGCCGGCATCGGCGTGAGATGCGTTCCGGCCAGTTCGATCAGACCGGCAGTCAGGGCAACACCGCCCAGAAAGCCCAGCCCTCCCGTGATCATTCGGCTGCGCAGCAAGGAAGGGTTGCGGACCGGCTCGGGCGCCAGGGGCTCGTCGCTCATGCCGCCCTTTTCGCCGGGCGGGGCCGCGCGGTCAATCATAGAGCGCAATCGCCGCTTCGATCAGCGCCTCGGTCTCGGGAACCGGCGCGATCGCGACGGCGGCCCAGCCCTCGCCCGCTGCAGCCGCCGCCGCCGCGCTGATCGCGGCGAGCGCGATGCCGGCGCGGTCGGGCGCGATCTCCGCCAGCCGCACGCCCGCCCGCGCCGACTGGATCAGCGCGACGCTGCCCGAAAGCGCCGCCACTGCCTCCGGCGAGACCGGCAGCGTCTCGCTGGCATAGACCGGCACCACCGCCGCGACGATGCCACCCGCCTCCAGCGTCCGCTCGCGCCCGGTCAGGTGCAGCGCGCGCCGTACGCCCGCCGCCTCCGCCGCCGTCGCCAGCGCTGCGGCTCCCGCCTGCCCCACCGCCGCGACCTCCAGGCCTGCGCGGCGCGCCGCCGATGCGGTCGCCTCGCCCACCGCATAGACCGGCAACCGCTGCAGCGCCGCCAATCCCTCGCCCGCCCAGCGCACCGCATTGGCGCTGGTGAGGATCAGCGCATCGAACGCCGCCGCGTCGGGCACGCCCCATGCGATCGGGCGCGTGGCGAACAGCGGCAGCCGGATCGCCCGCCGCCCGCGTCCCTCGATCGCGGCGGCGGTGATGCGGTTGCCGGGTTCGGGCCGCAGCACCGCGATCGGCCGGCTCATCCGGCGAACAGCGCGCGCACCGCCGCCGGCGCGCGATCGAGCAGATCGCGGGCCAGCACCGCCGGCAGCATCGCATCCTCGGGCGCGCCTTCGATCATGCCATGGACATGCGCGCTGCCGTCTTCGGAAAAGAGTTCCGCCTCGATCGTCAGGATCGCGCCTTCGATCGTCGCCAGCGCCGCCACCGGCGAGTGGCAATCGGCCATCAGCGCGGCGAGCAACGCCCGCTCGGCCAGCACGCAGGCATGCGTCCGGGGATGGTCGATCGCTGCTAGCAGCGCCAGCATCCGCGTGTCCCCCGCCCGCGCTTCGATCCCCACCGCGCCTTGCGCCGGCGCGGGCAGCATCACGTTGGTCGGCAAGATATGGCCCACATCCTGCCGCCCCAGTCGCTCCAGCCCCGCCGAGGCGAGCAGCGTCGCGTCCGCCTCGCCCGCCGCCAGCTTGGCCAGCCTTGTGTCGACATTGCCGCGAAACAGCACGGTCGACACATCCGGCCGATGCCGCCGCACCTGCGCGGCCCGGCGCGGCGAGGCGGTGCCGATCACCGCTCCCTGCTTCAGCGCGTCGAGCGATTCGGCCCCCACCAGCCGATCGCGCACGTCCGCGCGCGGCAGCATCGCGGCGATGGCGATCGCGTCCGGCCGGGTCGTCTCGACATCCTTCATCGAATGCACCGCGCAGTCGATCTCGCCAGCGAGCAGCGCGCGGTCCAGCTCCTTCGTCCATAGCGCCTTGCCGCCGATCTCGGCCAGCGGGCGGTCCTGCACCTTGTCGCCCGTGGTGCGCACCACGACGATCTCGCCCTCAATCCCATGCGCCGCCTTCAGCGCGTCGCGGACCATATTTGCCTGCGTGAGAGCGAGCGGCGAACCACGCGTACCGATACGGAATCCAGTCATGCGCCAATTGCTAGGGGTGTGGGCTGGCAAGGGCAATGGGGGGGATGCCGGAGGTTTTTGGGTCCACGCGAAGGCACGAAGAGATGTTTCGCGCAGAGGCGCAGAGGGCGCAGTGTGGGCAGGCATCGCTGCGGCGCCAGCTGCCGCAAAGGGCGTGGCAGCGATAGGGCCGCTGGCGCGGCGGAGGGCACACGCTCTCTGCCTCCTCCGCGCCTCTGGGCGAAATCTTCTTGTCTTCGTGCCTTCACGCCTTCGCGTGCACCAAAAACCACCCGCCCTCTGGACCACGCGCCCGAGCAGCTTAGATGGGAAGCATGGCACTCATCCTCGGCCTTGAATCGAGCTGCGACGAAACTGCAGCCGCCCTTGTCGACAGCGACGGCACGATCCGCGCACACAAGCTGGCGCGGCAGGAGGAGGCGCATCGCCCCTATGGCGGCGTCGTCCCCGAAATCGCCGCCCGCGCGCATGTGGAAATGCTGGGGCCGCTGGTCGAAGCCGCCCTCGCCGAAGCCGGCGTCACCCTGGCAGAGGTCGACGCGATCGCCGCCACCGCCGGGCCCGGCCTGATCGGCGGCGTGATGGTCGGTCTCGTCACCGGCAAGGCGCTGGCGCTCGCGGCGAACAAGCCGCTCGTCGCGGTCAACCATCTCGAGGGCCACGCGCTGTCCCCCCGCCTCGGCGACCCGAGCCTCGCCTTCCCCTATCTGCTGCTCCTCGTCTCGGGCGGCCATTGCCAGTTGCTGCTGGTCGAAGGCGTCGGCCGCTATCGCCGTCTCGCCACCACGATCGACGATGCCGCGGGCGAGGCGTTCGACAAGACCGCCAAGCTGCTCGGCCTCGGCTTTCCCGGCGGTCCGGCGGTGGAAGTCGCCGCCGCGCGCGGCAATCCCCGCGCCGTGCCCCTGCCCCGCCCGCTGGTCGGTTCGGGCGAGCCGCATTTCTCCTTCGCCGGCCTCAAGAGCGCCGTCGCCCGGGCGGTGAACGACTATAGCGCCGAGGATCTTGCCGCCTCGTTCCAGCAGGCGGTGGTCGATTGCCTGGTCGATCGCACCCGGCTGGCACTCGCCGTCACCCGCCCGACTGCGCTCGTCGTCGCCGGCGGTGTCGCCGCGAACACCGCGGTGCGCACCGCGCTGGAGGCGCTGGCCCATGCGCATGATCTGCCCTTCGTCGCGCCGCCCTTGTGGCTGTGCACCGACAATGCCGCGATGATCGCCTGGGCCGGCGCCGAGCGCTTCGCCCAGGGGCTTACCGATCCGCTCGATGTCCCGGCCCGCCCGCGCTGGCCGCTGGATCCGGATGCCGAAAAGGTGCGCGGCGCGGGAGTGAAGGCATGAAGATCGGCGTGATCGGCGGCGGCGCCTGGGGCACTGCCTTGGCGCAGGTGGCGGCACGGGGCAGCGAACCGGTGCTGCTCTGGGCACGCGAGGCGGAGGTGGTGGAAAGCATCAACACCGCCCACGAAAACCGTGCCTTCCTGCCCGGCGTGCCGCTCTCCCCCACGATTCGCGCGACCGGCAGCCTGGCCGATCTTGCCGGCCTCGACGCGCTGCTCGTCGTCGCCCCCGCCCAGCATGTCCGCGCGGTCCTCGCCCAGGCCGCGCCGGGTGCGACCCCGCTGGTGCTCTGCGCCAAGGGGATCGAGGCGGGCACCCGGCTGCTCGTCGGCGAAGTCGCGCGTAGCGCAGCGCCCGATGCGCCGATCGCCGTGCTCTCGGGTCCCACCTTCGCGCATGAAGTCGCCGCCGGTAAGCCAACCGCCGTCACCCTCGCCTGCGACGATGAAGCCCTGCGCACCCGGCTGGTCGAGCGCCTCGGCGCCCCCGCCTTCCGCCCCTATGCCTCGGCCGACGTCACCGGCGCGGAGATTGGCGGCGCGGTGAAGAACGTCCTCGCCATCGCCTGCGGCGTCGTCGAAGGCGCCGGCCTGGGCCTCAACGCCCGCGCCGCGCTGATCGCGCGCGGCTTTGCCGAAATGACCCGCTTCGGCCTGGCGCGCGGCGCGCAGGCGGAAACGCTGACCGGGCTGTCGGGCCTCGGCGACCTCGTCCTCACCTGTTCCTCCACCAATTCGCGCAACTTCTCGCTCGGCGTCGGCCTGGGCCAGGGCCGCAGCGCCGCCGAGCTGCTGGCCGATCGCAAGACGGTAGCAGAAGGCGCCTTCACCGCCCCGGTGCTGCGCGAAGCCGCGGCCGAAGCGGGCGTCGACATGCCGGTCACGGCGGCGGTCAACGCCCTGCTCGAAGGCGCGCCGGTGGCAGAAGTGATCGAAGCGCTGCTCAGCCGCCCGCTCAAGCCGGAGGCAGTGTAGGATTTCCTACCTGCGGCGATCGCTACATGCTCCGCATCGGTCGTTGACAAGGGTGGGTAGGAACGACGCGGAAGCTGGAAGTCGGCTCGCGCCCCGCGTTCCGCCGCCGGAGATCGGGTCGCAATGCGGACCTGGTGCCGCGAAACGCGCTGCGACGCATTCCACACGATCTCTCAAAACGGTGCGGGCACGTCCCGCCGTATAGTAATGTAAGGCGGTCGGGCTGCGTTGAAGCGGACCTCGGTGACGATGCCACCGGGCACACCCATCCAGACGAGCGTGTCATTGGCATCGCGGGTGATTGCCCAAGGCGATAATGTCCGTAGCGAAGACCTGATGGCGTTGCTGTCGGTGCAGAGCTTGGACGATGTAGTGTCAGAACAACGGACCTGCGCGTGCCCCCTGCCGTCGATAAATTCTTTAAGAGTGGCAAGTACTTTCCATCCCCCCTCTAGGCTGACGCCGGGGTTCAGGCGCACATATCCCCGAGATGCGCAGATAGCATTAGACGCCGGGGCAATTTCCTGCGTGCTGTACATGCTGTCGACGGTAGCAGTTCGGATATCTGCCCCGGGCACGGCCCGGAATCGCACAGTCCAACGCTTTCGGACGCACCCCGGGCCGTTTGCCACGGGCCGCTCCACCAGCTGCCGTTCGATAACGCCTGGAGCGTTCACCCCACCATGCGGCGCCTCGAACGTTTCGATCGGGCCGTGCTGCTGATCAGGCAATATGGCGTCGCCTGCCACTGCGGGCGGCAACGCCCGAACCTGCGCGAACGTGAGAGTAGGAGCGGCCTGCCCCAGTAAGAACGCTAGCGTGATCACCTGCCATACTCCGGCGAGTTGGCAGCCTTCATACGCGCCGGCGCGAAGCTCTACTAGTCCGCTTTGCACACCACATTCGGCCATTGGCGGAAATCATCGCCCGCACCGATCCTTGCAGCGGCCGACTTGCGCCTGCTGCGCTGTTTCCCATATCCACCAGACTGTCCTTCTGGGGGCGGCCGCTCTTTGATAGCGTTTGGCAACGTCCTCGTGCGCGCGAAGCGACACACCTCGTGAACCCGGCCATTGTTGAGGCGGTCCGCGCGCGCATGGTCATGCGCGTAAACGTCCTAAACTTGCATCTCCTCGCCGGGCCATTGCCGAACCCGCCGAAACGCGCACACGCCTAAACTTCCTAAACTTCGGTCGGTGGGCACCTCTCAGGCGCGGCGGTTCTCGTCCGCTTGCAGACATTTGAAGTGTCGATAAATTGCCGGACATGGTTTCTCTGGCGCCTCCATGTCCCACCTGTGGCAAACCAGTTCCATTCATGAAGACCCAATGGAGCCTTGGTACACCGTTTGCCTGCAAGGGCTGTGGGATACAACTTGTCATTCCGAAGAACCTTTGGATTGGCGTGGGCGCGGTTGTGGCCTTCTGGCTCTTGGAACATCGAATGACTTCGCCGGCCCAGACGGTGATGCTGATTGCCGGTCTTGTTGTCGCGGTTCTCGTCATGTCGCGATTGTTTCTACGCCCGCGGAGGGCGTAGAATCGCGTGCATCACTCTGGGTAAGGACATTCCGAACGACAGCTGATCACCGGCTCCCAACCGCCGCTGCAACGCGCACGAGCCTAAACTTCCTAAACTTAGCGATTGATGCAGGTCGCCAATATCGGCCGTGGGACAGATCGCAGCAGGCGTTCGTTGGCGTGGCGGCACCAAAGCTTGCGGAGACCCCCCGTTGCGTTTTCTGACGTCTCTCTTCTTGGCGCTCGCCCTGTGCGGATGCACCGTCACGGTCGGGCAATCCTCGCTGCTGCCGGCCATCCAGGAAAAGCCGCGCGACGCGGTGGCGCCGCTGGCGGGCTATAGCCGGCAGGATCGCATCCTCACCCTGCCCGATCTCGGCAACGTCCATGTCGTGCGGCTGGCGAAGCCGGGCAATCGCACGACAATCCTCTACAGCGGCGGCAACCGCTATCTGATCGCCTATACCGGCAACCGCCTGAATGAACTCGCGGCGATGACCGGCGCAGACATCGTGACCTTCGACTATCCCGATCGCGGCGGGACGACGGTGCCCAAGACCACCGATGCCCTGATCGCCTTCGGTCCCGCGCTGGTGGCAGCATTGCGGCAGGAAGGGTGGATCGGCAACGGGCCGCTCTATGCCCATGGCTTCTCGTTCGGGGGCGCGATGGCGTCGAACATGGCACGCACCGGCGGCTTCTCGGGGCTGATCCTCGAAGCGACTGCGGCGGATATCGGTGCGGTGGCCCGCAACATGGTGCCCACCCTGCTCAAGCCGTTTCTGTGGGTGAAGGTGTCCAAGGAAATCCGGCGCTATGACTATGCCGGCTATGCCCTTGCCGCCCGCGCGCCGATACTCGTCTTGGCGGGGAGCGAGGACAAGACTGTCAGGCCCCGGATCGTGCGGCGCTTCGCGGAGCGGCTGCGGAGCGCCGGTGCGGCGGTGACCTTCGTCGAAGTACCCGGCGATCATGGCAAGGCATTGGCATCGCCGCAGGGACGCGAGGCGCTACAAGGCTTTATGCGCCGCGCCTCGGAATAGTGGCGCCCGCCAGAAATATGCTCACGAGCCTAAACTTCCTAAACTTAGCAAATCGTGCAGATGTCAGAAGTCGATCGCAATGCCCTTCAATTCCCAGTCGCCATAGCGCACCGGGTCCTTCTCCAACGGGTCCTTTTCGGGCCGCTGCATCGGTTCGGGCTGGGGCACGGGGGGGCTCTTCGAAAGATATGCCGGCGGCTTCACATGCTCGGGTCGCTTGCCCATCGGGTTGCCTTCCTTGGTTGCCCGGCCCATGTCGGCGGCCGAAGGAGCATGGTCAAGTGAACCCTTGGGTAGCGCAGGTACGAGTAGAAGTTTCGATGGGAGCGCGCTGATCATGGCCCGTCCGAACACCCGCCGCCCGGCCGGCGCCGAACCCGATGCTCCCGGCGTCCCCGCCCGCCGCGCGGCGCTGAAGCTGCTCGATGCGGTGCTACGCCGCGGTCTCGCACTCGAACAGGCCCTCGACTCCGCCGCGCAAGGCTTGGCGCCGAACGACCGCGGCCTCGCCCACGCCATCGCCGCCGAGGCGCTGCGCCGCCTCCCCGATCTAGACGCGCTCATCGATTCCGCCACCCGCCAGCGCCTGCCCGACGACGCCAAGGCCCGGTTCGCGCTGCGGATCGCGCTGGTCCAGGCAATCGCGCTCGGCACGCCGGGCCATGCTGCGATCTCGACCGTTCTGCCGCTGGTGGATGGCGGCCCGCGCAAGCTCGTACACGGCGTGTTCGGCACGCTGATGCGCGGCAATGCCACGCTGCCCGACGTGCCGATGCTCCCCGATCCGGTGGCGCTGCGCTGGCAGGCGCATTGGGGCGATGCGATGGTACAGGCAGCCTGCGAGGCGATCGCCTCCCCGCCCCCGCTCGACCTGAGCCTGAAGAGCGATGCGGTGACGGTCCCCAGCGCGACCAGCCTTGCCCCGCGCCACGCCCGGCTCGAACCCGGCACCAGCGTTCCCGAGCTGCCCGGCTTCGCCGAGGGCGACTGGTGGGTGCAGGACCTCGCCGCCTCGATCCCCGCCCGGCTGATCGGTGCGGGCACCGGCACCGTGCTGGACCTCTGCGCCGCCCCCGGCGGCAAGACGCTCCAGCTCGCCGCCGCCGGCTGGCAAGTGACGGCCGTGGATGTTGCCGAGAACCGCCTCGCACGCCTCCGCGAAAATCTGGAGCGCACTGGCCTGACGGCACAGATCGTCACCGCCGATCTGCTGAGCTGGAGCCCCGCCGCCCCGGTCGACGCGGTGCTGCTCGACGCGCCGTGCAGCGCCACCGGGATCTTCCGCCGTCACCCGGACGTGCTCCACCGCGTCCGCCCCGCGCTGATCGCCGAGATGGCGGAGCTCCAGGCCAAGCTGCTCGACCGCGCCGCCGCCTGGGTAAAGCCAAGCGGGACATTGGTCTTCGCCACCTGCTCGCTGGAGCCCAAGGAAGGCGAAGCCCACCTCGCGCCCTTCCTCGCCGCCCATCCCGATTTCGCGCTGGTGCCGGCCACCGCCGACGAGCTTCCGGCGGGTATTTCGCCCCGCGAGGACGGTTCGGTGCGCGTCCTGCCGGGCATGCTGGCGGAGCAAGGCGGGCTCGACGGCTTCTTCATCTCCCGCTTCCGCCGTCGCTGATCGCACGTCCGGGGCCCTTCGTCCCCGTCGCGCAGCAAGCTGTGGATAAATCTGTGGAGAATTGGTGCGCAACCCGTGGGTACCCGTCCCCTCCGGTTGCGCCCGACTCGCCCCTTGCCTAGGAGACGACCATGTCCGTCCGCATCGCCCCTTCGATCCTCTCGGCCGATTTTTCACGGCTCGGCGAGGAGATCCGCGCCATCGACGCCGCCGGCGCCGACTGGATCCATGTCGATGTGATGGACGGGCATTTCGTGCCGAACATCACCATCGGTCCCGCGGTGATTAAGGCGCTGCGCCCGCACACCGCCAAACCGTTCGACGTCCACCTGATGATCGCGCCGGTGGATCCGATGCTCGCCGCTTTCGCCGAGGCCGGCGCGGACACGATCTCGGTCCATCCGGAAGCCGGTCCTCACCTCCACCGCACGCTCCAGACGATCAAGGCGCTGGGCAAACGCGCCGGCGTAGTGCTCAACCCGGCGACGCCGGTCGACGTGATCGACCATGTGATGGACATGGTCGATCTGATCCTGGTGATGAGCGTCAATCCCGGTTTTGGCGGCCAAAAGTTCATCGAGAGCCAGCTGCCCAAGATCACCGAGCTGCGCCGCCGCATCGAAGCGAGCGGCCGGGCAATCGATCTGGAGGTGGATGGCGGCGTCGACCGCGAGACTGCGCCCCGGGTGATCGCTGCCGGTGCAGATGCGCTGGTAGCTGGCACCGCGACCTTCACCGGCGGGCCAAGCCAGTACGCCGCCAATATCGCAGGCCTCCGAGGGGCTTGACCGATCCGACGCCGGACTCCGCCGCCGACGGAGTCGAGGAAGGCAAGCGGCTGATCCGGGTAGGCGGCGATCGGGGCCTGTCATTGGCCGACCGGATCGCCGATCGCTTCCAGCGTCTCGCCTGGCGCTCGCCTTTCTATGCCATGCGGCTGAAGGGGCGGCATCCGCTCAAGCTGCTAACCGTCGCCGACGATCCCTTTTTTGGCGACCCGCGGCGTGGCAATGCGCTGCTCGACGGCGAGCTGCAGCTGTGCGGCGAGGTTCGCGTGATCGAGACGCTCGACTTCGCCAAGCCCGATTGGTCGCCCGCCTTCACCCAGCATCTCCAGGGTTTCGCCTGGCTGCGCGACCTGTCCAGCGTCGCCACCCGCCAGCAGGGCGCGCCGATCGCCGAGGACATCATGCGCCGCTGGCTGAAGGTGCATGGCGAGCAGGTCGCGGACCCGGCCTGGCGCCCCGATCTGGTCGGCCGGCGCATCCTCGCCTGGGTGGCGCATGCGCCGCTCATCCTCTCCTCCACCGACCAGGTCTATCGCTCGGGCGTGATGCACGCGCTGGCGCGCGGTGCCCGCCATCTCGACCGCAGTGCCGACAAGGTGCCGGCGGGCGTCCCCCGGCTGGCGGCCTGGGCAGGCCTGACCGTCGCGGGGCTGGTGCTGCCCGGCGGCGATCCGCGCCGCGCCTTTGCCGAGGCGGGGCTGAACCGCGCGATCACCGCCTCGGTCCATGAGGATGGCGGCACGGTCGGCCGCTCGCCGGATGGCCAGCTCGACGCGATCCAGCTGCTCACCCTGCTTTGCGAAACCTATGCCGCCCGTCGCATCGAGCCGCCCGCCTTCGTGCTCGGCGCGCTCAACCGGATGGTCGCGGCGCTGCTCGGCGTGTGCCACGGGGATGGGGGGCTGGCCAGCTGGCAGGGCTGCGCGCCCGTCAGCGGCGAGTGGATCGAGCAGGCGATCGAGGCGACCGGTGTCCGCACACGCCCGCTCAAACAGGCGCGAGAGTGGGGCTATCAGCGCCTCGCCTCGGCCGGCACGGTACTGATCCTCGACGCTGCGCCGCCGCCCGACGCCAGGGTAGCCCAGACCGGTTGCGCTTCCACGCTCGCTTTCGAACTTTCGGACGGCGCAGACCGGATCATCGTCAATTGCGGCGGCAGCCGCGCCGCCGATGCGCGGCTTCCCGCCGAACTGGTGCAGGGCCTGCGCACCACCGCCGCGCATTCTACGCTGGTGCTGGGCGACAGTAACTCCACTGCGATCCATGCCGATGGCACGCTCGGCCGCGGCGTAAGCGAGGTCGAGTTGGTCCGGCAGGAAACCGAGCATGCCAGCCGGATCGAGGCGGCGCATGACGGCTATGTCCGCCGCTTCGGGCTGCTCCACCGCCGCGAACTCACCCTCTCCCACGACGGGCGCGACCTGCGCGGCGAGGATCTGCTGCTGCCCTCCGGCAAGCGACGCATCGACTCCAAGCCCTTCGCGCTGCGCTTCCACCTTGCCCCGCAAGTGGAGGTATCGCCCACCGCCGACGGGCATGGCGCGATCCTGCGCACTGCCTCGGGCATGCTCTGGCAGTTCCGCGCCAGGGGCGGCACGCTCAGCATCGAGGAAAGCCTGTGGATCGACGCGCGGGGCCGTCCGCACGCCACGCAGCAGTTGGTGATCCAGGGCGAGACTCCGGCGGGCGGCGCCAGCCTGACCTGGGTGTTCCACCGTTCGAAATAGGCGCTCCAAATAGGGCTTGCCCCGCGCGGCCTGATCCGGGAGAGGGGCGGGCCATGGACATCAAGATCACCCGCGCACTCCTCTCGGTCTCCGACAAGACCGGGATCGTCGAACTCGGCCAGGCTCTGGCCGCCCAGGGCGTCGAGCTCGTCTCGACCGGCGGCACCGCTACCGCCCTGCGTAATGCCGGACTGGAAGTCCGCGACATCTCGGACCTGACCGGCTTCCCCGAGATGATGGACGGCCGGGTGAAGACGCTGCATCCCAAGGTGCATGGCGGCCTGCTCTCGGTGCGCACCAATCCCGAGCATCAGGCATCGATGGCCGAGCACGAGATCGCACCGATCGATCTCGTCGTGGTGAACCTCTATCCCTTCGCCCAGACCGTCGCCAAGGGTGCCGACCGGGACGAGATCATCGAGAATATCGACATCGGCGGCCCGTCGATGGTCCGCTCGGCCGCCAAGAACCATGAATCGGTGGCGATCGTCACCGACCCGGCGGACTATGCACTGGTGATGGGCGGCACGACGACGCTGGAGCAGCGCCGCAAATTCGCCGCCAAGGCCTATGCCGCCACCGCGGCGTATGACGCGATGATCTCCAGCTGGTTCGCCTTCGCCGACCAGGGCGAAGCCTTCCCGGAAACGCTCAATATCTCGCTCAACCGCGGACAGGCGCTGCGCTATGGCGAGAACCCGCACCAGCAGGCGGCCTTCTACGCTGCGACCGGTGCGTCGGCGCGCGGCATCGGCCAGGCCCGGCAGGTGCAGGGCAAGGAGCTGAGCTACAACAACTATAACGACGCCGATGCGGCGCTCGAGCTGGTCAGCGAATTCCGCGACGGCCCGCCGACCGCGGTGATCGTGAAGCACGCCAATCCCTGCGGCGTGGCGAGCAGCGCGACCCTCGCCGAGGCCTATGCGGCGGCGTTCGCCTGCGACACCGTCTCGGCGTTCGGCGGCATCATCGCGGTGAACCGCCCGCTCGACCGCGCGACCGCCGAGCAGATCACCGGCATCTTCACCGAAGTGGTGGTGGCGCCCGACGCCGACGAGGAAGCGCTGGCGCTGTTCGCGGCGAAGAAGAATCTCCGCCTGCTGCTGACCGGCGAACTGCCGGACCCCGCTCGTGCAGGTTTGTTCGCCAAGTCGATCGCCGGCGGCTGGCTGGTCCAGGGCCGCGACAACGGCATCGTCACGCGCGACCAGCTCAAGGTCGTCACCAAGCGCCAGCCGACCGAGCAGGAACTGGCCGACTGCCTGTTCGCCTGGACGGTGGCCAAGCACGTCAAGTCGAACGCGATCGTCTATGCCAAGGACGGCAGCACGGCAGGCGTCGGCGCCGGCCAGATGAATCGCCTGGAAAGCGCCCGCATCGCGGCGTGGAAGGCGAAGGACGCAGCGGACAAGGCCGGCTGGGCCACGCCGCGCACGATCGGCTCGGCGGTGGCGTCGGACGCCTTCTTCCCCTTCGCCGACGGCCTGCTGGCGGCAGTAGAAGCCGGCGCGACCGCGGTGATCCAGCCGGGCGGCTCGATCCGCGACGACGAAGTCATTGCCGCGGCCGACGAAGCAGGGCTGGCGATGGTGTTCACCGGCATGCGCCACTTCCGGCATTAAGGCAGCGGGCGCCGCGCCTCTGATGGGCGCGGCGTGCAGCCTTAAGTTTAGGAAGTTTAGGTTCGTGTGCGGTTTTTGGCCGAGCCTAAGTTTACGAAGTTTAGGCGCCTGCGCAGTTTTCGGCCGAGCTTAAGTTTAGGAAGTTTAGGCTCTCGCGCGATCGTGCGGGGGTGCAGTTCGGGATATCGCGCGTGTGCGGAACGCGCGCGACAGGGTGGCTCACGGGTTCAAAGAGCGAAGAAGAACATATGGGGATCAGCGGGGGCGGAACAAGGTTGGTGCGCTCCGCTCTCCGCCGCCCTCCCGGCGCCGCCGGGTTCCATTTGCCTTTCGCTGCGAGCAGGCGCCGATATGGAGACCCCAAGGATTGCGGCTTTCGCCCGAATTGGGAGTGGCTGCCGTCAGGCGCCAGTACCGCCTGCCCCTACACGCGTCGCGCCGAATGGGGGCCCTTACCCAGCGCTGCCGGGGGGAAACGCTCAGGCCGCTTCCGCCGCGACCGCCTCGGCGCGCGGCACCTTGCGGAACAGCGCGCGGTCTTCGGGGCCGAAGCCGAAGCGGATGATGACGTAGAGGAATGTCGCCACCATGGCCGGCATGCCGAAGGTCATTTCCGCCCATTCATAGTGGTGCGGCAACGACATGAAGGCCGCGCCGACCAGCCCGGCGATCGCGATCGCCGCGAAGAAGCTCGGACGGATGGTCACCACCGGCGCGCCGAGCTTGGCCTGCAGCAGCAAGCCCTTGGCCACCGATCCGATCGTCAGCGCCAGCGCCAGCGCCACCGCCGGCGCCGCCGACTGGATCGGCACCGACCAGCCCTGGCCACGCGCGACGACAATCAGTGCGAAGCTGAGGCCGATCTGGAGCAGCAGCACGCCGACCGAGATCATCAGATTGGTGTGCCGGGCGATATAGACCAAAGCGGTTTCGCAGACTGCGCCGGGCGAAGCGAACACCTCGGCGAACAGCAGGATGCACAGCACGCCGGCGCCGATCACGAATTCGCGGCCGAGCAGGCCCATCACCCCTTCGGCGGGAACAGAGAACAGCACCGCCAGCCCGGCCTGCGCGCACAGGATCCAGAAGCCGACCTGGCGCACCTGACGCGCCACCGCCGGCCGATCGCCAGCCGCCAGGCTTTGGGTGATGACCGGGCCGAGGATCGGATCGAAGCTCGATTTCAGCCGCTGCGGCACCGAGGCGACCTGCTGCGCCATGTAATAGATGCCGACCACCGATGGCGCGAAGAGCAGGCCGAGGATGAAGCGATCGACGTTGCGCGTCGCCCATTCGATCGCGTCCGCGCCCGCGAGCGGGGCGTTCAGCCGAGCAAGGCCCCAGATTTCCGCGAGCCGCGGCCGCCAGCCGACCGGCAGGCCATATTCGCGCACGAACGGCACGATCGAGGCGATCAGCGCCGCGCTCATCGACAGGACATAGGCCATCAGCAGCCCGTCGCGCGTCGACACGAAGGAGAAGGCCCAGGCGGCGATGCTGATCGTCCAAGGCTCGACGATCGCCCGCGCGGTGACCGAGGCGCCGATATTGTGACGATAGGCGAGCGCAGACAGCGACACATCCGACAGGGCGATCGCGATCACCACCAGCGGCAGGAAGCGTTCCAGCCCCATTACGGCGCTGTTGGGAAACAGCGCCTGGGGGAAAAGGATCAGCACGAAGCTGGCGATCAGGCCGGCAACCAGCGCCACCATCATCGCATCCCACACGACATGGGTGTGCGGGCGGCTGGTGCTCGACAGCGCCTGGGCGAGGCCGCGCTTGAGGCCCAGGGTGGCGACGAGCGCGACGAATTCCACCACCAGCACGACAATGGCGTAACGACCGACAATCTCCGGCCCATAGGCGCGACCGGCGATGAACAGGAAGGGCAGCCGCGCGACCAGCCGGATCAGGAAGCCAAGCATGTTGGTGCGCCCGCCCTTGGCGAGCGCGTTGATGTCCTTGGACGCTTCTGCCTGGCTCAATGCGCGGCGCCCCAGCTGGGCCCGACGCCGATTTCGACGCCGAGCGGCACGGTCAGCCGGATCGCGGGTTCGGCAGCGGTGGCCATCACCCGCTCGATGATCGGCCGGGCGGCCTCGACATCGCCCTCGGGCAGCTCGAACACCAGTTCGTCGTGCACCTGGAGGAGCATGCGGACGTTGTGCAGCCCCGCCTCGCGCAGCGCGGGCCCCATCCGGGCCATGGCACGCTTGATGATGTCGGCGCTGGTGCCCTGGATCGGCGCGTTGATCGCGGCACGCTCGCTGCCGGCGCGCTCGTTGGGATTGGGCGACTTGAGCCTCGGGAAGTGCGTCTTCCGGCCGAACAAGGTGGTGGTGTAGCCGCGCTCCTTCGCCTCGCGCAGCGTGTCGGCGATGTAGCGATTGATGCCCGGGAAGCGCTCGAAATAGCGATTGATCATCGCCTGTGCCTCGTCCGGCGTCACGTCGAGCCGACCGGCCAGGCCCCAGCGCGAGATGCCGTAGAGGATCGCGAAGTTGATCGTCTTGGCGCGACCGCGGGTATCGCGGTTCACTTCGCCGAACAGCTCCATCGCGGTCATGCTGTGGATGTCGTCGCCGTTCGCGAACGCGGTGCGCAGCGCCGGCACGTCGGCGATGTGCGCGGCGAGACGCAGCTCGATCTGCGAATAGTCGGCCGAGAGGATGACATTGCCCGGCTCGGCCACGAAGGCGTCGCGGATCTGGCGGCCGGTTTCGGTGCGAACGGGAATGTTCTGCAGATTCGGGTCGGTCGAGGAGAGCCGCCCGGTCTGCGCGCCGGTGAGGCTGTAGCTGGTGTGGACCCGGCCCGTCTGCGGATTGATCTGCGCCTGCAGCGCATCGGTATAGGTGGACTTGAGCTTGGAGAGCTGGCGCCAGTCGAGCACCTTGAGCACCATCTCGCGGCCGGGCGAATCCTTATCGGCGGCGATGCGCTCCAGCTCGTTGACGTCGGTGGAATAGACGCCCGACTTGCCCTTGCGCCCGCCCTTGATCCCCATCTTGTCGAACAGCACGTCGCCGAGCTGCTTCGGGCTGCCGATGGTGAACTTGAACCCCGCGATCGCGTGGATCTCTTCCTCCAGGGTCGCGATCTGCTGCGCAAAGTCGGACGAGAGCTTCGAAAGCACCGCGGCATCGACCTTGATGCCGGTGCTCTCCATCTCGGCGAGCACCGTGACGAGCGGGCGATCGACGCTCTCATAGACGCGGGTCACGCTCTCATAGGCGAGCCGCGGCTTGAGCCGCCGCCACAGCCGCAGCGTGACGTCGGCATCCTCGGCGGCGTAGCGTGTCGCGGCCTTGAGATCGACCTGGCCGAAATGGAGCTGGCTCTTCCCCGTGCCGACCACGTCCTTATAGGCGATGCAGCTGTGCGCGAGATGGGTGGCGGCGAGCTCGTCCATGCCGTGGCCGTGCAGGCCGGCATCGAGATCGAAGCTCATCACGATCGTGTCGTCATAGGGCGCCACGCGGATGCCCGCGCGGCCGAGCACAATCATGTCGTACTTCAGGTTGTGGCCGATCTTGAGAACGGCGGGGTCCTCCAGCAGCGGCTTCAATCGGGCGAGCGCCTTGGCCCGATCGATCTGCACCGGCTTCTCGGCGAACATGTCGGTGCCGCCATGGCCGAGCGGGATATAGCAGGCGAGGTTGGGCGCCAGCGCCATGCTGACCCCGACGAGATCGGCCTGGGTCGCGTCGAGCCCGGTCGTCTCGGTGTCGATCGCCACCCAGCCCTGATGGCGCGAGACGGTGATCCAGCGATCGAGCGCGGTCAGATCGGTGACGGTCTCATAGCCGTCATGCGCGCAGGGCGGGTCTTCCTCGACGCCGGGCGCGTCGTGTGTCTCCACCGGCGCATCGGCGACAGAGGACAGGCGAGAGAGCAATGTCTTGAAGCCGTGATGCTCCAGGAACGCGCGCAGCGGCGCGTCGGGGATGCCCTGCAGCTCCAGCGCGTCGAGCGGTTCGGGCAGCGGCACGTCGCAGGCGAGCGTGACGAGCTGGTGGCTGAGCCGCGCCATCTCGGCATGCTCGATCAGATTGTCGCGCAGCTTGCCCTTCTTCATGTCGGGCGCGGCGGCGAGCACCGATTCGAGATCGCCATGCTCCAGGATCAGCTTGGCGGCGGTCTTGGGGCCGATGCCGGGCACGCCGGGAACATTGTCGACGCTGTCGCCCATCAACGCGAGCACTTCGCCGAGCTTCTCGGGCCCGACGCCGAACTTCTCGCGCGTGTCGTCCGGGCCCATGCGCTTGTTGTTCATCGTATCGAGCATGTCGACGGACGGATCGGTCATCAGCTGCATCAGATCCTTGTCGGAGCTGACGATCGTCACCGCCCAGCCCTGCGCCAGCGCCGCCTTGGTATAGCTGGCGATCAGATCATCGGCCTCCCAGCCCAGTTCCTCAATGCAAGGCAGGCTGAAGGCGCGCGTGGCGTCGCGGATCATCGGGAACTGGGGGACCAGATCTTCCGGAGCCGGCGGCCGGTGTGCCTTGTACTGATCGTAGAGATCGTTGCGGAAGGTGTGCTCGGACTTGTCGAGAATCACCGCCATATGGGTGGGACCGTCGGCCTTGTGCAGCGCATCGACCAGCTTCCACAGCATGGCGGTGTAGCCATAGACCGCGCCCACCGGTTCGCCATGCTTGTTCGTCAGCGGCGGCAGCCGGTGATAGGCGCGGAAGATATAGCTGGAGCCGTCGACGAGATAGAGGTGGGGCATGCGAGCGGGAGATAGCAGCGCACGGGCCCCGCGTCATCCCGCCGGGCCCTTGTTTTCAGACGCCTGCCTGATGCTCGGCGACGATCGCGCGCACCACGCCCTGCATCAGCAGCTGGCGCTCGTTGATCGGCCGCGGCGTATCGCCGATCATCACCGCCAGCGCATAGGAACGGCCGTCCGGCGCGGTGAGCAGCGCGACGTCGTTATAGCCCGCCGTGCGGCCGAACAGATCCTGCCCGGTGCCGGTCTTGTGGGCGAGCTGCCACCCCGGCGGCAGCGCGCCGCGCAGGCGATACTTGCCGGTGTGCGAGGCCTGCATCGTCGCGATCAGCCACTGCGTGGAGACGGGCGAGAGCAGTTCGCCGCGCTTCAGCCGGGCGAGCGCGCCGGCGATGGCGAGCGGCGCCGCGCCATCGGGCGGGTCGGCGACATAGGACTGGAAGGCGGCGACGCGGGTGGCGCGCGGCAGCTGGGCACGCGCGACGGCGAAGGTGTTGCCCATCGAATATTCGGGCTTCCAGGCGGGCAGCCCCGAGGTGCCGAGCTGGAGCAGCTTCTCGCCCGGGCCGAAGCGGATCGGCCCCAGCGCGTTGCGCGCGATGAACGAGCGCACCGCCGGCGGCCCGCCGACCAGCCGCAGCAGCTTGTCGTTGCAGGTATTGTCGCTCATCGTCAGCGCGCGGCGCAGGATTTCGCCCACGGTGCTGTGATAGCCTTGGTCGCCCTTGACCAGCGAGGCGACCGGCTGATGGAACAAGGTGAAATCGGCACGGGTGATGACCAGCGGATCCTCGAGCCGGATGCGGCCCTGATCGACCTGGTCGAGCACGGTCATCGCCACCCACAGCTTCGAGACGCTCTGCTGCGGCAGCTTGCGCGCGCCGCCTTGCGACGCGGTCCAGTTGCGGTCGACGCTGGTCACCGCGATGCCGACGACGCCCTCGAACCCATGGGCGAGATCGGCGAGGCGATTCACCAGCCCTGTCGGCGCGGGCACTTCGGGGCGCGGCGCGGCATGGGCGGGCGGGATCGGCAGCAGCACGCCGTAACTGGGGGCAGGCAGATAGGCGGCGAGTTCGGGACGTTCGTGCACCGCGCAGCCCAGCAGCACCGCCGGCCCTAGTCCCGCGACGGTCAGCGCACGCTCGACCTTGGAGAACCGCATTTTACGCACCGCAACCAACCTCTTGCCCACTCCCATCATGCGTCTGCACCGAAGATGGGCAAAGCGCGGGCTTCCCGCAATACGACGAACCGAGTCGAGGGAGCGACGAGATGTGCGGCCGCCCGCCGCGCGATCACGGCACCAGCACCGTATCCACCGCCTCCGCCAGCGTGTCCGGGTAATCGAGCGTATAGTGCAGGCCGCGACTTTCCTTGCGATGCAGCGCGGAGCGGACGATCAGGTCGGCGCTTTCGAGCAGATTGCGCAGTTCGATCAGATCCGGCGTAACGCGGAAATGGCCGTAATAGTCGGCGACTTCCTCGCGCAGCAGCTTGATGCGGTGCGCGGCGCGTTCCAGCCGCTTGGTCGACCGGACGATGCCGACATAGTTCCACATGAACCGGCGGATCTCGGTCCAGTTCTGCTTGATGACGACTTCCTCGTCGGAGTCTGTCACGCGGCTTTCGTCCCAGGGCCGGATCGCCGGCGGCGGCGCGAGATCGCCCCAATGCGCGCTGATGTGATTCGCCACCGCCTCGCCGAACACGAAGCACTCGAGCAGCGAGTTGGACGCCAGGCGATTGGCCCCGTGCAGGCCCGACTGGCTTACCTCGCCCGCCGCATAGAGGCCCGGCAGATCGGTGCGCCCGTCGCGATCGATCACCACGCCGCCACAGGTGTAATGCTGGGCGGGGACCACGGGAATCGGCTCCTTGGTCATGTCGATGTCGAGGTCGAGCAGCCGGTGGTAGATGGTCGGGAAATGGTGCTGGACGAATTCGGCACCCATGTGACTGATGTCGAGATGGACATAGTCGAGGCCGAGCCGCTTAATCTCATGGTCGATCGCCCGCGCCACGATGTCGCGCGGGGCCAGCTCCAGCCGGGGATCGAAATCGGGCATGAAGCGGTGGCCCGCTTCCTCGCCGGCATCGGGGGGCAGCAGCAGATGCCCGCCCTCGCCGCGCACCGCCTCGGTGATCAGGAAGTTCTTGACGTCGAGATTGTAGAGGCAGGTCGGGTGGAACTGCATCATCTCCATGTTCGAGATGCGGCAGCCCGCGCGCCACGCCATCGCAATGCCGTCGCCGGTCGCGCCGCGCGGGGCGGTGGAGAAGAGATAGGTGCGCCCCGCCCCGCCCGTCGCCAGCACCGTCGCGCGCGCGGTGAACAGCTCGACGCGGTTGGTCGCGCGGTTGAAGGCATAGACGCCCCAGACGTTGCCCGCGCCCGAATAGCGGAGTTCGTGCCGGCTGGTGGCGAGGTCGATCACCACCATGTCGGGCACCAGCGTGATGTTCGGATGCGCCTGCGCGGCGCGGAGCAAAGCGGTCTGCACGGCGAGGCCGGTGGCATCGTCGACATGGGCAATACGCCGATGGCTGTGGCCGCCCTCGCGGGTGAGGTGGAGCGCATTGCCCTCGGTGTTGAACGGCACGCCCAGTTTCACCAGCCGCTCGATCGCGGCGGGCGCGTTCTCGACCACCATCTCCACCGTCGCGCGGTCGTTGAGGCCGGCACCGGCGACCATCGTGTCCTCGATATGGCTTTCGAAGGTGTCGCCGTCTTCCAGCACCGCGGCGATGCCGCCCTGCGCCCAGGCGGTCGAGCCCTCGGCGAAGCCCCCCTTGGCCAGCACCGTCACCTTGAACCGGTCGGCCAGATGGAGCGCGGTGGTGAGCCCCGCCGCGCCGGAACCGAGGACCAGGACATCGCTTTGGTGGGTGGTGTCGGACAAAGAGGCACTCCTTTGCGGCGCTTTAAGCCCGCATGGGGCGGGTTCCGCAATCCCTACCCTTGGACCATAGGGGTTAGCGAAGAGGAGAGATGCATGCGGTTAGGCTGGTGGATCGGAGTGGCGGCGCTGTTCGGCAGCGGCTCGGCGCAGGCGGCGACATGCCGGCTTGGGCCAGCGGGGACGACGGTGCCGGTGGCGATCGAAGGCACCGGGCGCTCGATGCTGGTGCATGTGCCTGCCGGTCGCAGCGCCGCCCGGCTGCCTTTGGTGTTCGTGTTCCACGGCAGCACCGGCAAGGGCCGCGACATCCTCGCCCAGTCGAAGCTGGAGGCGACCGCGGACCGCCACGGCTTCCTTCTCGCCGCGCCCGATGGCGGCATCCCGGCGGAAGGCGGTTTTGTGTGGAACATCCCGGGCGTGCCGACGGTGACCGGCAAGGTTCCCGGACCGGCCGACGCCGACGACGTCGCCTTCGTGCAGACCGCGATCGACCAGCTGGCGACCAAGGGCTGCGTGGATCGCGCGCGCATCTACGCCACGGGCTATTCGGGCGGCGGGCGGATGACCTCCTGGCTCGGCTGCGTCGCGGCGGACCGCTTCGCCGCGATCGCGCCGGTGGTCGGCCTGCGCGCCGGCAATCCGCGCAAGGACCTGCCCCGCGTCCCCGATCCGGCGACCTGCACGCCCGCGCGTCCGATGCCGGTGCTGGCCTTCGCCGGCGACGCCGACACCACCAACCCGGTGCAGGGCGGCGGCGCGGGCTATTGGCAGTACACGATGCACACCGCGCTGGCCCGCTGGGCGGACCTGAACGGGTGCCGTGTTGGGCCGGTGGAGCGCGAAGTTTCGACCGACGTGAAGGAGGAACGATTCAGCCGCTGCTCGGGCGGCGCGGAGGTGGCCGGCCGGGTGAAGCACGGCGCCGGTCACGTCTGGGTGGCGGACAACGAGGCGATGTGGGGCTTCTTCGTGAAGCATCGGCAGTGAGCAAGCTTGACGTTCAGCGGGACGCCGAGCCGCACCTCGTTGCGGATATCTGGCTGTACGAAACCGCGAATGGCGGGAGGGCCGGCCCCGCCCTCCCGGGCTTCGGGTGCCTCCTGATCGTATCAAAGGAGCAACCGATATCCGGATGGGACTCGCTTCTCCTGCTGCGCGACCAACCGCTACATCCGGGCGAACGGCGACGGATCGGCTTTGCATTCCTCAGCCCCGAACAGGCGGTGCCAGCGCTTGCGGAGGCTGGACATTTCTACCTCTGGGATGGGCGCATCATCGGCGAAGGCTCAATAGCTGCTACCGACGCGAGCACCCTATGAAGACGAGACTTCTTCTTTGCGGCGTGCTGATCCTTCCCAGCGGTTGCGGCAGGGATTCGCTTTGCTCCTCGGAAACGTTGCATGTCGCTCGTGATCCGGGGAGCAATCGTATCGCCGTCACGTCTGTCAGAAACTGCGGCGCAACGTCCGATTACGCAACGGTAGTTAGCATTCGTCGCGCTAGTGACTCTCCAAGCGCAGCGATCGATGTCTTTGTTGCCGATAGCGACCATGGAGCCGCCGCTGATGCCGGCGGTGGGGCGGTCTGGACGAGCGTCGCCTGGGTCGCACCCGGCAAGCTATCCGTCGCCCGCGCTTCGAAAGCGCGCGTCTTCAAGCAGCTGTCTTCTGCAAAGGGAGCAAACATCACCTACAAGGCGAGTGATCCGCTTTCAGCGCCCGCAGTCGATTGAGCCCTACGCCGCCCGCGTCAGGTTCAGGAACACATCCTCCAGATCCGCCTCGCGCGTCGACACATCGACGATCCCCAGCCCCGCCGCCTGCACCGCGCCCAGCACTTCGCCGGCGTTCGCCTGATCCTTGCGATAGGTGATCACCAGCACCCGCTCGCCCTTCAGCTCCACCTTCTGGAAGCAGGCATTGTCCGGTGCCGCGGCGATGTCGCGGTCCACCGTCACCTCGACCACCTTTTCCTGCGCCATGCCGACCAGCTCGCGCGTGGGCTTGTTGGCGATCAGCTGGCCGTGGTTGATGATCGCGATGCGGTCGCACAGCTCCTCGGCTTCCTCCAGATAGTGCGTCGTCAGCACCACCGTGACGCCGCGCTGGTTGAGCTGCTTCACATAGGCCCAGAGCTGCTGGCGCAGTTCCACGTCGACGCCCGCGGTCGGCTCGTCGAGCACGATGATCGGCGGCGAATGGACCATTGCCTTGGCGACCATCAGCCGCCGCTTCATGCCGCCCGAAAGCGTGCGCGAATAGGCATGGGCCTTGTCTTCCAGATGCACCGCGCGGAGCAGCGCCATCGCATCGAACCTGTCCTTGGTCACGCCGTACAGCCCCGCCTGGATCTCCAGCGTCTCCTTGGGCGTGAAGAAGGGATCGAACAGGATCTCCTGGTTGACGATGCCGATGCTCGCCTTGGCATTGCGCGGGTGCGCATCGATGTCGAAGCCCCAGATCGAGACCTTGCCGTCGGTCTTGTTGACCAGCCCCGCCAGGATGTTGATCAGCGTCGACTTGCCGGCGCCATTGGGGCCGAGCAGGCCGAAGATCTGCCCGCGCGGCACCTCGAAGCTCACCCCGTCCAGCGCGCGCTTGCCGCCGGAATAGGTCTTGCAGAGAGTGTCGATCGCGATCGCAGCCTGGGTCATGGGGCGCAGCTTTAAGACCCTGCGCATCCGATTGCGAGCCCCCGCGCGCTTTGCTAAGGCGCGGGACATGATCGCCCCGCCCGAAGTCATCCGTACCGCCCACGCCCGCGTTGCCTGCGACGGCACCGGCCCCGGCCTGCCCGCAGCGCTCGGCCATCCGCGCGTCTATCTTCAGATCGACGAGAGCGGCTATGTCGATTGCGGCTATTGCGACCGCCGCTTCGTGCTGATCGGCGGCCCCGCCGACGGCGCCGACCAGAGCCAGCTGCCCGATCATCCGGCAGGCGCCAGCATCTGATCGTCGCGGGAGCGCGTGACTCTGCGCACGCGCCTCCTATATCGGGTGGATGAGCATTCCCACCGATCCCCGCGCCTTCCTCTATCGCGACGGGCTCGATCCCGACGCTGCCGTTCGCCTGACCGCCGATGCGCTGGGCCAGGCCGAGGATGGCGAGCTCTATCTGCAATATCGCAAGTCCGAAGCATTCGGCTTCGACGACGGCCGGCTGAAGACCGCCGCCTATGACACGCAGTCGGGCTTCGGCCTGCGCGCGGTCTCGGGCGAGACGACGGCGTTCGCGCACGCCAACGAGATCAGCGCCGCCGCGATCCGCCGCGCTGCCGAAACGATGGCGCTGATCGATCCGGCCAAGCAGGGCAAGGCGCCGCCGCCGCAGGGCAACAACCGCCACCTCTACACCGATGCGGATCCGCTCGACCTGGTGCCCTTCGCCGACAAGGTGAATTTGTGCCAGACGATCGACGCCGCCGCCCGCGCGCGCGATCCGCGGGTGAAGCAGGTGTCGGTGAGCCTCACCGGCCAGTGGAGCGTCGTGGAAGTGGTGCGCGCCGACGGCTTCGTCGCCACCGATGTGCGGCCGCTGGTGCGGCTCAACGTTTCCGTCGTGGTCGAGCAGAATGGCCGCCGCGAGACGGGCAGCTTCGGCACCGGCAGGCGGGTGGTCTATGACCGGCTGTTCCAGCCCGAGACCTGGAACCGTGCGATCGACGAGGCGCTGGCGCAGGCGGTGGTCAATCTCGATGCCGTTGCAGCGCCGGCAGGCGACATGACCGTGCTGTGCGGCCCCGGCTGGCCGGGCGTGCTGCTGCACGAGGCGGTGGGCCATGGCCTGGAGGGCGATTTCAATCGCAAGGGCACCAGCGCCTTTTCCGGCCGCATCGGCGAGCGCGTCGCGGCACCGGGCGTGACCGTGGTCGACGACGGCTCGATCCATGATCGCCGCGGCTCGCTCTCGATCGACGACGAAGGCACGCCGACGCGCGAGACGGTGCTGATCGAGGACGGCATCCTCAAGGGCTATATGCAGGACCGCCTCAACGCCCGGCTGATGGGCGTCGAGCCGACCGGCAACGGGCGTCGTGAGTCGTTCCAGCACGCGCCGATGCCGCGGATGACCAACACCTTCATGAAGGGCGGCAAGGACGATCCCGCCGAGCTGCTCACGCGCGTGAAGAAGGGCATCTATGCCAAGAGCTTCGGCGGCGGGCAGGTCGACATTGTCTCGGGCAAGTTCGTATTTTCGTGCACCGAGGCGTACCTCATCGAGAACGGCAAGCTCGGCGCCCCGATCAAGGGCGCGACGCTGATCGGCGACGGGCCGACCGTGCTCCACCGCGTGACCGGCATCGGCAACGACTTCGCGCTCGACGAGGGCATTGGCATGTGCGGCAAGGGGGGCCAGTCGGTCCCCGCCGGTGTCGGTCAGCCGACGCTGCTGGTGGAAGGACTGACGGTGGGCGGGACGGCGGCGTGATCAGCCGCTACCGGTAAGCACGTCGATCGCGCCGAGGATGCGGAAACGCTCCTCGGCCAGCGATCCGACCCGCTCGCGCAACTCGGCGGTGCGAATCGCGGCGGCGAATTCCGTCATCAGCACCCACGTCTCACCGTTCACGTCGAATTGCGGATGCAGTCGCGGCGTCGTCGGGGCGCTTTCGCCAGGCTTCGCGAGCGGAATGACGAAGCGCGTACCGATCGTTGCGAGACCATCGGCCTGGCAGTCGATCACCAGACCACCGCCCGCCAGTCGATGCACGTCGAATTGCGCCATCAGAACAGACGATAGCGCTCGAGCGGCAATCCATTCTCTTCGACCCAGCGGTTATGGGCTTCGGCCCATTCGCGATTCTCTTCCTGCCAACGCCGGTCGCGCTCTGCCTTGGCGGCGGCGCGGATTGCGGCTTCGCAGACCTGGGAGAGATTCAGGCCCACTTCACGCCCCGCAGCCACCACGCCCGTGTCGAGCGACAGGTTCACCGCCTTGCGCTTGCCGGACGCGATCGGATCGTGCTTCATGCGGATAAGCTATGCGCATGCCCCATGCGCGTCAATCATCGGAGGCCGGCATGGCACTCGTCGAACTCGGCCGGTTCAACCGGCAGGAAGCCTTCATCGTCCAGGGGCGGCTGGAGGATGAGGACATCCCCAGCTTCGTGTTCGACGCCGGCGCCAGCATCGCCGACGGCAGCTATCTGCTGATCCCGGTGCGGGTGATGGTCGACGACGAGGACCTCGCCGCCGCCCGTGCCATCGTCGACGCGGCGGGTGGCCCTACGCCGTAATCCCCTGGAGCAGCTTGGGCACGTCGCCGCTCTCGCCGCGCGCCTCGCCCATGAACCAGGACTTGAGCGGCGGGATCCGGTCCACCGCCGACAGGCCGAAGCGCCGCACCGCATTGGGCAGCGCGCCGGGGATGCCGAACAGCCGGGTGAGCCCGTCGGTTGCCAGCGAAACCATGAAGGTGTCGAGCCCACGCCAGCGCTGGTAGCGGGCGAGCAGCTCGGGATCGCCCATGTCGAGCCCCAGCCTTTTGCCGTCGACCAGCACCTCGACCAAGGTCGCCACGTCGCGGAAGCCGACATTGACGCCCTGCCCCGCGATCGGATGGATGCCGTGCGCCGCGTCGCCGACCAGCGCCAGCCGCTCGGCGGTGATCCAGGCGGCGTGGTGGAATCCCAGCGGATAGGAGGAGCGCGCCGACAGCGGCCCCAGCTTGCCGAGAAATCCGCCCATCTTCTTCTCGGCCTCGGCCAGATAGGCGCGGTCCGAGATCTTGTGCATCGCCGCCGCGTCGCGGGCATGGACGGTCCACACCACCGCCGAGCGATGGCCGTTTTCGTCGTCGAGCAGCGGCAAGATGGCGAACGGGCCCTGGGGGTAGAAGATCTCGAAGGCGATATTCTCGTGGCTGCGCTCGTGGCCCAGCGTCGCGATCATCGCGGCATGGTCATAGGTCCAGCGCGCGACCTTGAAGCCCGCCGAATCGCGGGTGGGCGAATTGCGTCCCTCCGCCGCGATCAGCAGCTGCGCACGCACCGTCGCGCCCGAATCGAGCGTCGCCACCACGCCGTGCGGGCCGCGTTCGACCGAGACTGCGCGCGTCTGCATCCGCACGTCTGCCAGCGGCGCCGCCTGCGCCGCCTCGAACAGCGCGGTGCGTAGCACGCGGTTCTCGAACATATGGCCGAGCGCGCCGTCATCGGCGTCCGGCGCGAAGTCGAGCTTGCCCGGCGCCAGCCCGTCGGAGACGCGGATGCCCTCGATCGGGCACCCCTTCCCCGCCAGCCGCCCGGCGACGCCGATCGCCTCGAACATCCGCATCGGCGCGCTCGCGATCGCCGAGGCGCGGCCGTCGAAGCTCGCGGCGAGGATGGTTTCCGGGTCCGCCGGATCGATCACGATCGAACTGATGCCATGCGCGTCGAGCGCAACCGCCAGCGCGCTGCCGACCAGCCCGCCGCCGAGGATGAGAATGTCCGCCTGGTCCATAAAGACCGCCCTAGCAGGTTCGCACGCCCCTGCCAGCCGTCAACAGGTGCAGGGCGGCGAACGGAGGGGCCCTGCCTTGACGCCGGACTCCGCAGGCGCGATGATTCCGAGAGTTTTCCTTGCAGATCCGGAGGCTGGACGATGGCGTCCCGCGCAGAGGCGCCGCATTGGCGCGACACGATGAAGGCGGGCGTCCGTCGCGGCGGATTCGTCCTGGCGGGCACGGCACTGTTCGTGCTGACGGTCGCGCTGGTGCTGGCGCTGGTCAGCTACCATGCCTCGGATCCGGCGCTGAACACCGCCGCTGGCGGCCCGGCGCGCAACTGGCTGGGCCCGGTGGGCGCCTGGATCGCCGACATTCTCTACACGCTGATCGGCCTGCCGGTGCTGCTGCTCGCCCCCGTCGGCTTGCTCTCCGCGCATCGGATGATGATTGACCGGCCGATCGAGCGCCCCCGCCGGATGATCGGCAGCGCGGCGGTTGCTGCCGCGCTGGCCGCGATCGGGCTCGGGCTGCTCCATTTCGACTGGTCGCTGCCGCTCGACTGGCGGCTGCCCGCCGGCATGGGCGGGCTGATCGGGCTGTCGATCGCCGGCGGCGTGGACTGGCTGATCGGGCTCGCCGGAGACCCCGCCGTGTCCTTCTGGGTCGGGCGCGGGATCGGGCTGCTGCTGCTGCTCGGCGGGTTGTGGCTATGGTGGATGCGGCTGGAGTTCAGCTCGCCGCTGCGCCTGTTCCGCATGCCACGCTTCACCCGCTCGACCGGTGAGGAACGCATTGTCACCGCCCCCGAAGGCACCGGCTTCCGCGCCCGGCCGCAGAGCGTGTCCGCCTTCGAGGCAGATCCCGATGACGACGACGACCTGCCCTTCGACCGCGATCCGCCCCGCGCCGCCGAGCCGCGCCGCGTGGTGATCCCGGACAACCGCCCCGGGCCAGTGATCGCCGACCGCACCATCTCCACCGCCCCCGCCCGCGCGAAGCCGCCGGTGCAGGCCGCGCTCGACTTCAAGGACAGCTACCAGCTGCCCCCGCTCGACCTGCTCACCCCGCCGCCCGCCAACCGCACCTCGACGGTCGACAAGGCCGCGCTGGAGCGCAACGCCCGGCTGCTCGAAAGCGTGCTCGAGGACTTCCATGTGAAGGGCGAGATTGTCGAGGTCCGCCCCGGCCCGGTCGTCACCATGTACGAGCTGGAGCCGGCAAGCGGCATCAAGGCCAGCCGTGTGATCCAGCTGGCCGACGACATCGCCCGCAACATGAGCGCGATCTCCGCCCGCGTCGCCACCATCCCCGGCCGCACCGTGATGGGCATCGAGCTGCCCAACGCCACTCGGGAAAGCGTGAGCCTGCACGAGCTGATCGGCAGCCAGCAGTTCGAGGAACAGGGCGCCACCCTGCCCGTGGTGCTCGGCAAGAACATCGCCGGCGAGCCGGTGATCGCGGATCTCGCGCCTATGCCGCATCTGCTCGTCGCCGGCACCACCGGCTCGGGCAAGTCGGTGGGGCTCAACTGCATGATCCTGTCGCTGCTCTATCGGCTCACGCCCGAGCAGTGCCGGCTGATCATGATCGATCCGAAGATGCTGGAACTCAGCATGTACAAGGACATCCCCCACCTGCTCGCCGACGTGGTGACCGATCCGCCCAAGGCGGTGCGCGCGCTCAAATGGGCGGTCGAGCAGATGGAGGATCGCTACCGGATGATGGCCTCGGTCAACGTCCGCAGTCTGGCGAGCTACAACGACAAGGTGCGCACCGCCAAGGCCAAGGGCCAGACGCTCGGCCGCAAGGTGCAGGTCGGCTATGATCCGGAGACCGGCAAGCCGATCTACGAGGAAGAGACGCTCGATCTGCAGGTGCTGCCGCTGATCGTCGTCATCGTCGACGAGCTGGCCGACCTGATGATGACCGCGGGCAAGGAAGTCGAATTCCTCATCCAGCGCCTCGCGCAGAAGGCGCGCGCGGCGGGCATCCACCTGATCATGGCGACGCAGCGCCCCTCGGTCGACGTCATCACCGGCGTGATCAAGGCGAACCTGCCGACCCGGATCAGCTTCCACGTCACCTCGAAAATCGATTCGCGTACCATCCTGGGCGAACAGGGCGCCGAGCAGCTGCTGGGCAAGGGCGACATGCTGTACATGTCCGGCGGCAAGGGCATCACCCGCGTCCACGGGCCCTTCGTCAGCGACGACGAGGTCCAGGCGGTCACCGATTTCTGGCGGGCGCAGGGCGCGCCGGATTACATCTCGGCGGTTACCGAGGAGCCCGAGGACGGCGGCTTCACCCTCGAGGGCGCGCCCGATGGCGAGGACAGCCCCGAGGAGCAGACCTATCGCCGCGCGGTGCAGCTGGTCGCAGAGAGCCAGAAGGCCTCGACCTCGTGGCTGCAGCGCCAGCTGCGCGTCGGCTACAACTCGGCGGCACGGCTGATCGAACGGATGGAGCGCGAGAATCTGGTGTCCAAGCCGGACCATGTCGGCCGGCGCGAGGTGTTGATGGATACCGAGGGGCGGCCGCTCTAAAGGCGGATCGAATCGCTGCGGTAATGGGTTCACGGCCCATTCAAGCCGCTGCGCTTATGCCGGCGATCTGCAATTCGGAGAAGAACCCCGTGTTTTCGCGCCCCTTGGCCCTTTCCATGCTCGCCGCGCCGCTGCTGGTGGCGGCGGCGCCCGCCCCCGCGCCCGAGCTCGCCCAGGTGCAGCAGCATCTGAAGGGCATTTCGACGATGACCGCCGATTTCACGCAGGAGGACCGCAACGGCCGGGTTGTGACCGGCGTGCTGACGCTGAAGCAACCCGGCAAGATCCGCTTTCAATATGAGAAAGGCGTGCCGCAACTGATCGTCGCCGACGGCAAGAGCCTGTATTTTATCGATTATCAGGTGCGCCAGGTGCAGCGCTGGCCCACCGGCAATTCGCCGCTGCGGGTGCTGCTGGATCCCGGCCGCGACATCAGCGGCTATGCGCAGGTGAAGCCAACCGCCGACTCGCGCGTGATCTCTGTCGAAATCCATGATCCGAAGCACCCGGAATACGGACGCATCACCATGGTGTTTCAGAAGGACGGCACGGCTCCGGCCGGGCTGAAGCTGCAGGGCTGGGTGGCGCTGGACGCGCAGAACAACCGCACCACGATCCGGCTGGCCAGCCAGCGCTTCAACGGGCCGGTGGCGGACTCGGCCTTTCGCTGGAACGACCCGCGGACCCAGGTCCGCACGCATTAATTTTCGTATAGCGCAATCGTTCATCCAAGCGACAGGTTTGCTCGTCTATCAGGGCAAGGCGGAAGGGGTTGCTGCCCGGGATTTTTCCCCCTGTTGCCCGGCTTCATGCCCCCTCCCCCTGCGTGACGAACGCTAGGTCGGCCCTCGCTCCATTGCCCCCGGAGCGGGGGCCTTTCCTTTTGGGCGGCCCATCCATGATATACTGGTACTTCGGCGCGGACTTGCTACATCGGCGCGCGTGAAGATCGCCTCCTGGAACATCAATTCCGTCCGCTTTCGCATCGCCATCGTCGAGCAGTTCCTGCGCGAGGAGGTGCCTGACATCCTGTGCCTGCAGGAGACCAAGGTGATCGACGGCGACTTCCCCGAAGCGCCGTTCCGCGACCTCGGCTATACCCACATCATCAAGCACGGCCAGCGGATGCACCACGGCGTGGCGATCATCGCCCGCGTGCCTGTGGCCGAGGACGATCGACTCGACTGGCAGGCCAACCAGGAAGCCCGCCATGTCGGCGTGCGGCTGCCGAACGGCGTGCGACTCGAGAATGTCTATGTTCCCGCCGGTGGCGACGTGCCCGACCGAGCGGTGAACCCGAAGTTCGGCCAGAAGCTCGATTTTGTGGCACGGATGACGGAATGGTCCGCCCAACTCGACGTGCCGACGATCCTGACCGGCGATTTCAACATCGCGCCGCTCGAATCGGACGTGTGGAGCCACAAGCAGCTGCTCGACGTGGTCAGCCATACGCCGATCGAGGTGGAGGCGCTGGGCCGCCTCCAGGCGGCGCATGGGTGGGTGGATCTCGGCCGCAAGTTCATCCCGGCACCGGCGCGCTGCTACACCTGGTGGAGCTACCGCGCGAAAGACTGGGCTGCCTCCGATCGCGGGCGGCGGCTCGACCATATGTGGGCCAGCCCCGAGATCGCCGAGAAGGCGGTGGCGCACAAGGTGTGCGAGCCGTGCCGCTCCTGGATCAAGCCCTCGGACCATGTACCGATCGTGACGGAGTTCGACTTTTGAGCAATCCGCGCGCCGCCGCCGAAGCCGTGGACGCACTGCGCCGCGGTTGGCCGATCGCCATTCGGGGCGTGGAAGGCACCCTCCGGCTGCTCGCGATCGAGACCGCCGACGGTGCGCGGCTGAGGGATTTCGACCCGGCCGGGGCTGCGCCGGTGCTGCTCTCGGCCGGCCGCGCGGCGACGCTGAAGCTGGCCAACCAGCGCGATGCGGCAACGCCGGACGCGCCGGTGCTCATCGAGCGGGTCGACTGGCTCGATTTCGACGCGGCGACCGCGCTCGCCGATCCGCAATTCGATCTCGCGACGCCGCTCAAGGGCCCCTTCCGCGCGATTCCGGTGGTGCAGGCCGACGCCGCGGCGGCGGCGCTGCGGCTGGCGCGGATCGCTGGGCTGCTCCCCGCCTTCTTCGTGCTGGAAGGCGATGCGGGGGACGCAATCACCCTCGCCGATATCGACGCACATGAGGATGCCGATCGCCTGCGGATCGTCGGTCGCGCGCGACTGCCGGTTGAAGCCGCCGAGGACGCCGAAATCGTGGCCTTCCGCACCGACGAGATGCCGGGCGAGCATATCGCGCTGCTGATCGGCCAGCCGAACGGCGAGGCGCCGCTGGTGCGGCTGCACAGCGAATGCCTGACCGGAGACATGCTCGGCAGTCTGAAATGCGATTGCGGACCGCAGCTGAAGGCCGCGATCGCGGAGATATCGAAGAGCGGCTGGGGCATCTTGCTCTATCTGCGCCAGGAAGGGCGCGGCATCGGCCTGATCAACAAGCTGCGCGCCTATGCGCTGCAGGACCAGGGCTTCGACACGGTCGACGCCAACACCCGGCTCGGCTTCGCGATCGACGCGCGCAACTTCCGGGTGGCGGCGCGGATGCTGAACCTGCTCGGCCAACCGCGCATCCGGCTGCTCACCAACAACCCGCAAAAGGTGGAGACGCTGCGCGCCGCCGGTGTCGACGTGCTGGAGCGCGTGCCGCACGTGCTGCCGGCGAACCCGCACAATGCGCGGTATCTGGCGACCAAGCGCGACCGGACCGGGCACGAGTTTTGAACTGACCGTGCTCCTGCGAAACAGGAGCACGGCAAGGCCGTCAGCCGATCAGCCGGGCGACCTCGTCGAAATCATGGGCGATGTGCTGCACGCCCAGCGCCTTGAGCCGCTCGCCGTGATCGGCCGCGCAGTGCGCGCCCGCACATAGCCCGATCACCGTCGCGCCCGAGGCGACGGCGCCCGTCACGCCAACCGGCGAATCCTCGAGGATCACGCAATCCTCGATCGGCACGCCCAGCGCGGCGGCAGCGTGGAGGTAGAGATCGGGTGCCGGCTTGCCGTTGGCAACATGCTCGCGGCCGCTGAACAGCTTGTCGCCGAACAGATCGCGGACGCCGAGATGGCGGAGATGCGTGTCGAGCCAGTGGCTTGGGCTCGACGAGGCGATCGCCTTGGGCAGATCCTTGGGCAGGCTCTCGAGGAAGCGCAGCGCACCGGCCACCGCCGGCAGCCCCTCCGCCAAGGCGCGGGCATCTTCCTCCGCACGGGCCTCATGGAAGCCCTCGGGGATCGCGCGGCCGATCCAGTTCTCGATCGCGGCGAGGAAATCATGTCCCGCCAGCCCCATGAAGTTCGCCATCGAATGTTCGGGCGTGGTCGGATGGCCGATGCTGGTCAGATAGTCGGCGATCTGCTTGTTGCCGGCATATTCGCTCTCCAGCAGCACCCCGTCGAAGTCAAAGATGAGGCCGGCGAAGCGCACAGGGATCGTGGTGGGCAGGCGAGTCATCTCGTTCATGCGCGGTCTCCGAACAGCGCCGTGCCGACGCGGATATGGGTGGCGCCGAGCGTCACCGCGGTTTCGTAGTCGCTCGACATGCCCATGCTGAGCCCGCCCAGCCCGTGGTCGCGCGCCAGCTTGGCGAGCAGCGCGAAATAGGGGGCGGCTTCCAGACCCGCAGGCGGCACGCACATCAGGCCGGCGACCGGCAGGCTGGCGGTCTTTGCCTCGCCGAGCAGCGCGGGCAGATCGGCAACCGGGCAGCCGCCCTTTTGCGGCTCGTCGCCGATATTGACCTGGAGGAAGCAGGCCGGGCGGCGATCCGTCTTGTCCATCGCCTTGGCCAGCGCCGCCACCAGCGACGGCCGGTCGACGCCGTGGATCGCGTCGAACAGGGCAACGGCTTCGTCTGCCTTGTTCGACTGGAGCTGGCCGACCAGGTGCAGTTCAATGCCGGAAGTTGTCTCGCGCAACTGCGGCCACTTGCCCTGTGCTTCCTGTACGCGGTTCTCGCCGAACACGCGCTGCCCGGCATCGATCAGCGGCTGGATCGTCGCGGCGTCGCGCGTCTTGGAAACGGCGATGAGGGTGATGTCGGCAGGCTGGCGGCCGGCGATCTTGGCGGCGCGGGCGATCGCGGTCTGCACCGCGGCGAGCCGCTGGCTGGCATCGTCTTGAAGCATGGGGCGGGCTATAGGCATGGTGATGCCGACCCGCCACCCCCCAATCCCGCGCCTGTGGCTGATGACCGACCCTCGCTTGGGCGACGGGCTATGGGATGCGCTGGAGCGGCTGCCGCGCGGCAGCGGCATCATCTTCCGTCATTATCAGCTGCCCCTGGACCAGCGACGCGCCCTGTTCGCGCGGATCGCGCAGGTAGCGCGGCGGCGCAGGCTGGTGCTGCTGCGCGCCGGGGCGCATCCGATGCGCGGCGAGGCGGGCACGCACGGCCGGCGCGGGCGCGGACTGACGACCTGGCCGGTGCACTCGCGGCGCGAAGCGGTGGCGGCGATCCGGGCGGGCGCGGACGCGCTGCTCGTTTCCCCCGCCTTTCCGACACGTTCGCACCCAGGCGCGGCGGCGCTAGGCCCGGTGCGATTCGGCCTGCTGGTGCGCGGGCTAGACAGGCCGGTGATCGCGCTTGGAGGAATGAACGCGGCGCGGGCGAAACGCCTGCAGCCGTTTGGAATTCGCGGATGGGCGGCGATCGACGCGTGGGCGCCGGCCTGAACCGATCAGAAGCGGAAGGCGGTGCCGATATAGATCGCCTGGCTGTCGCGGCGATTGTCGTTCGTCAGCTGCTGCAGGCGATCGCGCTCGCTCTTGTACCGAACGCCGGCCGTCAGCGCGAGGTTACGCGACACCGAATAGGATCCACCGAGATCGAGCGCATAGCTCGGCTTCTCGCCGATCAGCACGGGCGCCTGCACCAGCGGCCGATCGTCGATCGCCGCGATCCGGCCACTCACGCGCTTGCCGCTGTAGCTGACGCCAACTTCCTTGCGCTCGCGGCTGCCCGGCTGGTCGACGAGATCGACGCGCGTGACATCCCCGGACAGGGCGACACGGCGCCAACCTACCGAGACGCCCAGATTATAGGCGATCGGAGCGAGACTGACGGCGCTGGGCTTGGCGGCGGGGATCCGGCTGTCGACTTCGACCGCGCGCGTCGAGCGGGCGCGGACAGCGACCATCAGCGCACGATTTGAACCGGTACGCGAATCGGCCGGAGTGAAGCGGAAACCCGAATCGGCGAGGCCGCTGCGCGCGAGCACGGCAGCCAGCTTCGGATCGGCCGCGGCGGGCGTGAAACCACCGGCGCCATTCAGCGTCAGCGGCGTGGAACGAACGGCAGCCCTTGCCAGGCGGTCTCGTTCTTGCGCCTGAAGCGCCGGAGACACGGCGAGGCCGGCGACGCAAAGCGCCCCCACCCCAAGTCCCGTCATCCAGCGAACCAAACGCATCTGCATTCCTCTCTTATGGGTGCCCGTACCACGAAACGAAGCCGACGTTCCACCGGTGACAGCGATTTTCCGCCAAGTGTTGCAGCATACCCACAGATTCAAGCAGAAATCGTCCAACGGTGCCCGTCGCGTCGCGCCTTGCTCCCGCCACATCACACCCTATAGATGCTCGCACTCATTCCCTTGCCCGGTAGGAAGTACGACGTCCATGAACCGCCTGTTGCGCTTTGCGATCCTGGGGTCGCTCGCTGTTTCCGTCTCCGCCTGCGGTGGCAAGGGGCGCCCGCAAGCCGATCTGGCGGCGTCCAAGGTCACCACCATCGGCGTCAACGCTTATCTTTGGCGTGCCAGCCTCGACACGCTGAGCTTCATGCCGCTGCTCCAGACCGATTCGAACGGCGGCGTGATCGTCACCGACTGGTATGTGAACCCCAACGTCCCGACCGAACGGATGAAGGTGACGGTGACCGTGCTGGACCAGGATCTGCGCGCCGATGCGCTGCGGGTCGCGGCGCTGCGCGAAGTGAACCGCAACGGCGCCTGGGTCTCGGCCCCCGTGCAGGCAGCCACCGTCCAGAAGCTCGAGGACATCATCCTGACCCGCGCACGCGACCTGCGCCGCGCGGCCGTCGCGACCAACTAATCGGAATCCCATCATGGCGTCTCGCTTCAATCCCTTGAAGGCGGACGCGGCGTGGCAGAAGGCGTGGGAGGAAAACCGCACCTTCGCCGCCCGCGACGATTCGCCCAAGCCGAAGTCCTATGTGCTCGAGATGTTCCCCTATCCCTCGGGGCGCATCCATATGGGCCATGTGCGCAACTACACGATGGGCGACGTGCTGGCGCGCTTCCGCCGGATGAAGGGCATGGAAGTGCTCCATCCGATGGGCTGGGACGCCTTCGGCATGCCCGCCGAAAATGCCGCGATGGAAAAGAAGGTCCATCCCGGCGCCTGGACCCGCCAGAACATCGCGACGATGAAGGCGCAGCTCAAGCGCCTCGGCTTCGCGCTCGACTGGACGCGCGAGATCGCCACCTGCGAGCCCGACTATTACGGCCAGGAACAGGCGCTGTTCCTCGACCTGTACGAAGCCGGGCTGGTCTATCGCAAGGAAAGCGCGGTCAACTGGGACCCGGTCGACATGACCGTGCTCGCCAACGAGCAGGTGATCGACGGGCGCGGCTGGCGCTCGGGCGCGCTGGTCGAGCGGCGCAAGCTCAACCAGTGGTTCCTCAAGATCACCGATTTCGCCGACGACCTGCTCGAAGGGCTGAAGGGCCTCGAGCATTGGCCGGACAAGGTGAAGCTGATGCAGGAAAACTGGATCGGCAAGTCGGAAGGCCTGCAGTTCACCTGGAGCCTGTCCAACGGCGAAGGGCTGACCGTCTACACCACGCGGCCGGACACGATCTTCGGCGCGAGCTTCGTCGCGATCGCGGCGGACCACCCGATCGCGCAAGCGCTCGCCGCGGGCGACCCGCAAGTGCAGGCGTTCATCGAGCGCTGCAAGCAGGGCGGCACCACCGCGGCCGAGCTGGAGACGCAGGAAAAACTCGGCTGGAACACCGGGCTCACCGCGCAGCATCCGTTCGACGCGAGCTGGCAGGTGCCGGTCTATATCGCGAACTTCGTGCTGATGGACTATGGCACCGGCGCGGTGTTCGGCGTGCCGGCGCATGATCAGCGCGACTTCGAATTCGCGACCAAGTACGCGCTGCCGATCCGTCGCGTCGTCTCCGAAGGCGACAAGACCGCGCCTGCGTTCGACGGCACCGAGGCCTATACCGGCCCCGGCACGCTGGTGAACTCGCACTTCCTCGACGGTCTCGACGTGGTCGATGCCAAGCGCGAAGTGATCCGCCGCGCCGAGGAAGGCAATTGGGGCACCGGCAGCACCGTGTGGCGCCTGCGCGACTGGGGCGTCAGCCGCCAGCGCTATTGGGGCACCCCGATCCCGATCATCCATTGCGAGGATTGCGGCCCCGTCGGCGTGCCGAAGGAACAGCTGCCGGTCACGCTGCCCGAAGACGTGTCGTTCGACGTCCCCGGCAACCCGCTCGACCGCCACGCGACGTGGAAGCATGTCGATTGCCCGAAATGCGGCAAGCCCGCGCGGCGCGAGACCGACACGCTCGACACCTTCGTCGATTCGAGCTGGTATTTCCTGCGTTTCGCCAGCCAGCCGAGCGACCAGCCTTTCGACAAGGCGGTGGCAGAGCAGTGGCTGCCGGTCGGCCAGTATATCGGTGGCGTCGAGCATGCGATCCTGCACCTGCTCTACGCGCGCTTCTTCACCCGCGCGCTGCGCCATATCGGCCGCATCGACGTGGCCGAGCCGTTCGCGGGACTGTTCACCCAGGGCATGGTCACCCACGCCAGCTATTATCAGCTCGAAGAGCATGAGGGGCTGGAGCGGAAGGTCTATTTCGAGCCGTCCCAGGTCTCATTCCGCGCCGACGGATCGGCCTATCTGACCGACACCGGCGCCGAGGTCATCGTCGGCCGCGTCGAGAAGATGTCGAAGTCGAAGAAGAACACCGTCGATCCGACCGAGATCGTCGACCAGTATGGCGCCGACGCGACCCGCTGGTTCGTGCTCTCCGACAGCCCGCCCGAGCGCGACCTGGAGTGGAGCGAGAGCGGCATCGAAGGCGCCTGGCGCTTCGTCAACCGCTTGTGGCGCCTGTTCGACGGCCTGGAAGCCGCTGAGGGCGAGGACAAGGATCTCGACCGCAAGCTCCACCGCACCATCGCCGGTGTCGCCGAGGACATCGAGGCGCTGACCTTCAACAAGGCCGTCGCCAAGCTCTACGAGCTGACCGCGGCGATCGAGAAGGCCAAGCCCTCCGCCTCGCGCACCGCCGCGATCCGCACGCTGGTCCGCATCGTTGCGCCGATGGTCCCGCACATCGCCGAAGAGGCCTGGGCCGCGATGGGCGAGACCGGCATGATCGCCGACGCCGAATGGCCGGCGGTCGATCCGGCGCTGCTGATCGACGACGAAGTGACGATCGCGGTGCAGGTCAACGGCAAGCTGCGCGACACGCTGGTCATGCCGAAGGGCGCCGCCAAGGACGTCGTCGAGGCCGCGGCACTTGCGTCGGACAAGATCGTTCGGCTGCTCGAAGGCAACGCGCCGCGCAAGATCATCGTGGTGCCCGATCGATTGGTGAACATCGTCGCATGACAAAGGCCCCTGCCCTGCTCGCTCCCCTTGCCCTGGCGCTCTCCGCGTGCGGGCTGCATCCGATGTACCAGGGGGGCAGCGGAGGCACGGTCGCCTCGACGCTGGCGGCAGTGGAAGTCGCCCCGATCGAGGGCCAGTCCGGCTGGCTGGTGACGAACGCGCTGAAGGACCGGCTGGATAATCGCGGCACCGCCGCAGCCTATCGCCTTGAAGTGCGGCTCGACGACCGGATCATCGGGCTGGGCGTGCGGCGCGACGATTCGGTGTCGCGCGAGCGGCGGACGCTGCGCGCGCGCTACCAGTTGATCGACGTGCGGAACGGCCAGGTGGTGCTCGACGCCACCGCCGGATCGGATGCCGGCATCGACGTGGTCGGATCCGAATATGCGACGATCGCAGCCGAGAAGAGTGCGCTGGAGCGGCTTTCCGGCATCGTCGCAGACCAGATCGTAGCGCGCATCGCCCGCTATGTGCGCAATGGCGGCACCCCGCCGGCGCAATGAAGGCCAATGCGGGCCAAATCCGCGCGGCGGTAGAGGCGCCAAAGCCGGACATCCGGCTGTACCTGCTCCATGGCCCTGACGAGGCCGGCGCGGCCGATCTGGCGGCGCGGCTCGGCAAGGCGCTGGGCCCGGAGGCGGAGCGAATCGACATCGACATGAAGGCGCTGCGCGACCAGCCCGGGCTACTCGCCGACGAAGCTGCGTCACTCTCGCTGTTCGGCGGTGCGCGGTACATTCGCGTGCAGGGTATCGAGGAAGGCGCGGCCGAAGCAGTGGCGCTGCTGCTCGGCGCCGAGCGCGCGGGCAATCCGGTGGTGGCGATCGGCCCGAACCTGAAGACCAGCGGCAAGCTGGTGAAGGCGGCGATCGCCGCGCCCAGCGCCATGGCCTTCGCCTGCTATGTTCCCGAAGGCGCGGGCGCGGCGCAGCTGGCGGGCACGATTGCGCGCGAGCACGGGCTGCGCCTGACCGGCGACGTGCCGCATCGGATGGCGAGCGCCGCCAATGGCGACCGCGCAATCCTGACGCGCGAGATCGAGAAGCTGGCGCTGTTTCTCGACGCCGATCCCGAACATCCGCGCGACGCCGACGGTACGGCGCTGGACGCGATCGGCGCCGATCTGGGCGAAGGCGAGCTGTTCGGGGCGATCGAGGCGGTGCTCGACGGACGCGTGGCGGAAGTCGGCGAGGAACTGGCCAAGATGGGCGAAAGCGGCGGATCGGCGATCCCGCTGATGCGGCAGCTGGTCCGCCGATTGATGACGCTGGCCGAGTTGCGCGCCGAGATGGACCAGGGCGCCAGCGTCGACGACGCGATGGAGCGCCACCGCGTGTTCTTCAAGGAACGCCCCGCCACCGGCCGCGCGCTCCGCCGCTGGTCCGCCCCCCAGATCGCGCGGGCGATCGAACGGGTCAGGCTGGCCGAGCGTGCGATGATGCGCAGCGGCAGTGCCGGGGAATTGCTGGCCGAAGTGGAATGCGTCGCCATCGCCCGCGCCGCGGCACGGGCGAAGGGCTAGGGGCCTCAGCCCGCCTTGGCGAGGGCGTCGAACGCCTTCAGCCGGGCAAGCAACGCCGGCATTTCCGCGAGCGGCACCATGTTCGGGCCGTCGCTGGGCGCGGTGTCCGGCTTTTCATGGGTTTCGATGAACACCGCCGCGACGCCCACGGCGACAGCAGCGCGGGCGAGCGCCGGTACGAATTCGCGCTGACCACCCGAACTGGTGCCCTGCCCGCCCGGCTGCTGCACCGAATGGGTGGCATCGAACATCACCGGATAGCCGGTCTGCGCCATGATCGGCAGCGCGCGCATGTCACTGACCAGCGTGTTGTAGCCGAAACTGGCGCCGCGCTCGCACAGGATGATGTTCTCGTTGCCCGAGGACGCGAGCTTCTTCGCGACGTTCTTCATGTCCCAGGGCGCGAGGAACTGGCCCTTCTTGACGTTGATCGCACGGCCGGTCTGGGCGGCGGCGACGAGCAGGTCGGTCTGGCGGCAGAGAAAGGCGGGGATCTGGAGCACGTCGACTGCTTCCGCAACCGGCGCGCACTGGCCGGCATCGTGCACGTCGGTCAGCACCGGGCAGCCGAACTTCGCCTTCAGATCGGCGAAGACCTGGAGCGCCGCGCTCATGCCGATGCCGCGCGGCGCGTCGATCGAGGTGCGGTTCCCCTTGTCGAACGAGCTCTTGTAGATGAAGCCGATGCCGAGATCGGCGCAGAGATCGGTCAGCGCCTCGGCCATTTCGAAGGCGTGTTCGCGGCTTTCCATCGCACAGGGGCCTGCGACAAGCACGACCGGCTTGTCGTTGGCGATTTCAAGAGCACCGACCTTGACCGTCTTCATCTTCAAATCCTTCAAAACGCCCCGCATTCGGCGAGGATCGCATCCACGTCGCGACCGCGCGCCGCCTGCATCCGGATGCGTGCCTCGTTCGACAGCACGTTCCAGGCGGCTTCCTCGATCTCGGGCCACAGCGCCCGCGGGACCGCCACTATCCCATCCGCATCGGCAAATACCACATCGCCGTTGGCGATGGTGACGTCGCCCATAACAATCGGGCGGTTCATTGCCTTCAGCGTGCCTTCGTACTTGATGTCGTCGCAGGTCTGGCCGCGGGCATAGACGGGCAGCCCCAGCGTGCGCACATCGGCGGTATCGCGTGTCGCCCCGTCGATCACCGCGCCGACCGCGCCCGAGCGGATCGCGAGATTGGCGTTGAGATCGCCGAAATAGGCATATTCGGGCAGATCGGTGGCGACCATGATGACGTCGCCCGGCCGCACGAAGCGATAGGATTGCAGCGCGCCATAGATGCCGTTCCACGGCCCATCGGGCGAGCGATCCGGCCGCTCCGGCAGCGCGCCGAGCTGGACAGTCTTGGCGCGACCGAGGAACTTGCCGCCGCTGGTCGGGCGCAGCGCCTTGGGCAGGACGACGCGGTGGCCGCGCTCCTTGAGGATATCCGACAATACCGGCGAAGAGAGGTGCGGCAGCATCGCGCGGAAGCGCGTCACCTCCGCCTGGCGATAGCCTGCGGCGACCGTCTCTGCGATCACCAGATCATGATGGTGGTTGATGTCGATCTGTTCGATCGGATCGAGATCGAACAGGATCGGCCGGGTGCCGAAGCGGCGCGTGGCGGCGCCCTCGCCGGTGCGGCGGACGATGTAGAGGCTCATCGCCTCCACGATCGTTTCCGGCAGCTCGACACTGTTGGGAATGCGGCCGGTGCCATAGGCGGGGCCCTGCCCGGTCCAGCAATATTGCTTGGCGCGCGTGACCGCGACGAGGCTGTCCGCCTCCGGATCGGCAAGCAGGCGTTCGATCGCGCGGCCGATCGTCTCGGCGGTGACGAACGGCGCGGTGCAGAGCAGCTGGATCCAGATATCCGCATCGGGGCGCTGCGAACATTCCCAGGCGAACATGGCATGCCCGTCGGTGGCGTTGCTGGCCAGCTCGGCGGGGCGTTGCAGCCAGGTGACCGGCAGGTCGTCCGCAAGCGCTGCGATGCCCGCGCTTTCGGTGTCCAGGCACACTTCGGTGATCGCCGTGCAGTCGAGCGCCTGAACAAGCTTGCGCTTGAACAAGTGTTCGCCATCCAGAATGCGGGTGTTCTTGTCCGCCACCCGCTCACTGCTGCCCTTGGCAGGCACGAAGGCGACGATCTTCAGAGGCTTAGCCATTCAACATATCCTTGGCATGGACCATGCCGTGCAGACGTCCCTCACCGTCGACCACGGGCAGCACCAGAAATCCCCCTTCGCGCTCGCGCAGCATCAGCATCGCATCGCCGAGCGTGGCGGCGATATCGATCACCTGCGGATGCGGCTGCATCAGCGTAGCGGCGGGCGTATCGTACACGTCGCGGCGCGACTGAAAGTGGCGGCGGACATCGCCGTCGACCACCAGGCCGAGCAGCAGGCCGTCCCGATCGACGACGCAGGCAGCACCCATCCGCCGCATCGACATGACGGCGAGCAGATCGGCCACCGGCGCATCGGGCAGCACGGTCGGCAGATCGTCCCCAACGCGCATTAGCGTGCGCACCGGAATCGACTGGCGGCCGAGCAGGCCGGCGGGATGATGGCGCAGGAAATCCATGCGAGTGAAGCCGCGTGTCTGGCTGACCGCCACCGCCAACGCATCGCCGATCGCGAGTTGCAGCGTCGTGCTGGCGGTGGGCGCCATGCCGATATGATCGGCCTCGCCTGCGATCACCGCGGGAATGAGGATATCGACCGCGCGGCCGAGCGGCGAGTCGGGCCTGCCGACCACACCGATCAGCACGCATGCCCGCGCCTTGAGCAGCGGCAGGATGCGCAGAATCTCATCGGTGGTGCCGCTGTTCGAGAAGAGCAGCACGACATTGCCGTCCTGCACCGCGCCGAGATCACCATGCGCGGCCTCGCCGGCGTTGAGCGCGAAGGCGGGCGTGCCCAGGCTGGAAAAGGTGGCAGCGACCTTGGCGGCGATCAGGCCCGACTTGCCCATGCCGAGGCACGTCAGCGGGCTGGCATGGCCGGCAATCACCGCCACAGCGTCGCCGAGCGACGGCGGCAGCACCGCTTCGAACGCCTCGAGCGCGCGGCGTTCGGCGGCGATCACCTCGCCGGCCCAGGCGAGCGCCGGCGAGGCGGCCTCCCGCGTGCGCGCAACGGCACCGAGCTTCATGCCGCCACCTCCAGCGCGGGGTTGCGCACGTTGATGCGAGCGATCGCCGCATCCCAGCGGCCGGGATCGACCGGACGGAGCGCCCGATCGATGACCGTCGCGCCGGTAAGCGCCGGATCGGTGGGATAAAAGGCTTCGTTCGCGAGGTGGTAGGCGAACCAGCGGCGGGCAGCCGCGTCCTCTGCCCGAGCGGCCTTCCCGGTTGCCACCGCCTTCACGAACGCCGCCAGGTCGCCTCGATCGCGCAGCCAGTCGGCGCTGGCGAAACGCGAATGGCGCAGCATCGGCCGGCCGAATGCCGCCGCCAGCGCGAAGCTCTTCGAATCGTGGAGCAGCACGCCATCGACATGCCGCGCCAGCGCGGTGGTGGGCGATACATCGAAGATCGGATCTTCGACATAGACGACATCGTCCAGCGCAAGGACGTAATCGAGGAACGCGTCGCGCTCGACATGCAGCGCGTTGAGCGGATGATCGGTTACGAGAAGCGTGGCGCGGCCCTTCACCGCGGCCGCCGCCTGCGCAACAAGATCGCGATTGCTTGCGCCGCCGGGGCGGTGCTGGAGGTAGAAATTCTCCTCATGCTCATATTCGAGCGGAAGCAGCAGCGTGGGGCGACCCTCGTGCAAGCCCAGCGTGCGGTACACGTCCACGCGATCGAGACAGGCGGCCTGCCAATAAGCCTGCATGTCGGCCCAGGCCGGCGCGAACAGCGCCTCCAGCCGGGCCGCATCGCCGGGGGCCAACTCCGGCATCGCGCCATTGACGAACGGGCTGTCGGTGAAATGGACGGTGTTGGCTGCCGAGACGAGATCGAACGGCGTCGTCACCGCTTCCATGATGTAGCGCACCACGCCCGGGAAAGCGCGCGGCGTATCGAAGTCGGCGGTGCGGCACAGTACAAGATCGGGCGCCAACCCGCGAACATAGGCAATCAGCCCGTCGCGGTCGGCGGGAACGGTACGCAGGGTCGGGTGATCCTCGCCATCGACGATCGCCCATTGCACCGATGGCAGATCGGTGCAGCGGCGCAGTTCGTCCTCGCCCAGGCCGGTGTTGCGCCAGGGAGCGGGCGCGAGAACATGCACCTCCGCGACGCTGGCGACGCGCCGGAGGAGCGGCTCGACGATATGTTCGAACCACCAGGGCGTGACGACGGGCAGATAGAAGAGAATCCTCACGCGCGGGCGCCCGCCCGCGTCGATGTCGGCTTGCCGCCGGTACGTTGGATCTGCTCCGCCATGCCTACTCCGTTGCGCGGTGAAGGCACATTTTCGGCGCCCACCCGTACCTTATAGGAACAGCACGCACCGGCTGGCCGACGACGATAGGAAAAACTTGCCTAGTGCCGCTTTCGGCACCACCGAAGCGCGACGACCGCAGCACCTCCACCCCGAAGCGCCGCTACCTTCCAAGCGATGCATTTGACTTTCAGACGGAAGTACTCGTCTGTTGCAAAAGATGGCCAAACACGGCCACGGCAATAGGGGCCGTTCTGCGTGCAACGTTCGCTGATCCTGATGGGCCTGACCGGGCTGTTGCCGATCGTCTTGCTGGGGGCCGTCTATACGGCGGTCTCGTTGCGCGAACAGCGGAACGCGCTGGATCGCCAGGCCGTGATCGCCAGCCGATCCACCGCCCGGCTGGTGGGGCGCGAAATCGCCGCCAACCTGGACGCGGTGAAGATGATCGGGCGATCACCGACCCTCGATAGGCCTTTGGACCTGGATCGCTTTACGCGATTGGGCATGCGGCTGATGGAGGATCACCCCAACTGGTCCCGGATCAGCGTCGCAGATGCGGGTGGCAATCGCGTGCTGGACCTGCCCGAGCCGATCGGCGGGCGGCTGGGCAAGGTCGTCGAGCCGGAAAGCCTGGCGGCGGCGGTGCGCACCGGCCAGCCGCAGGTGGGCATCGTCGCGGCGGGCCCGGGCGGCGGAAAGGCCTTCGCCATTCGTGCGCCGGCAGCCCGGGCTTCGGGCGTCCGCTATGTCGTATCTGCAGTGCTCCGCGTCGAGGCAATGCGGCCACTGCTGGTGAACGAGGATGTGCCGCCCAGCTGGCGGGTGCGGCTATTCGATCGTCGCGGCACCCTTGTCGCCCAGGCGGGCAAGGCGCCGGCGGGCCCCGTCCATGCCGTGCGTACCCGCGTACCCGAGCTGGGCGGCGGCGAAGTGCGGGTGGAAGTACCCGGCGGCACCTTTGCGGCGCTGACGCGGCAGGCGCGGATGGTGCTGATTGCCGGCGGCATTGTCGCACTGCTGCTGTTCGCGGCGCTCGCGCTGCTGCTGGCGCGCGAACTGCGCCGGTTTCGCCAGCGCGAAGCGGCGGCGGTGCAGGCGCAGCGGCTGGAGGCGCTGGGTCGCCTGACCGGCGGCGTGGCGCACGACCTGAACAATCTGCTGACGCCCGTGCTCGGCGGACTGGACCTGCTGCGCGGCCGCTGCGCCGAGGATGCGAAGGCGATGCGCTATATCGACAGCGCGACGCAAAGCGCGGAGCGGGCACGCGGGCTGGTGGCGCGGCTGCTCGCCTATTCGCGGCGGCAGGCCCTGACCCCGGAAGCAATCGACGTGCCGGCGATGCTGCACGAGCTGCACGAATTGCTGCAGCGATCGGTGGGCCCGTCGATCGGCTGCACGATCGCCGCCGTCCCGCCGCTGCCGCCGATTTCCGCAGATCGGCATCAACTCGAACTGGCGATCCTGAACCTGGTGATCAATGCACGCGATGCGATTCAGGCGGGCGATCGCCCGGGCGGCCGCATCGCGATCCAAGCCCGCGCGGCGCGGCGCGACGAGGCGCGCGGGCTGCCACGCGGCGACTATCTGGCCATCGCCGTAGCGGACGACGGCTGCGGGATGGACGCGGTGACGCTGCGGCGTGCGGTCGAGCCGTTCTTCACCACCAAAGCGAGCGATCGCGGCACCGGGCTGGGCCTGTCGATGGTCCACGGCTTCGCCGAACAGTCGGCCGGCCGGCTGCTGATCGAAAGCGCGCCGGGCGAGGGAACGACGGTGACGCTGGTGCTACCGGCAACGGCCGATGCAGTCGCCGAAACCCGCATCCAACAGGCCCGACCGACGCGGACTACGCGGATCCTGCTGGTCGACGACGATCCCGCGGTGCGCGAGGCGGCGGCCGAAGTGCTGCGGACCCATGGCCACGCCGTTGCAGAAGCCGATTCGCTGGTCCAGGGCATGGCAGCGCTGCTGCAGGATGCGGCGATCGGCGTGGTGATCACCGATTATATGATGCCCGGCGGCACGGGGGGCGCATTCATCACCCGCGCCCGCGCCGCGGGGCTGCGTCAGCCCTTCCTGGTGCTCACCGGCTATATGGATTCGACCGAGGATCTGCCGGCCGGCGTGCCGCAGCTGCGCAAGCCATTTCGCGAGCGCGAATTGCTTCACGCGGTGGATGCGTTGCTCGGCTGAGGCCGATCCGATCAGAGCTCGCCCGGCTGCGGCAACCACGGCGGATCGGCGCGAAGGCGGCGCGGCGGCAGCGGGGAAATCTGGCGCAACGCCGCCAGATCGCACAGCACGATGCGGTGGCCTTCGCGTACGACCAGACCTTCGCGCTCCAGCAGCCGCATCGTCCGGTTCACATGCACCGAAGTGAGCCCCAGCACGTCGCCGATCTGCTCCTGCGTCAACGGCAGATCGAATGTCCCATCCGCCACTACGCCGATCGTGCTCAAGCGATCGTGCAAATCGAGCAGCAACCGCACCAGCCGCTCTCGTGCCGAGGATTTGCCCATCGACGCCACGATATCCATCAGCGCGATCCGCTCGATCTGCACGAACAGGAACAGCACCCCGCCCAATCGGGGATAGGCGACGAGCAGCTCGCGAAGCCGCGTCAACGGGACTGCCGAGACACGGCATTCGGTGATCGCGGTCAGCGTGTCGGCCGCGGTTTCCAGCGCCATGCTGGGCGTGCCCATCATGTCACCTGGGATATGGACCTTGATGATCTGGCGCTGGCCGTTGGGCAGGCGGATGGCGGAACTCGCCCAGCCCTCGAGCAGCATGTAGATCGCGCCCACCGGTTCGCGATCCCGCCGGATCACGGCGTTGCGGCGATACAGGACGGCGTCTTTCCCCAGGCTGCGCAGCACCTCCGCTTCTGCAGGTGATAGCGTTACCAAATCATCGAACCGCGTTAACGGAAATTCCTGCAAGCCCGATGCTCCCCGATGAGACGGCCCGTTCGCCGTCCACACTTTGCCTGAAAGGCGTGGCCGTTGCATGTCGGCCTTCCCCACAGCGACGATTAGCGGCGGGCGCTTCGGCTGGCAATCGCCCGGACAACGTAGCTAATATCTAACACTTTATGAAGGCTAGGCTTTCTGCCGAACCGGTCGTCAATGCCCCTTGCGCGGAATCACGTGGAGCAGAGCGACAATAACGCCGCCCACCACCAGCCCGGCCACGGCCGAGCCAAGCGCATAGACGAGCCAGGCGACGACAGCGCCCAGCGCGCCGGTCGCGGCGCCCGTTGCTTCGGACCAATGATGCAGCATGTGCGGGAGCGCGCCGAATCCGAATTCCTCCAGTCCATGCAGCAGGATGCCGCCGCCCACCCAGATCATCGCCGCCACCCCGATGTGCGACAGCGCGGAGAGCAGCACCGGCATCGCCGTGACCAGCCCGCGCCCGAACGCGGCGGTGCCGCCACCGCTGCCGGCGCGGCTAAGGTGCAGCCCGATATCGTCCATCTTCACGATCAGCGCGACCACGCCATAGACCCCCACCGTGATCGCCAGCGCCACAAGCACGAGCGCGCCGGCGCGCGTCGCGAACGACATGTCCGCCGGCAGCTGCGACAGCGCGATCACCATGATTTCGGCCGACAAAATCAGGTCGGTGCGGATGGCGCCCAGCACCTGGCGCTTTTCCAGCGCCTTGGGATCGGTGATCTCGGCAACTTCCTCGGCATGATGCTCGCCGCGCACCGCTTCGATGACCTTCTCGGTCGCTTCGAAACAGAGATAGGCGCCGCCCAGCATCAGGATCGGCGTCAATGCCCAGGGTGCGAACGCACTGAGCAGCAGTGCCAGCGGCAGGATCACCAGCAGCTTGTTGGCGATCGATCCAAGCGCGATCTTGCCGATGATCGGCAGTTCGCGCTCGGGCGGCAGCGCGACGACATAGCGCGGCGTGACCGCGGTGTCGTCGATCACCACGCCGGCAGCCTTCACCCCAGCGCGGCCCGCCGCCGCGCCAACGTCGTCCAGCGACGCCGCCGCCAGCTTCGCCAGCGCCGCGATATCGTCCAGCAATGCGACCAGGCCACCCGCCATGCAAATCCCCCTCGTGTTTCGGCTGGGCTAGCCGAGATGCAGCGGAAATGCACGGGGGCTATGTCAGATCCCATCGGCTTCAGCGCCGATAGACTCCCCGCCTTCGCGGAAATGAAGCGTTGGGGTGTGGGGCGGCCCCTTCGGCGCCCCATCACGGCGCGATCAATCGGGCAGGTCGACCGGTTCCTCGATCGTGAAGTCCGCCGACGCGCTTGGCGCACCGGTGCCCGGTTGCCCGCCGCCGACGGTCACGCGGTAACGGCCCGCCAGCACCCGATGCTGCCCCTCCACCGTCACGGCGCTCAGATCGCGCGGGGCGAGGGCGAAGCGCAGTTGCCGCGCCTCCCCCGGCTTCAGCGACACGCGCTGGAAGCCGCGCAGCGCCAGCCGCGGAGCACCCGGATCCTCGGGGAAGTCGAGATAGAGCTGCGCCACTTCGTCGCCTGCGCGGGCGCCGCTATTGCGCACCTCCGCCGTGATCGTCACCCCTGCCCCGTCCTTCTCCACCAGCGGCGCGGCATAGGCGAAGCGGGTGTAGCTGAGGCCGTGGCCGAACGGATAGACCGGCGTACCGGTGAAATAGCGATAGGTACGCCCCTGCATGCTGTAATCGCCGAAGGGCGGCAGATCGTCGACGCTGCGATAGAAGGTTAGCGGCAGGCGGCCCGAGGGGCTGGTCTTGCCCGACAGCACATTGGCGATCGCGGTGCCGCCCACTTCGCCCGGATACCAGGCCTCCAGAATCGCGGCGGCATGGTCCTTGGCCCAGCTGAGGTTGATCGGGCTGCCGTTCATCGCCACCACGACGAGCGGCTTGCCGGTTGCCCTGGCCGCTTCCAGCAGCGCCTGCTGATCCGGCAACAGATCGAGGCTGGTCTTGTCGCCCCCCTTGAAGCCGGGGATCTGCACCGGGGACTCCTCGGCCTCTAGATCGGACGTGATGCCGACCACCGCCACGAGCACATCGGCCCTTGCGGCGGCCGCCTTCATCTCCGCCATCGGATCGGCGACAATGCGCTTCCAGACGAGGTCGATGCCGGAGAGGACATGCTCGTCGGTTCGCACCTCGATCGGGTAGCGCTTGCCCTTGACCAGCCGCACCTCGCGCATCGTCGGCAGGCTGCCCCAACCGGATTTGGTGAGGTCGACAAAGGGCTTGCCCTCGAAGGTCATCGCGCCGCCAAAGCCGGTCAGGCCCAGGCGGTAGGTGCCGGTCTCGGGCGGCACGAGGAAGCCGGTCCAGATCGTGCGGTGATGCTCGGAGACGGTCGGCAGATCGAGGCTGCGGGCGGAGACATCGGCCTCGACGCGAGTCACCACCGGCGTGTCGGCGAACTGCATCTTGGCGGTGATGTCGCGGAAGGTGCCGGGGGCGAACTCCGCAGGCGGCGGCGTCACCGGGTTGAAGTAGCGGGCGAGAAGTCCAGGCTTGCCGTCCGGCGTGCGCAGCGCCGATCCGGGCACCGGGTCGCCATCGGTGACCGAGGCACCGAAGGGTGCGTAGCGGACATTGGCGCGCGGGAAGGCGCGACGCAGCCCTTCCACCACCGAGATCGGCTCGCCCGACTGCGGCGAAGAGTAATTGCCGCGCAGCACGCGCGTGGCATCGCCAAGCGGGCCGATCACGGCAATGCGGCTGCCGCGTTTCAGCGGCAACAGGCCATCATTCTTGAGCAGCACCAGGCTCTTTTCGGCCGCATCGAGCGCCAGGGCGCGGTGCGCCGGGGCGCCGACATCGCTGCGCTTGCCCGTCGCCGCGCGGATGCCCGGAAGATCGCCGACACGCAATCGGGCGGAGAACAGCCGCACCAGCGTGCGATCGATGTCGCCTTGCGTGATCAGGCCCCGAGCCAGCGCTTCGCGGTAGCGATCGCCCAGCCCCGCCGTGTCGGTAAGCGTGGCGCCGTTGCATTCATTGTCGACGCCCGCGCGGATCGCCGCCGCTACCGCCGCTGCACCATCGGGAGCATAATGATGGTTGTCGCTGATATCCTTCACCGCGTCGCAATCGGACACGACGAATCCCTTGAAGCCCCAGGCGCCGCGCAGATGCTCCTTCAGCAACATGTCGCTGGCGCAGGCGGGCTGGCCGTCGATGCGGTTATAAGCGCACATCACCGATCCCGCCTTGCCCTCGACGATCGCGGCGCGGAACGCCGGCAGATAGGTATCCTCCAGATCGTGGCGCGAGACGAACACATTGGCTTCGTGGCGCGTCGATTCGGGCCCGCTATGCACCGCATAATGCTTGGGCGTGGCGATCACATTGGGGAGGTCCGGATTCGGCCCCTGCATGCCGGCCACGAAGGCGACACCCATCCGCGCGGCGAGGAACGGATCCTCCCCATAGGTTTCCTGCCCGCGCCCCCAGCGCGGATCCCGGAAGATGTTGATGTTGGGCGACCAAGTGTCGAGCCCGGTGCCGATCCTCCCCATTCTTCCGGTTTCGCGGGCAAGCGCGTGAAGGCCGCGCACCTCGCGGCTGATCGCAGCGGCGACGTCATGAACGAGCGGCGCATCGAAGCTGGCGGCAAGGCCGATCGGCTCCGGGAAATTGGTGGTCGGTAGTGTGCCGAGCGCCCCATGGAGCGACTCGGTCCACCAGTTGTAGCGCGGGATGCCGAGACGCGGGATCGCGGGTGCGGCGTTGAGCAACTGGCCGATCTTCTCGTCGGGCGTGAGCTGCGCGACGATGGCGGCCGCCTTCGCATCGGCCTCGCTTGCGGTCTGCGCCAGCGCAGGCAGCGGCGTGAGCACAGCGGCCAGCAGGGCGGCGCGAATCGTGCGGTTCATCTGATAATCCCTTCTGCGGTCGTCAGACCGATTGCAGCCCGTGTTTGTGAATCTTGCGGATCAGGTCGCGGTGCCGCGGCAGGCCGGCGCAGAGCCGTTCGGTCTGCGCGGCATTCTCGCGCATCGCACGCTCGGCGAGGCGCTGGTCGCTCGACAGGGACTCCGGCTCGACTTCGCTGCGGAAGCCCATGCCGTAGAGGACATATTGGTAGCTGGCAGGCGGAAACACCTCCTCCACCCGATCGAACTCGTCATGGAACCAGGGCGGCTGGTAGCGCCACAGCGTGAGCAGCTCCTGCAGCCGCTCCGGGATCGTCTCGGGCAGCAGATTGTCGCGCCAGAAGGCCGAATCGGTGCGCTGCGTGAGCACATAGTGCAGCTTGAGGAAGTCGATGATCCGGCCCCAGCGATAGAGCGTGGTGGCGTTGAAGCGCTTCGCCACCACGTCCATCACTTCGCGCACCGCTGGCATCTGTTCGGCGATCAGCTTGGCCGAGAGCTCGATCAGCACGATCGCGGAGGCCTCCAGCGGCTCGAGAAAGCCGGCGGCAAGGCCGACTGCGACGACATTGTTCTTCCAGAAGATCTCGCGATGCCCCGAGCGGATCGGGATGCGGCGGACGCTCGCGTCGGCGCCGGCCGGCCCCAGATAGGCGCGCAGCGTCGCCTCGGCCTGGTCGTCGCTGGTGTGGCGGGTAGAATAGACATAGCCGGTGCCGCGTCGGGTCGGCAGGCCGATGTCCCAAATCCAGCCGGAATCCTGCGCGGTCGACAGCGTGTGGGTAGCGATCGGGGCGTTCTCTTCCGGATACGGTACCTGCGCGGCCAGCGCGGCGTCGCAGAACAGTACGTCTCCGCAATCCTTGAACGGCACCCCCATCGTCTGGCCGAGCAGCAGCGAGCGGAAGCCGGTGCAGTCGACGAACAGATCGCCTTCGATCCGCCCCGCCTGCTCGGTGTCGATCGCGACGATATCGCCATTCTCGGCCTGCTCGACCGAGCGGACATCGGCGAGCACGTGGCGCACGCCCAGCTTGGTGGTGCAGTGGCGGGTCAGGAACGGCGCGAACTTGCCGGCATCCAGGTGGTAGGCATAGTTGGCCTGCCCGTCATATTCGGGCGTCGCGATCGTCTTGGGGGCAAGCCCCGCGTCGCAGATCCGGCCCTGCGGCGTGACCGTGTCGCAGAAGCTGCGACCCTGTGCGTTGGCGATCCAGTGCGGCACCAGGCTCAGCTGGTGGAAGCCCTGGGGCAGCATGAGCGGGTGGTAATAGGCGTCGTCCTCGGCGCCGGTGGTCCAGCGGGCGAACAGCGCGCCCTGCTTGAAGGCGGCATCGCACTCGCGGAAGAAGTCGGTTTCGGAGACGCCGATCTTGGCGAGCGTCGTCCGAAGCGTGGGCCAGGTCCCCTCGCCCACCCCGATGATCGGCGTATTGGGCGATTCGACCAGGGTTACGGTGAAACCGCCGGGCATCCGGCTCTGGTGCCGGGCGGCAATGACTCCCGCAGCAAGCCAACCGGCGGTGCCGCCCCCGACGATGACGATGTTACGAACCCGTTTCACCCGTTTCGACCCGTGCAAAAAGAAGGGATGCCGGACGATACCGGCATCCCCAGTCGTGGGAAGAGAACTTAGAAGCGATAGCGCACGCCTGCGGTGAACCGGCGACCATAAGCGTAGACATCGAGCAGCTGGTTGGAGAACCGGCCATGCGTGCTCTGCACTTCGTCGGTGATGTTCAGGATTTCGCCGAACAGGTTGATCGCATCGTTGATCCGATAGCTCGCGCTCAGATCGATCTGCAGGCTCGAATTGACGAAGGTGGGTTCGGCACCGAACGCGCTGGTGTTCTGGAGCTGCCCGAACTGGAGCAGATATTTGTCGCGCCAGTTGGCGGCGGCGCGGAATTCGATGCCGTTCTTGTCGTAGAAGCCGACAAAGTTGGCCGAGTTGGCGAGGCCGGTCACCGCGAAGCCGCTCTGGCTGATATCGGTCGGGTCATAGGGTTTGTTGGTGCCGACGAAGGTCGCGTTGGCGATGAAGCCGAAGCCGCTGTCGCCGAACGTGTTCTGCAGCGCCAGTTCGACGCCGCGAACGGTGGCTTTGGGGCCGTTGATCCGCTGCGACACGGTGAACTGCGCCGGCAGCCCGGTCGACGGATCGACGACGCCGTTGATCGTCTGCCGCTGGGTGCCCTGGACGATGAAGTTGCTGACGTTCTTCAGGAAGAAGTTCACCGCCGCATAGGAATTCCGCGCATAATACCACTCCACCGCCGCATCGAAATTGTCGGCAAGATAGGGTTGCAGCGCGGGGTTGCCGCCATCGGCGGTCAGCGCGCCGATCCGCTGGCCGACGCCGATGTTCAGGGCCGGTGTGAGCAGATTGAGCGTCGGACGGGTGAGCGTCCGCGAAGCGTCAAAGCGCAGGTGCAGAGCGTCGGTCACTTCCAGCCGCATGTCCACCGACGGCAGCAGATAGGCATAGTCCGACTTGGTCGTAATCGCCTGTTGCTGGCCGAACGCCACCGTCAACAGCGTCGGATCGGTGGTGCTGGGCGTGATCGATACCGGCAACCGCCCGATGCCAGTGGAACTGACATGCGTCACTTCCTGGCGAAGACCGGCGTTGAAGAAGAAGGGCATGCCCGACAGATCGGCCTTGAAATTGGCCGAGACATAGAGCGCCCAGGTCTTCTCGCCGATGTCGCGCGTGCTGCCGACATCGTCCGCCACCGCAAACTGGCCGTTGAAGGTACCGCCGCAGCAACCGGTATTATAGCCCGGGATCGTCCTCGATTGCGGATTGCCCAAGCCGGTCAGGAAGTTCTGATAGTCGATGGCGTTGAAGTTGAGCAGAACCGGCGGCAGCGCGCCGCTATAGCCGGGCAGGAAGTTGCCGGTGCTTACCGTGCCCTTGAACAGGCTCGCCGGGATCGCCACGCCACCGCTGGTGCCCGACGCCGGGCCATAGCCCGAATAGGCCTGCCAGAAATTGTTGGCGAAGGTGTTGGCGCTGCGGAAGACGAACTTGTCGTCCAGATACGAACCGCCGACGCGCAGGGTCAGATCGTCCTGCTCCCACTTCAGCCCCAGTCGGCCCTGCTTGATCGTATCCCGATTCTTGTTGGCGATGTTGACGGTCACGTGGCTGCCGATTGCGGACAGATCGGCCCAGCGGCTGGTGCTGCCGCCCGCGCCATAGTTCTTCAGTTCGGGGATCACGTCCTTGCTGTCGCCGCTGATCGTAATGCCAAGCGACGGCCCGATGCCGAAGCCATAGCCGACATCGGCGCCGCGCGAGCTGATCCGATCGTCCGGATTGAGCCAGCTGTTCGACAGGCTGGCATCGCCTTCCACCTGCAGCCGATCGGACACGTCCCACTTGACGTTGAAGCCCGTCTGATTGGTGCGGCGCAGATTGCTGTCGGTCGCGGCGATGAAGTCGGTTTGCGATCCCGCCTGGGTGAAATCGACCGTCGTGCCGTTCTCGTCGAGCTTCACGTTGCGCAGGCTGCCCTGGTTGAACCAGATGCCGAAGCCGAAGCTTTCGGTGTTGATGCGCTGGTCGGAATAGTTGTTGTCGAGCGTGAGCAGCACATTGTCCGACGGGCGCCATTGCAGGGCGATGCGGCCATCGACGCGTTCGTCGCGCGTGTAGAGCTGCTGCGCGCCATATTGCTGTTCGAACCAGCCAACGACCGTCTGGCGATTGGTTGCGACCGCATAGGCGGCCGAGTTGACGTCGCTGGTCGGGTTGCAGGTCGTCGCGGTGGTGCCGGCGAGCTGGCATGGCGCATAGCGGCCGCCCGGCCAGCCGCGGACGAAGACATTGTTCGTCTGGGTATCGTGGCGAGTGTAGATCGCGTTGACGAGCACACCGAACGTATCTTCGGCGAAGGTCTTGCTGAGCAGGATGCCGCCGGTGGGCACGATCTTGCCGGCATCGTCCTGGATCGATCCGGATGCGGTGGCGGCAAAGTGGAATCCCGAACGATCGAACGGCTTAGGATAGGCGACGTTGATCGTCGCACCGATCGAACTCGACGAGAGCGACACGTCGGGCGTCTTGAGGACCGTCAGCGCGCCGACAAAGTCCGAGCCGACCGTTGAGAAATCGATTGAGCGGCCGCCCGTAGCGGTGGAAAGGCGGCGTCCGTCGACCAGCGTTTCGTTGAAGTCTCCGCCAAAGCCGCGGATCGTCACGCCATTGGGTTCGCCGCGGGGCCCGTCGCGCTGGATCGAGATGCCCGGCAGGCGTTGCAGCGACGCCGCGACGTTGGAATCGGGAAATTTGCCGATATCCTCGGAGGAAATCTGTTCGATCACGCCCGGCGCGTTGCGCTTGGCATCCAGGTTGCGCTGCAGCGATCCCCGGATGCCGGTGACGATGATCTCTTCATCCTGGGTTGGCGTGGTGGAGACCTGCGCCTCTTGGGCGTGGGCTGGCGCAAGAATACCCAGCACCAGTGCACTAGACGCACCCGTCAGGCTCCAGCGCAAAGCACGTGCGCGCCGACGTGGAACGAAATGATTGTTGTTGTTCCGAAAGTTCATACCCCCTCCAACAGTTCTGGGTTCGAAACTTGACGCGTCGTTGCACGCCACAATTCGCAGGCGCAGCGCCGTTGGCCACGCTTCATGCTGTCGGAGAAAAGATATACGCCTTCGCATCCGCAAAAAGGCGGCAAGCAATCCTCTCCGATTCATTGTTCTTCTGCGAATCTATAGAGACTGTATCGTCTTACGTTAGCGCTATCAACATCAAATTTGTCGGCGTAGTCGTCCCCTTTAGTCGGGGCATTGGCGGCGTGCATGCGAAGGGATATGCAAGGTGCCAAGCGGTGCCGTCCCGGCCCGGCAAGAAGTCGCGAGAGGATGGCTGCGATGGCAGAGGATATGATTTTGCTCGATTCGGCCGAACATCGCGGGCTGCGGCTGAGACCCAGCGCGAAGCCGCTGCCGCACTTCGTCCCGATCGTTCCCGAGGAATTCGCCGCCGCCGCGGCGTGCTGCCCCGTGCTATTGACCAAGGACGCTGAGACCGGCCGCTTCTATACCGGCGCGATCCTGGGATTCGAGCCGGGCGAGACTCTGGTCGAGCTGCGCCCCGATGCCGGCTTTTGGCCGCTGGTGCTGGAACGCGACGGCTTTCTGATCGCCGGGGAATCGATTGCCATCGATGCTCGGGCGGCGCGGTTCAGTACCGAAGAAGGGGAACCGCTCTTTGGAGACGACGGCACCCCCGCTCCCGCATTGCGCCGCATCCAACAGGTGCTGGCGCAACTCCATCGCGGTGCCGATGCCAGCACCCTCTTCATTGACGCGCTGCTTGCTCATGGGCTGGTCGAACCGATCGATCTGTCGCTGCGGTTCGACGATGGTCGCACGCTGCAACTGGCTGGGTTGTACACGGTGAGCCTGGATGGCGTGCACGCGCTGGACGATGCAACGGCGCTGGGCTTGTTCCGATCGGGCCAGCTAGCACTCATCTATGCGATGGCGGGCTCGCTGCGGCAGATTCCGGTTCTCGCCGCACGTCGCAACCGGCAGTTGGCCGCATAGTGCCGCGATGATTGCCACGCTTCACGGCGCCGATCGGGCGGCATTCGATACGCATCGGCTGGCGTGCGAGCCGGTGGTGCTCCGCGGGCTGGGCGCCCACCTGCCGCTGCACGAAGCCGCTCGCTCGATCGACACGCTCATCCCCTATCTGCTCACTTTCGATTCAGGCGCATCGGCACAGGCCTTTGTCGGTCCGCCCGATATCGGCGGTCGCTACGGCTATGGCGATCGAGCGGACGGCTTCAACTTCGCCCGCGAGACGCTGGCGCTGCCTGCTGCACTGGCTCGGATCCGAGCTGCCGCGACGGGGCCGGGTGGAGAGTCCCTGTATCTGGGCTCGCTCCCTGCCGAGGTGCACCTGCCCGGCCTGGCCGAAGCGAACCCGCTGCCCTTGGCGCCCTTGGGAGTCAGGCCGGGGGTTTGGGTGGGCAATGCGTCGTTCGTGGCATGCCACTATGATCGATTTGACAATCTGGCCTGCGTGATGGCCGGTAGGCGGCGATTCACCCTCTACCCGCCGGACGCGATCGCGGACCTGTATGTCGGGCCGATCGACCACACGATGGCGGGCCAGCCGGTGAGCCTTGCCGCGATGGCCCCCGACAACGACCCGCGATACCCGCGCTTCGCCGCGGCGCGGGCGCGGGCGCAGACGGTGGAGCTGGAGCCGGGCGATGCGCTCTACCTGCCCAAATTATGGTGGCATGCGGTGGAGGGAACCGCCCCGTTCAATCTGCTGCTCAACTATTGGTGGGACGGGTTCGCGACCGGCCCGGACTCGCCCTACACCGCCATGCTGCTGGCGATGACCACGCTGGCCGAGCGCCCCGCCGCGGAACGCGCCGCCTGGCGCGCCTATTTCGATCATTATGCCTTTCGCCTGGACGGACACCCGCTCGCCCACCTACCACCCGAACGCCACGGCATCCTCGCGAGCTCGCGCGAAAATCTGGGGCGGATCCGTGCGTTCGTCATGCAGGCGCTGCGTGGCGGCTGAGAGCGCCGCCACGCAGCCGCATCACGGCTGGACCGGGAACTCGTAGACGACGGTCGCCGTGGCCGGCACCGTAAGGCGCGTGCCGAGCGGCGGTGCCGGCATCTCCCGGATGGTGACGCCCGGTGCGGCACCCACCTTGTTCGCCGCGTCGAGCGAGGCGCCGGTCAACAGCCATTGCCGCCCGGCGCCGCGCGTCTTCACGCTTTTCAGCGCCACCGCAACGCTTTGCGGCTGATAGGTCGCGTTGACGATTGCGATCTTGAGCGTCCGGCCATCGGCACTGAGCCCGGCAATCATGTCGAGCGGCCAGGTCGCGCTGCCCGCCTTAACCTGGGGATGGCTGTAGCCGACGACATGTTTGGGATCGGGCTGTGGCACGTTGCCATCAAGCGCGACGGGAATCGTCCCCGCGCCGAAATGCTCGCCATACAGCTTGAACACAAGCCCTGTGGTGTTCAGCACCGAGGCGGTCGGCGTGATATCCATCGTCGAGGCCCCGGTAGTGAAGGCGCCCATCGTCAGGAAATCAGTGTGGCGCAGCATTTCCTGCAGCACCATCGCATAGGCGAGCGCGTTCTTCAGCGTCGGCGGCCCGAAATAGGCATATTCGTCCATCGACAGGAAGATCTTCTTCTCCCGGATCGCGGGGAACCGCTGTTCGTAGATCTTCCACTCCTCGGCCTTCATCCGCACCTGATTCGACGGCGAGCGGACATATTCGATCAGCTCGGCATCGGCGGGTGCGTTCGGGCGCTGCTCGGCACGATCGTACCAATGTTCGCTGACGCCGTCGAAATTGCCCCAAGCCTTGGCGAAGAGGCCGCCGGTCCAATCCTCTTCCGTGCCGAACTTGTGCTGGATGCTGGCGAGCGTCGGATTTTCCTGTGTTCCCTTTGGATGCATCTGATCCGGCATCGCGCCCGATCCGATCAGCACAATCGACGGGTCCTTGGCCCGCATCGCACGGGCGAAATCATTGTGCTTGATCATGAAGTAATCGAGCGTCGTACGGCCGATCTGCCACCACCCATAAGGTTCGTTGCCGATGTTCCAGAAGCGCACGCGATACGGTTCGGGATGGCCGTTGGCGGCGCGCTTGGCGCCCCATTCGCTCGTCGCCGGGCCGTTGAGATATTCGACCTCCTCGGCCGCAGAATTGGCGTCCCCCAGCCCGGCATTGACCGTGACATAGGGCTCGACGTCGATCAGGCGGGCCAATGTCATCCATTCGTCCATGCCCAGATCGTTCGGCTGCATCGCGCTCCAGGCATGGTCGAACATCGGCGGGCGCTTGTCGCGCGGGCCGATCGCTTCATGCCAGTCCCAGTCGGACAGGAAATTGCCACCGGGCAGCCGCCAGAAGCCCGAATTGAGCGACCGTGCAATCGCAATCGTGTCCGCACGCCAACCCTCGACATTGTCCGCCGGCATCAGCGATACGGCGGCGACGCGGAAACGGCCGTTGCCGGTACCCGTGATTTCGAACCGCGCATCGTCGGAATCGGTCTTGGGCGTGAAGGCGAAGGTTACTTTCTGCCAGCCGCTGCCCGGCGCGGGCAGCACCACCGTCTCGCCCGCATCGCTCCCCTGCCCCGAGGAGAGCCGCACCTGCACCTTCGCCCCGGCATCGCCGCTCAGCCACAGCGACCCGAGATAGCGCCTGCCGCCGACCACCCCGATCCCGGCCTGGGCCAAACCGCGGGCATTGGCCGCATCCACCGCAACGCTGGGGCTCTGCGTGCCGACATAGGGATCGCGCGAGTCCATGATGACGGCATCGTCGCCGCCGACCGGCCGCCACTTACGATATGCTACGCCCGGCCGACCTTCTGCATTGGGCGGCGGCGGCACGTCCCGCGCGGCTGGCACGACAGGATAGTAGAATTTCCGATCGTCGAGCATTTCCGCCCATAGGGTGCGCGCCACCAGCCCGCCGATCGGCTCGATGAACATGCCATATTCATATTTGGTAACGGGCGCCGATCGGCGCCCCGCATCGATCGTCGCCTGAAGCGACTGGCCTTGCGCAGCCGATATAGTGAACGCGAGCACGAGCGCAGGCGTGGCGGTGCGAAACGGCGCCATGAACCTCTCCCCTCTTTTTATTTACTCCTACCTGTTGTACGCCGTCTTTGATGTTAACGCTACCGTAAACTTGATCGACATCTCTATAACTTGGCTGCATCAGGGGCGTAATTGGCGCATCCCCGGCCTGGCATGCTGCCAATCCTTGCACGGACAAAAGAACGACAACCACGACAGAGAGGATAGCGAGAATGGGCACGCTGAAGAATATGGCCGCGGCACTTCTGTTGACCGGCGTTGCGCTGGCCTCGCCACCAGCATCCGCACAGGTGCAGACAGCGGTTCCGGCCGTGGTCTCCGGTGCTCGCCCGGTAGCAATCGAGCGGATCAAGGTGCATGCGCCATCCATCGAAGGCAATCTGGAAGGCGAAAGCGCCGATCGCGACGTCATCGTCGTGCTTCCCCCCGGCTACGCCGCCAATCCTCGCAAGCGCTACCCGGTCGTCTACGCGCTGCACGGCTATTCGATCGGCGTCGAGCAGTGGATTCAAGAAATCCATGTGCCGCAAGTGGTGGAAGGCGCCTTCGCACTGGGCGCGAAGCCGGTCATCCTGGTGCTGCCCGACAGCAGGACGCTGCACAACGGATCGATGTATTCGAGCTCGCCCACCACGGGAGACTTCGAGCGATTCGTTGCGCGCGATCTCGTCGCCTATATCGACGGGCATTATCGCACGCTGGCCAAGCGGGAGAGCCGCGGCCTGGTTGGCCATTCGATGGGCGGATATGGCGCGACGCGAATCGGCATGAAGCACGCCGATGTATTCGGCGCCGTCTACATGATGAGCCCTTGCTGCCTCTCTGCTCGCGACGCGGGCATGCTCGACGAAGCCGCGCTGGCGCAGCTGAACGCGGTGAAGTCGCGCGAAGCCGCCACCGCGCTGCCCTGGGGCCTGCGTGCGACGCTGGCCGCTGCCGCTGCCTGGTCGCCCAATCCGAAGGCGCCGCCGCTGTACCTCGATCTGCCTGGGAAAGACGAGAAGCAGCGGGCCGAGGTTCTGGCGAAATGGGCAGCAAACGCGCCGCTGGCCTTTATCGACCAATATGTCGGTAACCTGCGCCGCTATCGCGCCATTGCCATCGACGTAGGCGACAAGGACGGGCTGCGGTTCGATGCACAGAAGCTGCACGAGGCACTGGACCGCTACGGAATAGCCAACCAGTTTACCGTCTACCCTGGCGACCATACCAGCGCCGTGGCGGACCGATTCCAGAACCATGTGCTGCCCTTCTTCAGCACCAACCTTGCTTTCGGTGAAGCACGATGATCCGCACCCTCTCACTTCTCGCCGTCGCCGCCGCATTGGCGCTTCCGGCCGCCACCTCCGCTCAGACGGTCGACCCACTTGCGGCGAAAGGGCGCTGGACTGCGCAGCATCGCGGCGCCGCGCCGTTGCCGCCAATGGGCTGGAACAGCTGGAACGCATTCACCAGCGACATCGACGAGGAGAAGCTGCTCGCGTCGGCTAAAGTGATCGTGGACAGCGGGCTGGCGGCCAAGGGCTACCGCTATATCGACATCGATGACGGCTGGTGGCTGCGCCGCAACCAACCCGATGGCCGTATGGTGATCCGCACCAAGGCCTTCCCTTCAGCGGCGATGGCGGATGGCACCACCAGCTTCCGTCCGCTCACCGATCGGCTTCATGCCATGGGACTGAAAGCCGGCATCTATTCCGATATCGGCCGGAACAGCTGCGGCCAGGTCTTCACGTCCACCTTTCCCGGCCAGCCGGAAGGCACGGTGCTGGAGCGCGAAGTGGGGCTGTTCGGCCATGTCGACCAGGACATACGGCTCTATTTCGCGGACTGGGGCTTCGATCTCATCAAGGTGGACGGATGCGGCATTCGCGGGCTCCCCGCGAGCGACTCGCGCGTGAAGGCCGGGCAGTATCGCGCGTTCGAACCGCTGGTGGATGTCGACTCGCTGGGGAGGACGAACGTCGCCGCGGTGCGCCGGCTGTATGAGGAAGTGGGTGCGGCACTCGATCGATGGAATCCGGATCAGGACTTCGTCTTCTCGCTCTGCATCTGGGGCGCTGCCGACGTGCGAAGCTGGGCCAAGCAAGTGGGCAACATGTCGCGCACCAGCGAGGATATCTCACCCAGCTGGGGACGGATGCTACACAATCTCGACAGCGCGGCCCGTCGCCCCTTCTATGCCCATCCCGGCAGTTGGAACGATCCCGATATGCTGTTCGTCGGCACCGGACCGTTCGACGCCGATCATCCGGTGGAGGCGCGGGCGCACTTCAGCCTATGGGCGATGCTGAACGCGCCGCTGATGATCGGCTATGATCTGCGCAAGGCGAGCCCTGCACTGCTCGACATTCTGGGCAATGCCCGGATCATAGCGCTCAATCAGGATCCAGCCGGCAACCAAGCGATCCTGGCAGTCGACTCCGATGATATCGACATCTTCGTCAAGACACTGGCCAATGGCGACAAGGCCGTTGCGATCTTCAATCGCACGGATTTGCCGCTCGACGCCACGCTCACGGCGCAACATCTGAAGTTGCGCGGCGACGCTGAAATAGCACTCACCGACCTGTGGAGCGGCGAGTCGCTTCGCTTCACTGGCGAGAAGCCGTTTCGCCTCGCTGCGCACGAAGCCCGCGTCTTCACCGCACGCGGCGCCCGCATGCTTGCCGACGGCTTGTATCTGTCGGAGATGCCGGGCCGGGTGAACCCCGCGGTGGACGGCGTGATCGTGCCGCAGGCGGAGCCGCTCGTGCGGCGCTCGCTGCTGCCTTGGCGCGGCAGCAAGGGCAATGGCGAACCTCCCCGCTATGGCGGCTGGGGCGGCACCCAGCCCGATCGCGCAGTCTATGGCGAGACGCTCGGCGTAGGCGGCCGCAGCTTCGAAACCGGCGTCGGCGCGCTCGCGAATTCCCGCATCGAAGTGCGAAGCGAAGGCTTCGCACGATTCAGCGCGGAAGTTGGCGTGGACGATAGCGCACGCGATCGAGGCCAAGCCGTTACCTTCTACGTCTATGCCGACGGCAAGCTTCGGGCACAGAGTCCCGCCCTGCGATTCGGCCAGGCACCGGTGATGCTCAAGGCCGATATCCGCGGCGCCAAGCTGGTGGAATTGGTGGCGCGTACGCCGGGCAACCCGCGCTTTGCCGATCCGATCGCCTGGGGGAACGCCGCGCTGCACCGGTAAGCAGGATGCCGGTGCTACGCGCTGGTCACTCGCTTGCGAGCAGTGTCGACGCCTGTTTGGCAAAGTGGAAGTAGCCGCGCTTGCAATGCGGCCAAGCCTGGGCATCCCAATCGCGCAGATGCTCTGCCACTGCGAGACCCTCTCGTCTTGCGTCCGCCAGCGCATCGGCAATCGGACCGACCGGCGCGTAGCCGGTGACGATCTGCGGGAGCGCTTCTGCCGCGGCCTGGGCCACCACGTCCTGTAGCGAGGCTACCCAGGCGGAGGGTGCCCCCCACCGCTCCTGGGCGCGTTGAAGACCGTCGGCGGTAGCTGCGATGTCGGCGGGTCCGTTGCACAAGGACCGGCACGCTACGATCCGGCGCACCGCCAGTGGCTGCGTCGCCGGCTGCACGTCCAGCGACAGATCCTCGGCCGTCAACAGCAGCAGCGTCGGTTTTTCGATATTCGGCGCAGTAATGGTTCGCGGCAGCTGCGCTGGCGGCATGGGTGTTTCACGTGGAACACGCGCCTCTTGCGCGAGCCCTCTGGGATTGAACCTTCCACCGGTTTGTCGGCGAATATGTTCGGCATTGGCCAGATAGGCTTTGTCTTGCGTGTGCAACCCGGCAACCCACCGCCAGGACAGTGTATTCGAGGCTGGATCCGCGTCGATCAACTGCCGGTAGAGGAAGTCGGCACCCAGCTCCCAGGGGAGCCCCAGCGTGAAGATCCAGATCGACGCGACTTGCATGCGCGCCCAGTTGTGAAGATAGCCGGTCGCGCGCAGCTCGGCGACCCAAGCATCGAACGCGTCGATGCCGGTCGTACCCGCAACGGCATCGCGGTATCCTGCGGGAAGTCCGCCATCGTGGAAGGACTGGACAGTCGCCTTCCAAGACTCCCAAACAAAGGGATGCTGTTCGAGCCATCCCTTCCAATAGGTGCGCCAGGTGAGCTCGCGAAGAAAGGCTGCGGCACCTTCCCGTCCGTGCGCGGCAATCACTGCCGCCGCAACTTCGTCTTCCCCGATGAGGCGCCGGCGCAGCGCTGCGGAGAGCCGCGAAACCGCGCCATGCTGACCAGAGGCTGCGACCTCGTTGCGACGTTCGGCATAGCTGCGCCCCGCCATGGGCAGGAACGCTTCAAGCCGCGCGAGCGCTGCGCTGCGCGATAGCGGAAAGTCGAACGAGAGCACCGAAGCGCGGTCGCCGGAGGTCTGGAGCAGCATGGCGTAAAGGTGCCATAGGCCCCCTGCCCGCCCCACCTGACATTTCGGACATCGGAAGGCGCTGCTAGATGCGCTCGCCGGAAAGCCGCTGACAGACCATGTCGAGCTGATCGAGCGTTGAGTAGGACACCGTCAGCGCCCCACCCTTTTCGCCATGCGCGATGCGCACGTTAAGACCCAGGACGTCGCCGAGATGTCGCTCGAGTGCCGCGATGTCGGGATCGCGTTCCGGGGCCGCCGTACCCGCCTTCCGCTTGGGAAGGGGCTTCGCGTTTCGCGCCAGCTTTTCCGCGTCGCGAACCGAAAGACCTTTCGCCACGACTTCTTTGGCCAGCTTCTCCGTATCGGGCGCGCCCACAAGAGCACGGGCGTGACCCATCTCCAGCGAACGATCCACCACCATTTCACGAACGCTGGGCGGCAGATCGAGCAGGCGCAGCAGATTGGCGATATGGCTGCGAGACTTATGGACGATCTTGCCCAGCGCCTCCTGGGTATGGCCGAACTCGCGAATCAACCGCGCATAGCCCTCCGCTTCTTCGATCGCGTTCAGATCCTGCCGCTGGATGTTCTCGATCAGCGCGATTTCAAGCGTTTCGGCGTCGGTCAACTCGCGAACGATCACCGGCACTTCGTGCAGCCGCGCCCGCTGCGCCGCCCGCCAGCGGCGCTCGCCGGCGACGATCTGGAAATTCTGGCCATGCGGGCGCACGAAGATCGGCTGAATCATGCCGCGCGTGCGGATCGAATCGGCGAGGGTCTCCAGTGCCTCTTCGTCGAAATGCCGGCGCGGCTGGTTGGGATCGGCGATCAGCGCGCTGATCGGCAACATCCGCACCCCCGATGCACTGGTCGGGTTACCCTTGATCGGCTCTTCGGGAACGCTTTCGCCGAGCAGCGCGGACAGACCTCGGCCGAGACCGGGGCGGGGCTTGCGGGCGGCGGCGGGGGAATCGGTCATGAAGCTTTCTTGCTGTTGGGGAGACGATCGATCACTTCACGCGCGAGCGCGATATAGGCTTCCGAGCCGGCGCATCGATGATCGTAGATCAGCGCCGGTACGCCGTGGCTGGGCGCTTCGGAAAGCCGGACATTGCGGGGGATGACAGTGTCGAACACGACGCGGCCGAGCACGGCCCGAACGTCTTCCGAAACCTGATCCGTCAGACGATTGCGGCGATCATACATGGTCAGCGCCACGCCGAGGATCGACAGGCCTGGATTGAAGCGGCTGCGGATCCGCTCGACGGTGTTGAGCAGCTGGCTGAGCCCTTCGAGCGCAAAGAACTCGCACTGGAGCGGCACCAGCAGCGCATGACATGCGACCATGGCGTTGACGGTCAGCAAGCCCAGGGACGGCGGGCAATCGATCAGGATCACGTCCCAGCGCATCGCCTGATGCCGGCGAATGGCAGCATCGAGCCGATGCGTGCGCGCATCGAACTCGATCAGCTCGATCTCAGCACCCGACAGATCCTGTGTCGCGGGGACGACGTCCAGGCCGGGAACGTCCGTAGGAACCGCCACATCTTCTAGCTGCGCGTCGGAGACCAGCAGATCGTAGCTCGAATGCTCTCGGTGCGATCGGGCGATGCCCAACCCGGTCGATGCGTTGCCCTGCGGGTCGAGGTCGATCAGCAGCACGCGCTTGCCGGTGGCGGCAAGGGCGGTACCGACATTGATGGCCGTGGTGGTCTTACCCACCCCGCCCTTTTGATTGGCGATCGTGATGGTGATCATCTGGCGCCTATCTGTGTTGCGACCACGATGCCCGAGTCCGGCTGCGTGATGCTGGGTTCCACGTGGAACCGACCTTGCCATTTCGCACGCGCGGCATCCACCTCCGAATGCGCGCTTCGTCCTTTTGGCAGCACCCATATCGTGGACGAATCTGTGCACGACACTGTGGATAACAACAGCACTGACAATTCCGCGACCGCGCGCGCCGATACGACGGCTACAGGTGAATCGGGGCGGAACGCTTCGACCTTGCTCTGCACGACGCGCACGCGATCGCCCAATCCCAAAGTCTCGGCGCACTCGCGAAGAAAGGCCACCCGTTTGGCGCGCGGCTCCACCAACACCATTGGACGCTCGGTAAGGATCGCCACGACGATACCAGGGAGGCCTGCCCCGCTACCTACATCTAGCCACACGCCCTCGCGCGCTCCGGTCGCAAGCAGCACAAGCTGCGCCGAATCCGCCAGGTGGCGCCCCCAAAGCGCCGGTAAGGTAGAGCGTGCGATCAGGTTCTGGTGCTCTGCTCCCTCTACGAGAATATCGCCGAATCGTGCCAATAGTGTTTCACGTGAAACACCAAACCGCTCGCGGACCCAGGCACGTGCCTCATCCTCGGTCATGCAGCTGCCTTCCGCGCGTGGAGAAGGATCGCAGATAGCGCCGCCGGCGTTATCCCGCGGATGCGCGCGGCGGCGCCCAGCGTCTCGGGTGCCGCGGCGCTGAGGCGCTCGACCATCTCGTTCGACAGTCCAGGTATCGCCGCATAGTTCATGTCGGCGCGCAACCGGACCGCGTCATTCGCCCGCAATTGCGCCACCTCGGCATCCTGGCGCTCCAGATATGGCGCGTAGCGGGCATCTTCGACATATTCGGCGAGCAGCGCAGGATCCACGTCTGGTACATCGTCCAGCACATGATCAAGCGTAACGCTTGGAAAGCGCAGCCAATCGCGCGCAGGACGCCGCGCACCATCCTGTGCCACCGGCGCGCCCCGTGCAGCCAGCGCATGCGCTGTCCGCTCGACAGCAAAGAGCGAATCAAGCATTGCCCTCCCCGCGCTGCGCGCCTCCAGCCGTCCACGGCGCGCAGGCCCCAGCAATCCCAATGTCGCTCCGATCGGGCCCAATCGCGTTTCTGCGTTGTCTGCTCGAAGCCGCAGGCGGAACTCGGCCCGCGCAGTAAGCATTCGATAAGGTTCGGTGACGCCCTGCAGCACGAGATCGTCTATCATTACCCCAAGATAGGAAGTTGCGCGATCCAGCACTAACGGTGCCAGCCCGAGCGCATGCGCGGCCGCATTGGCGCCGGCGATCAGGCCCTGTCCGCCCGCCTCTTCATATCCGGTCGTGCCGTTGATCTGGCCAGCGAAAAAGATGCCGGAGATTTGCGGCAGGCTCAGCGTAGAGTCGAGTGCGCGCGGGTCGATATAGTCATATTCCACCGCATAACCAGGAACGGTGATCACTGCCGCCTCGAGCCCCGGAATCGACGCGATCATCGCCTGCTGCACGTCGACCGGAAGCGAGGTCGAAAGGCCGTTGGGATAGATCCAGTGGTGGTCGAGCGCTTCCGGCTCCAGAAAGATCTGGTGTCCGTCGCGGTCGCCGAATCGGTGGACCTTGTCTTCGATCGAGGGGCAATAGCGTGGCCCTTGCGCTTCGATTGCGCCGGTGAACAGAGGCGAACGAGATAGTCCGCCGCGGATCGCGTCGTGCGTACGGTGGGTTGTTCGCGTCACTGCACAGTGCAGCTGCGGCAACGGGCGCGATACGGTGACCGGGGACATTGTCCAAGGCTCCGCGTCGGACGGCTGCTCCTCGGTGCGAGTCCAGTCGATTGTCCGACCATCGAGCCGAGGTGGCGTGCCGGTTTTCAGCCTGCCCATTGGTAGGGCGAGCTCCCGCAACTGCGCTGCCAGCCGCAGGGCAGCCGCTTCGTCTACGCGACCGCCCTCCATCCGCTCCTCGCCGCGGTACAGCCTGCCGCCCAGGAACGTCCCGGTTGCCAGCACAACGGCTGCAGCGGAAAGCGAGCTGCCGTCCCGCAGCTGCACGCCCGTTACGCGATCACCCTCGAGCAGCAGCGCTTCGGCCTCTCCCGCGATCAGCGACAGCCCAGGCTGGCTGAGCAGCATCTGCTGAACCGCCGCTGCATAGCGAATGCGATCCGCCTGCACGCGCGGCCCTTGCACTGCCGTGCCCTTCGATCGGTTGAGCATCCGATAATGGATGCCGGCTGCGTCAGCCGCGCGCGCCATCAGGCCATCCAGCGCGTCGATCTCACGCACGAGGTGCCCCTTCCCCAAGCCCCCGATCGCAGGATTGCACGACATGGCGCCGAGCTTGGTAAGGTCGAAGCTGAGCAGGGCGGTGCGGGCACCGCGGCGTGCCGCCGCCGCTGCTGCTTCCGTACCGGCATGGCCACCGCCGATGACGATCACATCGAATTGCATGCGGCTGCTAGACTTTGTTTGCGCATCCTTGTCCAGTCCCCGATCGACCGAAGGAGCTTGTTCTGCGTTCCACGTGGAACATTTACTTGCCGATACAGAAGCGCCCGAACAAGGCATCCAGCACGTCTTCCACCCCCGCTCGCCCGGTGATCGCGTCGATAGCCAGCCGCGCCGCCCGGACCTCCTCCGCAAACAGAAGGGAGTCGTCCAAGAGCGCAGCGCGGTGCAGCGCCTCCGCTGCGGTGCAACATAAATGCCGCTGCCGTGCATTGAGTGCCACCATATCCGGCGGCGGCAGCAACTCGGTGGCAATCTCGGCCATACGTGCCCATAGCAGTTCCAGTCCCCTGCCCTGCTGCACTGATATGGCAATCTGCTCCGGGCGCGGTGCCCTTCGTTCGGGTGCATCCGCCCGCGCATGGATCCACAGGCTGGCAGGGTGCGCAGGCGGGGCATCGTCGCCGAGCCATAACAGCAGATCAGCCTCGGCAAGTGCCGACCGGGCTCGTTCCACGCCGATCGCTTCGATCGGATCATCGGTAGCCTCGGCAAGTCCCGCCGTATCGATCAGCAGCCATGCGATCCCCGCGCGCACGACAGGCACCTCGATCCTGTCACGCGTCGTGCCCGCAATCGGCGACACGATCGCCGCATCGCGATCGGCCAGTGCATTGAACAAGGTAGACTTTCCCGCGTTCGGCGGCCCCCCTAGCACAACCCGCAGCCCGTCGCGCAGGCGCTCCACTGGCGGCCGCATCGCGACGACCATGATATCCTGCGCCAACGCCTCAGCCTGCACGCGCAATGCTGGCAGCGGATCGTCACCCGCCACATCGTCCTCGTCACCATGGTCAAGTTCGGCTTCGATGCGCGCGGCGACGGCCAACAAGCGCTCGGCCCAGGCTTCTGCATGCCGTCGCACGGCGCCGCCGGCACTGCGCACCGCCGCGCGACGCTGCGCCTCCGTCTCGGCCATCAGAAGGTCACCCAAGCCTTCCGCTTCGCTCAAATCCAGCCGGCCGTGCAGCAGCGCGCGACGCGTGAATTCTCCCGCTTCCGCCGCCCGCAAGCCAGGCATGCCGGCCAGAACCGCCTCCACCGCGCGTACCACCGCACGCCCGCCATGGAGATGAAGCTCGACAAGATCCTCGCCGGTCGCGGTGCGCGGACCCGGGAAGCAAAGCACCAGCGCGTCGTCCAGCGTTCCGCCATCGGATGGGTCGCGAAGCCGGCGTACGCCTGCCCTGCGCGCAGGGGGCAGCGCTCCGATCATTTGCTGCGCCGCAGCAAATGCCTTTTCCCCGCTGATACGCAGCACGGCGATCGCGGCAGGCAAGGCGCCGCTGGAAACCGCGAAGATCGTGTCCATGCCGGCCGATCAGCTTCCCGGCTTCTTGGTGGCGGCATCGAACAGGCCCCGCCAGAAATTCATGCCCGCCTCCCCCATTGGCGCCCAGTTGCGCATCATCGTCTCGAATCCTTCAGGGGTGCCGTGATTCTCGATCGCCTGAACCATGAGCGAGACATAGCGATCGTGCACGGGCGTGAGATCCGGCAAGCCCATCGCGCGGCGGGCCTCTTCCGGCGTGCACTCGACTTCGACATTGATCTTCATGCGTTTCCTTCCGCGCTTGAGCGCATCGCCGGCCCCCTGCTAGGCCTGTTGCCATGTATGCGCGCGACCATGCCCTGATCGCAACGCCCATCGGCCCGATCCGGATCGAAGGCGATGATCGGCAGCTGTACCGGATCGCCATCGGCGCCGATGGCACACCGGCAAACGGCAGCAGCATCACGGTGCGCGCGGCAGTCGATCAGCTTGCCGCCTGGTTCGCGGGCGAGCGCCGGAGCTTCGATCTTCCGCTTTCGCCGCTCCAAAGCGCCCGCGGCATGCTGCTGCGAGAGGGGCTGATCGCCGTGCCGTTCGGCAGCACCATCAGCTATGGCCAGCTGGCGCGAACGCTGGGCTCCAGCGCACGAGCCATCGGGCAACTTTGTGCGCGGAATCCGTTTCCGTTGATCGTACCGTGCCACCGCGTGTTGAACGAAGGCGGCAGCCTGGGTGCCTATTCGGCCGGCCAGGGCCCCACCACCAAATCCTGGCTGCTCGAGCACGAGCGGCGCTTAACCGGAGAGTATCTGCTATGAGCACCCTGACGATCGATGCGCTGGACGAGAGCGGCAGCTTCTCCGCTTATGTCGCGCACCCTGAAGGCACTCCGCGCGCCGCGATTCTTGTGATTCAGGAAATTTTCGGGGTGAACCCGGGCATTCGCCAGAAGTGCGACGGCTGGGCCGCCAAGGGCTATCTGGCGATCGCGCCCGACCTGTTCTGGCGGCTGCAACCCGGCATCGAGCTCGATCCCGACGTTCCCGACCAGTTCGAACAGGCGCTGAACTGGATGGGCAAGTTCGACCAGGACAAGGGCATTGCCGACATCGAGTCCACTATTCAGGTCGCGCGCGCCGCGCTCGGGGGCGGCAAGGTGGGCGCCGTAGGCTTTTGCCTGGGGGGCCGGCTAGCCTATATGACGGCGTCCCGCACCGATATCGATGCCAGCGTCGGCTATTATGCAGTCGGGATCGACGGTCTGCTGGGGGAAAAGCACGCGATCGCCAAGCCGCTGCTGCTCCACATTCCGCAGGCAGACCATTTCGTCTCGCCAGAAGTGCAGGCGAAGATGCACGCAGGACTGGACGATCACCCCAACATTACCCTGTACGACTATCCGGGCGAAGACCATGGCTTCGCAGCCGAAATGGGAAAGCGCCGGTCCGAGGCGGCCGCGCAACTGGCAGACCAGCGCACGGCGGAGTTCTTCGCCGAACATCTGGCCTAGGCACCTGCACCGGCCCTTCCCGACACGCGGGGAGGGCCGGCAGGGGATTAGAACAGGCTGGTCAGCCCCATGGTGCCTTCGGTGCCCACCCAGCCTTCGTAGATCATCTTGAACGCCACGAACACGATCACCGCGAGACCGAAATAAGCGATCCAGCGGTGGCGATCGATCAGCTTGGCGATCAGATTGGCCGCGAGGCCCATCAGCGCCACCGACAGCAGGAGGCCGACCACCAGGATGCCAGGGTGTTCGCGTGCCGCACCGGCAACGGCGAGCACATTGTCCAGGCTCATCGAGACGTCGGCCACCGCGACGGCCCAGGCCGCACCGGCAAAGCTGCGCGCGGGCCGAAGACCCGATCGCTCGTCGCCTTCGATCTCTTCCGAACCGCCGCTCTCGCCGCCATGGCGGATCTCGCGCCAGAATTTCCAGCTGACCCATAGCAGCAGCAGTCCGCCAGCGAAGATCAGGCCGACAATGCCCATCAGCCAGCTGACGACCAGCGCAAAGGCGATGCGCAGCACCAGGGCCGCGCCGATGCCGATCAGGATAACCTTCTTGCGCTGGTCCGCCGGCAGTCCCGCCGCCAGTGCGCCCACAACGATCGCGTTGTCGCCGGCCAACACCAGATCGATCATCAGCACCGATCCGAACGCGGCCAGCGCCGCAGGATCGTCGAGGTTCGAGAAATCGGCGACGATGTGCTGCCAGATGTCCAGCGGCGTTCCGATGCCCGCCGCAGCGGCGCTGAGAAGAAGATCGATCATGCTCAAGCCCTAGCGCCAGGATCGGCGCGCGCAAAGCCTACGCGGCATCATCGCATCCGTTCCCTGCCGCCGCACGCAAAAAGGCCGGGCGACAAGGCCCGGCCTTCTTATGCCTCGCTTCAGCGCGGCGCGTGTTACTGGTTCATGCTGTCGAAGAAATCTTCGTTGGTCTTCGAATCCTTCATCTTGTCGAGCAGGAACTCCATCGCGTCGATGGTGCCCATCTGCATGAGGATGCGACGCAGCACCCACATCTTGGTGAGCTTGGCCTTTTCGACCAGCAGCTCTTCCTTGCGGGTGCCCGATTTGCCAACGTCGAGCGCGGGGAAGATGCGCTTGTCCGCAACCTTGCGGTCGAGCACGATTTCCGAATTGCCGGTACCCTTGAACTCTTCGAAGATCACTTCGTCCATGCGGCTGCCGGTGTCGATCAACGCGGTTGCGATGATCGAGAGCGAACCGCCTTCCTCGATGTTGCGCGCCGCGCCGAAGAAGCGCTTCGGGCGCTGTAAGGCGTTCGCGTCGACACCGCCGGTCAGCACCTTGCCCGAGCTGGGCACCACGGTGTTGTAGGCGCGGCCGAGGCGGGTGATCGAGTCGAGCAGGATCACCACGTCCTTCTTGTGCTCGACCAGGCGCTTGGCTTTTTCGATCACCATTTCAGCGACCTGCACGTGGCGGTTGGCCGGTTCGTCGAAGGTCGAGCTGATCACTTCGCCCTTCACCGAACGCTGCATGTCGGTGACTTCTTCCGGGCGCTCGTCGATCAGCAACACGATCAGGAAGACTTCGGGGTGATTGTCGGTGATCGCCTTGGCGATGTTCTGCAGAAGAACGGTCTTACCGACGCGCGGCGGCGCGACGATAAGCGCGCGCTGGCCCTTGCCCTGCGGCGCGACGATATCGATCACGCGGGCCGACTTGTCCTTGACGGTCGGGTCGAGCGTGTCGAGGCGCAGCTTCTGCTCGGGATAGAGCGGCGTCAGATTGTCGAAATTGACGCGGTGGCGCACCGCATCGGGATCGTCGAAATTGACTTTGAGCAGCTTGGTAAGAGCGAAATAGCGCTCGCCGTCCTTCGGCGCGCGGATCTCGCCTTCCACCGTGTCGCCGGTGCGCAGGCCGAACTTCCGGACCTGGTTGGGGCTGACATAGATGTCGTCGGGGCCGGCGAGATAGTTCGCCTCGGGCGAGCGGAGGAAGCCAAAACCGTCGGGCAGCACTTCGATCGTGCCTTCGCCGGTGATTTGGTCGCCCTGCTCGGCCTGGGCCTTGAGGATGGCGAAGAGCAGGTCCTGCTTGCGCAGCGTCGACGCGCTCTCGACGCCCAGTGCCTCGGCCATGGTGACCAGCTCGGCAGGGGCGGTTTTCTTGAGGTCCTTGAGATGCATGGAAGGTCCGGAAATTCTAAGGGGGAGAGCGTCGATCGGCGATGTGTACGCGCAGGATTCGATGCTTGGAGGAAGGATGCACCGGGGTTCGGTACACGACAGCAAAATTAGGTGGGGGGGTGCCCCAAGTCAACTGCGATTCGGCGCAGATTCACCCCGCCGAATCGCAGGGTTTTTCAGAACGGTTTCACCTCGGCGAGGATGACGATGAAGACGAGCGCCAGCGCCGGCACTTCGTTGAGGAAGCGCAGCGTGCGGGTGGCGATCGGCGCCTCGCCGCGCCCCAGCTTCTTCCCATAGCCCACTGCCCAGCCATGATAGCCGCTCAGCAGCACCACCAGGAGCAGCTTGGCATGGAGCCAGCCGATCCCCGCCTGCCCGTCGAACAGCCCAATATTGGCCGAGAGCGCCAGTCCGAGCGCCCAGACGATGAGCAACGAGGGCGTGAGGATCATCCGCTTCAGCATCCCCTCCCGCTTCGCCCAGGCCGCCGCCTCGGCCGTGCCCAGCGCCTCCTGGTGATGAATCAGGTAGCGCGGGAACAGGAACAGCCCCGACATCCAGAACATCACGAAGATGACGTGGAACGCCTTCACCCAAAGATAGGCACTGCCCAACCAGCCGATCATTCCGCCGTCCCCCGCACGCGGGCCAGCAGCTGCTCGACATGCGCGATCGGCGTGTCGGGCAGGATGCCGTGGCCCAGGTTGAACACATGCGGCCGCGCCGGAAAGGCCGCGAGGATCCGGTCGATCGCGCTGTCGAGCACCGCGCCGCCCGTGATCAGCGCCAGCGGATCGAGATTGCCCTGCACCGGCAGCCCTTCGGGCAGCACCGCGTTGGCCCATTCGGGATCGGCCGTCTCGTCGAGTCCGATCGCATCCACTCCGGTTTCGCGGGCATAGGCGGCGAGTTTGCCCCCTGCCCCCTTCGGGAATCCAATCACGGGCACCAGATCCCGAACCGCTGCCGCGATCCGGGCGTTGGGGGCGATTACCCAACGTTCGAACTGGGCGGGGCTGAGGCTGCCCGACCAGCTGTCGAACAGCTGCACAGCCTCCACGCCGGCTTCCGCCTGGGCGCGCAAATAGGCGATGGTCTGGTCGGCGATGCGATCGACCAGCGCCTGCATCAGGCCCTGGTCGCGATAGGCGAGGCGGCGCGCCTCGGCCTGTTCACGGCTGCCCTGTCCCGCGATCATGTACGTCGCCACGGTCCAGGGAGAGCCCGCAAAGCCCAGGAAGGTGGTCTGGGGGTCCAGGGCCGCCTTCACCCGCCTTATCGTGCCGTAGATGGGCTCCAGGACGCTGGAATCGGCATCGAAGCCGTCGAGCACGTCGCGCGCGGTCACCGTCGGCGCGAGTCTGGGGCCTTCGCCCGTCTCGAACCAGAGCTTCTGGCCGAGCGCCATCGGCACCACCAGGATGTCGGAAAACAGGATGGCGCCGTCCATGCCGAAGCGGCGGATCGGCTGCAACGTGATTTCCGCGGCAGACTCGGAATCCATCGCGAGTGCCAGGAATCCGCCCTTTTCGGCACGGAGCGCACGGTATTCGGGCAGGTATCGACCGGCCTGGCGCATGAGCCAGACGGGCGGAACGGGCTGGCGAGTCCCTGTCAGGGTCGCGAGCAGCGGCTTGGAAGCGCGAAGAGTCAGAGCCGGGATCCCACTACTAGAAGATTCGATTCTCAGGATGTTGGAGTCTGTTGGCCGGTGAAAGCCGGGGCTTATGGCGATGTGAGTCAGTTGCCAACAATTTGACTCCTGCGGCCATCCGGAATCGCACGGATTCGGGAAATCTGTCCACAAGACTCACAGCCTGTGAATGGAAAGCACAAGCTGGGGATGCCGCTGTGGACGAATCACACGGGCTTTCCCGAATCTCGGCGGGTTGGCCGGATGCCGCGGTTACGCTACCGCTTGTTCGCCATGTTATGCACAGATCGGTCCCCAGCCTGATGCGGCTGCACCTGCACCTGCTCTCGGACTCCACCGGGGAGACGCTGGAAAACATCGCCAAGGCGGCACTGGCGCAGTTCGACGATGTCGAGCCGCTGCGCCATTTCTGGCCGATGGTGCGCAGCGAGGCGCATCTCGAGCGCATCCTGCAGGAGATCGCGCAGAACCCGGGTCTGGTGATCTACACCCTGGTCAATCGCGACATCCGCCGCATGCTCGAGACGCGGTGCCGCGCGCTGGGGCTGCCGGCGATCGCGCCGCTCGACCAGGTGAGCCATGCGCTCTCCAACCTGCTCGGCCAGGAGGCCAAGGCACGGCCGGGGCGCCAGCACATGCTCGACGCCGCCTATTTCGCCCGCGTCGATGCGATCCAGTTCACCATCGCGCATGACGACGGCATCGGCTGGGAGGATTGGGAGGAGAGCGACATCCTGCTCGCAGGTGTGTCGCGCTCGTCGAAGACGCCGACCTCGATCTATCTCGCCAATCGCGGCTACAAGGTGTCGAACATTCCCGTGGTGGTGGAATCGCCGCCGCCGGCCAAGCTGTTCCAGCTCCAGCGGCCGCTGATCGTCGGGCTGACGACCAGCGCCGATCGGCTGGTCCAGATCCGCCGCAACCGGCTGCTCTCGCTCAACCAGGCGCCGGAGACCGACTATGTCGACCAGGAAGCGGTGCAGCGCGAGATCGCCTTTGCGCGCCGCATGTTTGCCGACAATGGCTGGCCGGTGATCGACGTTACCCGCCGCTCGATCGAGGAAACCGCCGCCGCGATCATCCAGCTGTGCAACGACCGTGAAATGGAACGCCGATAATGCCGACTCTGGTTCTCGCTTCCCAGAGCGCGTCGCGCCGGGCGATGCTCGATGCCGCCGGGGTGGCGCACGAGGCGCTGCCCGCCCTGGTCGACGAGGCCAGCGCCAAAACATCGCTGCTTGCCGAGGGCACGTCTCCCCGTGACCTTGCCGACGCGCTCGCCGAGCTCAAGGCGCTCAAGGTCTCACGCATGGCGCCGCAGGCGCTGGTGCTCGGCGGCGATTCGCTGGTCGCGCTCGACGATGGCAGCTTGCTCGACAAGCCCGAGAGCCGCGAACAGGCGCGCGACCATCTTCAGCGCATGTCGGGCAAGACCCACGACATCTACAGCGCCGCGGTGATCGCCGAGGGCGGCCGCCCGGTCTGGCGGCACGTCGATCGGGCGCGACTCCACGTCCGGCCGCTGAGCGAGGCGTTCATCGAATCCTATCTCGACCTGGAATGGCCCGCCATCGCCGGCTGTGTCGGCTGCTTCCGGATCGAAGGACCTGGCGTGCAGCTGTTCCACCGCACCGAGGGCAGCCATTTCACCATCCTCGGCATGCCGCTGCTGCCGATTCTCGACTATTTGCGCACCCGGGGAGTGATGCCCAAGTGACTCGTTATGCCGAGGTGATCGGCGATCCGATCGCCCATTCGAAATCGCCGATCATCCATAAATTCTGGCTCGATGCGCTGGGTCTGGAGGGCGATTACCGCCGCACCCATGTGCTGGGCGACGATCTCGCCGGCTATTTCGCTCGCGCGAAGGACGATGCCGATTGGCGCGGCTGCAACGTCACCATCCCACACAAGCTGGCGGTGATGGACCTGGTCGGTGATCCCGGCGGGGTGCGCGGCACGATCGGAGCGATGAACACCGTGATCCGCGGCGAGGACGGCACGCTGATCGGCACCAATACCGATGCAGGCGGCTTCTTCTCGCCGATCGCTGGACTGGAACTCGAAGGCCGCCACGCGGTGGTAGTCGGCGCCGGCGGTGGCGCCCGGGCGGTCCTGTTCGCGCTGTCTCGCGTGGGTATCGGCCGAGTGACCATCCTCAACCGCAACGTGCTCAAGGCGGCGGCGCTGCTCTCGAGCTTCGGGGTGAAGGGCGATGCTTTGCCGATCGGCGTGGCGCTGCCCGCGGCCGACCTCCTGGTCAACGCCAGCCCGCTCGGCATGGGTGGCCAGCCCCCGCTCGAGCTGGACCTCGATCCGCTGCCCGAACATGCGGTGGTGTACGATATCGTCTACGCCCCGCTCGAGACGCCGCTGCTCGCCCAGGCACGGGACCGCGAGCTGGACACGGTGGACGGACTCGAGATGCTGGTCGGTCAGGCCGCGCTTGCCTTCGAACTGTTCTTCGGCGCCGAGCCCCCGCGCGACCGCGACGAGGAACTGCGCGCACTGCTTACCGCATGAGCAGGCGGCCGATCGTGCTCGGGCTCACCGGCTCGATCGGCATGGGCAAGTCGACCGTGGCGGCGATGTTCGCGGCGGGCGGCGTGCCGGTGTTCGATGCAGACGCCATCGTCCACCACCTACAGGGGCCCAATGGCGCAGCGGTAGCAGCGATCGAGGCCGAATTTCCAGACACGACTACCGAGCTCGGCGTGAATCGCACGCTGTTGCGGGAAGCGGTGATGGCCGACCCCACCGCGTTCGCCCGACTCGAAGCGATTCTGCACCCCGCCGTCGCAGAGGCGCGCGAGTCGTTCCTGGCGATGCACGCCGACGCGCCACTCGTCGTTCTTGACGTACCGTTGCTGTTCGAGGCGGGCGGCTGGCGGCATGTCGACAAGATTGCGGTCGTATCCGCACCGCCCGAGGTGCAGCGCGAGCGCGTTCTCGCCCGCCCCGGCATGACCGCAGAGCGGTTCGAGGCCATTCTCGCCCGGCAAATGCCCGACGCCGAAAAGCGCGCCCGCGCCGATTTCGTGATTCCCACCGGCGAAGGTCTGCAGGTTACGGAAGATTGCGTACGCACGGTCATCGCTTGCCTCGCGCCGCCTGCGGGTGGATAAGCGCTCCATGCGGGAAATCGTGTTTGACACCGAAACGACGGGACTCAGCTTCTCAGGCGGAGATCGCCTCGTCGAAATCGGCTGTGTCGAGCTGGTCAACCGGGTTGCCACCGGCAACCATTTCCACGCCTATATCAATCCGCAGCGGCCGATGCCGGTGGAGGCGTTCAACGTCCACGGCCTGTCCGAACGATTCCTCTCCGACAAGCCGGTGTTCGAGGATGTCGTCGAGGATCTGCTCGACTTCATCGGCGATTCGCCGATGGTCGCGCACAATGCGGGCTTCGATTTCAGCTTCCTCAACGGCGAGCTCGGCCGCTGCAGCCGGCCGCTTGTCGACCTGAGCCGCATGGTCGATACGCTGGTGCTCGCCCGCACCCGCCATCCCGGCGCCAAGCATACGCTCGATGCGCTGTGCAGCCGCTACGGCATCGATCTGAGCGCGCGTACGCTGCACGGCGCGCTGCTCGACGCGCAGCTGCTGGCGCAGGTCTATGTCGAGCTGACCGGCGGCCGCCAGATTACGCTGGGCCTGGCCGAGGAGGTGCCGGTGATGCCGGAAACCGTCGCAGAGGCGCCGACTCGGGTGCACGTCCGGCCGGCGCGGCGGTTCACCGCGAGTGCGATGGAACTTGAACGGCACGCAGCGTTTCTGAAGTCCCTGGACGAGCCGCTATGGGGTGTTCCCACAATCGACGCGGTTCCGGCGCAGCCCTAGGTCGCTCGTCCCTAATTGCGAAGTGGAGGTACATATGGATATCCGGATCTCGGGGCATCAGGTCGATACGGGCGCAGCGCTCAAGACGCAGGTGACGGATCGGGTCCAGGGTATCGCCGACAAGTATTTCTCCCGCGCCATTTCGTCGCAGATCACCTTCGGCAAGGGGCCGCATGACAACGGATTCACCTGTGACATCGTGATGCACGTGACGCAGGGGCTGGTGCTGAAGGCGACCAACAGCGGCATGGAAGCGCATGGCGCGTTTGATGGTGCAGCGGACCGGATCGACAAGCAATTGCGCCGCTATGTTCGCCGTCTGAAGGATCGCCGGCCGAACGAGGTGATCGCACTGGCTGAGGGCGGCGCGTACGACAATGGCTTCGACAATGCCGGCTACACGCTGTTCCAGGAACCGCACGCCGAGGAAGAGGTGGCCGATGCGCCCCTGGTGATCGCCGAGACGCGCGTCGACGTGCCGGATGCGACCGTATCGGACGCGGTGATGATGCTCGATCTGCGTCACACCAACGCGCTTCTGTTCCGCAACAGCGGCACCGGGGCTTATAATATGGTGTATCGCCGCGGTGACGGTACAATCGGCTGGGTTGAGCCCAACCGCGCACCGGCGTAAGGCGCCGGCTTGCCCGCGGGCAGCCGCTTCTTTGGAACGACAATGACTGATCTGAGCGATTTGCTCGTGCCGGAGGCGGTGCTCGCCGGCGTAACGGCGGGTAACAAGAAGGCGCTGTTCCAGCAGCTTGGCGCCACTGCGGCGATGGCGCATGGCGTCGACCCGCGGCTGGTGGCCGAGCGGCTGGCCGAACGCGAGCGGCTCGGCTCCACCGGCTTTGGCGCTGGCATCGCCATCCCCCATGCGCGGCTGGACGATCTGCCGCGTGTGTGCGGGGTGTTCGCGCGACTGGCACAGCCGGTCGATTTCGGGGCGGTCGACGATCTGCCGGTGGACCTGGTGTTTATGCTGCTTTCCCCCAGCAATGCCGGGAGCGAGCATCTGAAGGCCCTGGCATCGGTATCGCGCCGGCTGCGTGAGCGCCCGTTCGCCGAGAAGCTGCGCGGCGCCGGGTCGCCCGATGCGCTCTTCGCGCTGCTCACCGGGGTCGAGGCGCGTGACGCCGCTTGAGGCGGGGGCCGTGGCCCCCACCGGTGCGGAAGCGCATTACCGCGCGCTGGAATCGCTCTACGCCGCGGCACCCATCAATCAGCTTTTCCCGTCCGTCCTCGAGATCCCCGAAGCCGGTGTGGCGCGCATCCGGTTCGAGGTGGACGCGCGCTTCTTCCATGCCGCGGGAGCCGCGCATGGTACCAGCTATTTCAAGATGCTCGACGATGCCGCCTTCTATGCGGCGAACAGCCTGGTCACCGATCGGTTTCTGCTGACGACGGCATTCAACCTGCTGCTCACCAGGCCGCTGCCCGAAGGCCCGGTGATTGCCGAGGGGCGATGGGTGAGCGGTCAGCGGCGCGTGTTCGTGGCGGAGGCGCGGCTGATCGACGCGCGCGGCGAGGAAGCGGCGCGCGGCACTGGCACCTTCATGCGCTCCCGAATCCCGCTCGCCACCCTGCCCGGCTACCGCACCGCATGATGCCGCGCCTGACCAGCGCGACGCTGGTGAGCGCGCTGATACGCCGCGCCGATGCCGAAGGCGGGTCCGCGATGGTGCTGGCGAAGGGCGATGCGACCTCCGGCGCGATACTGCTCCTACTGCTCGAGCGCGGTACGCGCCCACGCTTCGTTGAACGCGGGATCGGGCCGGCGGGCTTGCCTGCGCTGCTGCCCTCGGGTCCCGGCGACCTAGCCGGAGAGGCAGAGGCGAGCGCTTACTGGCGAAGGCGGCGCGAGCGCGATCCTGATTTGTGGGTCGTCGAACTGGATATCGCAGGCGCCGAACGGTTCGCCGCTGAAACGATGAACCTTTCTTGACACTCCAGCGCCATCCCGCGAAAGGGTTCGACAACGTCAAATCGCGTTGTGCCGTTCGGGGTGTGAAGTCGATCGGTTACGCAGTCGGGGGGTAAGCCCGGCGGTCTCGTCTCCGTTGGAGCAATGGCTGTCCGCGCGCCAACCGCACATTACTGTAAAAAAATGAAGCTCTTGCCACGGGCTGCAACCTTTGCAGCTGTGACTTTTTGCGCTGGCGCACTGGCAAATGCCGCCACGCTCAACCTGAACCCGGCCGTGCCGCAGGACCTCCAGGGTCGCGCGATGGTACAACCGATCCCGGTTCAGAATCAGAACGCCTCCCCGTCCGTGCAGGTTCCCGCAGGCGATGCCGCGGTCGAGCAGCAGGCGGAGGCCACCGCCGATCCCAAGCCTGAATATGCCAGCCTGTCCGAAGCAGTGGATTCGCAGGAAGAAGCGGTCGCGCTCGAAGACGATCGCGAACTGCGCTGCCTGGCAACCGGCGTCTATTACGAAGCTCGCAGCGAGCCTCTCTCCGGCCAGCTCGCAGTCGCCGATGTGATCCTTAACCGCAGCACGTCGGGGCGCTTCCCTGGCTCGGTCTGCTCGGTAATCACCCAGCGTGGCCAGTTTTCCTTCGTTCGCGGTGGCAAGCTGCCCAAGGCGCCCGACAATGCCCAGTGGCGTCGTGCGATGGCCGTGGCGCAGGTTGCCCGTAAGAATCTGTGGGAGAGCCCGGCGGGCGACGCGCTGTATTTCCATGCGCGTTATGTCAGCCCTAATTTCGGCCGCGCGACCGTCGCGACCGTTGGGAACCACGTCTTCTATCGCTGACCCGCTACGGGTGGAGACAGCAGAAAAGCCGCCGAAGCGATTCGGCGGCTTTTCTATGTTCGCTTCTTGTTCTAAATTGCGACGATGTCCGCTGCCCTGCCCGCGCTCGTTCCCGCTGCCGATCTGACGACGGAAGCCGCACCACTGGTGGCTGCTGATGTCGTGCGCGGAGTTTGCCGCATGTTGCTGCGGCACGATTGCGTGGCGATCGCGGAAGTGCCGCTGGACGGCGGCAGGCGCGTCGATCTGATGGCGCTGGATTCGCGAGGCAATGTGGTGATCGTTGAGATCAAGGTGTCGCGGGCCGATCTGCTGGGCGACGGCAAATGGCACGAATATCTTGGCCATTGCGATCGATTCTTCTGGGCGGTGCCCAGCGGATTCGATCTCCGCCCTTTGGAACAACCCCATTTCCTGCCAGAACGCACCGGCCTGATCGTCGCCGATCGCTACGACGCTGCAGTGGCGCGCGAAGCGGCTACGGTGCCGTTGGCGGCGGCGATGCGGCGGAAGGCGACGCTTGCCTTCGCCCGGCGGGCCGGACGAAGGCTGTTGGGTATGCTTGATCCCGACGTTGCTGACGGGTTCTGAGAAGCGTCAGAGCTTCGGCCCCGCCGCGGTTGCAGCCCGCCCTACTTTCGGTGCATCCGCCAGCATTTTGGCGATGCTGGGATAGCGGGTTTCCCGCTTGGCATATTCACGGGCCGAAAGACCGCCGCCGAAATCGCTGCGATCGGGATCGGCGCCGGCATCCAGCAGCTTGCGGACTACTTCGCCGTCATGGGCAAGCACCGCCCGGATCAGCGGTGTCACCCCGGCATTGTTGGCGAGATTGACGTTGGCCTTCTTGGCCAGCAGCGCTTCGACGCCGGCCACCCAGCCGCGTTCGGCGGCGAAGATCAGCGGCGTGTTACCCTCGCGATCCTGGATGTTCACGTTCACGCCGGGCTGGTTGATCAGCACGCTGAGATAGGTGGGATCGCTGCGCTTCACGACGATGTGCAGCGCGGCCTCGCCCGTGCCGTACGGATCCTTCACGTTGACCATCGAGGTCGCCTTGTCGCGCAGGAACTCGTTGACCTTGGAGCCATCCTGCTTACGGATCGCGTCGAGGAACTGGATGCTTTCGCGAGGTTGGCCGGCGCCCTGGGCGAGTGCCGGAAGCGGCAGGAGCAGAAGAGCCGCCGCGGCGGCCTGAGCAAGGCGAACGTTCATTGCGTGATCAAAACCCTTGGTTACTGGCGGCGCTTGCCGGAACGGACCCTAACAGAAGATGGCGGGTGACACCATGAACAGCGTGTTTCAGAAGCTGCAACCTTTGGCGGCCGCGTTGGCGCTTGCGGCATGCGGCGCCGACAATACCGGCGAACCCCCGCTGGCGGGGGCGCGGATCGGCGGGCCGTTCACCCTCACCGATCAGAACGGCAAGCGCGTGCAGGATGCGGACTTTGCGGGCAAATATCGCATCGTCTACTTCGGCTACACCTATTGCCCGGACGTATGCCCCACGGATCTGGCGAAGATCGGTGCGGCCTTCCGCGCGCTGGAGAAGCAGGCGCCCCGCACGGCGGCGAAGATCGTGCCGCTGTTCATTTCGGTTGATCCCGAACGCGATACGCCTGCGCAGCTGAAGCAATATGTCGGTAATTTTCACCCGCGCCTCATCGGCCTGACCGGCACCCCGCAACAAGTCGCGCAGGTGGCGAAGGCCTACGCCATCGCCTATATGAAACAGCCTACGCCGTCCGGCTATCTGATGGGGCACAGCGAAGTCGCCTATCTGATGGGGCCCGATGGCAAGCCGATCACCAGCCTGCCGCTGGAAAAGGATCCCCCGGCGATCGTCGCCGAACTTGAGCATTGGGTGCGGTGACCGTTAAATTCTGGGAAGATTTGCCGCTGGAGGCGCTGGACCGCGCGCAATGGGAGGCATTGTGCGACGGCTGCGGAAAATGCTGCCTGCACAAGCTGGAGGACGAGGAGACGGGCGAATTGTTCGCTACGAACGTCGCCTGCCGGCTCCTCGACCGGAAGATGGGCCGGTGCAAGGATTACAAGCACCGCCGTGCCTATGTGCCCGAGTGCGTGCGGCTGACGACCCGCAACGTAGGCGACATCGAATGGCTGCCCACCACCTGCGCCTATCGGCTGCGGGCCAATGGCGAGAAGCTGCCGGACTGGCATTATCTCGTTTCCGGAGATCCGGAGGCGGTGCACCGGGCGGGTGAGTCGACGCGCGGCTGGACGATTTCCGAGGACGATGCGGGCGATCTCGAACATCACATGACCGATCGGCGGCTGTGACACCCGATGTCGAAGTCATCCGTCATCCCCGTGCGCGGCGGATGCGGCTCGCCATCGATCCGCGGGACGGCAAAATACGGCTGACGATACCGCCGCGAGCGTCGCTGGCCAAGGCGATGCAGTGGGTGCGCGAGCAGCAGGGCTGGATTGCAGCCCAGCGCGAGACGCTACCGGAGTGCCGGCCGTTCGTGCCCGGTGCGCGCATTCCGTTTGGCGACGGCGACCTTACCATCGTTTGGCCTGTGACAGGCGTTCGTGGCGTGCGGCAAGCGGGCGGGCAGTTGCTGTGCGGTGGAACCGCGGAGGGACTGGCACGCCGTGTCGAGCGCTGGCTGCGCGCGGAGGCGCTACGAACGCTGAGCGAGGAAACCGCTCAATATGCCGCGTTGGCGGGCGTTCGCGTGACCAAGGTGGCGATCGGCGACGCGCGGAGCCGCTGGGGCAGCTGCGCCTCTACCGGCGTGATCCGCTATAGCTGGCGACTGATCCTGGCGCCCAGCGCGGTGCGGCGAGCGACGGTGGCGCATGAAGTCGCACATCGCGTCCACATGAATCACGGCCCCGATTTCCATGCTCTGGTCGAGCAGTTGTACGGTGCCGATCCGACGCCGCATCGCCACTGGCTTCGCCGATACGGTGCAGGGCTGCACTGGATAGGCCGCGCGCAGACCTGACGCCTACGCGCCGCAGGCTGCTTCAATCGCCGTCGTTGGGCCGCTGGCGATCCTGCTGGACGGGCTGGCGCTGCTGGCCCGGCGCACGGCCGGTCATCCGCGCAATCCAGTCGCGGTCGAGCTTGTCCCCCTGCTGCTGGACCGGAGCCGGGCGGCCTCCCGGTTGTGTCGAGACAGGCCCGTCGACGGCGCCGTCCTCCTGCGGTTCCACCGGTACCTGCGGCGGCGGCGTGAGCGGATTGCCGTTCTCGTCCAGCATCATGCCGTTGTCGGGGGCACCATAGGCGTCCTCGTCGGGCTCAAGCATATTGTCCGGCGGCGTAAGCTCGGTCTCGAACTGCTCCACCGGGCGCTTGGCCACAGCCTGGACCATGAAGTCGTGGAAGGCACGCGCTGGTGCGCGGCCGCCCTGCAGGCCCGGCACCACCTTGGCATCGTCCCTGCCCATCCAAACGCCGGTGGTGAGCCCGCTGGAGAAGCCGATGAACCAGCCATCCTTGTTAGAGCTGGTCGTACCGGTCTTGCCGGCGACCGGGCGACCGATCTGCGCGGCGCGGCCGGTGCCGGTGGCGACGGCGGTCTGCATCAGATCGATCATCTGCGCCGCGACGTAACTGGCCACCAGCACATGGCTGGTATCCACCTCGTGCTGATAGATCACCTGGCCGTTGGCGGTCACCCGCGTGATGCCATAAGGCGTCACAGCGACGCCGTTGTTGCCCACCGAAGCGAACGCGCGCGTCATGTCGATCAGGCGCACGTTGGAAGTCCCGAGCACCATCGCCGGCTGCGTGTTGATCGGGGTGGTAATGCCGAACCGGCGCGCCATGTCCGCCACGGTGGTGAAGCCGACTTCCTGCCCAAGCTTGGCGGCGATCGTATTCACCGAATAGGCGAAGGCGGTGCGGATCGTGATCGGGCCGCTGTTGCGGCGAGAATCGTTGCGGGGTGTCCATCCGTCGATCGTGACCGGCTCGTCGACCACCACATCATCCGGCTTGTGCCCGGATTCCAGCGCGGCGAGATAGACGAACAGCTTGAACGAGGATCCCGGCTGACGCTGCGCCTGGGTGGCGCGGTTGTAGATCGAGGAGACATAGTCCTTCCCCCCCACCATCGCCCGCACCGCACCGTCTCGATCGATCGAGACCAGCGCACCCTGCGCGCCATCGGGCGCATTGGCGCGGATCGCTTCGTCGGCGCTGCGCTGCATGTTTAGATCGAGCGTCGTCCACACGTCGAGCGGCGCTTCGGTCTCGTCGATCAGCGTCTCCAGCTGTGGCAGCGCCCAGTCGGTGAAGTAGCGCACGCTGTTCTGCTTGGGTTCTGGCGCCAGTTGGACGCTGTGCGGATCGGTCGCATTGGCCTCCGCGGTGCTGATCTTGCCCGCATCGGCCATCACCTTCAGCACCACGGTCGCGCGATCCACCGCGGCTTCGGCATCGGCGGTGGGGGAGTAATGCGAGGGCGCTTTCACTAGGCCGGCGATGATCGCAGATTCGCCGAGCGACAGGTTGGTCGCAGGATGGCCGAAGAACTTCCGGCTCGCCGCGTCGATGCCATAGGCGCCGCCACCGAAATACACTTTGTTCAGGTACAGCTCGAGGATCTGCTGCTTGCTGAACTTGCGTTCCAACGCGAGCGCCAGGATCGCCTCGCGAATCTTGCGGGTAACGCTGTACTTGGTCGACAGGAAAATCGTACGCGCGACCTGCTGCGTGATCGTCGAGGCGCCTTGCAGACGGCGGCCTTCGTCGTGCAGCCGCTTGGCGACCCAGAACATGCGCGCAACGCCCACCGGATCGACGCCCCAGTGCGACTCGAACCGACGATCCTCGACGGCAATGATCGCATCCTTCATCTGCTGCGGGATCTGGTCGTACGGAATCCATTCGCCATAGCTCGGCCCGAGCGAAACGAGCACGGTGCCATCCACCGCATGCACGCGGATCATCTGGCCGTTCGGCGAAGACTTCATCTCGTCGAAGCTGGGCAGCGTCGACTTGGCGGAATAGACCGTGACCGCCAACGCGATGAACGCGAGCAATGCCACGCCCAGGCCGCCGATGAACGACCAGAGGAAGAACTTCTTCCAGAAGGAGCCCCGGCGCCACCAAGGCGCACCTGCGGTTTTCGATTTTGCGGCCATGTACGGCGTCGCCGATTACAGGGTGCGGGGCATTCTCACAAGGATCAGGCTGCCGACGCGCCCGCGGCGCGCGGTCGGAAGTCGAGACTTACCGAGTTCATGCAATAGCGCAGCCCGGTTGGTGGAGGTCCGTCGGGGAAAACATGGCCCAGATGGCCGTCGCAGCGGGCACAGCGCACCTCTACCCGGCGCATGCCGTGGCTCACATCGGCGTGTTCGGAGACATGCTCCGCCGCTGCGGGCTGGGTGAAGCTGGGCCACCCCGAGCCTGAATCATATTTATCGATGCTGTCGAACAGTTCGAGCTGGCAGCCGGCGCAGCGATAGACGCCGTCGGCCTTGTTGTCGTTGTAACGACCGGAAAAAGCGCGTTCCGTGCCAGCCTCGCGCAGCACGCTATATTGCTGCGGGGTCAAGCGCTTGCGCCATTCGGATTCGGGGAGGTTGAGGTGCTCCATAAGCCCAGGATGTGGGTCTCCCGGGCCTCTCCGTCAATCCGGGATCGTGCTGGATTGCGTCAGCGCCCCGCTGCTGCGCAGCTGCGCCTTCAGCACCTCCGGACGCGGGGCATAGAGGAAGCCGAAGCTCACCGTGCCCTTGCGCGTGTGCACCGCGTGATGCAGCCGATGTGCCTGGACGATGCGCTTCATGTAGCTCGATCGCGGAATGTAGCGATGGCGGACGCGCTTGTGGACGATCAGGTCGTGAAAGCCGAAATAGATCATGCCGTAGGCGGCGATGCCCGCGCCGATCCATGCCCAGCCGGTCCACCAGCCGAGATGCGCGCCGCCCAGTAGCAGCACGAACGATGGCACCGCAAAGATCGCGGCGTACAGGTCGTTCCATTCCCAATTGCCCGTGCGCGGCCGGTGATGGCTGGCATGCAGGAACCAGCCCGGCCCATGCATGATCCAGCGGTGTGCGGCATAGGCGAACAGCTCCATGCCGAGCACGGTGACGACGAACAGCGCGATTCCAGTTGGGAGGGACATGCAGCCTATCTAGGCGATCCTGGCGGCGCTTGCCATTGACTTTGCCCAAAGGGGAAATTCGTGTGTGTTCGGCGGGCGAACAGTACGCGCACAGGATCGACTTTCTGAAGCTAATTTGCAATAGCAATAACACCTAAAAGGGTGGATTCTGCGCGCGCGCTGTGCTTTAGGCGGGCGCGATCCCTCCCCGTTCCCTTGAAAAGGCGGACTGCTCTCATGAACATCCACGAATATCAGGCCAAGGAACTGCTCGCGAAGTTCGGCGTGCCCGTGCCGGCCGGCTTTGCCGCGATGAGCGTCGAGGAGGCCGTCGAAGCCTCGAAGAAGCTGCCTGGGCCGCTCTATGTCGTGAAGGCGCAGATCCATGCCGGCGGCCGCGGCAAGGGCAAGTTCAAGGAACTGCCGGCCGAAGCCAAGGGCGGCGTCCGCCTCGCCAAGACCGAGGACGAAGTCCGCCACGCCTCGACCGAGATGCTCGGCAACACGCTGGTGACGATCCAGACCGGCGCCGCCGGCAAGCAGGTCAACCGCCTGTACGTCACCGACGGCGTCGACATCGCCAAGGAATTCTACCTCGCGCTGCTGGTCGATCGCGCCACCGGCCGAGTCGCGTTCGTCGTTTCGACCGAAGGCGGCATGGACATCGAAACCGTCGCGCATGACACCCCGGAGAAGATCCACACCTTCGACGTCGATCCCGCGACCGGCTTCATGCCGCACCACGGCCGCGCCGTCGCCAAGGCACTCGGCCTCGAGGGCGATCTCGCCAAGCAGGCGCAGAGCCTCGCCGGCAAGGTATACAACGCCTTTCTCGGCACCGATGCCTCGCAGATCGAGATAAACCCGCTCGCCGTCACCGAAGACAACAAGCTGATGGTGCTCGACGCCAAGGTCGGCTTCGATTCGAACGCAATGTACCGTCACAAGGACCTGATGGAACTGCGCGACGAGACCGAAGAGGATCCGATGGAGCTCGAGGCGTCGAAGTACGACCTCGCCTATATCAAGCTCGACGGCGATATCGGCTGCATGGTCAACGGAGCCGGCCTGGCGATGGCCACGATGGACATCATCAAGCTCAACGGCATGTTCCCGGCCAACTTCCTCGACGTCGGCGGCGGCGCGAACAAGGAAAAGGTCACCGCGGCGTTCAAGATCATCCTGAGCGATCCGGCGGTGAAGGGCATCCTGGTCAACATCTTCGGCGGCATCATGCGCTGCGACATCATCGCAGAGGGCATCGTTGCAGCTGCCAAGGAAGTGAACCTCTCGGTGCCGCTGGTCGTCCGCCTCGAGGGCACCAACGTACAGCAGGGCAAGGACATCCTGGCCAATTCCGGCCTGCCGATCGTCGCCGCCAACGATCTGGGCGACGCTGCCCAGAAGATCGTGGCGGAGGTCAAGAACGCGGCGTGAGCGACGCGGCCGCCTCGACTGTGAAGACGGTCGAAGGCGGCTGCCGCTGCGGCCGCGTGCGGTTCCGGGTGACGGGCGATTCGCTCGTCACCATGGCCTGCCACTGCACCGGGTGCCAGCGCATGACTGCCAGCGCCTATTCGCTGAGCGGCCTCTACCCGGCGGAAAGCTTCGCCGTGATTGGAGGCGAACCGGTGCTTGGCGGCCTGCACGGCGCCACCCGGCATTTCCACTGCGACCATTGCAAAAGCTGGCTGTTCACCCGGCCCGAGGGCCTCGACGCCGTCGTCAACATCCGTACTACGATGCTCGACGCGCGAATGTCCGCCCCGCCCTTCCTTGAGACTTGGACCGAGGATGCGCTGCCCTGGGCCGCGACTGGCGCTTCGTACAGCTATCCAAAATTTCCGCCCCCGGAATCCTTCGGCACGCTGATGCAGGCGTACGCCGAATCGCTTGCGAGCGGTTGACGTTCGCGTAAACGTAACCCAATTGTCAGGGGGAGAGCCCCGGCAGACAGGAAGGATGCGATGAAGGTCCTGGTACCGGTCAAGCGTGTGCTTGACTATAACGTGAAGCCCCGCGTGAAAGCGGACGGGACGGGCGTCGATCTGGCGAACGTCAAGATGAGCATGAACCCCTTTGACGAGATCGCGATCGAGGAAGCGGTGCGGCTGAAGGAGAAGGGCGCGGCGACCGAGATCGTCGTCGTCACGATCGGCGTCGCCAAGGCGGAGACCGATGTGCTGCTCACCGCGCGCGCCATGGGTGCCGATCGCGGCATCCTGATCCAGACCGACGACGAGATCGAGCCGCTGGCGGTCGCCAAGCTGCTTGCCAAGGTCGCCGACGAGGAGCAGCCTGGGCTGATCATCCTCGGCAAGCAGGCGATCGACGACGATTCGAATCAGACCGGCCAGATGCTCGCCGCGCTGCTCGGCTGGGCGCAGGGCACCTTCGCCTCGAAGGTCGAGATCGCGGGTGACCGCGTGCACGTGACGCGCGAGATCGACGGCGGCCTCGAGACCGTCGACCTCAAGCTCCCGGCGATCGTCACCACCGATCTCCGCCTCAACGAGCCGCGCTACGCGACGCTGCCGAACATCATGAAGGCGAAGACCAAGCCGGTCGCGAAGAAGACCGTCGCCGACTATGGCGTCGACGTCACCCCGCGCCTCAAGACGCTCAAGGTCGTCGAGCCGGCCAAGCGCCAGGCGGGCATCAAGGTGGGTTCGGTCGACGAACTGGTCGAGAAGCTCAAGGGCATGGGAGTCGCGTGATGAAGACGCTGGTTTGGGTCGAACACGACAATCAGAGCGTCAAGGACGCGACGCTCTCCACCGTCACCGCGGCCGCCAAGCTGGGTGACGTGCACCTGCTCGTCGCCGGCAAGGGCGTCTCGGCCGTGGCAGAGGCAGCGGCGCAGATCGCCGGCGTGGGCAAGGTCCATGTCGCCGACGATGCGGCGTACGAGCATTTCCTCGCCGAGAATGTCGCGCCGCTGGTCGTCCAGCTGATGGATGCCCATGACGCGGTGCTCTTCCCGGCGACCACCACGGGCAAGAACGTGGCGCCGCGTGTCGCCGCCGCGCTCGACGTGATGCAGCTGTCGGACATCCTCTCGGTCGAGGGTCCGGACACCTTCACCCGGCCGATCTATGCCGGCAACGCGATCGCCACCGTGCAGACCAGCGACAAGAAGCTGGTGATTACCGTGCGCGGCACCGCCTTCGACAAGGCGGCGGCGACGGGCGGCAGCGGCACGGTGGAAGCCGTGGCGGCGGCGGGCGACACGGGTCTCTCGACCTTTGCCGGCTCGGAAATCGCCGCGTCGGAGCGTCCGGAGCTGACCAGCGCCAAGATCATCGTCTCGGGCGGTCGCGCGCTGGGCTCGTCGGAACAGTTCCACGCGCTGATCGATCCGCTGGCGGACAAGCTGGGTGCTGCGGTTGGCGCGAGTCGCGCGGCGGTGGACGCAGGCTATGCGCCCAACGACTATCAAGTCGGCCAGACCGGCAAGATCGTGGCACCCATGGTCTATGTCGCGGTCGGCATCTCGGGTGCGATCCAGCACCTCGCCGGCATGAAGGATTCGAAGACGATTGTCGCGATCAACAAGGACGAGGACGCCCCCATCTTCCAGGTGGCGGACATCGGCCTCGTCGGCGACCTGTTCACGCTGGTACCGGAGCTGACCGAGAAGCTCTGATCCAGGCGTGACGCTCGATTTCGAACGCGATGGGGCGGCGCACCTTGCCGGTGCGGCCGCCCCGTTTCTTTCCGCCCTCTATGCCTTGGCCGGCACGCTGCCGCCCGACCGCGCGGGCCTGCGGTTGCACGGCGCATCCGGGTTGGCGGCACTGCTGGAGAGCGACGCGCTCGGTGCGGCTGCCGCGGCACGGCTGGGTCCCACCGCTCGTCCCGTTCGCGCGATCCTCTTCGACAAGAGCGCCGCGACCAACTGGGCGCTCGGCTGGCACCAGGACCGCACAATCGCAGTGCGCGAGCGGGTGGAGGTCACCGGCTATGGTCCCTGGTCCATCAAGCAGGGGCTCCTCCATGTCGAGCCGCCTTTCGCGCTGATCGAAACCATGGTGACGCTGCGCATCCATCTCGATGCAGTTCCCGCAGACAATGCACCGCTGCTGATCGCCCCCGGTTCGCACCGGCTGGGGCGCGTGCCGGAAGCAGCGGTCGTCGCAGCCGTCGGCCGCTGTGGAACTGCGACGTGCCTCGCAGAGGCCGGCGACATCTGGATGTATAGCACCCCGATCCTCCACGCCTCTGCGGCAAGCAGCGTCGCGCGGCATCGCCGGGTGCTGCAGGTGGACTATGCGATGGAAGCGCTGCCCGGCGGCCTGGAATGGCTTGGAATCTGATCGAGAAGGCCCGCCGGCGAGGAGGTCGCCGGCGGGCCAGGCCTCGCCATAGGGGGGGACAGCGCGAGGCCCTCGGCAGCGTCAGGGCATCAAGACGCTGTCGATCACGTGAATTACGCCATTCGACTGATTCACGTCTGCCATGGTGATCTTGGCTTTGCCGCCCTTGGCATCCTCGATCCACCAGCCGCCATCGGGACCTTTCATGACCGTGATCGGCTCTCCCTGTACGGTGGTGAGCATGGCCTTGCCGCCATGGGCCTGGGCATTGGCAGCGATGTCCGCGGCGCTCATCTTGCCGGCGACGACGTGATAGGTGAGAATTTTGGTCAGCGTGGCTTTGTTCTCCGGCTTCACCAGCGTGTCCACCGTGCCGGCGGGCAGCTTGCCGAATGCCGCATTGGTGGGCGCGAAGACGGTGAACGGGCCGGGCCCGGAGAGCGTATCCACCAGGCCGGCGGCCTTGACTGCCGCGACGAGCGTCGTGTGATCCTTCGAGTTGACGGCATTTTCGACGATGTTCTTGGTCGGGTACATCGCGGCGCCCCCTACGATCGGTGCATTCTGAACGGCAGCGACGGCGCCGGTGGCGAGCAGGGCGAAACCGATCATCCCCGTTAGCGAGGCGAGACTGGACTTGCGCGTCATCTTCTAGCTTCCTCTTTCTACACACCCCTCTGGCGGAGGTGCACGGAAGCTACGGCGCGCATTGCGCCCCGGATGCAGCGGTTTCTAAAAAATTAGTATCTTTCCTGCCGCGACCGGCGGACCGCTGGGTCCGGCATGCGGCGCGCTGGCGGGTTCTTCCATCGTGATGGCAAGCGTCGCTCCTTCGGCGAGCAGCGCGCGATGGGCTGGCGCCACCGCAACGTCGCGCCCCCCGCGGTTCGCCACCAGTCCCAGCGATACCGGTTTGCCGCCAGCCGGGATAACCCAAAGCTCGGGCGCCAGCCTGGTGGCGGGCATCGCTTCGGTGCGGACGTGGAGCATGCCCTGCGCGCCGTCATAACGCGCCTGGAAAATGGCACCTTCGCTGCCGGTGATCTGCGCGACCACCGCTGGTTCCGGCGGCAGCAGGAGGATTACCAGCAGCGCCGCCGCTGCCGCGCTCGCGGCAACCGCCAGTGCGCGCCAGCGCCGGACGGCGAGGACAAGGCGGCGATCGTCCGCCCCCGGCAACCGCGCCGCGATCCGATCCCAAAGCCCGGGTGCGGGCCCCGCTTCGGCAACTTCCTGCGCCATCGGTGCGAAGTCCAGTGCCCAGCGCTCCACCGAGGCGGCAAAGGCAGGATCGGCAAGCTGCCGCCGGCGGGCAGCGGCGAGCTCGGCGCCGTCCAGCAGGCCCAGCGCGAGTTCGGCCGCGAGCACCACGTCTTCCTCTTCCGGCAGCAGCGGATCAGCCATCGCCGAGACATCCCCTGAGCTGGAGCAGCCCACGTCGGATCCAGCTTTTCATCGTTCCCAGCGGCACGGCCGCGGCCTGGGCCAGTTCGGGATAGGTGCGCCCGTTGAAAAAGGCGGCGCGGATCGCGCCTCGCTGCTTTTCCTCCAGCGCCTCGATGCAGGAAAAGATGCGCGCCTGCATCTCCACTGCTTGCAGCCGTGCTTCGGCCGAGTCGGCGCCGTCCGGCACGTCCATCGCTGCATCGATCGGCGCGGCCTCGCCTAAGCCGCGCGTTCGCCGCCAATCGACGGCGCTGTTGCGCGCGATCACGCACAGCCAGGTGATCGGGCTGGCGCGCGCCGCATCGAAGCGCCCGGCCCGATTCCAGATCTTCAGGAACACTTCCTGCATCACGTCCTCCGCCGCCTCGCGGTCCTGGCAGATACGCAGGCAGACGCCCATCAGCTTCGCCGCCGTCAGATCATAGACGGTTTTGAGCGCCGCGCGGTCGCCCTGCGCGACATCGGCCAGCGCCTGGACGAGCAGGGCGCGCGCACCCTCGCCGGCAGAAGGAGTGGGGGAAGCCACGAGCCAACGGTGTAACGACTAATCCGGCGCGGGCAAGCGCGGTTCGGCGCGGCGCTGGACGAAGCGCCCGTCGACCCGCTACGTCGTCACAGCGGGACGCAAGGGCAGGAGCAAGGGGTGCCGGCAAACTGGGTTCGATCGATGGCGCTGCCGCTGGTGGTGGTGGTTCTGGCGCTGCTGTGCTTTCGCGTTTTCCTGCCGTTCCTTGACGAGATCCTGTGGAGCATCGTCGGCACGATCCTGTTCCTGCCGGTCAAGCGCTGGTACCTCGCGCGGAACCCCGGCCAGGAAAATCGCGCCGCGCTCGTCGCCCTGGCCGCCATGTCGCTCACGCTGCTGTTGCCTATGGGCTTGCTGCTGGCAGTGGCAATCGATCAGGTCGCCGCGCTCTATCAGGGTCTTGCTTCCGGTAGGTTCAATCCGGCCTCGGCTTTGGAAAGCGCGGTCGCGCACCTTCCGGACAGCGTGCGCGGCTTGCTCGCCCGGGCCGGCCTGGGCGATTTCGAGGCGATCCAGTCGCGCGTGGTCGCGGGGCTGGGCCGCGGCATGCCCGCCTTCGCCAACCAGGCGCTGGCGTTCGGTGGCGGCGTGCTGAACGTTCTGCTGTCGCTGATCGTGATCCTCTATCTGGGCTTTTTCTTCCTGCGCGACGGCGAGAAGCTGGTGCGGCGAATGGCTGCACTGGCGCCGATCGATGCCGGCTATCAGGCAGTGATCGACGCCACGTTCGTCACCGTTGTGCGGGCCACCGTCAAGGGCGGCATCTTCGTGGCGCTTGCTCAAGGCGCGGTCGGCGGAGCGGTGCTGGCGCTGCTCGGGATCGAGAGTTGGCTGCTGCTGGGGTTGGTGATGGCGGTCGCGGCGTTGCTGCCGGCGGTAGGAACCGGGTTGGTCTGGCTGCCGGTCGCGCTGTACCTGCTGGCGACGGGCCAGGTGATCCAGGCGGTGATCCTGGTGTTGTGCGGGCTGTTCGTGATCGGCATGGTCGACAATATCCTGCGACCGATCCTGATCGGATCAGAAACCAAGATGCCCGATTTCATCGTGCTGCTTTCCACGCTCGGCGGCGTGGAAGCGTTCGGCTTCGACGGCTTGCTCGTCGGCCCGCTGGTCGCGGCGCTGGCGCAGGCGGTGTTCACTCGACTGCTCGATCGCCCCGAGGCAGCGGCGCCGCCCGCGCCTTGACGATGGTTGCAGGTGCTGCACGGACGGTTGCAGCGAAGGGGCGTTGACGCTGCACTGCAGCAAACCCATTTGCCCGGCGTGCACGCCCCCCTGTCCCACCCCGCTACCCGCTCGCCGGGTCTCGTCCACTTCGCCCTGGCCATGGGCGGATTCGCGATCGGCACCACCGAATTCGCGACGATGAGCTTGCTGCCCTATTTTTCCGCCGGCCTCGGCATCGACGAACCGACTGCCGGTCACGTGATCAGCGCCTATGCGCTCGGAGTAGTGGTCGGGGCGCCGCTGCTGTCGGTGGCGGCAGCGAAATGGTCGCGCCGGACGCTGCTGATCGGGCTGATGGCGAGCTTTGCGCTGTTCAACGCGATGAGCGCACTGGCGCCCAGCTATCCCTGGATGCTGCTGTTCCGGTTCCTGAGCGGGCTGCCGCACGGCGCCTATTTCGGCATCGCCGCGCTCGTTGCGGCGTCGCTCGTCCGCTACGACCAGCGTTCGCAGGCGGTGGGGCGCGTGATGCTGGGCCTGGCGATCTCCACCGTGCTGGGCGTGCCCGCGGCCAACTGGCTGGGCCAGGCGGTGGGCTGGCGCTGGGGGTTTGCGGTGGTTGCGGCGCTGGCGCTGCTCACCGTCGCGCTGGTCGTCTGGCTGGCGCCCAAGGACCGGCCGGAGCCGGGAGCGAGCCCCTTGCGGGAACTCGGCGCCCTGGCCAACGGGCAGGTGTGGCTGACGCTGGGGGTGAGCGCGATCGGCTTTGGGGGATTGTTCTGCGTCTACACCTATGTCGCCTCGACGCTGATGCACGTCACCGGCACGCCCGCTTGGGCGGTGCCGCTGGTGCTGGCTATTTTCGGGTCGGGCATGATCGCCGGCAACCTGGTGGTACCGCGTTTCGCCGATCGCGCACTGATGCCGACAGGCGCCGCGCTGCTGCTCGGCAGCGCGGCCGCGCTCGCGCTCTATCCACTCGCGGCGCAGTCGCTGGTGTGGATTTCGGTCGATGTGTTCGCGATCGGCTTCGCCGGTGCGCTCGGGCCCGTGCTGCAGACCCGGCTGATGGACGTGGCAGGCGAGGCGCAGGCGCTGGCAGCGGCGCTCAACCATTCGGCGTTCAACACCGCCAATGCGCTGGGCCCTTGGCTGGGCGGCCTGGCGATCGCCGCCGGCTATGGCTGGACGTCGACGGGCTGGGTCGGCGCGCTGCTGGCACTGGGCGGCTTGGCGATCCTGGGCGTGGCGGTGCTCGCCGGCCGCAAGCGCGCCTGACCGCAAACGGGTCAGGCGGCGCGTGCCAGCGCCTCGGCGATCAGCTTCCGGCTGTTTTCGATCCCGTAGAGCGCAATGAAGCTGCCCATGCGGGGCCCCTGCTCGGATCCGAGCAGCGTCTCGTACAGCGCCTTGAACCAGTCGCGTAGATTCTCGAAGCCTGCGGTCTTGCCGATCTCGTACACTTGGTCCTGAATAGCCTCGGCAGGCGCATCTGCCGGCAGCGCGGCTAGTTGGGCGTCGAGGCGCTGCAGCGCCTCGACCTCCACGCTCGCCGGTGCGCGCTTCTTCAGCGTCGGCGCGACGAAATCGCGGGCATAGGCAAGCGCATAGCCGATCAGCCGATCGAGCGCCGGATAGGTTTCCGGGTTCGCATCGGGCACATAGTTGGTCAGATAGCCCCAGACCTGCTCCTTGGTCGCCTCGCCCATCACGCCGACCAGGTTGAGCAGCAGCCCGAAGGTGACCGGCAGCGTCTCCGCCGGCGGCTCGCCATTGTGGATGTGGTGGACCGGGTTGCCCAGCTTCTGCTCGATCGGCTGGCCGGCATAGTTGCTGCGGAACTGCCAATACTCGTCGATCGCGCGCGGGATCACGCCCAGGTGCAGCTGCTTGGCCTTTTTGGGCTCGCGATAGGCGTAGAAGGCGATGCTCTCCTCGGGGCCATAGGTCAGCCACTGCTCGAGGCTGAGGCCGTTGCCCTTGGACTTGGAGATCTTCTCGCCCTTTTCGTCGAGGAACATCTCGTAGTTGAAGCCCTCGGGCGGGCGGCCGCCGAGCACGCGCGCGATCTTGCCGGACTGGGTGACCGAGTCGATCAGGTCCTTGCCCGCCATCTCGTAATCGACGTCGAGGGCGACCCAGCGCATCGCCCAGTCGACCTTCCACTGGAGCTTGGCCTTGCCGCCGAGAACCGACTGGACGATCCGCTCGCCCTCGTCCTCGAAGGCGATCAGCCCGGCCTCGGCATCGACGACCTCGACCGGCACCTGCAGCACGATGCCCGACTTGGGGCTGATCGGCAGCACCGGCGAATAGGTCGCCTGGCGCTCGGCGCGAAGCGTCGGCAGCATCACGTCCATGATGCCCTGATAATGGCGAAGCACCTTGCGCAGCGCGTCGTCGAAGCGGCCGCCGGTGTAATAGTCGGTGGACGAGGCGAATTCGTACTCGAAGCCGAACTGGTCGAGGAATTCGCGCAGACGCGCGTTGTTGTGGTGCGCGAAGCTCTCATACTTCCCGAACGGATCGGGCACCTGGGTGAGCGGCTTGCCGAGATGTTCGCGCAGCATTTCCTGGTTCGGCACATTGTCCGGCACCTTGCGCAGGCCGTCCATGTCGTCGCTGAACGCGATCAGGCGGGTGGGGACATCGCACAGGCTCTCGAAGGCGCGACGGACCATGGTGGTGCGCAGCACTTCGTTGAACGTGCCGATATGCGGCAGCCCCGAGGGACCGTAACCGGTCTCGAACAGCACATGGCCTTTCTCCGGCGCGCCACCCTCTGCGATCTGCGGGTAGCGTTTGAGCAGCTTGCGCGCCTCTTCATAGGGCCAAGCCTTGGAGACGAGCGCAGCAGCGCGGAGTTCGGGGGATACGGTGCTCATAGTCCCCCGCCTCTGCCGTTTTCGAGCCGGGGATGCAATTGCTAGAGGCCCAGCCGTTAAAAGCCCAGCCCGATCGCGCTCCAATAGGTGATCCCCGCCGCGACATAGGCCAGCGCGAACAGATAGCCGATCATGAAGGCTGGCCATTTCCAGCCGTTGGTCTCTCGCCGCGTCACCGCGATGGTCGAGATGCATTGCGGCGCGAACACGAACCACATCAGGAAGGCGAGCGCGCTTGGCAGGCTCCAATGCCGCTGGAGCTGCTCGCGGATCGAAGCCTCCCCTGTCGCGTCATCGGCATTGTCGATGGCATAGACGGTGCCGATGGCCGCCACGGCAACCTCCCGCGCCGCCATGGCCGGGATCAGCGCCAGCGCCATGTCGCGGTTGAAGCCGATCGGCGCAACGATGGTCTGCAGGCCGTTGCCGATCCGCCCTGCGATCGAATAGTCGACTTTGGAAACCGTGCTGCCCTCAGGCGGCTTGGGGAAGCTCAGCAGCGCCCAGAGTACCACGGTGGTGTAGAGGATGATCGTGCCTGCGCGTTTGAGGAAGATCAGCGCGCGCTGCCACAGGCCCAGCAGCACGTCGCGCAGGCGCGGCCACTGATATTTGGGCATTTCCATCATGAAGCCGGAGGTGGCGCCCTTGGTCACCGTGCGACGCAGCACCATCGCCGCGCAGAAGGCGCCGACAATGCCGAGGACGTACAGGCAGAATAGCACCAGCCCCTGCAATCCGATGCCGGGCAGCACGGCGCGATCGGGAATCAGCGCGCCGATGATGATGGTGTAGACCGGCAGCCGCGCCGAACAGGTCATCAGCGGCGCTATCAGGATCGTTGTCAGGCGATCCTTCTCGTCGGAAATGGTGCGCGTCGCCATGATGCCCGGCACTGCGCAGGCGAAGCTGGAGAGGAGCGGGATGAAAGCGCGGCCCGAGAGCCCGACGCTCGCCATCACCCGGTCCATCAGAAAGGCGGCGCGAACCATGTAGCCGGTCGCCTCCAGCACCAGAATGAAGGCGAACAGGATCAGGATCTGCGGCAGGAACACCACCACCGCGCCCACGCCGGCGATCACGCCGTCGACGATCAGCGAACGCAGCACGCCATCGGGCAGCGCGGTGCCCACTTCGGCACCCAGCCATGCCATGCCGGCTTCGATCCAGCCGATCGGCGCCTCTGACCAGGCGAACACCGCCTGGAACATCAGGAACATCGTGGCCAGCAGGATCACCGGCCCGGCGACCGGATGGAGGAACAGTGCATCAAGCCGGTGCGTCCACCGGCGCGCGGCGGTTTCGGACACGGTGACGGTGGTGGCAATTTGTCGTGCGCGGCGCTGAAGCAGAACGATGTCGTGCTCGACACCCACGGACGGGCGAATCTTGTTCACCCCCCGCACCATCTCGGCCATGCGCTCCTTGAGCGCGTCGAGCCCGCGGCGACGCACCGCCACGGTGGCGACCACCGGCACGCCCAGCTCGCGCTCGAGCGCTTCCGGGTTGAGTTTCAGGCCGTCGCGCTCCGCTAGATCGATCATGTTGAGCACGACCACGATCGGCAGCCCCAGCGCGATCAGTTGAAGCGTGAAACGCAAGTGATTGTCGAGGTTAGATGCGTCGACCACGGTCAGGATGGCATCGGGCAGCCGTTCGCCCTGCTGGCGGCCGAGCAGCACGTCGCGCGTCACCTGCTCGTCGGGGCTGGAGGGATCGAGGCTGTACGCGCCGGGCAGGTCGATCAGCTCGATCGGCCGGCCATCCGGCAGGGCCATGCGGCCCGAGTGGCGCTCGACGGTCACGCCGGGATAATTGCCCACTTTCTGCCGCGCGCCGGTCAGTGCGTTGAACAGGGCGCTCTTGCCGGCATTGGGATTGCCGACCAGCGCCACCAGCGGCGTGGCGTTCATGCCGCGCCGGTCCGGGGTGTGACATGGATAGCGGCGGCGACGTGACGGCGCAGTGCCACCGTCATGCGGCCGATTCGGCACGCCAGCGGGCCGCCGAACAGGCCAGACCGGCGCAGCAGCTCCACCTCCACGCCTTCATCCAACCCAAGTTCGCGCAGACGGCGCGCTTCGGGTTCGGCGAGTCGGTCCCAATCCACGCCGGCGACGGTGCCGAGGGCATTGGGGCGCAATTGCATGAGGCGTACGGGCCCTGAAACCGCGGCGGAAGCGTCCATGCTGCGAGCGATTATCAATTACTCGACCGCATGGCTAGTGCCTGCGCACCGTGTCGCCCGGGAGAACGCAGGCATCTCGGTCAAATTGCCGGGTAGCGTAGGCGGCCAATGAACCGCGAAAGGCTGGGCCGGTTGCCGGTGCGTGCCACGAATCCAGCCTTGGCCTTTTCGAAGCGCATGATCCCTTCGATCCGGCGGCCTAGAAAGGCGCGGGTGTCCGCCCATTCCTCGCTTTCGTCCTGCACGAACACCGCGATGGTGGCGGCATAGACGCTGCCGAGCGTCATCCGCTTGGTATAGTGGTTATAGTCGGTAGCGGTGTCCCCGGCTGCGCGCCACATCGCATCCGCCGCGCGCCAACCGAGCTTGCTGGCGCGGGTCAGGTTCTGTGGCATGGCGAGGATCGCCAGCGCGCGGCGCAGCGCATCGCGATAGGGAGCGAGCAGCGCCAGCCGGGCCTCAACCAGCGCGGTGATGCGCGCGCGAATCTTCATGCCCGCCAGCGTCTCGGGCGAAAGTTCGTCCAGCATCGCGCGGTCGATATGCGCGAACCATGCGTCGATCATCGCCAGCGGGCCGCCCGAGAAAGCAAGTCGCGCCACGTCGCGATCGACGCCCATCGCATCGGCGGTGGCATCGAGCGCCCGCGTGTTCCAGCCATCGAAGGCGGCGTTGGCGGCAAGCGACGGCGCGAGCGCCGCGCGCAGTTCATCGAGGGTGGCGTCGGCGAGATCCATGGCCTTGATTTAGGCGCGAAGCCGCGCCCCGGCAACCGGCTACCCCTTGGACCGTACCGCCCCTTGCCGCACCAGCACCAGCGCCGCCGCGACCAGCGCCGCGCCGAACAGGTCGGCGGCAGCGAGCTTCTCGTCGAAAATGATCCAGCCCAGCGCCGCGCCCACTGCCGGCTGCACCAGCAGCGCGATGCCGATCACCAGCGGCGAAAGATGGCCGAGCGCGTAGATCATGCAGCCTTGGCCGATCAGCTGGCTGACGATGGCGAGCGCGAGCAAGGGCCACCAGAGGTGCGGCACGATCTGCTCGCCCATTGCCAGCGCGATCACCAGCAGCGGCGGGATGGTGGCGAGTGACGACAGCGCCAACGCCGGCACGGGCCCCAGCGAGGTGCGCACCCGCGCCATCAGCGCGAAATAGACGGCATAGAACACGCCGGCGAGCAGGCAGAACAGGTCGCCTGCCAGATGCCGCGAGGAAAGCTCGGCCGAGCGCCCGAGCAGCAACGCGCCGCCGATTGCCGCGAGCAGCAGCGCCGCGCCCTGCATCTTGCTCGGCCAGGCGCGCGCGATCACGAAACCGTAGATCGGGAAGATCAGCGATGCCGAATTGCCGAAGAGCGTCGAGTTGGCGAGCGTGGTGCGAACGATGCCGATATGCCAGCTGGCTAGATCGAGCGCGAAGATCACGCCGGCGATGGAAAGGATCCACCAGCGTCCACGTCCGGCGGCGATCGGCTTCTCCCCCATCGCGGTCGCCGCCGCGAACAGGATCGGCGTGGCGATGATCAGCCGCCAGAACGCCGCCGACACCGGCCCCACATCCGCCATTCGCACGAACAACGGGCCGGTGGCGAGCGCGGCATTGGCGATCAGCGCCGCAATCAGCGCCGTCGCAACATGGCTTCGTGCCGGGGTAGTTTTTGTTGTCGATGCGTTGCGATGCATGGCGCCCTGTAGCGCCCTATCTCGCTCAAGTCACAAGCTGCATAAGGGAATTTCAATGCCCAGCCTGTTCGATCCGATTCAAGTCGGCGCGATCCATGCCGCCAATCGCGTATGGATGTCGCCGCTCACTCGCGGCCGTGCGACGCGCGGCCATGTCCCGACGCCGATCATGGCCGACTATTACCGCCAGCGCGCCAGTGCCGGGCTCATCATCACCGAGGCGACCGGGATCAGCCAGCAGGGGCTCGGCTGGGCCTATGCGCCCGGCATCTGGAGCGACGAGCAGGTCGAGGCGTGGAAGCCGATCACCGCCGCGGTCCATGAAGCCGGCGGCAAGATCGTCTCGCAGCTCTGGCACATGGGCCGGCTGGTGCATTCGGACTTTCTCGGCGGCGAGCCGCCGGTCTCCGCCTCGGCGACTACCGCGCCCGGTGAAGTGCGCACCTATCCGGCGGAGGATTCCGGCGAGATCAAGCGGCCCTACACCCAGGCGCGTCCGCTGCGTACCGACGAGATCCCCGGCATTCTCGCCGATTATGAACGCGCGGCCCAGAACGCGATCCGCGCCGGCTTTGACGGAGTGCAGATCCACGCCGCCAATGGCTATTTGATCGACCAGTTTCTGCGCGACAATTCCAACTTCCGCGAGGACGAATATGGCGGGTCGGTCGAAAACCGCATCCGCCTGCTCCGCGAAGTGAGCCAGCGCGTGGTCGACACGGTTGGCGCCGATCGCACCGGCGTGCGCCTCTCGCCCAATGGCGAGGTGCAGGGCGTCAACGACAGCAACCCGGTGCCGCTGTTCGAAGCCGCCGCGGCGGCGCTCGACGAAATCGGCGTTGCGTTCCTCGAGATGCGCGAGCCGCGCCCGGGCGGCAGCCGGGGCGAGCCCGACCAGCCGCCGATCCATCCGGTGATGCGGAAGGTGTATCGCGGCGTGCTGGCGCTCAACTCGGACTATGATGCGGCCAGCGCCCAGGCGGCGCTCGATGCGGGCGAGGCCGATGCGATCGCGTTCGGCCGCACCTTCCTCGCCAATCCGGATCTGCCGCGCCGCCTTCGCGAGGGCCTGCCGCTCAATCCGCAGCGCGAGGAACTGTTCTACGTCGGCGGGGCCGAGGGCTATACCGACTACCCGACCGCCGACGAGCTCGCGCTTCAGTCGGCCTGATCGAAGCCATCGATCCAGCGGGTGCTGGCCGCGCGGAAATGCGCACGCATTTTTGGTGGGGCCAGCACCATGCCGATCAGGAAGGGAAACCACGGCCAGAACAGGAAGCTGCCCGTCACCAGCAGCGCGATGAGGATGGCACCGCCGAAGCGCAGCGCCGCCAGCCGCGAATGCGCGGTATAGTTGAGCTTGATCGTGCGCGGCGCCTTGGCGTCGAACCAGCTGCGGGTGACGAAACTATCGGGTGTGGTTCTCGGCCGTTGGATCCCGAACCGCCAGCCTTGCGCACCCCTTCCGCTTGCGGGAGGGGCGGGGGGAGGATCTCCCCCGACACGCCGTCGGCCGGTACGGCCACCCCCTCCCCCGACCTCTCCCGCAAGCGGAAGGGGAGATTTGCTTTGGGACACTTCGCGCCCGGTGGTGCGGTCCACCACGACCAACCGCCGCCCCCGCTCTTCTACTCGGTAGCGGGAGGGCGGCATGTCCATGGGATCAGCCGAACTTGGCCTTGAGCGCGAGCATCGCCAGCGCCGCCTTGGCCGCCTCGCCGCCCTTGTCCTTCTGCTTCGGATCGGCGCGGACCAGCGCCTGCGCCTCGTTCTCCACCGTCAGGATGCCGTTGCCGATCGCGACGCCGTCCATCGACAGCGCCATCAGCCCGCGCGCGCTTTCGCCCGCGACGATTTCGAAATGATAGGTCTCGCCGCGGATCACCACGCCGATCGCGACGAAGGCGTCGTAGCGGCCGCTGTCCGCCGCCAGCGCGACCGCGCCCGGGATCTCCAGCGCGCCCGGCACGGTGATCACCTCGGCCTTGTGGCCCGCCGCCTCGATCGCCGCCTTGGCGCCGGCGATCAGCAGGTCGTTGAGATGCTCGTAGAAGCGCGCTTCGACGATGAGGACGTTGGCCATTATTGCTCCGAGTCGATGGGGCGCGTGCCGGCGATCGACAGGCCGTAGCCGTCGAGCCCGATCAGCGTGTGATGGGTGTTGGAGAGCAGGATCATCTCCTGCACGCCGAGTTCGGTGAGGATGGTCGCGCCGACGCCATAGTCGCGCAGCTCGTCCATGTCCTTGGGCGGGATCGCGCCGCTGCGGGTCTGCAGCGCCACGGTATAGCCGTCGGGGCGGGGGCGGTTGATCACCACGATCACGCCGGCACCTTCCTTGCCGATGATCTCCATCGACTTGCGCAGCAGCCCGCCGCGCGGACCGCCTTCGCCGAACACGTCTGCAAAGGGCGACAGCGCGTGCATCCGCACGAGCGTCGGCTTGTCGGGATCGATCCGGCCCTTGACCAACGCGACCTGCTCGCTGCCGGTCGCCTTGTTCCAGAAGGTGAGCGCGCGCCACTCGCCGCCCCATTCGCTGGTGAAGCTGGCCTCGGCACGCTGCTCGACGAGATGGTCGTGGCGGCGGCGATAGGCGATCAGGTCGCGGATCGTGCCAATCTTGAGGTTGTGGAGCTGGGCGAAGCCGACGAGGTCGTCGAGCCGCGCCATCGTCCCGTCGTCCTTCATGATCTCGCAGATCACGCCGGCGGGGTTGAGCCCGGCGAGGCGGGCGACGTCCACCGCCGCCTCGGTATGGCCGGCGCGGACCAGCACGCCGCCGTCGCGCGCGACCAGCGGAAAGACATGGCCCGGGGTTACGATGTCCGCCCGGTCCTTGCTCGCGTCGATTGCGACCGAGATGGTGCGGGCGCGGTCGGCGGCGGAGATGCCGGTGGTCACGCCTTCCTTGGCTTCGATCGAGACGGTGAAGGCGGTTTCGTGCCGGGTGCCGTTGGCGCGGCTCATCAGCTCGAGCCCGAGCTGGTCGACCCGCGTCTTGGTCATGGCGAGGCAGATCAGCCCGCGGCCGTACTTGGCCATGAAGTTGATCGCGTCGGGCGTCGCCATCTGCGCCGGGATGACCAGATCGCCTTCATTCTCGCGATCCTCGTCATCGACCAGGATGAACATCCGGCCGTTGCGGGCCTCGTCGATCAGTTCCTCGGGCGAGGAGAGGAAGCCGTGCTTGAGCGCGGCGAGTTCAGCCTTTGGCACGCAATGCCTCCATGCGCTGAAGATAGCGCGCCAGCACGTCGATCTCCAGATTGACCGCCTGGCCTTCCGCCAGCGTGGCGAAGGTGGTGACGGCCGCGGTGTGCGGAATGATGTTGAGGTGGAATTCGACGCCCTCGGGCGTATCGTCCACCGCGTTGACCGTCAGCGACACGCCGTCGACGGTGATCGAGCCCTTGGGCGCGACGTACGGCGCGATTTCCGGCCCTGCCGCGATCACGACATGGTGCGAGCCATCGATCGCCTCGATCAGCTTCACCCGCCCGATGCCGTCGACATGCCCGGTGACGATATGGCCGCCAAGCTCGTCGCCCAGACGCAGCGCGCGCTCGAGGTTGAGCTTGCGGCCGGCGGTCCACTGGTCGTCGGCGGTGCGCGAGACGGTCTCGCCCGACACGTCGAAGTCGAGCCAGCCTGGCCCCTTGTCGACCACCGTCAGGCACACGCCCGAACAGGCGACCGAGGCGCCGAGATCGATCTCATGGGTGGGATAGGCCGTCGCCACGCGCACGCGCAGGTCGCCCTGGCGCTCTACCGCGTCGATCGTGCCGACATCGCTTACGATTCCGGTGAACATGCGTTGCGCTCGTAGACCTCGAACCGATCGCTGCCAAGCAGTCGAGAGTCCAGCAGGCGCCAGCGATCATGCGCCTCGGACAATGCGGCGAGGCCAAACCCCTCGACCGCGGGTTTGCCGCCGCCGATCAGGATCGGCGCGCGGTAGAGCAGCAGCCGGTCGACCCAATCGGCGCGGAGAAAGGCGGTAGCGGCCTTGGCGCCGCCTTCAACCATCAGGGAATCGATGGCCGAAAGATCGCGAACATCGCGCATATCGGCGACGCGTTCCCAGCCGGGCGGAGTAGGGCCCGTTGAGGAGAGCAGGATACGTCGTGGCGCCCGATCGCCGAGGCCGGGCAGCCGCACGTCGAGCTTCGGCGAATCGGCGAGGAAGGTGCCGCGGCCGACCAGGATGGCGTCGTGCCGGGCGCGTTCGAGATGGGCATGGGCACGGGCCTGCGGACCGGTGATCCATTTGCTTTCGCCGGTGGAGAGGGCGATGCGACCGTCGAGCGACGTGGCGAGCTTCAGCGTGATATGCGGCCGCCCGTGGGCCAGGCGCGTGAGGAAGCCGGCCATGCTGCGCCGGGCTTCGGCTTCAAGCACGCCGAATTCTACTTGTATTCCAGCATCATACAGGCGGGCGAAGCCGCTGCCGTCGGTGCGTGGATCGGGATCGCGCAGCGCCGCCACCACGCGCGCGACTCGCGTCTGAACGAGCAGATCGGCGCAGGCTGGACCGCGCGGTGATTCATGGGCGCAGGGCTCCAGTGTGACATAGGCGGTGGCACCGCGCGCCTTGTCGCCGGCCTGGGCGAGTGCCATCGCCTCGGCGTGCGGGCGACCGCCCGGCTGCGTCCAGCCGCGCCCGACGACGTGCCCGTCGCGCACAAGCACGCAACCGACATTGGGATTGGGCGCGGTGCGGCCGCGACCGCGTTCGGCGAGCGCCAGCGCCGCCGCCATCCAGCGGGCGTCGCTCAAATCCCGTGCTTCTCGAGCCAGTCGTCGTATTTCTTGAATTCGGCCTGGCGCTTCTTGCGGCGTTCGGCGAGCGCTGCCTCATCGGCGAGTCGCTTGGCTTCATCCACCTTCTGCTGCGCGCGGATTTCCGCCTGGGTGCGAGTGATCGGCCAGGATTCGACGTAGATGATGTTCTTCCGATACGGCACCGGGATGTGCGAATCCTTCACGAACGCCACGATCACCACGAAGGTGACCACCAGCGCCAGCAGCATGAACCAGAGTTCGTGGCGCTTGCGCGACGCCAGATAGCCACGCAGATCGCGAAGGGCCCGGAGCGGCGAGATATATTTGAGGAAGGTCATCGCGGCCCAAAGATAGGGACGCGGGCGGGCTAGGGCCAGCCCCCGCGTCCCGATCCCCTGGGCTTCAGCGTGCGTCTTCGAGACGGAAGCGCACCGTCATCGTCTTCCAGCTTTCCTCGGCGATCCCGCCGCGCGTTGCAGGGCGGAAGCGCCACTTGCCGAGCGCCTGGCGCCGCGTGACGGCGAAGAAGGCGTCGCTGGTGGCGCTGACCGGCTCCACCGCCTTCACCCGGCCGTCCGCGCCGATCAGCACCCGCAGCGTCACCACGCCGTCGCGCTGGGCGCGGATTTCCTGCGAAGGATATTCCGGCTGGAAATCCCGCAGGTAGCGCGGGTCCTGGCTGGCGCCGATCAGCGCCGGGATCGGCTTGGGCGGATCGACGACCAAGGTCGGCCCGGGGTCGGCGGGCTTTTCGATGGTGGGAAGCCTGTCGGGCAGAACCGTGCTGGTTTCGATCGTCGCTTCGCTGCGCGTCGGCACGATCGGATCGCGCGCCAGCGGCTGAGAGGTCGTGCGCGGCTGCACCTTTTTCGGTTGCGGCTTCGCGGGCGTGGGCGGCGGCGGCACGGGCAGCGGAATGTTCTTGCCTTCGAACGGCTTGTTCTGGGGTTTTGGCAGGAAGTTCGGCGCCGAGAAGATCAATCCGGCAAGGATCGCGCCGTTAAGCGCGAGCGCAGCCCCGAAGCTGAGCGAGCGTGGTGCCTTGGCATGATAGCGCGTGTCGGCATGCATTTCGTTGCACTCCTTCTCCACCACCGGTCTGTGAACGCCGGATGAAGGAAATGGTACAACATTACATAAACGTCGTAAAGCGGGAGCGGTTCACCCCGCGCCCAGGCGCTCCAGCGCACGATCCTTGCCGATCAGCGGAAGCAGCGCAGCCATATCCGGGCCATGATCGCGACCCGTGAGCGCGCGGCGCAGGGGCAGGAACAGCGCCTTGCCCTTGCGACCGGTGGCCGCCTTCAGCGCTTCGGTGAGCGCGCGCCACGGATCGGCCGACCAGTCGAGCGCCTGCGCGGTGGCGCGGGCCTGATCGAGAAAGGCGCGATCTTCCGCTTCCACGGGCGGCGCGGCGATCGGGCCTTCTACTACGGCCCACCAGTCCGCTGCCTCGGCGACGGTAGAAAGATTCGGGCGGATCGCTTCCCACCCGGCCGCGTCGATGCCGGCAGGCAGCCGATCGGCGACACGGGCATGCCCCAGCTGGTGGACGATTCGGGCATTGAGCTGGGCGAGTTCGGCTTCGTCGAACCGGGCGGGCGCGCGGCCGAAGCGGCCGAAATCGAAGCTGGCGATCAGCGGCGTGGTGTCAGCAAAGGGCTCGACCGGGTCGCTGGTGCCGAGCCGGGCGAGCAGCGCGATCAGCGCTTCCGGCTCGATCCCCGCATCGCGGAAATGCGCGATGCCGAGTGACCCGAGTCGCTTCGACAGCTTGCCTTCCGCGCCGGTGAGCAGGGCCTCGTGCGCGAAGGCCGGTACCGTGCCCGACAGCGCGTCGAACATCTGGATCTGCGTCGCGGTGTTGGAGACATGGTCCTCGCCGCGCACGACATGGGTGATGCTCATGTCGATATCGTCGATCACGGAGGGCAGCAGATACAGCCACGAGCCGTCGGCGCGGCGCACCACCGGATCGCTCAGCAGCTTCGCTTCGAAACGCTGCGGCCCGCGCACCAGATCGTCCCAGGCGATGGGGGCATCGTGATCGAGCTTGAAGCGCCAGTGCGGGCGGACGCCGTCGGCTTCCAGCTTTGCGCGGTCGGCCTCGGTGAGCGCCAGCGCTGCCCGATCATAGACCGGCGGCAGACCGCGGCCGAGTAGCACCTTGCGCTTCAGCTCCAGTTCCTGCGCGGTTTCATAGGCGGGATAGATGCGGCCATCGGCGACCAGCTGGGCGAAGCGCGCTTCGTATCGATCGAATCGCGCGGACTGACGCTCCTCGCCATCCGGGGTCAGGCCCATCCAGGCGAGATCGGCGCGAATCGCTTCGACGAAGCGTTCTTCCGAGCGGGCGGCATCGGTATCGTCGATCCGCAGCAGGAACCGGCCGCCATGGCGGCGCGCGAACAGCCAATTGTGGAGCGCGGTCCGCAGGTTGCCGACATGCAGCGTGCCGGTGGGGCTGGGGGCGAAACGGGTGATCACGGTCATGGCGACGGCCTAGGCTGGCACAGGGTCAGCGGCAATGCCCTCTTTGCGTCATGGAAACGTCGCACTAAGGGGGCGGCACGGGATACGCGCAACGGGGCACGGGAGGCCAAAAACCAATGAAACTCATGGCGGGCAATTCCAATCTGCCCCTGGCGAGCGCCATCGCAGACTATCTGGAAATTCCCCTGACGCAGGCGAACGTGCGTCGCTTCGCCGACGAGGAGATCTTCGTCGAGATTCTGGAGAATGTGCGCGGCGAGGACGTGTTCGTCCTGCAATCGACCAGCTTCCCGGCGAACGACAATCTGATGGAACTGCTGGTGATGATCGATGCGCTGCGCCGCGCGTCGGCCAAGCGGATCACCGCGGTGCTGCCCTATTTCGGCTATGCCCGCCAGGATCGGAAGCCGGGGCCGCGCACGCCGATCTCGGCCAAGCTGGTCGCCAACCTGATCACCACCGCAGGCGCCAACCGGGTGCTATCGGTCGACCTGCACGCGGGACAGATCCAGGGCTTCTTCGATATCCCGACCGATAACCTCTTCGCCGCGCCGGTGATGTCGGCCGATATCCAGACGCGCTTCATCGACAAGCAGTGGATGGTCGTCTCCCCCGACGTGGGCGGCGTGGTGCGCGCGCGTCAGCTCGCCAAGCGGCTGGACAATGCCCCGCTCGCCATCGTCGACAAGCGCCGCGAACGGCCGGGCGAGTCCGAGGTGATGAACATCATCGGCGACGTGAAGGGGCGCTTCTGCATCCTGATCGACGATATCGTCGATTCGGCGGGCACGCTGTGCAACGCCGCCGCCGCGCTGAAGGCGGCGGGCGCCGAGGATGTCGTCGCTTATTGTACGCATGGCGTGCTTTCGGGCGCGGCGGTGGCGCGCGTGGCGGCATCGGATCTGCGCGAGCTGGTGATCACCGATTCGATCGGCAACCACAAGGTGATCGAGGAAAGCGACAAGGTCCGCCACCTGACCATCGCGCCGCTGATCGCCGAGGCGATCCGCCGCATCGCGGACGAGAGTTCGGTTTCCAGCCTGTTCGATTGAGCCTGCTTGGCCCCTCCTCTTCAGGGGAGGGGCGTCATGCCTTCGCCAGCGCTTCCCACACCAGCAGCACGCCCACCGCGATCATCAACACGTAGATCGCGGTGTAGAAGCGCTCCGGCGACACCCGCCGCACCAGCCGTACCCCCGCCAGCGTCGATGCCAGCGCCAGCGGGAACAACGCGGCCGAGGTCAGCAGGTTGGCTGCCGTGAACTGGCCGAGCGCGGCATAGGCGGGCACCTTGATCCAGTTGGTGGCGGCGAAGAACAGCGCGGTCGTGCCCACCAGCCGATCGCGGGGCAGGCCCCGCGGCAGCACCCAGAGCTGAAATGGCGGCTGCCCGGCATGCGCGATCTGGCTGGTGAAGCCCGAGGCCACGCCGAACAGGCTGCCCACCCATTCGGGCCAGCGCGCCGCCGCCGCCGGTGTCGCCCGCCCCTGGGCCCAGAGCCGATAGGCGCCGAACAGGATCGAGATGCCGCCCACCGCCGCGAGCACCAGCACGGGAGATACGCTCGCGGCGAACAGGTAGCCGAGCGCGATTCCGGCCATCGACCCGGGCAGCATCCACGCCAGCAGCCGCCAGTCGACGGTGCGGCGGAACGCCCACACGCTCACCACATCCTGCAGGATCAGGATCGGCAGCGTGATCGCCGCGGCGCGCACCGGATCGATCGCCAGCGCCAACATCGGCAGCGACAGCGCGCCCATGCCCGCAAATCCGCCCTTGGAAAGGCCGAGCAGCAGCACGGCGGGAACGGCGAGCGCGTAGAAATGCCAATCGGTGATCATCGCCGCCGCTTTCGCAGGGGCAACGGCGGATTGCAAAGCGTGGCGACGGTTCTACGCTTGGGCGCATGGAAGAGGATCGCACCGGGCAGATCGCCGTGCTGTTCGTATCGAAGCGGACGGCGGAGGACGCGGCGGGCTATGCCTGCGCCGCTGCGGCGATGGACGCGCTTGCCGCCGCGCAGCCGGGCTATCGCGGCGTCGAATCGCAGCGCGGCCCGGAGGGGGTGGGCATCACCATCAGCTATTGGGCCGATGCGCCGAGCGCTGCGGCCTGGCGCGACCATCCGGAGCATGCCGCGATTCGCGGCCTCGGCCGCGCGCGCTGGTACGAATGGTATGAGGTCATCGTCACGCGCGTCGAGCGCGGGTACCGCTGGAGCCGGCAATGAGGCGCGGGATCGATCGCGATTTCGCGCTGATGTTCACGGTGATGCTGGTGATCGCTGCCGGCAACACCGCGCTGCAATCGGTGCTGCCCGCGCTCGGCCGATCGCTGCACGCGGCCGATAGCGCGGTGGCGGCGGTGTTTTCGGTATCGGCGCTGTTGTGGATGCTCGCCGCCCCCTTCTGGGCCAGGCGATCGGAGCGGACCGGGCAGCGCGCGATGGTGCTGCTGGGGGTGATCGGCTTCACCGCGTCGCTCGGCCTGTGCGGATTCTGCCTGGCGCTGGGCATCAACGGCGTGCTCGGGCCGGTCGCCACCTTCGCCGCCTTTGTGGTGGGGCGGATGCTCTATGGCTGCTTCGGATCGGCGGCGCCCCCGGCGGTGCAGGCGATCGTCGCCGCCCGAACCGGCCGCGACGAGCGCACCCGCGCGTTGACGCTGCTCGCCTCGGCTTTCGGGCTGGGGACGATCCTGGGGCCGGCGGTCGCGCCCTATCTGGTGATGGGGCATCTCTGGCCCGGCGGTCCGCTGATCGGGCTGTCCGGCCCCGCCTTTGCGGCAAGCGCGGTCGGGTTGGTGCTGCTGATCGTGCTGCTGCGCATGCTCCCGGCCGATAGCAGCGCCGCCGAACATGGCGCCGCCGCCAGCTATCCGACGATCGGCGGTCAGGCGACCGGCGCGAGCGTGACGGCGGCCACGCGCGACCATGTCGAGCATGTCCGGACCTTCGATTCCCGCGTGCGCGCCTGGATGATCGTGGGACTGGTCACCGGCCATGCGCAGGCGATGACCGGGCAGGCGATCGGCTTCCTGATCATCGACCGGCTGGCGCTGGCGCCCGCGGCGGCGCTGGAGCCGACCGGGCTGGTGCTGATGATCGGCGCGGGCGCTTCGCTGCTGGTGCAATGGGGATTGATCCCCCTGCTCGACCTGCGGCCGCGCGCGCTGATCCTGGTGGGCGCTGCGCTGGGTGCGATCGGCTGCGCAATGACGGCAATGGCAGGCAGCCTGTACGGCATCGCGCTCGGCTATGCGACGATCGCGCTCGGCATCGGGTTCGCCCGGCCGGGCTTCACCGCCGGGGCCTCGCTGGCGGTGGGGCCGGCGGCGCAGGGATCGGTGGCGGGGCGGGTGACGTCGATCAACGGCGCCGCCTTCGTGCTGGGGCCGTCGATCGGCGTGGGGCTGTACGAACTCTGGGGCGCGCTGCCCTATCTCGTGGCGGCGGGCGCGCTGGCGCTGCTGCTCGGCTATGGCTGGGTGGCGACGCGCGAGGGGAACGGCGAACCCTCCCCGAGCTAGGGCCCGGGGAGGGGGGAAAGCGGTCAGCCCTTGGGGCCGCGGCCTTCGAGCATGCCCGGCGCGATGAAGCCGATCGGCTGAATTGACGAGGCCTGCTGCTTCAGCCGGCTCTGCATCGCTTCATACTCGTTCTCCATCTCCGGCGTGACGGTGGCGCGCGAGTCCTTCAGCGCTTCCTCGAAATGCGCCATCGTCACTTCGCGCGTCGCCAGCGATTGGCGGAGCGCGACCAGGCCGGCGCGGCGGACCACGTCTTCCAGATCGGCGCCGGTATAGCGCTGGGTCTGCTCGGCGACGGAGCCGAGGTCGACATCGGCAGCCAGCGGCATCTTTGCCGTCTGGATGCGCAAGATGCGTTCGCGCCCGGCCTTGTCCGGTACGCCGACATAGACGAGCTCGTCGAACCGGCCCGGGCGGAGCAGGGCAGGGTCGATCAGGTTCGGCCGGTTGGTCGCGCCGATCACCACCACCGACTGGAGCTCCTCCAGCCCGTCCATCTCGGCGAGGATGGTGTTGACCACGCGCTCCGTCACCTGTGGCTCGCCCATCGCGCCGCCCCGTGCAGGGACGAGCGAGTCGAGCTCGTCGATGAAGATCACGCAAGGCGCCACCTGCCTCGCGCGGGCGAACAGCCGGGCGATCTGCTGCTCGCTCTCGCCATACCATTTGGAGAGCAGGTCGCTGGACTTGGTGGCGATGAAATTCGCCTCCGCCTCGCGCGCCACGGCCTTGGCGAGCAGCGTCTTGCCGGTGCCCGGCGGGCCGTAGAGCAGGAAGCCCTTGGCCGGCCGGATGCCGAGGCGGCGGAACGCGTCCGGATCCTTGAGCGGCAGCTCGACGCCTTCCTTGAGCCGCATCTGCGCCGAGTCGAGCCCGCCGACATCGTCCCAGCGCACCGTGGGCGCCTGCACCATCACTTCGCGCATCGCCGAGGGCTGGACGCGCTTCAGCGCCTCCAGGAAATCGTCGCGGGTAACCGACAGCGTGTCGAGCACCTCGGGCGGGATTGTGCCTTCCTCAAGGTTAAGGCGTGGCATGATCCGCCGCACCGCCTCGATCGCCGCCTCGCGGGTCAGCGCGGCGAGATCGGCGCCGACAAAGCCGTAGGTGGTGCGCGCCAGCTCGGGCAGGTCGACATCGTCGGCCAGCGGCATGCCGCGGGTGTGGATGCCCAGGATTTCGCGACGACCGCGATCGTCCGGCACGCCGACGACGATCTCGCGATCGAACCGGCCCGGACGGCGCAGCGCCTCGTCGATCGCTTCGGGGCGATTCGTGGCGGCGATCACCACGATGTTGGCGCGCGCCTCCAGCCCGTCCATCAGCGTTAGCAGCTGGGCGACGAGGCGCTTTTCGGCCTCGCCGGTCACCTGGCCGCGCTTCGGTGCGATCGAATCGATCTCGTCGATGAACACGATGGAAGGCGCGTTCTTCGCCGCTTCCTCGAACACTTGGCGCAGCCGGCTTTCCGATTCGCCATAGGCCGAGCCCATGATCTCGGGGCCGTTGATCAAGTGGAAGCTGGCGTCACTTTCGTTCGCGACCGCACGGGCAAGGCGGGTCTTGCCGGTCCCGGGCGGGCCATGCAGCAACACGCCCTTGGGCGGATCTACGCCCAGCCGCTGGAACAGCTCGGGATAGCGCAGGGGCAGCTCGACCATTTCGCGCAGCTGATCGATCGTCGCGCCCATGCCGCCGATATCGTCATAGGTAACGTCAGCGCGGCGGCTTTCCTTCGCCTCTTCATATTCGGGGCGCAGCTCGACTTCGGTATTCTCGTCGATATGCACCACGCCACGTGGCACGGTGGAGACGACGTTCAACCGGATTTCCTGCAGCGCATAGGCTGGCGCGCGGACGAACTGGGCGACATTGGGCGGCACGTCGGCACGCTGGTGGCCGACCGTGGCGATCGTATCCCCGGCCGTGAGCGGGCGGGCGAAGAAGGTGCGCTTCAGCGCCTCGCCGGTGCCGCGCAGGCGCAGATTTTCCTGCGCCGGCGCAAAGACGACGCGCGTCGCTGCCTTGGACTCGACTCGGCGAACCTCGACGAAATCGCCCGAACCCACGCCGGCATTGGCGCGCTGAAGCCCGTCGATGCGGAGCAGTTCCAGCCCCTCGTCTTCGGTATAGGGCAGCACTGCGCGCGCCGGCGTGCTGCGCTTGCCGACGATTTCGATCACGTCGCCTTCGGTGATGCCGAGCGCCGCCATCAGGCTGCGGGGAATATGGGCCAGTCCGCGGCCGCTGTCCTCGGGCCGCGCATTGGCGACCTGCAGGCGGCGGGTGCGGGATTCGTCATCGGCCATTCTGGGTTCCTTCGTGGCGTTGGGCCCGAAAGCTAAGAACGGCGGAGGCAAAAAAAAGGGCCGCCTCAAAAAGGGCGGCCTTGGAAAGTTTTAGGAGAGGATGCCTGAAAGGCCTGTTCTATGTGCAGCGCGGCACGGTTTTGTGCAAGTGCGAAAATTACACCGTGTAGATGCATGGGTTGCAATCGCGATTGTCCGAGGCGATAGTCATCCGGTGGTGGAGCGTGGGAGCAAAGGTTTGTTCCGGCGTTCCTTGTTTTGTTGCACTGCACAATAAGAAAGACGGATCGATGCGCCGCCTGCCGCCGCTCACCGCCATCGAAGCCTTTGTCCAAGTCGCGCGGCTGGGCTCGATCAAGGCCGCCGCCGAAGAGCTCGCGCTATCCTCGCCCGCATTGAGCCGACGCGTGCAGGCGCTCGAGCGCTTCATTGGCAAGCCGCTGTTCGAACGCCGCCACCAGGCGCTGCGGCTGAACGACGATGGCGATCGCCTGCTCGGCCTGATCGCGCCTGCGCTTGATACCATGACGGATGCGATTGAGACGATGACGAGCGGCAGCGAACTGCTGCGGCTGCGGCTCGGCGTACTGCCGCTCTACGCGACGCAGCAGCTGCTGCCGCGCCTGCCGGAACTTAAGCAGCGGCACCCCGAATTGCACCTCGACGTCGATACCGGCAGCCATGGCATGGCGCGGCTGGGCGATGGCCTGGATGCAGCGATCGTGATCGCGCGCGATATCGATCCCGGCTATTATTCGCGTCGCCTGGATCGCAATCGCGTGCACGTGATCGGCGCGCGCGCGCTGTTGGAAGGGGCAAATCCGGTGCGCGATCCCACCGATCTTTCGCGCCTGACCGCGCTGGTCCATCGCGAAATGCCGGAAACCTTCACCGCCTGGCGCATGGCGGCCGGCTATCCCGATCTGGAGCCGGCGGCGATCGACCTGTTCGATTCGGGCAATCTGATGCTGGAAGCCGCCGCGCAGGGGCTGGGCGTCGCCTTCATGCTCGAGTCGCATTACCAATCGGCACGCGACGAGCGGCTGGTGCAGCTGTTCGATCTGACGGTGGAGAGCCATTACAGCTACTGGTTCGTGTGCCGTCCGCGTGCGCTGGCGCTACGGCCGGTGCGGCTGTTCCACGATTGGCTGATCGAAGCAATGGACGCCGACAAGCTGAACGACGGGCCTTCAAGCTAAGGCCCGTCGTCGCAGAATCGATTCGGATCAGGCTTCGGTACGCGCCTTCAGGATCTTGCCCGGATTCGCGGGCGGTTCGCCCTTGGGCAGCGCGTCGACATGTTCCATGCCTTCGACGACCTCGCCCCAGACGGTGTACTGGCCGTCGAGGAAGCTGGCATCGTCCAGGCAGATGAAGAACTGCGAATTGGCGCTGTTCGGGTTCATCGTGCGGGCCATCGAGCAGACGCCGCGGGCGTGGCGTTCCTTCGAGAATTCCTGCGCGAGATCGGGCTTGTCCGAACCGCCCATGCCGGTGCCGCTCGGGTCGCCGCCCTGTGCCATGAAGCCGTCGATGACCCGGTGGAACACGACGCCGTCGTAAAAGCCTTCATCGGCCAGGCCGGCGATGCGCGCGACATGGTTCGGCGCGAGATCGGGACGGAGCCGGATACGGACATCGCCGGTATCGAGCGTGAGAACGAGCGTGGTGGGTTCGGCCATGGGGCAACTCTCCTGCAAAGCTGGTTCGCTGCCCTAGGCGGTGCTTCGCCGACTTGCAAATCCGCGCCCGGGATGGCAGCGCCCGCCGGAGTGGCCGCAGCACGGGAGGTCGGACGATGAGCGAGACCGAACTGCACGACGAATCCGCAGCGGCCGAGAGCCAGCTGGATGAGGACGACCTGCTCCGCCCCGAATTCGTGGCGGCGGTGCTGGAGGCGGTGGAAGCCGGCGACGACGAAGCCGCGCGTGCGCTGGTGGCGCCGCTGCACCCCGCGGACATCGCCGATCTGGTGGAGCTGACGCCGGCGGACCGGCGCGCCGATCTCGTCACCGCGATACCCGACCTGATCGACGGCGACGTGCTCGCCGAGATGAACGACTGGGTGCGCGAGGCGCTGGTCGACGCGCTCGAGCCGCACCAGGTGGCGGACATCGCCGCCGAACTCGATACCGACGATGCCGTCGCGATCATCGAGGACATGGACGTCGAGGACCAGCGCGAGGTGCTGCGCGCGCTCGACCCCGACGACCGCGCCGCGATCGAAGAGGCGCTGTCCTATCCCGAGGAATCCGCCGGCCGCCTGATGCAGCGCGAGCTGATCGCGGTGCCAGAGCATTGGACCGTCGGCCATGTGCTCGACTATCTGCGCGGCAACGACGCGCTGACCACCGACTTCTGGGAAATCTTCGTCGTCGATCCCTCGCACAAGCCGATCGGCACCTGCGAGCTTTCCTGGATCCTGCGCACGCCGCGCGGCATCACGATCAGCGACGTGATGAAGCGCGAGCAGACGCTGATCCCGGTCGACATGGACCAGGAGGAAGTGGCGCTGCGCTTCCAGAAATATGCGCTGATCTCCGCCGCGGTGGTGGACGCCAGCGGCCGGCTGGTCGGCATGATCACGGTGGACGACGTGGTCCACATCATCTCGCAGGAAGCCGGCGAAGACATTCTCCGCCTCTCCGGTGCCGGCGAGGGCGACATCAACGAGCCCGTGCTGCTTACCGTGCGGACGCGGCTGACCTGGCTGTTCGTCAACCTGGGCACGGCCATGCTCGCCGCATCGGTGGTCGGGCTGTTCCAGGGCGAGATCGCCCGGTTCGCGCTGCTCGCCGTGCTGATGCCGATCGTGTCGGGCATGGGCGGCAATGCGGGCACGCAGACGCTGGCCGTGGTGGTCCGCGCGATCGCCACCAACCAGCTGACGGAATCGAACACCGTGCGGATGATCCTGCGCGAGCTGCGCATCGCCGCCGCCAACGGCGCGACGCTGGGGCTGGCGATCGGGGCGGGGACGATGCTGGTCTATGGTATCCCCTGGCTGGCCGGCGTGATCGCGATGGCGATGGTGATCAACAACCTGATCGCGGGCCTCGCCGGCGTGCTGATCCCGGTGACGCTCGATCGGCTGCGGGTCGATCCCGCCGTCGCATCTGCGGTGTTCGTCACGATGATGACCGACGTGATGGGATTTTTCTCGTTCCTCGGCCTCGCGACGCTGGTGGGGCTGGGCGGCTGACTTGATTGCGGGCTGGCGCGCGCCCAAATCCGCGCGCGTGCCGCTTCATCTCACCAAGGTCGCCTTTGCCTGCGACAGCGTCGATTTCCTGCGCTCCCGGCTGGAGGCGCGCGCCGCCACGGGCGGGGTGGCGCTCACCACCCGCTATCTGCCCAAGCGGCATGAAGAGATTGCCGGCGGATCGCTGTTCTGGATCCTGAAGCACCAGCTGGTCGGCCGTTCGCCGATCCTGGGCTTTGGCGAGGCGGAGGGCGGGCGCACCGCGATCCTGCTCGAGCCGCGGTTGATCCTGGTGCAGGCACGGCCCAAGCGCGCGCACCAGGGTTGGCGCTATCTCGAAGCGGCGGACGCGCCCGCCGATCTCGGCGAGGCCGATGCCGGGCTGGACGCGATGCCGCCCGGCCTGCTGGGCGAGCTGGCCGGGCTGGGGCTGATCTGATCGGGCGTCAGGCGAGTTCGACGATCGCGTCGATTTCGACCGCCGCGCCCAGCGGCAGCGCCGCGACGCCCACCGCGCTGCGGGCATGGCGGCCGGCATCGCCGAACAGCGCCTGCATCAGCTCGGACGCGCCATTGGCCACCTTGGGCTGATCGGTGAAGTCGGCCGTCGAATTCACGAACACGCCCAGCTTCACGATCCGCTTCACGCGGGAGAGATCGCCGTCCAGCGCCTTCTTGATCTGGGCGACGAGCATCAGGCCGCAGCGCTGCGCGGCTTCGGTGCCATAGCCGATGTCGCGATCCTCGCCGAGCCGGCCGGTCATCAGCGCACCGTCCTTGAACGGCAGCTGGCCGGAAATGTGGAGCAGCCCGCCCGCGGCGACCGCGGGCACATAGGCGGCGACAGGAGCGGCGGCCTCGGGAAGGGCGAGGCCAAGCTCGGCGAGCTTGTGATCGATGGCGGTGGTCATGCGGCCTGTCCAACCATCCGGGCCGCGCACCGTCAAGCCTGGGCGAAGCGCGCCAGGATCCAGGGCTCGGCGCTGCGCCAATCGTCGATGCGGGCATGGGCATGCGGCGCCGGCGGCACCACCGCCGCCAGGCTGGGCTCGGCGATCATGTGCAGGCGGAAGACGCCCGGCGCGTGGCGCGCCACCGATTCGTGGTGCGTCGCGAGATCGTCGACGAACACCGCCACCGATGCGCCATGCTCCTCGACGAGGCGCGCGACCGGCTGGCCCTTGCCGCCCTGGTTGCATTCGACGCGGTGGACGATGCCATGGTTGGCGAGCTGGGTGATCCGGTGATCGCGGCAATGATCGCGAAGATTGGTGAGCACGACGATATCGGCAATCTGCGACAGTCGGCCCAGCACCTCGCGCGCGTCGGGAACGAGCGTCTGGCGCTCCATCTCCTGCGGGAAAAAAGCGTCGAGCATCGCCCACATCTCTTCCGGGGCCAGGCGGCTGCCGTCGCTGCGGCGGCGCATCGCATCGGCGAAGTCGCCGTCCTGCAGCGCCAGATCGATCGCATGGGTTTCGCCCAGCCATTCGCCGAAGTGCCGCACCATGTGGAGCAGCACTTCATCGCAGTCGGTAATCAGCAACGGCTTCATGCCTGCTCCAGCTGGTGGCGGGCGTGGACCAGCGCCTGGGGGGAAAGGTCCAGCGCATCGGCGCAGGCGACCAGATCGGGTTCATGGGCCTCGAGGAACCCGATCGTCGCGGCGAGCAGATCGCGATCGGCGGCGCGGGCACGGAGCGTCGCGGGATCCAGGCCGGTCAGGTCGAGCAGGCGTGCGGCCCGGCCCGGATCGCCCAGCGTCCAGGCCAGGGCCTGCAGCGCCACCGCCTCGGGATTTGTCACCGGGTTCGCCATCGCTTAACTAGCTCCAAACGATCGGGGTTGCGCGTGCCAAAAAGAGTACTCGTTGTCGAGGACAACGAACTGAACCTGAAGCTGTTCTGTGATCTGCTGCGGGCGCATGGCTATGTCGCCGAGCCGGTTCGCGACGGGCGCGAAGCGGTGGCCACGGCGCTTCGTTTCGCGCCCGATCTGGTGATCATGGACATCCAGATGCCGCACGTCACCGGCTTCGAACTGATCGGCAGGATGCAGCAGGACGACTCGCTCTGCCGAGTCCCGATCATGGCGGTAACCGCCTATGCCAGTCATGAAGATGAGGAGCGGATTCGGGCCGCAGGGGCCCGATCCTATGTCGCCAAGCCGATTTCGCTGGCTCGGTTCATCGAACAAGTGGAACGCCTGCTCGCAAACGCGCCGGACGCGGAGGCATAAACAAGGAAAGCGCCGAACCGCGGGGTCCGACGCCGAAAACCTTGCGCAACCGGGCTACAGCGCCCGGCAAGCCCGTTACTTGATCTTCGCTTCCTTGAAATCCACGTGCTTGCGCACGACCGGATCATATTTGCGGAAGCTCAGCTTCTCGGTCTGCGTGCGCGGATTCTTCTTGGTGACATAGAAGAAGCCCGTATCCGCCGTGCTGACGAGCTTGATCTTTACGGTGGTCGGCTTTGCCATGACCCGGAACCCTTGATTCGTGCGAAAAGAAAAGAGCGGCGCGCCATGGGCACACCGCTGACAGGGGCGAGCGGATGCGCGAATCACCGGCAAAAGTCAAGCGGGCTGCGATGAAGCCGTTCGATCAGGCTGATGCAGATAATCCCGGCAACCCTCTGGCTGCACCCGGGAACCGGATCCTATATGCCGATCGTTATCGCTTCGAATCGAAACGCCCTGGAGGACCCTATGGCTGAAAATCCCGCCCTCGCGACGCCGACCGACCTCAACCGCAACGACACCAAGAGTGTGGCGGAAGCGCTGAATAGCGCGCTGGCCGATTGCTTCACGCTGTATTTGAAGACCAAGAACTTCCACTGGCACGTCTCGGGCCCGCACTTCCGCGATTACCACCTGCTGCTCGACGATCAGGCGACGCAGATCCTGGGCGTGACCGACGCGATCGCCGAGCGCGTGCGCAAGACCGGCAACACCACGCTGCGGTCGATCGGCGACATTGCGCGCCGGCAGACGATTTCGGACAATGACGCAGATTTCGTGGCGCCGGGCGATATGCTTGCCGAGCTGCGCGACGACAATCTCAAGCTCGTCGAGAGCTTCCGCGCGGTGAAGGATGCGGCGGAAGCTGCCAAGGATAATGCCACCAGCGGTATCGTCGACGAATGGACCGACCAGGCCGAAGAGCGCGCCTGGTTCTTGTTCGAGGCCAGCCGCAAGGGCTGAGCGGGAACCGGCCGGCGTGCGCGGGGCGCGCGCCGGCCCTTCGCCGCGTCACTGGATCGCGGCGAGATCCTTTTCCACCTTCGCCAGCATCTCGTCGGTCAGTGCGCCGTTCGAAAAGGGCTGCACCGCACGCAGGCTCATCGTCTTGAACTGGTCGAGCGCGGGGTGGGTGGAGACGCCCGGCAGATCGGCGTCGAGTACCGCCTTCGCCTTGGGATCGGCGATCAGCTGCTCGATCGGGGTATCGAGGCTGAACTTGGCGGCGCTTGCCGGAGTCGCGGCCTGCGCCGGAGCCGGGGCTGCAGCCGGCGGAGTCTGCTGCGCCATCGCCGCGGGGCTGGATACGGCCGTGGCAAGCGCACATGCGACAAGAAGCTTCATCGGAAAGGCTCTCCCTGAACGGGCGCGGTGCGCACCCGGTGGGGGGAGGCTAGGCGGCAATTAAGGCAGCTTTGCGAATCGTCCGTCGGCCGCGCCGTCCAGGGTGACCAGCCACAGATCGGGCACCGCGCCGATCCGCAGCGGCACGCCGCTGGTACCGATTCCCGCGGTGACGAGCACGTCACGGCCGGGCTCGCGGATCAGCCCGCAGGTATAGCGGCGGCCATAGCGCGACGCTGTCTTGGGTGGGCCGATCAGCGGCAGCGAGATCTGGCCGCAATGGGTGTGCCCCGCGAACACCAGCGGGAAGCGGGCTGGCAGCATCGGCGCGACATCGGGCGTATGGCTCAGCACGATCGTCGGGCCGTCGAGCTTTCGTGCCGCGCGATCGAGGCGATCGGCGCGAAACTTGCCGTGGTAGAGGTCGTCCGCCCCGGCGATCGTCAACGCTCCCCGCCGCACGGCCGTGTTGCGCAGCACGGTGAGGCCGTTGGCGACAAGCCTGGGCGGAAGATCGGTCTTCCCGGCGATCGAATAATCGTGATTGCCGAGCACTGCGACCGTGCCGTAGCGCGCCTTCAGCCCGGCCAGCGGTGCCGCGGCTTCCGCCGCATCGTAGACGCGGGTGGAGATCGTCCGCTCCTGTTCGATATCGCCGGCGATCAGCACGAGATCGGGGCGAAGCGCATTTACCTGCGCCACGATCCGGGCGAGCCGGGCGGGCGGGGTATCCGGTCCGGCGACGTGCAGATCGCTGAGCAGCACCACCCGCATCGGTGGAGCCCCGGCAGGCCAGTCCCGCATATGCACGTTGAGCCGGCGCACGACCGGATCGCGCGTGGCGGTGTGATAGCCAAGGGCGAGGATGCCGATCGCAACGGCTGCCAGCAAGAGGAAGAGGCGCTTCATCATCCGGCCTCCTAGGGCATCGATGCGAACTTTCGAAGCCTTGCCGGGCGCGAATCGGGGCATGGATGTCCTCGCCTGCCCGTGCCACCATGTCGCCATGCGGATGATCGGACTGATTGGCGGGATGAGCTGGGAAAGCTCGGCAGCCTATTATCGCCTGCTCAACGAAGGGGTGCGGGCGCGATGCGGCCCCACCGCCTCGGCGCGCTGCCTGCTCTGGTCGTTCGACTTTGCCGAGATTGAGGCACTGCAGCATCGTGGCGACTGGGATGGCCTGTCGGAACGGCTGGTCGATGCGGCGCAACGACTGGAGGCGGCGGGTGCCGAAGCGCTGCTGATCTGCACCAATACCATGCACCGGCTCGCCGATGCGGTGACGGCGTCGGTCTCGATTCCGCTGCTGCACATCGCCGATCCCACCGCCCGACGCATCCAGGCTGCCGGCATCGGCACGGTCGGCCTGCTGGGCACCGCCTTCACCATGGAGCAATCCTTCTACAAGGATCGCCTGACCGACATGCACGGATTGCGGGTGATCTTTCCCGACGAGCCGGATCGCCGCATCGTGCACCGGATCATCTATGAGGAACTGGTCGCGAGCCAGGTCCTACCGGCGTCGCGCGAGGCCTATCGCGCCATCATCCGCCGGCTGGTGGCGGCAGGGGCCGAGGCGGTGATCCTGGGATGCACCGAGATCATGCTGCTGGTCGGGCCCGAAGACAGCCCGGTGCCGGTGTTCGACACGGCCGCGATTCACGCCGCCGCCGCGGTGGAATGGGCATTGGCCGAACGCGGGGCTGTGCCCGGCGACATCCGGCGCTAGCGCCGCGCGCATTCTGCCCCCATCTATCTGGCCATGCGCGCTTTTGCCGACCTGCTCGACCGGCTGATCTACACCCGTTCGCGCAACGCCAAGCTTCGCCTGATCGGCGACTATCTCCGCGCGACTCCCGATCCCGATCGCGGATGGGCGATGGCGGCGCTGACCGGCGCGCTCGATCTGCCTGCAGTGAAGCCGGCGCTGCTGCGCGCGATGATCGAGGCGCGCGTTGATCCGGTACTGTACGGCATGAGTCGCGACTTTGTCGGCGATTCGGCGGAGACGATCGCGTTGCTCTGGCCCGAGCCGAAGGTGCCGCCGCCGGAAAGCGGCCCACTGACGCTGTCGCAGGTGGTGGCGACGCTGGGCGGTCTTTCGCGCTCGGACGCGCCCGGGGTGCTGGCGGCGATGCTCGATCGACTTGAGGCGGACGAGCGCTATGCGCTGCTCAAGCTGGCGACCGGCGCGCTGCGAGTCGGCATCTCCGCCCGACTCGCCAAGACCGCGCTGGCGCAGGCGTTCGGGCTCGACGTCGATGCCGTGGAAGAGGTCTGGCACGGGCTGCACCCGCCCTATGATCGGCTGTTCGATTGGGCCGAGGGCCGCGCCGATCAGCCGCGCGCCGAGGATGTGCCGGTGTTCCGGCCGTTCATGCTCGCCCATCCGCTGGAGGAAACGCAGGTCGACCTGGCGGACTATGCCGCCGAGTGGAAATGGGACGGCATCCGCGTCCAGCTCGTCCATGCCGGCGGCGAGACGCGGCTCTACAGCCGGGCCGGGGACGACATCACCCGCAGCTTCCCCGAGGTCGCAGCCGCCTTCGTCACCCCGGGCGTGCTCGACGGTGAGCTGCTGGTCCGCGGCGAGGCGCAGGGCGGCGAGGCCGGCAGCTTCAACGCGCTGCAGCAGCGGCTGGGGCGCAAGCTGGTTTCGGCGAAGACGCTGGCGGACTATCCTGCCTTTGTCCGCCTCTACGACATCCTGTTCGACGGCGGCGAGGATGTGCGGGCGCTCGGCTGGCGCGATCGGCGGGCTCGGCTCGAAGCGTTCGTGCCGCGGCTTGATCCTGATCGGTTCGATCTTTCCGCGGTGATCCAGGCCGAAGATTTCGCAGCGCTGGAGGAAATCCGCGCCGGCGCGCGCGATGCGGCGATCGAAGGCGTGATGCTGAAGCGGCGCGATTCGCCCTATATCGCCGGTCGGCGCGTTGGCCTGTGGTACAAATGGAAGCGCGATCCGCTCGTCGCCGATTGTGTGCTGATGTATGCGCAGCGCGGCTCCGGCAAGCGCAGCAGCTTCTATTCGGATTTCACCTTCGGCGCTTGGACGGACGCGGGCGAGCTGTTGCCGGTGGGCAAGGCCTATTTCGGTTTCACCGACGAGGAGCTGAAATGGCTCGATCGCCATGTACGCACCCATACCGTGAACCGCTTCGGGCCGGTCCGTGAGACCGACAAGTCGCTGGTGCTCGAGGTCGCGTTCGATTCGATCCACGAATCGAAGCGGCACAAGTCGGGTCTGGCGATGCGCTTTCCGCGAATCAGCCGGATTCGCATCGACAAGCCGGTGGAGGAGGCCGACACCATCGCCGCCCTGCGGCGGTTGACGACCTAAAAGACAAATTTCTAGTCTCCCACTCCCAAGCATAGCACCCCCAACCACAGTTTCGTACAAGCGGGCATGGCTATGGGGGAACCAGCGCAGGGCAGCGGGGCATCGCTGACGGAGCGCGAGAAAGCGACGCTGCGGCTGTTGCTGGCGGGGCATGATGCGAAGTCGATCGCGCGCATGCTCGATCTGTCGGTGCACACAGTCAACGAACGGCTGCGAGATGCGCGACGCAAGTTGGGCGTTTCTAGCAGTCGCGAGGCTGCGCGCTGGCTTGCCGAGCGCGAGGAAAACGCTCCCGAAAAATTGAGGGACATGCCAATCAGGGTGTCGGGGGAGGCACCAGCCATGGCTTCTTCCGGTTCGAGTCAGCGCCGGCACCATGGGGTGCACCGGCTCGCCTGGCTCAGTGGAGGAATGCTGATCATGTCCCTGGTTATCGCTGCCATCGCAGCTGTCGCGCTGCACACCCCTGCCACGCCGTCTGCACAGACGCCCATGCCGTCGCCCGCGGCGAGCGCCGTTCACGCCGAGGGGCTGGAGGCCGCCCGGCAATGGCTTGCCCTCACCGACCAGGCGAAGTGGGAGGCGAGCTGGCAAAGCGCGGGAGCGATGTTCCGCACCCAGGTTACCAGCGACCGCTGGGCGGGCATGGTCAAGCCGGTGCGGGGGCCGCTGGGCGCCGTCTCCTTGCGCAGTTTTCAGTCGGCGACCAAGACCAAGACGCTGCTTGGGGCGCCCGATGGCGACTATGAGGTGCTGAATCCAGACCGACTTCGCGCAGCGCTCTGGCGCGACCGAAACGGTCATTCTGGCGCGGGAAGGCACCGGCTGGCGCGTGGTGGGGTATCTCATCCAGTAAAAGAAAAAGGGGCCGGGCGTTGCCGCCCGGCCCCTTCGTTTTCGTATCCCGTGCGGGTTACTGCTGCGGCGAGAGGTTCACCGCGGCGTACTTACCGCGACGATCGACCTCCAACTCGAATTCTAGCCGGTCGCCTTCGTTGAGCGTCGGCATGCCGGCACGCTCGACCGCCGAAATGTGAACGAATGCATCGGGCTGGCCGTCGTCGCGCTGAATAAAGCCGAAGCCCTTCATCGCGTTGAAAAACTTGACCGTACCGGTCGCCTTCTCGCCAGTCAGCTGGCGCTGCGGACCACCGCGCGGCGCGTCGCGGCCGCCAGCTTCGTCGCGCGGAGCGCGTTCGGTAACCGCCATCGGCTCGCCATCAATCTTGATGCCGGTAGCCGAGATGCGGCCGCCGCGATCGACCAGCGTGAAGCCGAGCGGCTGACCTTCGGCGAGCGCGGTCAGGCCGGCCTGTTCGACCGCGGAGATGTGCACGAACACATCTTCGCCGCCGTCATCACGAACGATGAAGCCGAAGCCCTTCTGTGCGTTGAAGAACTTTACGACGCCAGTCGCTTCGCCGACAACCTGGGGGGGCATGCCGCCGCCGCCGCCCCGACCGCCGCCGAAGCCACCGCCGCCGCCACCACCGAAGCCGCCACCGCTACGGAAGCCGCCGCCTCCGCCGCCGCCATACCCGCCGCCGCCGCCAAAGCCGCCGCGGTTACCGCCGCCGAATCCACCACGATCTTCGAAACCGCCGCCGAAGCCGCCGCCGCCGAAGTTATCGTCGCCGAAACTATCGCGCTTGTCCCTGCCGCGCCCACCGCGCTCTCCGCGACGTCCTCTATCGAAACTCATGCCCTGTTCGTCTTCCCGGTTCGCCCTGAACCAACCAATCAAAACCTGAGCGCCGGACGAAAAACGCAGGTCTTACGGCACTAACGCAGCGCCACCGACAGCCTTCATAACCCAAAAAAACAGGGTGCGCGAACGAATTTCGCGCCCGCGCCTCGATTGCGGCAGGAAAGTGTCTCGAAAGTCACGGAGTGAACACGCCTTTTGCGTGAGCGGAGCCGCGTGGGGGGCGGCTCGGCCTGCCGCCGAAGCGCTCCGCTTGTGCGGCAAACCGAGCAGATGGCGGGTGCAATCGGCTCTGCGCGCGGAGCGTTGCTCTGCAAAGCATTGAGCTGCGCGACCAACCTGTTTACGCGGGCACGATGGCTGTACATTTTCACGAAGAAGACCTGCCCGAAGACGTGTTCGCCCCCGGCGTGGCGATCGCGGTCGACACCGAGACGATGGGTCTGATCACCCCGCGCGACCGGCTGTGCCTGGTTCAGCTGTCGGATGGATCTGGCGACGAGCATCTCGTCCGCTTCGGGCCGCGCTCCAATTATGCGGCGCCCAATCTGCGGATGGTGCTCGCCGATCCGGAGCGGCTGAAGCTCTATCACTATGCCAGATTCGATCTTGCGGCGATTCGCTTCTATCTCGGCGTGACCGCTGGCCCGGTTTACTGCACCAAGACCGCGTCGCGACTGGTGCGCACCTACACCGATCGCCACGGTCTGAAGGATCTGGCGCGCGAGCTGGTGGGCGCAGAGATTTCGAAGCAGCAGCAATCTTCCGACTGGGGCGGCCCTGACATCTCCGACGCGCAGCGCGACTATGCCGCGTCCGACGTGCGGTATTTGCACGCGATGAAGGTGGAACTGGATCGCCGGCTGGAACGCGAAGGGCGGACGGAACTTGCCCAGGCCTGTTTCGATTTTCTCCCCTGGCGTGCGGAACTCGATCTGGCCGGCTGGCCCGACACCGATATCTTCGCGCATATCTGATCCGTCGAGGTTGCCGATCGTCGATCGGCAACCCAAAAAGGCTGCCATGTCCGAACTCGCCAACCGGTTGCGATCACAGAGCCGTTCCTGGGCCCATCCCGGGAGCAGCCATGATCGCGCCGTGCGCACCGCGCTGGTGGTGCTACCGATCGGCATTGGAGCGCTGTTCGCCTTCCTCGTCACCGCGCCGCTGTTCATGGGCGGTGACGTCAGCTTCGTGTTGGACAAGAACAAGGTGGCGATGTCGCCCGAGCGGCTGCGGATCGATTCTGCCGATTATCGCGGTGAAGATACCAAGGGCCGGCAATTCGAACTCCATGCCGGATCCGCGGTGCAGAAAAGCTCTGCCGAACCAGTGGTGCAGCTGCAGGATCTGAGCGCGCGGCTGCAATTGCCCGAAGGCCCGGCGACGCTGGTGGCGAATCACGGCCGGTACAATTTGAACAGCGACCAGGTGGCGATCGACGGACCGATCCGTTTCCAGACCAGCGACGGCTATACCCTTAACACCAACGACGCGACGGTCGACCTGAAGACGCGCAAGCTTGCGAGCGGCGGGGCTGTCACCGGCAATACGCCCACCGGCACGTTCAGTGCGAACCGGCTGACCGCCGATTTGGACCGGCGTGTCATATCGCTGGAAGGTAATGCCCGCTTGCGAATGGTGCCGAAGCAGACGAAGAGGCCATGATGAACCGTCGTTCCGCCCTTGTCCTTGCCGTGCCGCTGATGCTGGCAGCGGTCCCGGCCGCCGCGCAGACCCGGCACGACACCAACGCTCCGATCGATTTCGACGCGCGTAACATCCAGCTCGACGACCGCGCGAATCGGGCGATCCTGACTGGGAACGTGGTGATCCGGCAGGCGGAGATGACGCTGCGCGCGGCGCGCGTGACCGTCGCCTATAGCGGCAGCGCGTTGAGCGGTTCGCCCCAAGCCTCCCGTCTCGATGCCGGCGGCGGCGTCACCGTGACGCGGCCGGATCAGACAGCGCGCTCCAACTATGCCGTATACGATGTCGATCGCCGGGTGATCACGATGATCGGCGGCGTGACGCTGCGTCAGGCCGGCAACAACGTCTCCGGCGGGCGGCTGTCGATCAACCTTGATACTGGCCGCGCGACCATCGACGGTTCGGGAGTTGGCGGCTCGGCTTCGTCCGGCGCCCCGGCGACGCAGAGCCAGGGCGGCCGCGTGACCGGCCGCTTCTCTGTTCCGAAGCGCAGTTCGGCCGATCAGCTCAACCCATAAGCCGGGGTGATGCCACGCCCCGTGCGAACCCTTCCCTTTCCGCGCGTTATCATGCAGGAACCGCCCAAGCAGCCGCGATAGCCGGGGTGAAACGCGATCCCATTGCAGGAGCCGTCATGAGCGACGTCGCCACCGCCACGCCTGAATCGTCCGCACCGGATCCGGTGCCGCTGCCCGATCGCGGGCTAGCGGTCGTCTCCATCGCCAAATCCTATGACAAGCGCACGGTGCTGACCGACGTGTCGGTATCGGTCGGGCGCGGGGAAGTCGTTGGCCTGCTTGGGCCGAATGGCGCGGGCAAGACGACTTGCTTCTATTCGGTGATGGGCCTTGTGAAGCCCGACAGCGGCCGCATCATGCTGGACGGCGAAGACATAACTCGCCTACCCATGTATCGCCGTGCGATCCTGGGCCTTGGCTATCTGCCGCAGGAAACCTCGATCTTTCGCGGCCTGAGCGTGGAGAAGAACATCCTCGCCGTGCTCGAATTGGCCGAGCCGGACCGCGACGCGCGTCAGGCGCGGCTGGACCAGTTGCTCGACGAATTCGGGCTGACGCGGCTGCGCAGCTCGCCGGCGATGGCGCTTTCGGGCGGCGAGCGCCGCCGCGCCGAGATCGCGCGCGCGCTTGCCGCCAATCCCACGATCATCCTGCTCGACGAGCCGTTCGCTGGCATCGATCCGATCTCGATCGCTGACATCCGCGACCTGGTGAAGCAGCTGAAGCAGCGCGGCATCGGCGTGCTGATCACCGACCATAACGTTCGGGAGACGCTGGAAATCGTCGATCGCGGCTACATCATCTATGACGGGCGGGTGCTGTTCGCCGGCTCGCCCGACGATCTGGTCCGCGACGAGAACGTCCGCCGCCTCTATCTCGGCGAAAGCTTCTCGCTCTAACCCGCCATGAGCCTCGCGCCTCGCCTCGATCTGCGCCAATCGCAATCGCTGGTGATGACGCCGCAGCTGCAGCAGGCGATCAAGCTGCTGACGCTGTCGAACCTGGAGATCGAGACCTTCATCGCCGAGGAAGTCGAGCGCAACCCGCTGCTCGACGCAGGGGGTGGCGGCGACGACGTATCGAGCGAGTCCACCGCGAGCGGTGACGAGGTTGAGGTCCGCGATGGCCCGGCCGATGCCAGCGAACTTATTCTCGGCGGCGGCGAAGCCGCGGGAGAGGCGGCGCTCGACGTCGATCTTGCGGCCGAGGCCTTTCACCATGATTCGGCGACCGACATGATCGGTGGTCTCGACGGCAGCCTGGGGATGAACGGCGCGAGCGGGGGTGGATCGGAAGAAGCGCCAGATCTCGACAATCTTGGTACCGGCGACATCGCGCTGGTCGATCACCTGCTCGCGCAGGCAGGCGCCTCAATTGCCGGCCCGGACCTGTTCATCGCCCAGCATCTGATCGACCAGATCGACGAGTGCGGCTATCTGACCGTGCCGCTTGGCGAAATCGCGGAGCGACTGGGCCTGCCGACCGCGCGGGTGGAGGCGGTACTGGCGGTCATCCAGACCTTTGATCCCACCGGTGTCGGCGCGCGTGACCTTGCCGAATGCCTTGCGCTGCAGGCGAAGGAAGCCGATCGCTACGATCCGTGCATGGCGCGGCTGATCGCCAATCTGGAGCTGGTCGCGCGCGGCGATCTCGGTCGGCTGCGGCGGCTCTGTAATGTCGATGACGAGGATCTTGCCGACATGATCCGCGAGTTGCGCAGCTACGATCCAAAGCCGGGCTGCCGCTATGGCGGCGATCCCGTGCCGGCGGTGACGCCCGACCTCTTCGTCGCACGGCGCGGGACCGGTTGGGCGGTGGAGATCAACGCGGCGACGCTGCCGCGTCTTCTCGTCAACCGCGCTTATTATGCCGAGGTTTCGGGGGGCAAGCAGGACAAGGCGAGCAAGGCCTGGCTCACCGACATGCTCGCCAGCGCCAACTGGCTGGTCAAGGCGCTGGATCAGCGCCAGCGCACGATCATCAAGGTCGCCAGCGAAATCGTGAAGCAGCAGGAAGGGTTCTTCCTCAAGGGTGTCGCGCATCTTCGTCCGCTGACGCTGCGTCAGGTGGCCGACGCGATCGAGATGCACGAGTCGACCGTCAGCCGCGTCACCAGTAACAAGTATCTCAGCTGCGCCCGCGGCCTCTTCGAACTGAAATATTTCTTCACTAGCGCGATCCAGTCGGCCGATGGCGGCGAAGCGGTTTCGGCGGAGGCAGTGAAGAGTGCGATCAAATCGCTGATTGCGGCGGAGGATCCCAAAAGGATCCTGTCCGATGACACGCTGGTCGAACTGCTCAACGCCCGCGGGTTCGACATCGCGCGCCGCACAGTAGCCAAATACCGTGAGGCGATGGGAATCGGCAGCTCGGTTCAGCGCCGGCGGCAAAAGGCACTCGAAGGAGCGGGTTGATGCAGCGTGTTTGGTGTTGGGTGGCGGCGCTTGCCGCGATGCTGGCGTGTGCGCCGGCTATGGCGCAGGGCAAACCCGGGCTGACGGTGATGAGCCTCAACATCCGCTATCCCGGTAAGGACGACGGTGCGAATCTGTGGGAAAAGCGCCGCGCACTCACCATCGCGACGATCCGCGCCGCCGCGCCCGATCTGATCGGCACGCAGGAGCTGTTCCAGCGCCAAGGCGACGATGTGGTGCGGGCGCTGCCCCAATATCGCTGGTTCGGCACCGATCGCTATGGCGGCCACAAGGACGAGCATATGGGCGTCTTCTACCGGCACGACCGGCTGAAGATCGTCGAGCAGGGCCAGTTCTGGCTTTCGGACACGCCCGAGGTGGCGGGCAGCATCAGCTGGGGCCACCCGCTGCCGCGCATGGTAACCTGGGCGACGTTCGAGACACGCGACGGCCGCCGCTTCCGCTTCTACAACACCCATTTTCCCTATCGCGACGAGGATGACGACGCTCGCACGCGCGGCGCGCAGCTGCTCTCGGATCGCATCGCTGAGGGGCCGGCCGGACTGCCGGTAATCGTAACCGGCGACTTCAACACCACCGCCGACAAGCCGGCGCACGCGATCCTGACCAAGACGCTCGCCGATGCGTGGCTGGCGCGACTAGACCATCAAGGGCCCGACTTTACCTTCCACGGCTTCACCGGCAAGGGCGATCGCCGCATCGACTGGATCCTGACCCGCGGCTTCGCAGTCGATCGGATCGCAACGCTGGATACGCACAAGGGCGAGGTGTACCCCAGCGATCATTACCCGGTGGTGGCACGGGTACACTTCGCGCGCTGAGCGCCTCAGCCGCCCGGTCGCAGGCCGCCTTCCATCAGCATCAGCGTGATGCTGCCCATGTCGGCATATTGCAGCACCCCGGCCAGGGTACCGACGACATTGGGATCCTGAGCCAGATCGGTCAGCGCGACGCGGCCCAGGGCCATGAAGCTGTTCTGAAGCGCGCCAGGGTCGCGCTTCATCCGGTCCATCGCTTCGGCGCGGCAGTCGCGGGTGACGAGGCGGGTGATCAGCTGCCCTGCCTGCTGGCTGGCTTGTACGCGGCGCCCTTCGTCCAGCTTCACCATGTCGCGCACCGCCGAGCTTTGCGCGACGGCAGTGAATACCCAGCGGATCAGCACGTCGCGATCGGCGCGGCTGCTATGATCGCGCAGGCATGCGCCGAACGGATCGCGCGGCTGAGGCTGTGCCTGTGCCTGCGCGGCGGGCGCAGCGACGAAGGAACCGAGGGCTGCAGCGGCGGCGAGTAGTGGGCGAATCTTCATGGGGTTGGAATATAGGCAGATAGCGGCACTTCTACGACCGATTGGGTAACGCCAGCCGGCCAAACGCGTCCTCCACCCGCAAGCGGAAGGAGCGCAGCATGGCAGCGTGGGCGATTCGTTACAGCGCAATCAGCACTTCGTTGCGGCGCAGGGGGCCGGGGATGAAGGGCGAGTTGTAAAAGGCATATTCCACCGCGCCGCCGTTCATGCCCCGTGCCGCCAGCCAGCGGCGCAGCTCCGCCTCGCGCTCGGCCAGTGCTGCGTCGTCGGGCGAACCGGAGAAGCGCAGCGCCGCCACGCGACGCGCCGGGCGCTTGGCGAGAGCGACATTGTCGGCGGGGGCGGGAAGCGTTTCCAGTGTGAATTTGGAGGGCATCACGAACTGGGTGCGCCAGCTGCCGTCCTGCAGCGTGCTGAGCACCGGCGCGGTCATCGAAATTTTCTCGCCGCCGCTGCCACCATTGTCGCCGCGTCGCTTGGCGAAGATGTAATCGGCGAGGCGGGAAAAGCCCGCGGTAAGCGCCGGCTCGCGCGCGCCGATCGCTCGGGTCTCCGCCACCACAAGCTCGGGATAGTCGCGGATCTCTAACGCGCCATCCTTTTCTACCGACGTATAGGGCGGCTGCTCGCTGGCGCGTTCGAACGCGTAGTAGGTGGCAGCGGCGGCGATCACGGTACCGCCAACGATGCCGCCCACCCATGCCCAAGTCTTGCGGTTCGCCATGCTAGTCTCCTTCAGTCGTCTTCGTCTTCGAATCCCGCCAGGTCGAGCGCGCGGGCGCGAATCTGGCGGAGGCGGCACCAGTGTACCAGCGCATCTTCGCGGCCATGTGTCACCCATACTTCACGCGGGGCCAGCTCCTCGATCGTGCGGGTCAGCTCGTCCCAATCTGCGTGGTCGGATAGGATCAGCGGCAGTTCCACGTTGCGCTGCCGGGCGCGCTGGCGCACCCGCATCCAGCCGCTTGCCATGGCAGTGATCGGATCGGGCAGGCGCCGCGACCAGCGATCGTTGAGCGCGCTCGGCGGGCAGAGAATGATGCGGCCCTGCAGCGCCTTCTTCGCCGCGCCGGTCGCCGGTCGCAGTTCGCCCAAGGTCACGCCACGTTCGGCATAGAGATCGCACAGCGACTGCAACGCGCCGTGCAGATAGATAGGATCGTCGAAACCCATCGCCCGCAGTTCGGCGATCACCCGTTGCGCCTTGCCCAGCGCATAGGCGCCGACCAGAACGCAGCGTTCGGGCTCGGCGCGCAGGGCGGCCAGCAGCTTGTCGATTTCGTCGCGAGTTTCGGGATGGCGGAATACGGGCAGGCCAAACGTCGCTTCGGTGATGAACACGTCGCACGGCACGGGCTGGAAGGGTATGCAGGTGGGATCGGGACGGCGCTTGTAATCTCCCGAGACGACGATTCGTTCGCCTGCATGATCGAGCACCAGTTGCGCCGATCCCAGCACATGGCCGGCGGGAACGAAGCCCACATCGATCGGCCCTAGCCGAATGCTCTCGCCATAGTCGACCGCCCGCCCGTTCTGAGGGCCGTAGCGCGCAGCCATGATCGCCAGCGTATCGGGCGTTGCCCAAACCTCGGAATGCCCACCGCGCGCGTGATCGGCATGGCCATGGGTGATGATCGCGCGTTCGACGGGACGGCTGGGATCGATCCAAGCATCCGCTGCGGGAAGATAAATCCCTGCGGGATCGGGAGTGAGCCAGCTGCCGAGCGCCATGCCTGCGATATGGGGACGAGGGCGCGGATCGAAAGAGGGGCGGGCTTCGTTGAGTGCAGGCGGCGGGGCCGAGAGGAGACGGGCCATGGACCTATCGAGCATGCAGGGCGTGATGGTGGTCATCGGACCCATCATCCTGGCAGCGGCCCTGATCTGGGCGATGTTGCGCAACAAGACCTCGCGGCGCGACCGCGCGCAGACCGAGGAAGCGGCGCGGCGCAATTACGAAGAGCATGACGCGGCGGATCGCAAGAACGGCTAGTTCGGCCTTTCCGTAAACAGAGCCTCCCCACCGGCGCCGACCGTGCCTACATTGCGGCGGTGCCCGTCGACGTTCTTCCTGCGCCGCTTGACCGGTGGTTTGCCGCTCGCGGCTGGACGCTGCGTCGGCACCAGCGCGCGATGCTCGACGCGGGGCGGGCGGGGCAGCATGCGTTGCTCGTCGCGCCGACCGGGGCGGGCAAGACGCTATCCGGCTTCCTGCCCAGCCTGGCCGGGCTGATCGAAGCGCCGGCGGAGGGGCTACACACGCTCTACATCTCGCCGCTTAAGGCACTTGCGGTCGACGTGCAGCGCAACCTGCTGACGCCCATCGACGAAATGACCTTGCCGATCCGAGTGGAGACGCGCACCGGCGATACGCCGCACGAGCGCAAGGTTCGCCAGCGTGCGCGGCCGCCGCAGATCCTGCTCACCACGCCCGAATCGCTCAGTCTCCTGCTTTCCTATGAAGACAGCCTGACGATGTTCGCCGGGCTGCGGACGGTAGTGATCGACGAGATCCACGCCTTCGCCACCGGCAAGCGCGGCGACCTGCTGGCGCTGGCGCTGGCGCGGATGGAACGGCTGGCGCCGGGCTATCGTCGCGTCGGTTTGTCGGCGACGGTGGCCGATCCGGACGGCTATCGCGCGTGGCTGGCACCCTATGGCGATATCGACACCGTGAGGTTGGTGGAAGGTGAGAAGGGTGCCGATCCGGACATCGCCATCCTGCTGCCCGAAGGGCGCGTGCCCTGGGCCGGGCATTCGGGTATTTATGCGATTCCGCAGGTGATGGCAGAGATCGAGACGCATCGCACCACCATTGTGTTCTGCAACACGCGCGGGCTTGCCGAGCTGGTGTTCCAGCAACTGTGGAAGGTCAACGATCTCAAGCTGCCGATCGGCGTCCATCATGGCAGCCTGAGCCTGGAGGCGCGGGAACGAGCCGAACAGGCGATGGCAGACGGGCGGTTGCGGGCCTTGGTCGCTACCGCCAGCCTCGATCTTGGCGTCGACTGGGGCGATGTCGATTGCGTGATCCAGATGGGCGCTCCGAAAGGCGCCTCGCGCCTGCTCCAGCGGATCGGCCGCGCCAATCACCGGCTCGACGAGGCGAGCGAGGCGGTGCTGATTCCGGGCAACCGGTTCGAATATCTCGAAGCGCGGGCGGCGCTTGACGCAGTGGAGCATGGCGAGCTGGATCCGGATCATTTCCGCCCCGGCACGCTCGACGTGTTGGCCCAGCATGTGATGGGTTGCGCCTGTGCGGCGCCCTTTTCTGCCGTCGATATGCTGCAGGAGGTGCGCGCAGCATTGCCTTATTCCGCGCTGAGCGAGGAGGCTTTCGAGCGGGTGCTGCACTTCATTGCCGATGGCGGCTATTCGCTGCGCGCCTATGACAAGTTCAAGCGCCTGACCCAGGGGCGCGATGGCCTGTGGCGAGTAACCCAGCCCACGTTCATCGCGCAGCATCGGCTGAACGCCGGGATTATTGTTGAATCGCCGATGCTGGAGGTGCGCTTCAAGAATGGGCGGCGCCTGGGCAAGGTGGAGGAAGGGTTCGCCGCTTCGCTTTCGCCGGGCGACACCTTCTTCTTCGCCGGGCTGGCGCTGGAGGTAGAACGCGTCGAGGCAACCGACCTGATCGTGCGGGCAACGGCGAAGCAGGCGCGCGTGCCTAGCTATATGGGCGCCCGGCTGGCGATCACCGCGAACCTTGCCGATCGCGTGCGGCAGTTTCTGTACGATTCCGAGCAATGGTCGCGCTTTCCTGCGGACGTGCGCGAATGGCTGGAGACGCAGGACCGTCGCTCGGCGCTACCCGCCCCCGGCCAGCTGCTGGTCGAGACCTTCCCGCACGAAGGGCGGCACCATCTCGTCATCTACAGCTTCGAAGGGTGGAACGCGCACCAGTCTCTAGGCATGCTCGTCACGCGGCGGATGGAGGCGCTGGGGCTGAAGCCGCTCGGCTTCGTCGCTAATGATTATGCTCTGGCCGTTTATGGGCTGGAGAAGATCGTCGATCCGCGTCCGCTCTTCTCGCCCGACATCCTGGAGCATGAGTTCGTCGACTGGGTGCAGGGTTCGGCGCTGCTCAAGCGCGCGTTTCGCGAAGTGGCGATCATCGGGGGCCTTGTCGAGCGGCAGCATCCGGGCCGGAAGAAGACTGGGCGACAAGTCACCTTCTCGACCGACCTGATCTATGACGTGCTGCGCAAATATGAGCCCGACCATCTCCTGCTGCGCGCTGCCTGGGAAGACGCGCGGGCGCGGATGACCGATGTTGGCAGGCTGGCCCGGCTCTTAGACGAAGCGGGCGCGCGGATGCTGCACATCGATTTGGAGCGGGTAAGCCCGATGGCCGTACCGGTATTGATCATGATCGGGCGCGAATCGGTTGCTCAGGGCACGACCGAAGATGCGTTGCTAGAAGAAGCCGAAGCCATCGCTGCCGAAGCGATGCGGCTGGACTAACCCCGTTCTTTTGCGGGATTGCTGCGCAACATGCGCAGGCGTAGAATAGCGTGATGTTCGGAGTCTCGCCCGTGCTGCTGCTGGCAGCTCTGCATCTTGGTGCGATAGCCGGCGATCCGCGGCCGGTGCCGACCGATCCGGAGACTGCTCCTGCGGCCGGGCAGCCGGATGCCATCCAGCTGGCGCTTGGGGAGACGAGTTCGCGCCTCACCGTTCCGGTAGCGGTGGGCCGCACCGGACCATATAATTTCATCATCGATACCGGCGCGGAGCGTACCGTCGTCTCGCGAGAACTGGCAAGCCTGTTGAGGCTTGCGCCGGGCGGGACGGTGCTTGTCACCTCGATGACCGGGCGCAGCACCGTCGAGACGGTGATCGTTCCCGACCTGCAGATCGAATCGATCGGCACCAGCCATGCGATCGTCGCGCCTGCCTTTTACGCGCAGCACCTGGGGGCTGCGGGGCTGCTGGGCATCGACACGCTGCGCGACCACCAAGTGACGATCGATTTCGACACCGGCACGATGGAGGTGCGGCCCAGCGTCAAGCGCAAGCGCAATGCCCGGCATGCCGCGGACGAGATCGTGGTGACCGCCAAGGACCAGTTCGGCCAGCTGATCGTCACCGATGCCTATTATGCCAACACTCGGGTGCGGGTGGTGCTCGATACCGGGTCGCAAGTGACGATGGGCAATACAGCGCTGCGCAAGAAGGTAGGCAAGAATGTCGGCGCGTTGCAGACGATCGAGCTCACCAGCGTCGATGGCGGCAAGACCGAGGCACAATATGGTCATGTGCCATCGATGCGCGTCAGCAATGTTGCGTTCGATGCGCTGCCGGTAGCATTTGCCGATGCCGAGCCGTTTAAGCGGTTCGGCCTGACCAAGCGGCCCGCGATCATGCTTGGGATGGACGCGATGCGCAGCTTTCGTCGCGTGGAGATTGATTTCCCAAACCGCCAGGTGCGCTTCTTCCTGCCGCGGCCCGCGCGGGAAAAGCGCCCGAATGCCGAGGCGCCGCTGCTGTCACGGGGCTTCCGGGCCGCTGCCCGCGATTGACTTTGCGCGTCGGGTCTGATTGGCCTGACCATATGACCATGCTTTCACGCGCCGCGCTTGCCGGGCTTCCTTCCGGCATCCTCCGCCCCGGCCATGATCTGGCCGCGACTCGCACCGGCATTGTGCACTTCGGCCCCGGTGCGTTCCACCGCGCACATCAGGCGGCGTTTGTCGACCGGGTGCTCGACACCGATCCTCGTTGGGGCATTGCGGCGGTTTCGCTGCGCAGCGGCAGCACTACCGACGCGCTTAAGGCACAGGAGGGGCTCTACGCGCTGGCGGTGATCGATCGCACGCCCGCCACCCGTGTCATCGCCGCGCATTCCGATGCAATCGGCCCAGGCGAAGGCCGCCGATTGCGTGCGCTTCTCGCCAGCCCCGACGTGCGGATCGCCACCAGCACGGTTACGGAAAAGGGATACTGCCTGGCCGGCGACGGCACCCTCGACATGGGCCATGCAGATATCGTCCACGATCGCATCCGACCGGAGGAGCCGGCCAGCGTGATCGGCTGGATCGTCTCTGGCTTGGCTGATCGCCGCGCGGCGGGCGTGGCGCCGTTCGCGATGCTCTGCTGCGACAATATGACCGGCAATGGCGGCAAGCTCCGCGCGGCCTGTGTTGCCCTAGCGCGCGAGTGGGATGCGAGCCTGGCCGACTGGATCGCAGCGGAAGTTGCCTTTCCCGATTCGATGGTCGATTCGATCACTCCGGCCAGTGACGCGGCGTTCCTCGCCAAGGTTGCAGCCGAGCTCGGCGTTGAGGACAAGGCGGCAGTGCAGCGCGAATTCTTCACCCAATGGGTGCTGCAGCGCTTCGACATGGCCGACGGTCCCGATCTCGCCTCCGCCGGCGTGACCCTGACCAGCGACGTCCGCGGCTACGAACAGGCCAAGCTGCGCATCCTAAACGGCAGTCATTCCAGCCTGGCCTATATCGGCCTGATGCTGGGTCACCAGACGGTGTTCGAAGCGATGTCCGATGCCGAACTCGGCGGCTTTGTCACACGGCTGGCGCATGCAGACATCGCCGCGTCGCTCGGGCCGGTGGATGGGCTCGACTTGCCCGGTTATGTTGACGCGGTGCTCAATCGCTTCCGCAACCCGGCGATCCGGCACCTGTTGTCGCAAATCGCTTGGGACGGTTCACAGAAGCTGCCCTATCGCCTGCTCGATACGACAGCGTCGGCGCTCGATGCAGGGCGCTCGGTGACGCGACTGGCCGTGCCGGTGGCGGCTTGGATTGCATTCCTCGGCGCGAAGGGACGGGCAGGCGAGACGATCACCGATCCGCTCGCGGACACGCTCGCCGCGGCGGCGACGGCGGATGCGCCGGTGGACGCGGTGCTGGCGCTGCGGCAAGTATTTCCCGCCCGCGTTGCCGAAGATCCGCGCTATCGCGACGCCGTCGCGGCGGCTTTCGCGGCAATCGGATCGGAGAAGCTGAGGGTCCTGCTCGCGGATTGACGCTTCCTGCGGGCGCCAACCGCTACAGGACCGTCGGCGCGCCGCCCTTCAGCACATGGGTGCAGAGTTGCGCTTCTGGAGTATCTTCCGCCTCCAGCGCCGCGACTGTGACCCAGCCCTGCGCACGCAGCAACGCGCCGGCGGCGACGTCCGTGCCGAAGGGCAGGAACAGGCGGCGTCGCGAGTCCCCGCCCATGCCGGCGTCGAGGATCGGATCGGCATAGAGCGAAAAACCGACGGCCGGCTCTTCGCGGCCGCCTTCGTGCACCACCGTGTAGGTGCCGCCGCGCCCGATTTCGCCTCGTACGCTGCGCGCGAAGATCGAGAAGCCGAGCCAGGTCTGATATTCGAAGCCGTGGCGCTCGGTGGGATCGAGCGTCAGCGCGACACCCGCCGGGATGCTGGCGGCGATGGTGGCAAGGCCGTCGATACGGCTGGCAAGGGCGGAGCCGGCATCGGTCGCACGCAGTTTGCCCATTGCGCTTTCGAAGGGGCCGGCCGCCTCGATCAGCGGCAGGTACTTCGGATCGATCGCTGCGACGCCGCCGGCATCCTTGGCATCGAGCCGTTCGCGCAGTGCGGTGAGCTTGTCAGAAGGCAGGGTTCCGCCGGCGAGCGTATCGACCAGATCGGGCAGCGTGAAGTCGATCGCCAGCCCCTCGACGCCGGCCGATTGCAGCGCCTCGATCGCGACGCGGACGATCTCCATCGCGGCGCCCACGCTGTCGCGCCCGATCAGCTCGCAGCCGATCTGGCGCATCGCCCGGCGCGGATCGAGCGCGGGCGCCTTGAGCTTGAGCACCTGCCCCGCATAGCACAGCCGCACCGGGCGCGGATGATGCCCCATGCGGGTCGCGGCGATCCGGCCGACCTGCGCGGTCAGATCGGGGCGAATGGCGAGGCTGCGCTGCGACACCGGATCGACGAAGCGCACGGCATTGTGCACCGCGCCAGTCTTGAGCCGCGTCGCCAGCTCGTCGGCAAACTCGGCGAGCGGCGGATCCACCTGTTCATAGCCATAGAGCCGCGCGAGCCCCAGCACGCGCGTCTCGAGGCGGGCCGCCGCATCGGCGGCAGGCGGCAGTCGATCGTGAAACCCTTCGGGGAGAAGACCAGTCATGGCCGCCTCCCCTAATGGCTTCAGAAGCCGAGCGCCATGGCGGTCTTTACGCCGGGGAGTGCGCGAACTTTTCCGAGCAGCGCATCGTCCACCGCTTCGTCCACCGAGAGCAGCAGCACGGCCTCGCCACCGGCCGAGCGGCGGCCGAGGTGGAAGGTGCCGATGTTGACGCCCGCCTCGCCCAGCGTGGTGCCGAGACGGCCGATGAAGCCCGGCGCGTCTTCGTTGACGATGTAGAGCATGTGCCCGGCGAGGTCGGCCTCGACCTTGATGCCGAACAGCTCCACCAGGCGCGGCGCGGCGTTGCCGAACAGCGTGCCCGCCACCGAACGATCGCCCGACTGGGTGCCGACGGTCACGCGGACCAGCGTGTGATAGTCGCCCTCGCGATCATGGCGCACTTCGCGCACGTCGAGACCACGCTCCTTGGCGAGGAACGGCGCGTTGACCATGTTCACCGTGTCCGAATGAACGCGCATCAGCCCGGCCAGCACCGCGCTGGTGATCGGCTTCTGGTTGAGCTCGGCCGCCGCACCTTCGACTTCGATGGCGATGCTGGAAAGCTCGCCATGCGCCAGCTGGCCGACCAGGCCGCCCAGCTTTTCGGCAAGCGCCATGTACGGCTTCAGCCGCGGCGCTTCCTCGGCCGAAAGGCTCGGCACGTTGAGCGCGTTGGTCACGCCGCCGGTGACGAGATAGTCGGCCAACTGCTCGGCGACCTGGATCGCGACGTTGACCTGCGCTTCGGTGGTCGACGCGCCGAGGTGCGGGGTGGCGACGAAGTTCGGTGTGCCGAACAGCGGATGCTCCTTGGCAGGCTCCACCGCAAACACGTCGAGTGCGGCGCCGGCGATATGACCGCTCTCCAGGCCTTCCTTCAGCGCGACCTCGTCGATCAGACCGCCGCGCGCGCAATTGATGATCCGCACGCCCTTCTTGGTCTTGGCGAGATTCTCGCGGCTGAGGATGTTGCGGGTCTGGTCGGTCAGCGGCGTGTGCAGCGTGATGAAATCGGCGCGCAGCAGCAGATCGTCGAGCGTCATCTTCTCGACGCCCATTTCCAGCGCGCGCTCGGGCGTGAGGAACGGATCATAGGCAATTACGCGCATGCGCAGGCCGATGGCGCGGTCGGCGACGATCGAGCCGATATTGCCCGCGCCGATCAGGCCCAGCGTCTTGCCGGTGAGCTCGACGCCCATGAAGCGGTTCTTCTCCCACTTGCCGGCCTGGGTCGAGGCATCGGCCTCGGGGAGCTGGCGGGCTAGCGCGAACATCAGCGCAATTGCGTGCTCGGCGGTGGTGATCGAGTTGCCGAACGGGGTGTTCATCACCACCACGCCCTGGGCGGATGCGGCGGGGATATCGACATTATCGACGCCGATGCCGGCGCGGCCGATCACCTTGAGGTTGGGCGCGTGCGCGAGAATGTCCTTGGTGACCTTGGTCGAGCTGCGGATGGCGAGGCCGTCATATTCGCCGATGATCGCCTTCAATTCGTCCGGGGTCTTGCCGGTGATCTCGTCGACCTCGACGCCGCGTTCGCGGAAGATCTGCGCGGCCTTGGGGTCCATCTTGTCGGAAATCAGTACCTTGGGCATGGAATGCTCCTGTGCACAGCGGTGCGCCTGCGACAGCAGGCGCCCGGAACTTGCAAGAAAATAGCGTGTAACCCTGGGCTCCTGCTTTCGCAGGAGCACCGCAATCAGCCCGCCTTGGCGGTGGCGTAGGCCCAGTCGAGCCAGGGGCCGAGCGCCTCGATATCGGCGGTGTCGACGGTGGCGCCGCACCAGATGCGCAGGCCTGCCGGCGCATCGCGATAGCCGGCCACGTCATAGGCCGCGCCTTCCTTCTCAAGCAGGCCGGCGAACTTCTTGATGAAGTCGGCATCGGCACCCTCGACGGTCAGGCACACGCTGGTGCGCGAGCGGATCGCCGGATCCTCGGCGAGATGGCCGAGCCAGTCGCGCTCGGCGACGATCGTGTCGAGCGCCGCGGCATTGGCGTCCGAGCGGGCGATCAGCCCGTCGGCGCCGCCCAGGCCCTTGCCCCATTCGAGCGCGAAGATCGCGTCTTCCACCGCCAGCATCGACGGCGTGTTGATCGTCTCGCCCTTGAACACGCCCTCGGCGAGCTTGCCCTTGGAGACGAGGCGGAACACCTTCGGTAGCGGCCAGGCGGGGGTGTAGGTTTCGAGGCGCTCGACCGCGCGCGGGCCGAGGATCAGCACACCGTGCGCGCCCTCGCCGCCCAGCACCTTCTGCCAGGAGAAGGTGGCAACGTCGATCTTGTCCCAGGGCAGGTCGTAGGCGAACACCGCCGAGGTCGCGTCGGCGAAGCTCAGCCCCTCGCGATCGGCGGCGATCCAGTCGCCATTCGGCACGCGCACGCCCGAGGTGGTACCGTTCCAGGTGAACAGCACGTCGTTCGACCAATCGACCGCGCTCAGATCGGGCAGCTGCCCGTAGTCGGCGCGCAACACGGTGGGGTCGAGCTTGAGCTGCTTGACCGCATCGGTGACCCAACCTTCACCGAAGCTTTCCCAGGCGAGCGTGGTGACGGGGCGGGCGCCCAGCATCGTCCACATCGCCATTTCGAAGGCGCCGGTATCCGATCCGGGTACGATGCCGATGCGGTGCGTGTCCGGCAGGCGGAGCAACTCGCGCATCAGGTCGATGCAATATTGGAGGCGGGTCTTGCCCAGCTTCGAGCGGTGCGAGCGGCCGAGCGACTCGACGGCGAGCTTCTGGGGCGACCAGCCTGGGGGCTTGGCACAGGGACCAGAGGAAAAATAGGGACGCGCCGGTTTGGTGGCGGGCTTCGCAGACGCAAGCGTGGCGTCGGCGGCAATTAAATCAGTCATGTAGTCTCTCCTTGCAGAGAGCACGCGCGGCGTTGGGACCGCGTGGCCCGTCGACGGCCCTAGCGGCAGGCGCACGAAAGTCAATTCCGGACATTGTTGCGAGGGAACAATGTTGCGGGCCCGTGCCTTTGCTGCGCAGCTTTGCAGGATTCTGGGAGATACGACATGCGGACCCTTTGGGCGGCCGGGCTGGCCGCGATGCTGATTGCAACGCCGGTGCTGGCGCAGCAGAAACAGAGCGTGGGGGACGGGGCGCAGGCGCCGCTGCGCGACCTGCGGATCAACGAGAAGAAAATCCCGGACGTGCTGCTGCTCGCCGCCTCTGCCCCTTACGCATCGCAAGGGACCAAGAGCTGCGCGCAGATCCGCAACGGCATCACGCAGCTGAACGCCGTGCTGGGCAGCGACGCCGACGCACCGGAAGCCAAAGGGGGCAATGGCGGCGCGATCGCTGCGGCGGGCAGCCGTGCGATCGTGGGCACGCTGATCCCCGGATTTGGGCTGGTGCGGATGATTACCGGCGCGGACAAGCAGGAGAAGCGGGTGACCGCGGCGATCTATGGCGGAACGATTCGCCGCGCCTACCTCAAGGGCCTCGGCGTCTCAAAGGGCTGCAGGCCGCCGGCGGCACCCACCGCCACTGCCCGCGCCGCCGTGCCGACGCTGCCTGTCGACAAGGACGACAAGAAAGAGGACCGCAAGGACTGATCCTGCGAGCTGCCAACATTACGAATTCGCGTTCGCGCTGATCTGCCTGAATCCGGCGGCCAACCATCCGCTGGATTCAGGAGGACCGCATCATGTCCCGTTCCACCGCCGACTGGCTCGGCGCGCCGGCAAATGCCGCACCCGAAGGCTTCGTGCATGCGCCGGACACCACTGCCGGCTATTGGAGCCAGCAGCCCCAGAACACGCTGCCGCCGCCCGACTTCTGGAGCCCCTATGCCCGCAACCGGCCGCTGCCGACGCCGAGGGTGGAGGCCCGCAAGGCGTGGATCGTCGGCAGCGGGATCGCGGGACTAGCCGCCGCCTTCTACCTGATCCGCGACGGCCATATGCCGCCCGCCAACATCACCATCCTCGATGCCGCGCAGATCGAGGGCGGCTCGCTCGACGGCGCGGGCGATGCGGAGCGCGGCTATCTGATCCGCGGCGGCCGCGAGATGAACTGGAACTACGACAATCTGTGGGACCTGTTCCAGGACGTGCCGGCGCTGGAGCTGCCCGCCGGCTATAGCGTGCTCGACGAATATCGTTGGGTGAACGATCGCGACCCCAATTATTCCAAGGCGCGACTGATGCACCAGCAAGGCGTGGTGCAGGATTTCCGCACCTTCGGCCTGTCGCGCAAGGACCAGTGGGAGATCGTCCGGCTGCTGCTCAAGCGCAAGGACGAGGTGAACGACACCACGATTCAGGACTATTTCAACAGGGGCTTCTTCGAGACCAACTTCTGGGCGCTGTTTCGCACCATGTTCGCCTTCCAGCCCTGGCACAGCCTGCTGGAGATGAAGCTGTACCTCCACCGCTTCCTCGATTCGGTGGACGGTTTTGCCGACATGTCGGTGGTGGTGTTCCCGAAATACGACCAGTTCGACACCTTCGTCCGCCCGCTGACCAAGATGCTGCGCGAGCAGGGCGTATGCTTTCAGTTCGACACGCGCGCCACGGACCTCGACTTCGCCGTGGCGGGCGAGCAGCGTACCGTCACCGGGATCCGGGCCGTGGTGGCGGGCACCGCGACAGTGCTGCCGGTGGCAGCACAGGATCTCGTCTTCGTGCTGCCCGGCTCGATGACCGAGGGCACCGCCTATGGCGACATGGACCGGGCGCCGGTGCTCGAACGCGGAGCGTATGATCCGGGTGCCGAGAGCGATTGGACGCTGTGGCGCAACCTCGCCGCGCAATCGCCGGTGTTCGGCAGGCCGAACAAGTTCTGTGGCGATGTTGCCCGCTCGATGTGGGAATCGGCGACGCTCACCTGCAGGCCCTCGCCGCTGGTCGACCGGCTGAAGGCACTGGCGGTCAACGATCCGTACTCGGGACGCACCGTCACCGGCGGGATCATCACCTTCACCGACTCCAAGTGGCTGCTCAGCGTCACCTGCAATCGCCAGCCGCACTTCCCCGACCAGCCCGAGGACGTGCTGGTGCTCTGGGCCTATGCGCTGCGGATGGACGTGGCCGGCGACAAGGTCGCCAAAGCGATGCCCGATTGCACCGGGCGCGAGATCCTCGAAGAGCTGTGCCACCATCTTGGCATTGCCGAGGATCAGGTTGCGGCGGTGACGCAGGCGACCAAGATACGGCTTGCGCTGATGCCGTACATCACCGCCGAATTCATGCCGCGTGCGGCCGGCGACCGGCCGGCGGTGGTGCCGCAAGGCTGCACCAACCTCGCGCTGGTCGGCCAGTTCGTCGAGACGGCGAACGACATCGTCTTCACGATGGAGAGTTCGATCCGCACGGCGCGGATCGGGGTGTACGCGCTGTTGAACGTGCTGAAGCAGGTGCCCGACATCAGCCCGACGCAGTACGACATCCGCAACCTGCTGCGGGGCGCGCGGGCGCTCAACAATGGCGCGCCCTTCCCCGGCGAGCGGCTGCTCCACCGGCTGCTTGGCAAGACTTACTTCGCGCACATCCTGCCGCCGCTGCCCGAAAAGGGCGGCGATACGCTGCACCGGGTGGAAGAGGAGCTGGCCGGGCTGTTCGGACGGGGCAGCCACGCGGTCAGCGAGGCGGCCGATACGGTACGAGGCTGGATGGCCGGGGTGAAGGAGCGGTAGGGGCCTCTTGCGCGCGCCCTCACCCTTCCGACCGCCTGCGGCGGCGGTCCCCTTCCCTCTCCCATTGGGAGAGGGAGGGGGGCGCGAAGCGCCGGAAGAGTGAGGGTGGCGCCAAAAGAAAAGGGCCGGCGGATCGCTCCGCCGGCCCCTCTTTTTGCGTCGAGCGCGAACTTAGAAGTCCATGCCGCCCATGCCGCCCATGCCGCCCGGCATCGCCGGTGCTGCGGCCTTGTCTTCCGGCAGCTCGGCAATGGTGGCTTCGGTGGTGATCAGCAGGCCGGCGACCGAAGCCGCGTTCTGCAGTGCGGTGCGCACCACCTTGGTCGGGTCGATCACGCCGGCAGCCACGAGGTTCTCGTAGGTGTCGGTCGCGGCGTTGAAGCCGAACGAGGTGTCGGTCTGGTCGAGCAGCTTGCCCGAGACAACGGCGCCGTCCTGGCCGGCGTTGCTGGCGATCTGGCGAACCAGCGCGGTCAGCGACTTGCGGACGATGTCGATGCCGCGGGTCTGGTCCTCGTTCGCACCGGTCAGGCCTTCGAGCGCCTTGGTGGCATAGAGAAGGGCCGTGCCGCCGCCGGGGACGATGCCTTCTTCAACGGCTGCGCGGGTTGCGTGCAGCGCGTCGTCGACGCGGTCCTTGCGCTCCTTCACCTCGACTTCGGTCGCACCGCCGACCTTGATCACGGCCACGCCGCCGGCGAGCTTGGCGAGACGCTCCTGGAGCTTCTCGCGGTCGTAATCGCTGGTGGTGACTTCGATCTGCTGGCGGATCTGCTCGGTGCGGGCCTTGATCGACTCGGCTTCACCGGCGCCATCGACGATGGTGGTGTTGTCCTTGTCGATGGTGACGCGCTTGGCGGTGCCGAGCATGCCGAGCGTGACGGTCTCGAGCTTGATGCCGAGGTCTTCGCTGATCACTTCACCCTTGGTGAGGACGGCGATGTCTTCCAGCATCGCCTTGCGACGATCACCGAAGCCCGGTGCCTTGACCGCTGCGACCTTCAGGCCGCCGCGCAGCTTGTTGACGACCAGGGTCGCCAGCGCTTCGCCTTCGATGTCCTCGGCGATGATCAGCAGCGGACGACCCGACTGCACGACCGCTTCGAGGATCGGCAGCATCGACTGCAGGTTCGACAGCTTCTTCTCGTGGATCAGGATGTACGGATCCGCGAGCTCGACCGCCATCTTCTCCGGGTTGGTGATGAAGTAGGGCGAGAGATAGCCGCGGTCGAACTGCATGCCTTCGACGACGTCGAGCTCGAATTCGAGACCCTTCGCCTCTTCGACGGTGATCACGCCTTCCTTGCCGACCTTTTCCATCGCCTCGGCGATCTTCTCGCCGACTTCACGGTCGCCGTTCGCCGAAATGATGCCGACCTGGGCGACTTCCTGGCTGCCCGAGACGGGCTTGGAGCGCGCCTTGACGTCCTCGACGACCTTGGTGACGGCGAGGTCGATACCACGCTTCAGGTCCATCGGGTTCATGCCGGCGGCCACCGACTTCATGCCCTCGCGGACGATCGCCTGCGCCAGAACGGTTGCGGTGGTCGTGCCGTCGCCGGCGATGTCGTTGGTCTTCGAGGCCACTTCGCGCACCATCTGCGCGCCCATGTTCTCGAACTTGTCCTTGAGCTCGATTTCCTTCGCGACCGACACACCGTCCTTGGTGATGCGGGGCGCGCCGAAGCTCTTCTCGATCACGACGTTGCGGCCCTTCGGCCCCAGCGTGACCTTCACCGCGTCGGCGAGGATGTCGACGCCGCGCAGGATGCGCTCACGAGCGTCGCGCGAAAACTTTACGTCCTTGGCTGCCATGGGACTGCCCTTTCAAATTTCGCTAAGTTTAGGAAGTTGAGGAGGTACGACGTGCTCAGCCGACGATGCCGAGGATGTCGCTTTCCTTCATGATCAGCAGGTCTTCGCCGTTCACCTTCACTTCGGTGCCGGACCACTTGCCGAACAGGATGCGATCGCCCGACTTTACGTCGAGCGGGGTCACCTTGCCATCTTCGGCCTTGGTGCCGGTGCCGACGGCGACGACTTCGCCTTCCTGCGGCTTTTCCTTGGCGGTGTCCGGGATGATGATCCCGCCGGCGGTCTTTTCCTCGGCTTCGACGCGGCGGACGAGCACGCGGTCGTGCAACGGACGGAAGTTCATTGCCTGATCCTCTTTCAGGTGGATTTCGGTGTTTAGCACTCGGTCCCCCGGAGTGCTAACAGCGGAGATATGTGGAGGCAGTTTCGCTTCGTCAACGGGTGTCGAGGGAACTTTTTTTGGCGTGTTGGGCGAATAATACGGGTCGTTGCCTCCGCCGCGCGCATCCGGTAGCAGATGAAGCCAATACGCTTTGAGGAGCCGCCGGTGAAGCTGGTCCGTACCGCCTGGAAGATACTCGTCGGAATCAAGGACCTGCTCGTCCTTATTCTGCTGCTCCTGTTCTTCTCCGTGCTGTTCGCAGCGCTTTCCCACCGTCCGACGCCGGCGACGATTCGCGACGGCGCCTTGGTCGTGTCGTTCGACGGCGTGTTGGTCGAGCAGCCTAGCGACGCCGATCCCTTCGCCGCAGTCACCGGTTCGCGCGCCGCCGGCCAGGTGAGCGCGCGCGACGTGATCCGCGCGCTGGACGCGGGCCGGCGCGACGCCCGCGTAAAGGCAGTAGTGCTCGATCTCGACAGCTTCATGGGCGGCTATCCCGCGACGGTGAGCGAAGTCGCGGCCGCGGTCGGCCGAGTTCGCGCCGCCGGCAAGCCGGTGCTGGCCTATGCTACCGCCTATACCGACAGCGGCTACCAGATCGCGGCGCATGCGAGCGAGATCTGGGTCCACCCGATGGGCGGATCGATCTTCATGGGTCCCGGCGGCCAGCAGCTCTATTACAAGGGCCTGACGGACAAGCTGGGCATCAACGTGCATGTCTATAAGGTCGGCAAGTTCAAGTCGGCGGTGGAGCCCTATATCCGCGCCGACATGTCGCCCGAGGCGCGCGAGGCGAACACCGCGCTCTATGGCGGCCTGCTGGACCAGTGGCGGGACGGCATTCAGAAGGCGCGACCCAAAGCGCGAATCGCCGACTTCCTGATGAAGCCCGATGTCGCGATCACCGCCGCCAAGGGCGATATCGCCGCGGCCAACCGTGCCTATGGGCTGGTCGACCAACTGGGGGATCGCATCGCCTTCGGCCGGCACGTCGCGCAACTGGTCGGCGCGCCAAGCGGGGCGCGATCGGGCAATTTCAACGCGATCAAGCTGGCCAACTGGCTGCAGGCGAACCCGCTGCCGACCAGCGGCGATCCGATCGGGGTGATCACCGTCGCGGGCGAGATCGTCGACGGCAAGGGTGGCGCGGGAAGCGCGGGCGGCGACACGATCGCCAAGCTGGTGCTGGACGGGCTGAAGGACGGCAAGCTCAAGGCGCTGGTCGTCCGCGTCGATTCGCCGGGCGGATCGGCACTGGCATCCGAACAGATGCGCCAGGCCATTCTGCAGGCCAAGGCGCAGAAGCTGCCGATCGTCGTGTCCATGGGCGGCCTCGCCGCCAGCGGCGGCTATTGGGTGTCGACCGCCGGCGACGTGATCTTCGCCGAGCCTAACACGATCACCGGATCGATCGGCATCTTCGGCATCATTCCGACCTTCGAGAACACGCTGGCCAAGATCGGCGTAACGACAGACGGGGTGCAAAGCACGCCGCTGACCGGCCAGCCGAGCATCTATGGCGGCACCAACGCCACGGTCGACACGATCCTGCAATCGGCGATCGAGGCAGGCTATGGCCGCTTTGTCGGCCTGGTGGCGAATGCCCGCAAGCTGACGCCGCAGCGGGTGGATGAAATCGGCCAGGGCCGCGTGTGGATCGGCGGCATCGCCCGCCAGATCGGCCTTGTCGATCGCTTCGGCGGGCTGGACGACGCGATCGCCGAGGCGGCCAAGCGCGCCGGGCTGGATCCCGCCAAGGTGCGGCCGGTCTATCTCGCCAAGAAGCCCAACGCCTTCGCCGCCGCGCTGGCGGCGGGGCTGGGATCGCTGGGCAATGACGACGAGGACGACGACGACTGGGCCGAAGCGCCGGGGGGCAGCGATGCCTATGCCCGCATCGCCGAGCAACGGCGGATGCTGCTGGCGCAGGCACTGGGCGATGCCAAGCGCCTGACCCAGAGCGGTTCGGTGCAGGCGCGTTGCCTGGAGTGCATGGCGCTGGGCGTGCCGAGCGCGCAGCCGGCCGACCTCGCCCTGCTCCAGCTGGCGTTAGGAACGGCCAAGTGATCCGCATTCGCCCGGCGACGGCCGAGGATGCGGGGGCGATTGCGGCGATCTATGCGCCGCATGTGCTGCACGGAACCGTCTCCTTCGAAACCGAGGCGCCCGACGCGGCGACGATGGCAACGCGAATGGCATCGAGCGACGGGCTGTATCCCTGGCTGGTTGCCACCCAGAGCGAGGATTTCGGCGACGCGGTGATCGGCTATGCCTATGCCACCCGCTTTCGCGAGCGGCCCGCTTATCGCTATGTCTGCGAAACCTCCGTCTACATGGCGGAGACGGCGCAGCGCCGCGGGGCAGGCCGGCTGCTCTACGAAGCGCTGATCGATACGTTGCGCGCCCAGCGCTTCGTGCATGCCATCGGCATGATCGCGCTGCCGAACGATCGCTCGATCAGCCTGCACGAGGCAGTGGGATTCCGCCGTGCCGGCGTGTTCCGCGAAGTCGGCTACAAGCAGGGGCAGTGGATCGACGTGGGTATCTGGCAATGCGAGCTCAACGCACCCGCCGCCCCGCCGGTGGAGCCGCGGCCCTTCAGCGAGGTGGGACTGGTACGCGCCTGAACCAACCCGTCGGCCCTCACATGCCGCCGCGATACGCGGGTAGACCCAGCTTCCACACGATTGCCGCAGCCCGCAACGCGAAGCCGGCGATGGCAGCGGCAAGGCCGGCCGCATAGGGCGGCAGGCCGAGCAGGCTGAGCATGACATAGACCGAGGAAGCCAAAGCGGCAGCGGTGACGTAGAGCTCCGGCCGCATCAGGATCGACGGCTCGCCCGCCAGCACGTCGCGGATGATGCCGCCGACACAGGCGGTGACGACGCCCATCACCGCCGCCGGCACCGGCGGCACGCCAAAGCCCAGCGACTTGGCCGCGCCGAACGCAGCGTAGGCGGCGAGGCCTAGCGCATCGAGCCAGGCGAAGCTCCGGTCGCTCCACCAACGTTGCGGCGTGATCCAAACGATCGCCGACATGCCCAGGCACAGCGAGGCGACGCTGGCGTCGTGGATCCAGAAGACCGGCGCGCCGATCAGCAGATCGCGCACCGTGCCGCCGCCCACCCCCGTGATGAGGGCAAAGAAGGTGGCGGTGACGATCGTCTGGCCACGTCGGGTGGCGGCCAGCGCGCCGGTGGCGGCGAACACCGCGATGCCGAACAGATCGAGCCAGGGGAGGATGGGCCCGATCTGGGCTGCGACCGAACCGTTCATCGCCTCCATCTGCCGTGGCAGGGTGGCCTAAGTCAAACACGGCTCTTGGCGAGCGAGCCCAGCTTGGGGCAAAGGGGAGACATGCAACGTACCGAGTCACCGCTGATCGCCCTCGCGATCCTGCTTGCGGCGCTCGCCGGCTTCGTCGATGCGCTTGCGTTCACCAGTCTGGGCGGATTCTTCGCTTCGTTCATGAGCGGCAACTCCACCCGGCTCGGCGTGGGTGTAGGCAGCGGTTCCACGCGGGACGCCGCCGTCGCGCTGGCGCTGGTGATGAGCTTCGTGGCCGGCGTGATCCTTTCGAGCGTGATCGTGCGCGCCCGGCCGCGGCGCCACCAGCCGGTGGTAATGGCGCTCGTCACGCTGCTGCTGGCGCTGGCGGCCGCTGCGGCGACGCTAGTGCCCGGCCCGATCGTGCTGCTGCTGCTCGCCGCCGCGATGGGGGCGGAGAATGGCCTGTTCCAGCGCGACGGCGAAGTGACGATCGGGCTCACCTACATGACCGGATCGCTGGTTCGCATGGGGCAGAAGCTTGCCGCCGCACTGATGGGCGACGCCGACCGCTTCGGCTGGCTGCCCTATCTGGCCCTGTGGCTGGGCTTCGTCAGCGGCGTGGTGATCGGCGCGGAATGCCAGTTCCGCTGGGGCTGGAACGCGCTGTGGTTGGCACCGATGTTCGCGGCCGTGCTGACGCTGCTGCTGATCAGCATGACCGCGCCGCGCGCCGCGCCGGCGCGCTGAACGCTCAGCGAAACGCCCAGCGCAGCGTTTCGGCCACGCCGCGCGTGCCCAGCCGCAATGCGGGTGCAGCGAGCGGCGGGCTGGCACGGCCGTGCATCCGCCGCGCCCAATCGGGCAGCAGATCGATCGCGGCGGCGAAGGTTATCGCCTGGAACGGCTTGGTCGCCAGATTGGGTGCGGGCTGTTCGAGCAACAGCCGAGCGACCTCGCGGGTGCGTTCGTCATGGCGAAGCTCGCTGCGCATCTCTGCGATCAACGCCGTCGCCGCCGCCCGGCTGTGTGGTACCGGATCGGCGCCGAGCGCTTCGGCCACCTGGGCGAACTCGGCGAAATAGCGATCCTGGTCGGCGCGCGACATGCCCGGTTCGGCATAGCGGATCCAGCCGTCGAGAAAGCTCACCGCTTCGCTCACATGCACCCATGCGAGCAGCCGGGGATCGTCGGCGCGATACGGAGTGCCGTCCGGCAGCACACCGTGAACATGGTGGTGAATGCCGCGTACGCGCGCGATCGCGGCTTCGGCTTCGTCGCGCCCGCCATAGCTGGTCAACGCGATGAAGCGCGCGGTACGGCGCAAGCGGCCGAGCATGTCGTGGCGGAACTTGGAATGATCCCAGACGCCCGCCAGTACGGCGGGATGGAGCATCTGCAGCAGCAACGCCGCAACGCCGCCGACCATCATCGTCGTCACATCGCCATGCACGCGCCAGACGACCGAATCGGGACCGAACAACCCGTCCGACTGGCGAACGACCGGCGCTTCGCCGCGGGCGGCATCGTTGAACACGGCCCGTACCTGGCCGATCATCGCGCGCCGCACGCTGTGGGTAGCAAATGCAACCAAATCCATCCGCCTAAGCTAGGAAGTCTGGTAGCGCGAACAAGTTGACCATGCCCGCTTTGCAGTGCAGCAATCGCAGCCATGGCCAGTATCGCAATCACCAACAATCCCGATATCCGCTTTCTGGGGCGGCTGCTCGGCGACGTTATTCGGATCTACGGCGGCGAGGAACTGTTCAAACGGATCGAATATATCCGTGCGACGTCGGTAGATCGGCACCGCGGCGTGGCAGGAGCGGGGGCCATCGATTCCGGGCTGGACCGGCTCACGCTGGACGAGACGCTCGATTTCGTGCGCGGCTTCATGCTGTTCTCGATGCTCGCCAACCTCGCCGAGGATCGCCAGGGCGTGGCAACCGAAAAGGATGCCGACGTTGCCGCGGCCCTGGAACGGCTGGCCAAGGCCGGCATCGGCCGCGAGCCGGTGATGGCGCTGCTCGAAGCGGCGCTGGTCAGCCCCGTGCTGACCGCCCACCCGACCGAGGTGCGGCGCAAATCGATGATCGATCACAAGAATCGCGTCGCTGAGCTGATGCGGCTGCGCGACCAGGGGGTGACCGAGACCCCCGATGGCGATCAGGTGGAAGAAGCGATCCTGCGCCAGATCGCGCTGCTGTGGCAGACGCGCGTGCTGCGCCGCGAAAAGCTGGGCGTGCCCGACGAGGTCGAGACCGCGCTTTCCTATTTCCGCGACGTGTTCCTGCCGGTGCTGCCCGCGCTCTATGCCCGCTGGGATCGTGCACTGGGCGATCGCGCGCCGAGCTTCCTGCGCCCGGGCAGTTGGATCGGCGGCGACCGGGACGGAAATCCGTTCGTGACGGCCGATTCGATGCGGTTCGCGCTTGCCCGTGCCGCCGAGACGGTGCTCGGCCATTATCTCGACTCGGTGCATGCGCTGGGCGCCGAACTGTCGATCTCGACCGAGCACGTCCAGGTGCCCGACGCGGTGCTGAAGCTGGCCGAGGCCAGCGGCGACACCGGCAAGAGCCGCAGCGACGAACCCTATCGCCGCGCGCTGACCGGCATCTATGCCCGCCTCTCCGCGACGCACGAGAAGCTGGTGGGCAAGCGCCCCGGCCGGCCCTCGCCGATGCCCGGCGCGCCCTATGCCCACCCGTCCGAGTTCCGCGAGGATCTGGTGGCGATCGCGCGGGGCCTCGCCAATGGCGGGCCGCTGGCGACCGGGGGTGCTCTGGGCCGGCTGATCCGCGCGGTGGAGACCTTCGGCTTCCACCTCGCCACGCTCGACATGCGCCAGAACAGCGCGATCCACGAGCGGGTGGTGGCGGAACTGCTGAAGTCGGCCGGCGTGTGCGACGAGTATGCGGCGCTCGACGAGCAGGCCCGTATCGACCTGCTGCGCCGCGAACTGGCCAACGCCCGGCCGCTGACCAGCCCCTATGCGGCCTATTCGGAGGAGACCGCGTCCGAACTCGCCATCGTGCGCGAGGCGGCGGCGGCGCATGCGCGCTATGGCCGCGACTGCATCCGCCATTACATCGTCTCCATGGCGCAGTCGGTTTCCGACCTGCTTGAAGTACATGTGCTGCTGAAAGAGGCGGGGCTGTACGTGCCGGGCGAGACGCCGCAGGCGCACATCATGGCGATCCCGCTGTTCGAGACCATCGCCGATCTCGAAGCCGCCCCGCCGATCATGGCAGCCTGGCTCGGCCTGCCCGAAGTCGCCGCCATCGCAGCAGCGCGCGGCCATCAGGAAGTGATGATCGGATACTCCGATTCGAACAAAGACGGCGGCTATCTCACCTCTACCTGGCAGCTGAGCCGCGGCTCGACCGCCCTGAAGCCGGTGTTCGAGGATGCGGGGATTGCCATGCAGCTGTTCCACGGCCGCGGCGGTGCGGTGGGGCGGGGCGGCGGTTCCAGCTTCTCGGCAATTCTCGCCCAGCCGCCGGGTACGGTGCAGGGCCGCATCCGCATCACCGAACAGGGAGAGGTGATCGCCGCGAAATACGGCTCGCCGGAAAGCGCGATGACCAATTTGGAGGCGATGGCCTCGGCAACGCTGCTCGCCAGCCTGGAGCCGGAGCAGCTTGTCCCCGCCGATGCCGATCGCTTCGCTGCGGCGATGGACCAGCTGTCGGAAACCGCGTTCCGCGCCTATCGCGGGCTGGTCTATCAGACGCCGGGCTTCACCACCTTCTTCCGCCAGATGACGCCGATCGCCGAGATCGCCGGCCTCAAGATCGGCTCGCGTCCGGCCAGCCGCAAGAAGAGCGACGCGATCGAGGATCTGCGCGCGATTCCATGGGTGTTCAGCTGGGCGCAGGCGCGCGTGATGTTGCCGGGATGGTACGGCGTCGGCGCGGCGCTGGACGCGTTCGAGGACAAGGGGCTGTTGCGCGAGATGGCCACGGCCTGGCCGCTGTTCCGCGCGACGCTCGACAATATGGAGCAGGTGCTCGCCAAATCCGACATGGGCATCGCCGAACATTATGCCGCGTTGGTGGAGGATCCGGAACTGCGCGACGGCATCTTCGGCCGCATCCGTGATGGCTGGCAGCAGACGCAGGATGGCCTTTTGCAGGTCACGCGCCAGACTCGGCTGCTGGAAAAGCATCCGCCGCTGGAAACCTCGATCCGCCTCCGCCTGCCCTATATCGAGCCGCTGAACCTGCTGCAGATCGAATTGATGAAGCGCCACCGGGCCGGCGAGGACGATCCCCGCATCGGCGAGGGCATCCTGCTGTCGATCAACGCCATCGCGACGGCACTGCGCAACAGCGGGTAGCGGAGGAGCGCCTTCGCGGCACAGGGGAAAAAACGACTAGCTGGGGTTCCATACGTCAAAAGGATTCGCCCGAATCCATCGGGTGGCAATCCATTTCGTTCCCTGGACCACGGGCAGGCCAGCGTGGCGAGCGACAGGATCAGGACGGCCGTTCGGCAGGGTGTTGGTGAACAGCAGCAGGTCACCGGCCACCGGCGCCACCTGCACCTCGGCGTCCGGAAACAGCGTGCCGCCGCCTTTGAAATTGTCGTTCAAGTACAGGATCGCCGTTTTTGTACGCTGGTTGACCACGTTGGGCAGTGCATCCGAATGCAGCCGATATTGCTGCCCCACCGCATATCGCAAAATGTTGAGCGGCTCGCCTTGCTCGACGGCGGTGTCGCTGGCCACTGCGATCCGCCGCAGGATTGCCTGGATGACGAGGTCCTCGCGCGTCGGACCAATCACCGCGAAGTCCGACGTCCGGATCGGGTGCTCGATCAGGCGATTGGTCGCAGGATCCATGACTTGCGCCGGTGCCAGCAGGTCTTCCGCCGACTGGGCGAGATGGCGGCATTCGTCGGGCGAGATAAAGCCGGAGTAGCGAAGGATTTCGGGAGATTCGCACAACCGCTCAGGCGTTGGGATCCGAAGGGGCATGCCCTCCCGGCCGAGCGCCATCTGCTCAACGAGCTGAAGCTGGTCTGCCGCCACCGGATCCGTCGCGGCGACGGCGCGCAGCAGCGCCACGGCACCGGGCCAATCGCGGGCTGCGCCTGAACCATTGGCGGCAAGCGCAATCTCCATGTGGCTTGCGTCGACGCTGCCCGCTTCGGAAGCGCGGCGCAGGAACTGGCGCGCGGCAATTAGATCACGGGGAAGATGGCGCCCCACCAAGAGCCAGATTGCAAGCTGCAGCAATGCGGCTGGATCGTTGCCATCCGCGGCGGCCCGCGCAGTCGCGATCGCTGCATCGCGGCGGCCTTGCGCGATCAGGCGGGCTGCGTCCTCGCTCGAAAATGCCATACCCGCGAGCTACCAAAAGAAAAGGGCCGGGGAAATCCCCGGCCCTTCCCCTCCAATCGAGACGAATCAGAACTTGGCGACGAAACCAAGATACCCGTAGCGACCGCGGACATCGTAGATGCCCGAGCCGCCGCCCACGCCGGTCAGGCCGAACGGAGGCTGCTGGTTACCGATATTGTCCACGCCAACATACAGGTTGAAGCGGTCGTTCACGTCGAGATCGACGCGTGCATTGTGATAGGACACGCTCGGATAGAACTGAACTGCCGCATAGTCCGCATTCTCCGGCGGACGACCCTGGAGACCGTTGAAGTCTTCATAGGTGTTCAGGTACATCTTGTCGATCCAGCGCAGCTCGTAGCCGAGCGTAACCTTGCCCACCTTCACGCTGCTGTTGATCCGGAACTCGTTCTTCGGATCGTTCAACTCGCCCAGAAGGCGATTGATGCGATTCGGGTCTGCCGGGTTGGTGAAGTCGTCGCGCTGCAGCGTCCGGGTATAGATCCCCATCAGGTTCACCGTACCCCAGTCGAAGGTGTGACGATAGTTCACGTTGGTGTCGATGCCACGTGCCTTGAGGCGCGCGAAGTTGAGCGTCGATTGCAGGAGCGATCCTTCCAGGATCTGGAAGGGGACCTCACCCCGCGGACCGCCATTCGCGCCGGCGCGCTGGAACAGGCCGCAGAACGGATTGTTCAAAGTGGCCTGATCGTAGCACTGGTTGGCGATTGTCTGTGCAGCGACCGACGAGATCACGTTTTCAACGTTGATGTCGTAATAGTCGACCGACACCGAGAAGCCGGGCAGGAAGCGCGGCTCGAAGATGCCGCCGATCGTGTAGCTGGTGGAGGTTTCCTCCTGCAGGCCGGGATTGCCGCCGCTGACGATCTCAAGCGACTGCACATAGACAAAGTCGTAGCCCGCCGGGCGGCCCGCCGCGTTGCAGTTGGCCGCGCGCGTCGACGAACCGGTCGCGATGTTGCGGTCCGAGCAGGGGTCGACGAAGCCAGGCGCAAAGTTCTGGCTCTGCGACGAGTAGAGTTCCGACAGGTTCGGCGCGCGCACCGAGCGCGAATAGTTACCGCGGAACCTCAGGTCGGGGATCGGCGCCCAGTTGATGCCCGCATCCCAAGCGAACACCGTTCCCGTACGGCCCTTGTAGTTTGCGACACGGCCTGCGCCGCTGAGGGTCAGGTCGTGGAAGAACGGCGTCTCGCGGAGCAGCGGGATGCTGAGTTCGCCGAACGCTTCTTTCACCTCGAACGCCGGCGAGGTGAATTCCGGGATCGCATTATAGAACGCGTAGCCGGCCTGCGTCAGGTCATCGAGGTCGTAGAAGTTGGTTTCGCGGCGATATTCCGCGCCGACAGAGAAGCCGATCGGACCGCCCGGCAGTTCGAACAGCTGGCTGAGATCGCCCGAAACGAAGCCGGAGGCAACGAACTGAGTGATCTTGCCCTGCGCCGTCGACGGTACGGTCAGGTAGTTGCGTGCCGCCTGCGACGAAGAACCGTCACCGAACGGGTTGAGCGGAACGCAAGCGGCAACATCCTGCGCGAGGATCGCGGCATCGTCCACATAGGGGATGCGCGCAGCCGGATCGATCTTCGAACGGCAAACGATCTGACCCGTCGAGTCTCGAACGGTATCAAGCGCGAGCAGATAGCGCTGGATGTTGATGTTGCCGGTGATCAGGTTCTTTTCTTTGTGCTCGCCATAGTTGACCGAAACTTCGTAGTTCCAGTCATCGTTGAAGTCGCCACGAACGCCGCCGACGGCGCGATATGTTTCACGCGTGATGCGCTCGTCGCGGATGCCGAGTTCGACCCAGTTCTTGCGGAGCGAGAAGCGAGTGGCGTTAGTGGGAGTACCACCGCCTGCGCGGATCTGCGCTTCGATCACCGACCGCGCCTGCGCGCTCAGATAGGGATTGTCGAGGCGCGGGCGCTCGCGGTTGTTCGCCGGATCGTCGCCGAGGGTGGTGCCCTGCGAGAAGAACGGGCCGCTCTGCGAACCGAAGGCGCGCGCGCGAACATATTTTGCTTCTACGAACGGCACAAAGGCCGGGCTGACATCGAAATGGCCGATCAGGTTGACCGACACGCGCTCAAGATCCGGCGACAGGGTCAGCAGGCTGCCCTCGCGGCCCGAATAGCCGTTGCCGCCGATGAAGCTGCCGTTCGGCCCGATGCCGACGCGAGTCCCGGTTTGCGAGATCAGTGAACCGTCCGGCTGGAACAGGAAGCCGCAGGTGAAGGCAGCGTTGGCGCTATCGCGGCCACAGGCTCCGGTCGGGCTGGCGAAGCCAAGCTGGCCGCCGGTCGAAATGGTCGACGAACGGATGTCGCGATAGAAGGTCCGATCGGGAACGCCATCGGAGCCGTTGGTGGAGCCGGCCGGATCGGTGTCGGTGATGACGAAACCGTTGTTCTGACGCAGATTGGGGCGGCCCGAACCGAAATAAGCCGACTGATGGGCATATTCGACGTTGAGGGCGACATTGCCGCGGCCTTCGGCGAAGTTCTTGCCGACGAGCGCCGAAACATATTGGTTGCCCGCGTCGCGATAGTCGACGTTCGCGCCAGCCTGACCTCGCAGCTGAATGCCGTCATAATCCTGCTTGAGGATGAAGTTGACGACGCCGGCGATCGCGTCCGAACCATAGACCGAAGAGCGGCCGCCGGTACGGATATCCACCGACTGGATAAGGTCGGTCGGGATCGTGTTGATGTCCGGCGAAACGCCGTTGACGAGGATGTCGCCTGCGACATGGCGGCGGCCATTGACGAGCACCAGCGTACGCTGCGAGCCCAGGCCGCGCAGATCGAGCAGGTTCAGACCGCGCGTGCCAAGGAAGCGGGTGGAGTTCTGCTGGCTGTAGGTGTTGCGAAGCTGCGGCAGGTCATTCAGCACGTCGCCGACGGAGATCTGGCCGGTTTCAAAAAATTCTTCGCCCGAGATGCTGGTGATCGGGGAGGTCGATTCCAGGTTTGGCTGCCGAATGCGCGATCCCGTGACGAGGATCGCCTCATCTTCGGCTTGCGGCTTCTGGCTGCTAGCGGTTGCATCTTCCGACTGGGCGAATGCCGCCTGCGGGAGAAGGGCTGCTACGCTTGCAAGCGCGGTTGCCCCGAGGAGATAGGAAAGTTTCATGGAGTGCCCCTCCAGGCTTGATGCCTGATGGACACAATTCATCCCCCAGCGCACGAATCTTACAAGGGGCTTGGTAATCCTGGGTTCATGTTTGTGCCCTGTCGTTGCAACCATGCAACAGGTGTCGCAATGATATTTCCCCCGACGGAGGAACGACGCCGTTTTGTAACAAGAGCGAAAAAACAGCAGCCGCGGATTCCTCCGCGGCCGCAAATTTTACCCATCGTGAAATGCGCTTAGCCGCGCTCGATGCACATCGCGATACCCATGCCGCCGCCGATGCACAGCGTCGCCAGTCCCTTCTTGGCGTCGCGCTTCTGCATTTCGTGGACGAGGGTGGTGAGGATACGGGCGCCCGATGCGCCGATCGGGTGGCCGATAGCGATGGCGCCGCCGTTCACGTTCACCTTGTCCGCATCCCAGCCGAGCTCCTTGCCGACCGAAAGCGCCTGCGCCGCAAATGCTTCGTTGGCTTCGATCAGGTCGAGGTCGGCGATCGTCCAGCCAGCCTTTTCCAGTGCCTTCTTGCTCGCTGGCACCGGGCCGATGCCCATGATCGACGGATCCACACCGGCGCTTGCCCAGCTCTTGATGGTCGCCAGGATCGGGGCGCCGCGCTTTTCGGCTTCCTCGCGCGACATCAGGACGAGTGCCGCCGCACCGTCGTTCAGGCCCGACGCATTAGCGGCGGTGACGGTGCCGTCCTTCTTGAAGGCCGGGCGCAGGCCGGAAACGCTCTCCACCGTCGCGCCGGCGCGGATATATTCGTCATCGGCGACCACGGTCTCGCCCTTGCGGGTCTTGATCGTGACAGGCGCGATCTCGTCCTTGAAACGGCCGTCGGCGCGGGCCTTTTCCGCGAGATTCTGCGAGCGGACTGCGAACGCGTCCTGGTCGGCGCGGGTCACCTGATACTGCTCGGCGAGATTTTCCGCAGTGATGCCCATGTGATAGCCGTTGAACACGTCGGTCAGGCCGTCCTTGATCATCGTATCGACCAGGCTGAGATCGCCCATCTTGGTGCCCGGGCGGAGCGACTGGGCGTGCGTGCTCATCGACATCGATTCCTGACCGCCCGCGACGATGATCTCGGCATCGCCGTTGCGGATCGCCTGGAAGCCCAGGGCCACCGCGCGCAGGCCCGAGCCGCAGACCTGCTGCACGCTCCATGCCGGCACTTCCTTGGGCACGCCCGCGTTCATCGATGCTTGGCGGGCGGGGTTCTGGCCCTGCGCGGCGGTGAGCACCTGGCCGAGGATCACTTCGGAGACTTCGTCGCCCTTCACCCCGGCGTCGGCAAGCGCTGCTTCGATCGCAATGCGCCCCAGCTCGTGCGCGGGGGTGGCGGCGAAGGCGCCGAGAAAGCTGCCCACGGGGGTACGCTTGGCGGCGGTGATCACGACGTCGGTCATGCTGGTCTCCTGGGTGTGTTTGCCCGCTATCTAGTGCGGGGCAGGGCGGTTAGCCAGTCCGCAAGCGGCTCCCAGACTGCGCGACGGGCACGGCCGCCGACGATCATGCCGACATGGCCCATCGCCATTTCCCGCACCGTGCCAATCCGCGCGGCGCTCGCCGCGGGCACGATGCGATCGGTGGTCGAAATCAGCGACAGCACCGGCAGGTTCAGCGCTTCGGGGTGCACCGGCGCCCCGGCCACCTGCCACCGCCCGCGGCCCGGCAAGTCGGCCGAAAGGAAGTCGTCGAACAGCTGCCGCCCGGTGCCGAAGGTAAGCGGTGCGCCGCCATTGGCCCAATCCTCGAGCACGACAAACGCCCGCGCTTCCGGATCGCCGGGCTGCAGCCGGCCGAAGCGTTCGTACTTCAGGATCGTGCGGCGGGGATCGAGCTGCCAAAATCCGGCCTGCAGCACTTCCATCGGCACCAGCCCCAGCCGTTCGCACGCCGGATGAGCCTGGGCCCACAAGGCGGCCATGCTCTCCAGGCCCGCGCCATAGCCGGCAAAGTGCCAGGGCGCGGCGATTGTCACCAACCCGGCGGCCTCCAGCCTCTGTGCTGCGGCGATCGCCATCGTGCCGCCCAGGCAATAGCCCGCCAGCACCGGCGGCTGCGGCAGCTGGCGCAGCAACGGCAGCAGCAACTGCTCGACATGGCCGGTCACGTCGAGGTCGCGTTCCGCCGGGGACGGCGTTCCCCAATCGACCAGCAGCGGACGCACGCCCTGGCGCGAGAGCCAGCGCAGCAGCGAATTGCCGCGTGCCAGATCTAGCACCAATGGCGGGTTGATCAGCGACGGCACGAACACCACTGGCCGGCCCCGCCCGCCATAATCGCGCAGCACGGCGCGGCCGGCGCTGGCGATCACCGGCTTTTCGGGCCTCGGCAGAGGGCGCAGCGCCCGCTGATAAGCCGTCAGTCCGGCCAGCGCCGCCGCGCGTCTTTCGGGGGACGTTGCCGTTTCGCTGCGCAGCAATGCAAGAAAAAGCGGCAAAGGACGCGGTCCGTGTTGCGACGCGACAGAAACTGTAGTTAGGTACTGATCTGTCACGCGCGGGGGTTCCCATGAAGAAAGCTGCACCTGGAAACGGGCCGGTCATCATTAAGAAATATGCGAACCGCCGTTTGTATAATACCGAGACCTCGTCCTACATCACGCTCGAGCATCTCGCTGCGATGACGCGCGAAGGCCGCGACTTCAAGGTCGTCGACGCCAAGACCGAGGAGGACATCACCCACAACGTCCTCACCCAGATCATCATGGAGGAGGAATCGCGCGGGCAGACGATGCTGCCGGTGAATTTCCTGCGCCAGCTGATCTCGCTGTACGGCGATTCGATGCAGGCGATGGTGCCGGGCTACCTTGAAGCATCGATGGACAGCTTTCGCCGCAACCAGGAACAGTTCAAGTCGGCGGTGGAGGGCGCGTTCGCCAATTCGCCCTTCGCGGAAATCGCCAAGCGCAACATGGCGATGTTCGAAGCCGCCGCCAGCGCCTTCCAGCCCGGCGGCGCAATGCACCCGCCGGCGCCGGCAGCACCGGCCCAGCCTGGCGCTGGCGAGTCTAGCGACAACGACGTTTCGACGCTGAAGGCGGAGCTCGCCAAGCTGCAGGAAAAGATCGAGAAGCTCGGCAAGTAACATGAACGGGGCGCTCGCGGCGCTGCTGCTGCTCGGGCTGGCCCCCTTGGGCGATCCGAAGCAGCGGCTGGTCGAGCCGCAGGGGCAGCTGTTCGCCAGAGCGGAGGCCGAGATCGCGCTGAAGACGGCGGTCTTCCAGCGAAAGGTGGGGCGCGAATTCGCCGAGTGGGACGTTGATCTCGAACAGGGCGTGATCCGCTTCATCGGCCGAGCCCGTGCCTATAGCGCGCCCGTCCAGGTGATCGGCACCTACAACACGCTCGACGGCACGTTCCTCTGGGGGTGGGATCATCCCTCGGTGCCGGCGGCGTTAGGGACCAATGCGCGGCTGGCGCGGCAGTTCGCCACGCGCCACGCGCTGCCCCTGTTCATGACGCGGAAGGTGGCCTGCACCGAGCAACAGGCATGGCAGTTCACCGCCGTTGCCCTGTATCTGGCCGATGCCCAGGGTGCCTATCGTGCGCGCATCGGCACCACCTGGGTGTTTCTGACGTTCGGCGAGCTCACGTTGCAATCAGTCCAACGCTAGACCGCTTCTCCCCTCCTCGCCGACCAGCAGCGAGGAGGGCGCGCCGTGCGGTCTCAGGGTTTGCGGAACTTCAGCGTCATGCGGTCGCTCTCGCCGATCGCCGCATATTTGGCCCGGTCCTGGTCCTTCAGGGCATAGGTGGGCGGCAGCGTCCACACGCCGTCCGGCCAGTCGGCGGTATCGGCCTTGTTGGCATTGACTTCCGACGCACCCACGAACTCGAAGCCGGCAGCCTCCGCCAAGCGGCGGACGGTGGACACCTTGATATAGCCGCTGCTCGTCTCGCGCTCGCTGCTGGCATTTTCGGGCAGACGATGGTCCTCGATGCCAAGGATGCCGCCCTTCTTCAGCATGGCATACATCTGCTTGAACGCTTCGGCCGAATAATCCTGGCGATCGCGCTGATAGCCCATCCGCCAGTTATGAACGTTGCGGAAGGTGAGCACCACGTCGGCAGTGCCGTCGGGCACCTTGGCCTGACCTTCGGCCGACGGGAAGCTTACGACGCGGATCGGACCATACAGGCCAGCGTCCTTTGCCTTCAGCGCATCCAGTCCCCGGGTGCCGTTGTTCGGCACCGCCGCATACAGCGTTCCCTTGCCGCGGGTCAGCGGCGCGAGGATTTCGGTGTACCAGCCGCCGCCAGGCCAGATTTCCACCACGGTGTCGCCCGGCTTCACCCCGAAAAAGGCGAGCGTTTCGGCCGGGTGGCGATATGGGTCGCGGGCGGTATTGGCAGGGCTCCGGCTCGGTGCGGCGACGGCCGCCTCGATCGCCGGGTTCTTTGCTGCGGGCTGTTGGGCGGAGACGCCGACAACGGCGAGTGCGGTCGTCGCGGCAGCGATGCCGATAAGGCTGTGGCGCATTGAATAAAGCTCCCTGGTAGCTGCCGGGGAGTTTGGAGCAACAAGGTGACGATGCAACTACAATTTTGGGGCGCGGCGGGGGCGGCGGTGGTGGTGGCGCTGGTGAGCGGAGTGGCCGAGCATCGCCGCCGCCGGCGACGTGATCTGGAGCGGGTAGGGCTGATGCCGTGGATGGCGATCCAAATGGCGGCCCTGTTTGCGGCGCTGGTGCTGGCCAGCGTGGCGCTCAACAGCCAGTAAGAACGTGCGATGGCGCGGAGCGGGATCCACGTTCAGAGGCACGCCTCCAGCAGCGCGTGGTCGAATCCGAACTGGCGTGCCTTGTCGAGCGTGTAGGGGCGCAGCCCCATCGAGCGATATTCGCCAATGATCTTTCCATCGGTGCCTTCGTCCAGATATTCGAACCGGAACAGCTCCTGGGTGACGATCACCGGGCCTTCCATGCCGATTACCTCGGTGATGTTGGTCACCCGGCGGCTGCCGTCGCGCAGGCGCTTCACCTGAACGATCAGGTCGACCGAATCGGCGATCTGGCGGCTGATCGCTTCCTTGGCCACCTTGATGTCTGACATCATCACCATGTTCTCCATCCGGGCCAGCGCCTCGCGCGGGCTGTTCGAGTGGAGGGTGCACATCGACCCGTCGTGACCGGTGTTCATCGCGGAGAGCAGGTCGAAGCACTCGGCGCCGCGGATCTCGCCTAGGATGATGCGATCGGGGCGCATGCGCAGTGCGTTCTTCACCAGATCGCGGATGGTGATCTCGCCCTGGCCCTCCAGATTCGGCGGACGGGTTTCGAGCGGCAACCAGTGCGGCTGCTGCAGTCTCAGCTCCGCTGCGTCCTCGATCGTCAGCACACGCTCGCCGGGATCGATCATCTTGGAAATGGCATTGAGCATCGTCGTCTTGCCCGAGCCGGTGCCGCCGGAAATGACGATGTTGAAACGGCTGGCACCGGCCACCTTCAGCACGGTGGCCATTTCTTCCGACATCGATCCACCGCGCGCCATCATGTCGAGCGTAATCGGCTTCGCGGAAAATTTGCGGATCGAGATGGCGGTGCCGCGCAGGCTCAGCGGCGGCACGATGACGTTGACGCGGCTGCCGTCCTTCAGCCGCGCATCGGCGAGCGGCGTGGTCTGGTCCACCCGGCGACCGACCGAATTGCAGATGCGTTGCGCGACCTGGAACAGATGCTCCTCATCGCGGAACTGGACATTGGCGAGCTCCAGCTTGCCGCGCCGTTCGACATAGGTCTGTTCGGGACCGTTGACCATGATGTCGCTCACCGCAGGATCGGCTAGGAGCTCCTCGAGCGGGCCGAGGCCCAGCAACTCGTCGATCAGCACCTTTTCCAGCGCGAATTGCTCGCGACGGTTGAGCGTCAGGCGCAGCTCGGCGAGCACTTCGCCGATGATCGGGCGGAATTCCTCCGCGAGCTCGTCCTTGGTCAGCGTCGCTGCAGCCTCGGCATCTACCCGCTCCAGCAGTCGGGGCAGCACCTGCTCCTTGATTCGATGGACCGAGGCTTCGAACCCTTCATTGCGGGCACTGCCGGCCTCCGCCGAGGCGGACTGGCGATCGGCGAGGCGTTGCAGCGCATCGGTGCTGGCGGTCGACGGTGCGGGGCTGGCCGAGGGCACGGGCTCGAAGCTGTTGCCGAATGCTGTGGATGAAGCGCGCGACACCACCCCGCCTTGCATCGGCCGGGCCACACCGAAGCCTGCACGCCCGGCGCTGCCACTTGCCATGCCACCGCGACGTCCGAACGCGTTCATCGACACTTTTTCATCCCACCTGAGGCCCGAACCCTATAGATGGTGGGACTTGCGATTTGCCTAATTGCCGTAGGGCGCAAAGGGGAGACGGTGGCGATGGCGTACCGCTGGGTTTGGACGTTGGCACTGTTGCTCGCCGCACCGGCGCAGGCGCAGGAGACGGATCCGCTGGCGTGGCTTACCGGCTATTGGTGCACGGCGGGCGATGGCGGCAGCCAGACCTGCGAACAATGGGCGCCGACCCGCGGCGGCGTGAAGCTGGCCACCGCGCAGACCGTGCGCGGCGGGAAGAGCGGCTTTGTGGAGTTCCTGTCGATCAGCGTCGACGGACAGGCCGTGGCGCTGGAGGTGCTATCGCCCGGCGGCGGCCCGGCGGGAACGTTCCGCGCGGTACGCCACGCGCCTCAGGGGGTGACGTTCGAAAACCCCGCGCATGATTATCCGCAGCGAATCCACTATTGGCGCGAAGGCGATATTCTGCACGCCGAGATCATGAAGCTGGATGGCAGCAAGCCCAGTCGCTGGGACTATCGGCTGCGGCGCCCCTGAAGAGCGTGTCGCTTATTCCGCGCGTTCGGCCAGCACGGTCAGGCCGCGCTCGTTGACCTCGGCGAAACCGCCCTCAACGCGGATCAGCTCAGGCGTGGTCGCGCCTGCCTTGTAGACTTCGATATTGCCGTCGCGGATCGTAGACATGATCGGCGCATGGCCCTCGAGCACGCCGAAGTCACCCTCGCTGCCGGGGACGACGACCATATGGACTTCTTCCGAGCGGACGAGGCGTTCCGGGGTGACGAGTTCGAAGTGCAGCATGTTCTCTATCCTAAGCCCCTCCCCTTTAGGGGAAGGGTTGCGGTGGGGGGCACCGCCCCTGCGTCGGTATTCGTGGGGTTACGGGACGCTCGCTTGCGCTCGCGCCCCACCCTCAACCCCTCCCCTAAAGAGGAGGGGGTAATAGTCCTTACGCCTCGTCGGCGAGCTTCTTGGCCTTGGCGATCGCGTCGTCGATGCCGCCGACCATGTAGAAGGCCGCTTCCGGCAGATGATCATACTCACCGTCGACCACCGCCTTGAACGAGCGCACCGTGTCTTCCAGCTGCACAAAGGCGCCCGGAATGCCGGTGAACACTTCGGCGACGTGGAACGGCTGCGAAAGGAAGCGCTGGATCTTGCGGGCGCGGGCGACGGTCAGCTTATCCTCTTCGGAAAGCTCGTCCATGCCCAGGATCGCGATGATGTCCTGCAGCGACTTGTACTTCTGCAGGATCGCCTGCACCGCACGCGCCGTTTCGTAATGCTCCTGGCCGACGATGCGCGGCTCGAGGACGCGGCTGGTCGAGTCGAGCGGGTCCACGGCCGGGTAGATGCCGAGTTCCGAAATCGCGCGGTTGAGCACGGTCGTGGCGTCCAAGTGGGCGAACGAGGTTGCCGGTGCCGGATCGGTAAGATCGTCGGCGGGCACGTACACGGCCTGCACCGAGGTGATCGAACCCTTGTTGGTCGAGGTGATCCGCTCCTGGAGCGCGCCCATGTCGGTCGACAGGGTCGGCTGATAACCCACGGCCGACGGAATACGGCCGAGCAGTGCCGACACTTCCGCGCCCGCCTGGGTGAAGCGGAAGATGTTGTCGACGAAGAACAGCACGTCCTGACCTTCGACGTCGCGGAAATATTCGGCGATCGTCAGGCCCGAAAGGGCGACGCGCGCACGGGCGCCCGGCGGCTCGTTCATCTGGCCATAGACCAGGGCGACCTTCGAACCTTCGGTGATGGCGTTACCTTCGGCGTCCTTGGCGATAACGCCTGCGTCGAGGAACTCGTGATAGAGATCGTTGCCCTCACGGGTACGCTCGCCCACGCCCGCGAACACGGAGGTGCCGCCATGGCCCTTTGCGATGTTGTTGATCAGCTCCTGGATGAGCACGGTCTTGCCCACGCCGGCGCCGCCGAACAGGCCGATCTTACCGCCCTTCGCGTACGGCGCGAGCAGATCGATCACCTTGATGCCGGTGACGAGAATCGCGCTGTCGGTCGACTGCTCGATGAACTCGGGCGCCTTGGCGTGAATCGGCGCGCGCAGATCGGTGCCGACCGGGCCGCGCTCGTCGATCGGTTCGCCGACGACGTTGAGAATGCGGCCGAGCGTCGCCGGGCCCACCGGAACCTGGATCTGGTTGCCGGTGTCGGTGACGGTCTGGCCGCGGGTCAGGCCCTCGGTCGAGTCCATCGCGATCGTGCGGACGGTGTTCTCGCCCAGGTGCTGTGCGACTTCCAGAACTAGGCGCTGGCCGTTGTTCTGGGTCTCCAGCGCCGAAAGAATCGCCGGCAGGTTGTTGTCGAACGTCACGTCGACGACCGCGCCGATCACCTGGCTGATGCGGCCCACATTGTTGGTGCCCGTAGCGGGGCGATTGAGTTCAGCGGCGGTTGCCATCGTCTGCTTCCTTGCGGCTTCTAGCTGTTGGCCGGGGCACTAGCCCCGGTTCGAGAGAATGTCACGGTGATGCGGTTCAGCCCGGCACCCAGATCGGGCGCGGGCGTGCGGCGCAGCCGGATAGCGGCGCCGTCGACCGTCTTGGTCAGGTCCTTGCCGGCGACCAGCGCCTCGGCGACGTCGCGCGCGCCGGGCAGGCCCAGCACCCGAAACGCGTTGACGATCATCTCGCCAAGCGCCTTGGCCGCCGCTTCGCCTTGGTCGGGCTGGCGCAGATCGAGTCGATAGTCGAGCGTGTCGAGGCGGTCCTTGTCGCCCCGCACGATGATCGTCACCGCGTTTGGGTGATCGGTAGGCTTCAGATCGAGCGCGGTGGGCATCGATTCGGCGACCCGCCCGCCTGGCCGCGCACGATAGTCGCCGATGCGCGCGCCGGTACGGTTCAGCACGTCGATCGCATTGGCGGGATCGCGCCAGAATTCCGGCCAACCCTTTTCGAACACCACCGGAATCGGGGAGGCCGTGGGGGTTGCCGCCGGTGTGGGAGTCGCTTCCGCCGGTTGCGGCTGCGCAGCCGGCTTGCATGCGGCAAGCAGACCGACCAGCGCGACCGGGAGGGCGACCCGCGCGAGCATCAGAGCGCTTCGGCGCCCGAGATGATTTCCACCAGCTCGGTGGTGATCGCAGCCTGACGCGACCGGTTATATTCGATCGTCAGACGATTGATCAGGTCGCCGGCGTTGCGCGTGGCGTTATCCATCGCGGTCATCGATGCGCCCTGTTCGCTGGCCTGGTTTTCCAGCAGCGCCTTGAAGATCTGCACCGTCAGGTTGCGCGGCAGCAGATCGGCGAGGATCGTTTCCTCATCGGGCTCATACTCGACCGAAGCCCCTGCGCTCGCCACCGTCGTCTCCGGCACCGAGACCGGGATCAGCTGCTGCTCGGTCGGGAGCTGCGCCAGCGCCGAGCGGAAGTGCGAGTAGAACAGCGTCGCCACATCGAACTCGCCCGCGAAGAAGCGGTCGGTCACGTCCTTGGCAATGGCGCGGGCTTCATCATAGCCGGGCGTCCGAACACCGGTGGTGTCGAACTGGCCGACGATCATGCCAGGGAAGGTACGGGCGATCACTGCACGGCCCTTGCGGCCGACGAGGTAGAACTTCACCGTCTTGCCCTCGGCGATCAGCGTGCGCGCCTTGAGCACCGCGGCCTTGACGATGTTGGCGTTGAACGCACCTGACAGGCCCTTGTCGCCATTGGCGACGAGCAGCAGGTGCGTGTCCGCCTCGCCGGTGCTGGCCAGCAGGCGGGGGGCGTTGTCACTGGCCCCGACCTTGCTCGCCAGGCTGGCTACCACGCCCTCGAGGCGCTGTGCATAGGGACGCGCGGCTTCTGCGGCGGCTTGCGCCTTCCGCAGTTTCGCCGCCGCGACCATCTGCTTGGCCTTGGTGATCTTCTGGGTCGACTTGACCGAGGCGATCCGGCCCTTGAGTTCCTTGAGGCTGGCCATCCGGCAGCGGTCCTTTAGGCGAAGGTCTTGGTGAAGGCGTCGAGCACGGCCTTCACCTTGTCCCGCGTGTCATTCTCGAACGCTTTGGTGGTGCGGATCTCGTCCAGCACCGCAGCGTGCTGCGAACGGAAATGTGCGAGCATCGCGGCTTCGAAGCGAACCACGTCCTTCACAGCGACCTGATCGAGGTAGCCGTTGGTGCCGGCGAAGATCGAGATGGTCTGCTCTTCGAAGGGCAGCGGGCTGAACTGCGGCTGCTTGAGCAATTCGGTCAAACGTGCGCCACGATTCAGCAGCTTCTGGGTCGAGGCGTCGAGGTCCGAACCGAACTGCGCGAACGCGGCCATTTCGCGATACTGGGCCAGCTCGAGCTTGATCGAGCCCGACACCTTCTTCATCGCCTTGGTCTGCGCCGACGAACCCACGCGCGACACCGACAGACCGACGTTGATGGCCGGACGGATGCCCTGGTAGAACAGGTTCGTTTCGAGGAAGATCTGGCCGTCGGTGATCGAGATCACGTTGGTCGGGATGTAGGCCGATACGTCGCCTGCCTGGGTTTCGATGATCGGCAGCGCGGTCAGCGAACCATTGCCATTGGCGTCGTTCATCTTCGCAGCGCGCTCGAGCAGGCGGCTGTGGAGATAGAACACGTCGCCCGGATAGGCTTCGCGGCCCGGCGGACGGCGGAGCAGCAGCGACATCTGGCGATAGGCGACGGCCTGCTTCGAAAGATCGTCATACACGATCACGGCGTGCATGCCGTTGTCGCGGAAGAATTCGCCCATCGCGCAGCCGGTATAGGGCGCGAGGAACTGCAGCGGAGCGGGCTCCGAAGCGGTCGCGGCGACGACGATCGAGTACTCCATCGCGCCATTCTCTTCGAGCTGGCGGACGATCTGCGCGACGGTCGAGCGCTTCTGGCCGATCGCGACGTAGATGCAGAACAGCTTCTTCTTCTCGTCGTCCGACGCGTTCGGGCCCTTCTGGTTGATGAAGGTGTCGATCGCGACAGCGGTCTTGCCGGTCTGGCGGTCGCCGATGATCAACTCGCGCTGGCCACGGCCGATCGGCACCAGGGCGTCGATGGCCTTGAGGCCGGTCTGCACCGGCTCGTGCACCGACTTGCGCGGGATGATGCCCGGCGCCTTCACTTCAACGCGGCGACGCTCGGTATATTCGATCGGGCCCTTGCCATCGATCGGGTTGCCCAGGCCGTCGACGACGCGGCCGAGCAGGCCACGGCCGACGGGGACGTCCACGATCGTGCCGGTGCGCTTGACGGTGTCGCCTTCCTTGATCTCGGCGTCCGAGCCGAAGATCACGACGCCGACATTGTCGGCCTCGAGGTTGAGCGCCATGCCCTGCACGCCATTGGCGAATTCGACCATCTCACCGGCCTGGACATTGTCCAGCCCGTGGATGCGCGCGATGCCGTCGCCGACGGACAGCACCTGGCCGATTTCCGAAACCTGCGCTTCGGTGCCGAAATTGGCGATCTGGTCCTTGATGACCTTCGAGATTTCTGCGGCGCGGATATCCATCTTCTTAGCCTTCAGCCTTTCATCGCGTGCGCGAGGGAGTTCAGTCGGGTCTTGATCGACGAATCGATCATCTGGCTGCCGATCTTCACGACCAGGCCGCCGAGCAGCGAGGGATCGACCGAAAGGTCGACGGAAACATCGCGGCCGATGCGGGTGCGGAGCTGCGCCTTCAACGCATCAATCTGTTCGGCATCGAGCGGGTGCGCCGAAGTGACTTCCGCCGTCGTCTCGCCGCGATAGCCGGTGGCCAGCGCGCGGAAGGTGCGGATGACCGCGGGCAACTGTGCCAGACGGCGGTTCTCGGCGAGCACGCCGAGGAACTTGGTCGTCGTCGCATCCAGGCCCATCGCGCCCGCCGCAGCGGCCACCGCCTTGCCGGCATCCTTGCGGCCGATCAGCGGGCTAGTGGTCAGCGCCTTGAACTCAGGCGATTCGTCGAGCGCCGCGCGCACCTTGGCGAGGCTGGCTTCGACGGCCTCGATGGCCTTGGCGTCACGTGCCAGTTCGAACAGCGCGGTTGCGTAGCGTCCGCTTAGGCTTGCCTGAATACCGCCGGAATTCTCCACGCGATTCGTTTCCTCTCGGAGGGTCGGAAGTGACCCCATGCACAAAAGGGGGGCGACGCATACTGCGCCCCCGATGGGTTGCGGGGCTGCTAGCATCGCGATTGCGGGGATGCAACCCGAGTCCCCGAAACGTCATAAGCCATTTTCGGACGGGTCTCGACGCCGCCACGAAACGCCCAAGAAAAAGGCGGACGGGGCACCGTCCGCCTTCGAAATTCTGCAGCATTGATGCGCTGCCCAGCCACCGATTCCGTAGGCGAACCAACGGCGGACGTGGCGCACCGGTCGCTACGCCGCCGATGTCTCGCCGATCGGCGGCAGGACCGTCAGCGTGCGCGGCCGCCCTGGCCGCCGCCCTGGCCACGATTGCCGCCGCTGCCCGCCGGGCGGGCATGGAACTTGCGCTTCGGCGCGCCCGGACCGCGACCTGCGCCGACGCCGGCACCGGCATGGCCCGCACCTTCCTGGCGCCGGGGCTGCTCACCGCGCGGACCGCCTTCGGCCCGGCGCTGCTCGCCGCCACGGGGCGCATCGCTGCGGGGACCGCCACGACCGCGACCGCCCGGCTGGCCGTCGCCACGACGACCCGAGGCATGCTGCATCGCGCGGCCGTTGCGGCCGTTCTGCTCGTCACGGCTTGCGGGCATCGGCGAACGCGTCGACTTGATCTTGTCCGCCTCGGCCATGAAGTTTTCCGGCAGCGGCTGCACGATCAGCTTCTGACGGGTCAGCTTCTCGATGTCTTTCAGATATGGACGCTCGTCGTCGGCGCAGTAGCTGATCGCGATGCCGTCAGCGCCGGCGCGCGCGGTGCGGCCGATGCGATGGACATATTGCTCCGGCACATTCGGCAGCTCGAAGTTGAACACATGGCTCACCCCCGACACGTCAATGCCGCGCGCGGCGATATCGGTCGCCACCATCAGCTTGACCTTGCCCGAGCGGAATTCGCCCAGCGCCCGTTCGCGCTGCGGCTGGCTCTTGTTGCCGTGGATCGCGTTGGCGGCGATGCCGTTGCCGGCGAGCAGTCGCACGACGCGGTCGGCACCGTGCTTGGTGCGGGTGAAGATCAGCGCGCGATCGATATCCGGATTGCGCAGCTGCATCGTCAGCAGCGCCTGCTTCTCCGCCTGATTAACGAACGTGACGAACTGCTCGACGCGCTCCGCGGTGGTGGCGACCGGAGTCACCTTCACTTCCACCGGATTGTGGATGAACTGGCTGGCCAGCTCGCGGATCGACTTGGGCATGGTCGCCGAGAAGAACAGCGACTGGCGCTTGGCCGGCAGCTCCTTCACAATGCGGCGCAGGGCATGAATGAAGCCGAGGTCGAGCATCTGGTCGGCTTCGTCGAGCACCAGGATCTCGATGCCGAGCAGGATCATGTAGCACTGGTCGAGCAGGTCGACGAGGCGGCCCGGGGTGGCGACCAGAATGTCGACGCCGCGCGCCAGATCGGTCTTGTTCTTGTGGACCGAGGTGCCGCCGAACACGGTGGCGATGCGCAGGCCGGTGCCGCTGGCATAATGGCGGGCATTGTCGGCGATCTGCGCGGCGAGTTCACGAGTCGGCGCGAGGACGAGCATCCGGCAGCCGCGAGGCTGGGCGCGCTTGCCGCTGGCGATCAGGCGGTCGATCGACGGGAGCATGAACGCTGCGGTCTTGCCGGTGCCGGTCTGCGCGATGCCCAGCAGGTCGCGACCTTCGAGGAGCGCGGGGATCGACTGCGCCTGAATCGGAGTCGCGTCGGTATAGCCCTTGGCGGCAAGCGCAGCCAGGACGGTCTCGGAAAGGCCGAGTTCTTTGAATTGCATTGGAAAACCTTATAGATGCGGCCGGCGCGCGCACGTCTGAAAGGCGCGCGAAGGCGGGGTCAACGAAGTGACGCCCCGCGTGATTTGGGAAGCCGTTAAATCATCGAGGCAGAGCCGTGCGGAGCCTTCCCATGATAGGGCGCGCCGCCGATCACGCTGCTTTGAAGCCTCGGTGCAGCGCGGCATATGGCAGTGATGCTGCCCTGCGTCAAGGAGCGGCGCGCCATTGAGGCGGCGTTAACCCCGATTTGCGATGCTGGCCGTTCCGCAAAGGGAACGAACGCTGGTGCTGGTCGCAAGGCTTGAAGTCTGGGGAAGCATGGACGCCCGGGGTGCTGTGCGCTTCCTCGTCCAACGTGAAACCACCGTGCGGGGGATGGACGGCCGCCCTTTCGATGCCGTGGTGGAGAATTTCTCGCGCACCGGCTTCCTGTTCGTCGCCGACGTTGCGCTGCCGCCGGGCACGCTGATCTGGATCGGCCTGTCCGGCGCTGGGGCGCGTGAGGCGCGGGTGGTGTGGCGCGACGGCACGCGGCACGGCTGCGAATTCCTGATGCCGCTCGGCCGACGCGACCTGCAGCGCGCGTTTCGCGGGCAGGACGTGGTGCTGGCCGAACTAGAGGCGCGGCTGCGCGGCGAACCGCCCGAACAGGGCTGAGCCGCTTTGGACGCAAGCCACGGGATGCGGCGGCGGGGCGAACGGCCTAAGGTCTCAGAATGACCGATGTTCTCCCGTCCGAAGATGCCTGCTGGGCCGCGTTCGAAGCGCGGGACCGTGCGCAGGATGGCCGCTTCTTGGTCGCGGTGATCACCACGCGGATCTACTGCAAGCCGAGCTGCCCGGCGCGGCGGCCGCGGCGCGCGCATGTCCGCTTCTATGCCGATGGCGCGGCAGCGGCGGCGGCGGGGTTCCGCCCGTGCCTGCGCTGCCGGCCTGACGAAGTCGCGCGCGATGCTGCGGCAGTCGCCCGTGCCGCCGCGCTGATTGCCGCGGCGGAGGAGCCAATCGGGCTGGAGGCGCTTGCGGCAGCGGTGGGCTATGCGCCGCATCACTTCAATCGGCTGTTCAAGCGCGCCACCGGGGTGACGCCCGCCGCCTATGCGCGGGGCCTACGCGCGCGGCGGATGGCAGCGGCGCTGGAGGAGGAGGCGAGCGTGACGCAGGCGATCTACGCAGCTGGATATGGCGCGCCCAGCCGGTTTTACGAACAGGCCGATGCCCGGCTGGGCATGACGCCCAGCGCCTGGCGGGCGGGCGGCGCGGGGGTGACGATCGGCTGGACGATTGCGGCGACGAGCCTGGGCCCGCTGCTGATCGCCGCAACCGAAAAGGGATTGTGCCGCGTCGCCTTCGACGAGGATGAAGCCGCGCTCGCCCGACGCTTCCCGGCGGCAGAGGTGGTGCCGGGCGGCGACCCGCTGGCGACGCTCGCGGGGCAGGTGGTGGACGCAGTCGAGCGGCCCGGCCGCCATGCGAACCTGCCGCTCGACGTCCAGGGCACGGCGTTTCAGGAAGCCGTATGGCAGGCGCTGCGCGCGATACCGCCGGGCGAGACGCGCAGCTATGCGCAACTCGCGGCGATGGCCGGTGCGCCGGCGGCGGTGCGCGCGGCGGGCACGGCATGCGGCGCGAATCCGGTCGCAATCCTCGTCCCGTGTCACCGCGCTCAACGTGGCGACGGCAGCATGGGCGGCTATGCCTATGGTCTCGACCGCAAGCGTGTGCTGCGCGCTCGCGAAGGAGTGCGCGAGCGCAAGTGACGCCTATTCGTTCGGTGCGTCCGAGCAGCGATAGACGAGCTTCTCGTTATAAGCCTGGGGCAGCGCTGCGCGGATCGATTGCTGCAGGCTTGCCAGGCTCGCTCGCTTCGCCTGATCCGCCGTGCACTGGTTGACCGGCGCGGCCGGGCGCACTTCGCGCACGCGCTGCATGTCGGCGGCGGAGAGCAGATAACGGGTTTCGCTATAGGTTGCGGTATCGGGGTCGAATTCGCGGATCGAGACGGTCTGCTCGTCTTCCGGCACCACCACGCGCTGCCAGCGCCGGCCCGATTCAGCATATTGAGTGCCGCCGTCGAAGCATCCGTCCGGTCCGGCATTGATCCGCACTGGGGGCGTCGCGGAGACAGTGATGCGGCTGCGTTCGGGCACGATCGTGCACAGCAACGGCCCCTTCGCCGCGCCCGGCGGCACCCGCGCTTCCGCGCTGCTGTTGCCGTCAGCCGGCGTAGCGACGCTCGCTTCGTCGAAGCTTGGGCGCATCACGAACAGCGCCACCGCGCCCAGCAGCAGCACGCCTCCGCCTACGGCAGACCAGATGCCGGGGCGTTGCTGGTCGCGCGACAAGAGCAGGCCCGCTGCGCCCAGCGCCAGCGCGCCGAAGACCAGCAGCACCGCCGCGCCCGCCATATAGGTTTCGCGCGTAGATTCATTCGCCGTACGCGCCTTGTCGATCGCGGCTTCGCGCGCGCGGGCCGCGGCGGATTCGGCCATGGCGATGCGCGCCGCGGCGTCGGCCCGGTCCTTTTCCTCTGCGCTTCGGTCGAGCGCCATGCGCTGTTCGACGCTGATGCACGGCGATTCCACCACTACCACCGGCTGCTTGGCGTCGCGCAGGAACGCGGTGAGCTCGGCATCGGAAATGGCGAAGGCGAAGGTGGCGTCTCCCTCCTCGGCATTGGTGATCGCCGAATTGACGCCGAGCACCCGGCCGCAGGCGTCGAGCAGCGGCCCGCCCGAATTTCCCCGTGCGATATTGGCGGTGTGGAGCAGCACCGAAATGCCCTCCAGGGTACGCGTGCCGGCAAAGCCGCCCTGCGAGCGCACCGGCGATTGCGGGGTGATGAAGTCCGCCGCAGACCGCGCTGTGGCAACGTCGACATTGCCTGGATACCCGAGCGCGATCAGCGCCTCACCATCGGTGACTGCGCCATTGTACAGCGCCAGCGGCGGCAGCTTCGCGCCGGTGAATTCGATCAGCGCCAGGTCGCGCTGCGTGTCGATCGCGATCAGCTTGCCCTGGAACGACTTGCTGCCCTCGGAGGGCACCACGCCGATCACGACATTGCCCGGATAGCGCGAGGCGAGTTCGACGACATGGGCGTTGGTGACGATCCGGTTTGGCGCCACTGCAAAGCCGCTGCCATGGCCGAAACCGACCACTTCGTCGTCGGCGACTGCGATCGTGACGATGCGCACCACGCCGCGCCCCGCCGCAGAGATGTCATCGGCATGCGCCGGCGCGATTGCGGCGAACAGCATCGCCACCAGCAAGATCATCTGCCGCATCTGCGCAAAGTGCCGTCCCAAACCCATGGCGTGCGCTTTCGGCGAAAAGCGGCGGCGGTTCAAGCGGGCGCGCGCCGGATCGGCATCGCTATTTCGGCGATGCATCCTCGACCGCGGTGGCGGCCGGCGCATGCGCGTCTGCAGGCGCGCTTTTCAGCTGGGCGTCGATCGTGTCGATCAGCTTCGCTGCCGCCTCGCCCATGCCGGAGGCATGCGGATCATAGGTCAGCACCAGCAGCAATTCGCGCGCCTCCGCCAGCTTGCCGCTGGCCACCAGCATGGTCGCGGCTTCCATCCGCAGCCCGCGATCCTGGGGCGCGAGTTCATAGGCGCGGTACAGCCCGTCGCGCGCCACCTGTGGCGGCACCGCGCGCTGTGCGAGGTAGCTGCGAAAATAGAGAACGAGCGGGCGAGGGTCGTCGGTATCGAGCCGGTTGGCCCGCGCGATGGTGCGGCGGATCTCGGTCCAACTTTCCTTCTTCTCGTCCTTCGCCTCGACCGCCATCGCCATCAGCGTCATCGCGCGATAGCAATGCGCTTCCACCAGCGTGCCGTCGGCGGCGATCGCCCGGTCCGCCGCAGCAAGCGCGCCGGGATAATCCTTTGCATCGTACGCCGTTTCCGCCAGCACGCGCTGCACCCAGGGATCGTCGGGATAGCGGCTCGCCACCTTCTTGGCATCGGCGTAGACGTCGGGTGCCGTCTTCGGCCCTACGCCGCGTTCGGATCGGAAGCGCACAGGCAGGATCGCTGCTTCGCCCTCACGCAAGGGGCGGATTGCCACCGGCGGGATCGAGAGCAGCTCCGCCCGGATCGAATAGCCGTTGATCCTCGGCTTGCTGATGAAATGCTGCAGCTCGCGGTGCAGCGCGCGCAGGTCGCCGAACACCGCTGCGGCCTGTTCGGGCGTCTTGCGGTCCTGGGTGATGGCATTGAGATAAGCGCCGAACTGGCCTTTGCGCGAAGATTCGAACGTCAGATAATGCACCAGCGCCCAGCCGCGACCGTACAGCGCCTCCAGCTGGGTGCCGCTCAGCTTGCCCGCCGCTCCGCCCAGAATCCGTTCAATCGGCAACGGATTGCCGGTGAGCAGGCCCTGCGCGCGATAATTTGGCGCGCTGCCGAACAGGAGCGCGCCGTCCTTCTGGAACTTGGCGGTGGCGTTGAATTCGGCCCATCCCTCTACCACCCAAGAAGGCAGGGCGGCGTCCGGCCATGTGGTGAACATGAAGTGATGGGCGTATTCGTGGAACAGCACCATCTCGCCGGAGAGGGCGAGGGAATTTCCGGATTCTTCGCTGGAGCTCTCGGGCACGAACGCGACCGAGGCGCCCGCGCGCGGCATATAGGCGCCCGCGATGTAGCGATTGCCCATCAGGTCGCTCACGTCGCTCCGATCATCCAGCATGTACACGGTGACGCGCCCTGCTTTGCCGAGCGGCGTTTCCTTCACGCCGCGGGCGATGCGCAGCGCCTTGTCGAACTTCTCCAGCCGTTCGGCGTAGCGTCTCAGCTTGGGCTCAGGCAGATTCGAATAGACGACGAAATGCGTGGTTTCGGCAATTCGCCAGTCCGCCTGGGCCGGCGTCGCGACGAATTCAAAAAGAAACAGGCAAAGTACCGCAAACCAGCGTCTCATGAGTCCCCCGGAACTTGGGCACAGCCAAGCCTTGCTGCAGCCTATCTGCCGATTTCGCGTTGGGAAAGCGCGAAATAAGGACCAGCCCTCATACGAAGCTATAGGGATCCACGTCTACCGCCACGCGCACCCGCTGGCTCCAGCTAAGGCCGCCCAGCCAGTCGCGGATCACCTCCTGCACGGCGAAGCTGCGCCGCGCGTGGACGAGCAGCCGGAACCGGTGCCGCCCGCGCAGCATCGCCAGCGGTGCCGGCGCGGGGCCATAGACGTGCATCTCCGCCAGTTCGGGTGCGGCCCGGCCGATCATCCTCGCCGTTTCCTCCGCCGCCGCCTTGTCTTCGGACGAGACGATGATTGCGGCATATCGACCAAAGGGCGGCGCATCCGCTTCGCGACGCGATTCGGTTTCGGCGGCGTAAAAGGCTTCGGCATCGCCGGAAACGAGCGCCTGCATCACGCGAGCCTCGGGCGCATGCGTCTGGATGAACACCGTCCCCGGCTTCTCGCCGCGCCCGGCCCGGCCCGAGACCTGCATGATCTGCTGGAAGGTGCGCTCGGACGCGCGCAGGTCGCCGCCGTCGAGCCCGAGATCGGCATCGACCACGCCGACCAGCGTGAGGTTGGGGAAGTGATAGCCCTTGGTGACCAGCTGGGTGCCGACGACGATGTCGATCGCGCCATGCTCCATCCGCGACACGAACTCGGCCGCCTTGGCCGGGGACCAGAGCGTGTCCGAGGTGACGATCGCGGTGCGCGCCTCGGGCCACAGCGCCGCGACCTCGTCGGCGATCCGCTCGACGCCGGGGCCGCAGGCGACCAGCGTGTCGTCGGACTTGCATTCGGGGCACATGCTCGGCGTCGGCATGGTGTGGCCGCAATGGTGGCAGGACAGGCGGTGGAGCAGCCGGTGCTCGACCATCCATGCCGTGCAGTTCGGGCACTGGAAGCGGTGGCCGCAGTGGCGGCACAGCGTCAGCGGCGCATAGCCGCGCCGGTTGAGGAACAGCAGCGACTGTTCGCCGCGCTTGAGCGTCTCTTCGATCGCAGCGACCAGCCGCGGGGCGAGCCAGCGGCCGCGTTCCGGAGGCTCGCGGATCAGGTCGATCGCCTCGATCCTGGGCAGCTCGGCGGCGCCGTAGCGGCCGGGCAGCTTCAATTCGGCATAGCGGCCGACCTCGACCTGGTGCCGCGTCTCGATCGCCGGGGTGGCGGAGGCGAGGACGACCGGGCAGCGCTCGAACATGCCGCGCATCACCGCCACGTCGCGGGCGTGGTAATGCACGCCCTCTTCCTGCTTGAAGCTGGTCTCGTGCGCCTCGTCGACGACGATCAGGCCGAGCTTGGGATAGGGCAGGAACAGGGCCGAGCGCGCGCCTACCGTCACCAGCGCCTCGCCCCCGGCGATCGCGCGCCAGGCGCGGCGGCGCTCGGAGCTGCGCAGGCCCGAATGCCACGCGACCGGCTCGCAGCCGAAGCGGCGGGCGAAGCGTGTGAGGAACGGCTCGGTCAGCGCGATTTCGGGGAGCAGCACCAGCGTCTGCTTGCCGGCCGCGATCGCCTCGGCGACCGCCTCGAAATAGACTTCGGTCTTGCCCGATCCGGTGACGCCGTCGAGGAGGAAGGGCTGGAACGCGGCGGTCTCAACCGCGGTGCGCAAGCCCCCTGCCACCGCCGCCTGGGCCGGGTTGAGTTCCGGCGGGGCGAAAGCCGGGTCGGGCAGCGGATAGGGCGCTTGGGTGTCGACGGTCACCGCCTCGATCGCGCCGGTCTTCACCAGCCCGCGGATCACCGCGTCGGACACCTCGGCGATCGCGGCGAGTTCGCGCACCAGCCCCTGGCGCTCGCCGATCCGCTCCAGCGCCTGGGCGCGCTGCGGGGTCAGGCGATCGGGAACCTGGCCTGTCGCGCGATATTCGGTGATTGTCGGCGCCGCCTCGAACGCGGCCGAGGTTCGCAGGGTCATCGCCAGCACCGAAGAGGGCGGGGCGAGATAATAGTCCGCTGTCCATTCGATCAGTCGACGCACCGGGGCGGGGATCGGGGGCGCGTCGGCGACGGCGAGGATGGCACGAAGCCGGTTGTCGCCGATCTCCTCGGTCGGCAGCCGTTCGGGCTCCCACACGACACCGGCGAACTGGCGCGGGCCGATCGGCACGATCACGATGCTGCCCGGCGCGACTTCCATGCTCGACGGAACACGATAGTCGAGCGGCCCCAGAGCCGGATGGAGGACGAGAATGCGCGCGCGGGACATGATCGGCCCCTCATATGGGCATTTTCGGCGGAACGGGAATCCCGTATCGCCGGTTCGTTCTTCGAGGAGACGGAACATGCTGATCCTGGCCTTGCTGCTCGCCCCCATTGCCGTCCCGCAAGCCGCGCCTGCCCAGGCGACGACCGCCTGCAAGGCCACCGATGCCAGCCTTCCCGCCGCGCTCGCGGGCTGGAGCATGCCGGGCGACGAACTGGTGGCGGACAAGGCGGTATCGCTTGATACCGTCGACGGCGCGACGCTGAAGGGCTTGCCGGCCGGGGCGAAGCCGGGCCGGGCGGCGATGATTGAGTTCCGCGTCGCCAATGCCGGCACCTATGGCATCGCGCTCGATCAGCCCGGCTGGCTCGATGTGCTACCCGGCGCGTCCGGCGGCAAGGCGCTGCCTTCGGTCGCGCATGGCTATGGGCCGGATTGCTCGACGATCCGCAAGATCGTGCGCTTCCGGCTTTCGCCCGGGAGCTATCGTGTATTCGCCAGCGGCCTGGCGCAGCCAAAGGCGAAGCTGATGCTCGTCGCGGGCGCCGCTCAGTAACGCAGCGTCAGCAGCAACGCCCCGACATGATCGGTCAGCCCGGCATTGCCGAACCGGGCGAAGCGGCGCTGGTGCATATACCCGATATCGGCGCTGAGCCGCCGGGCGAGCGGCACGGTAACGCCGGCGGAATGCCGCGCTCGCTCATGGCCGCGTCGCTGGCCCCAGCCGGTGGTGTTGAGGTTGAAGAAATCTTCGCGCCACAGGAACAGCCGGGCGTGGCGGCCTAGCGCCGTGCTCAGTCGCGCAAAGGGGCGCAGGCGGATCGCCGCTTCGGTGCCGCTGCGCTGAAACCGTTCCTCCAGCATCCCCCGCACATGCAGCGTGGATCCGGCATCGAAGGAAATCGACTGGCGCAGCCGCTCTTCGTTCGGCCGGGCTCCGTTGCGATCCCAGTCCTGCACATGGCGGTATCCCAGCCCCAGTCGCAGCCCGTGCGCCACCTGCTGGCGAAAGGCGATGCCGATCTGGGCGTTGGCGATGCCCTGCGCATTGTCCCCAAAGCGGGCGATCGACTCGAGCGATAGCTCGCCATGGAGTATGGGTTCGTTCGTTGCGGTCGTCGCCAGCCAAAGCTGCTCGTCGCTCTGCTGCGCATGCGCGGCACCGGGCAACAACAAGAAGGGCAGCAGGGCGCGATGCACGCCGCCGCCCTATCGCAGCACGTGGGGCGTGTCGCCCGCTATTTGCAGCTTGTTGCGCAACAAGAACGATAGTAGAACAAAGGTGGATCAGGGGGAGGCTTCACGATGTGGTGGATGGCGATTGGCTGGGCAATGACGGTGCCGCAATGCACGGCGGCCGATGCGGCGCTGCCGCCGCCGCTGGCCGGCTGGGCGCGTCAGGGCGAGGGGCTGGACACGCGCCATGCATTCACGCTTCCTACGCGCAACGGCGCGGCAGAGACGCGGGTCACCATCCGCAAGGCCGGTATCTTTGGCATCGCCACCGATCAGCCCGGATGGGTCGACGTCACCCGCAGCACCGGGCGCCGCCTGCGCATGGTGTCGCGCGATCCAGCGCGCCCGTGCGCGAAGATCGAAAAGATCGTGTATTATCGGCTCGCCCCGGGCATCTACCGCGTCTCAATCGGGAGACTGCAGGCGGCACGGGTGAAGCTGATGCTGGTTCGCGGCGAGCGCATGAGAGGGTTTGCCCGCAGCGGCCGGGTCGGCTAGGCGGGCGCGATCGTGCCATCAGAAGGTTCCACCCCATGAAGTTCTTTGCCGACACCGCCATCATCGATGACATTCGCGACCTGGCGGATGCCGGTCTGCTTGACGGCGTCACCACCAACCCGTCGCTGATCGCCAAGTCCGGCCGCAACTTCCTGGAAGTGGTGGCGGAGATCTGCGGCATTGTCGAAGGCCCGGTTTCGGCCGAAGTGGTCGCGCTCGACTATGCGGGCATGATGCGCGAGGCAGAGATCGTGCGGAAGATCGCCGATAATGTTGCGGTAAAGCTGCCGCTGACGATTGACGGCCTCAAGGCGTGCAAGTCGCTGAGCGACGACGGCACCATGGTCAACGTCACGCTCTGCTTCTCGGCCAACCAGGCGCTGCTCGCCGCGAAGGCCGGCGCGACCTTCATCTCGCCCTTTGTCGGCCGGCATGACGATATCGGCTTCGACGGCATGGATCTGATCGAAGATATCCGCCTGATCTACGACAATTATGATTTCGCCACCGAAATCCTCGTCGCCAGCGTGCGCCATCCGGTCCACGTGCTGCAGGCCGCAAAGATCGGCGCCGATGTGATGACCGCGCCGCCGGCGGTGATCAAGCAGCTCGTCAAGCACCCGCTGACCGACAAGGGCATCGAAGCGTTCATGGCCGATTGGGCCAAGACCGGCCAGACGATCGCCTGACCAGCGTTTCATGTTCCCCTCCCGCTCGCGGGAGGGGTTCGGGGAGGACTGACGTGGAGACAGATATGCCACGGGTCGGCTCCTTCCCCTCCAGCAACCTTTGCCGTTTGCGGGAGGGGAGCGCAGGTGGCGATGGCAGAGCGCTCTCCATGGACGGGTTGCTGCCATGACCGAGCTCCCCCTCCCGCGCCGCTTCGCCGAGCATCTGGGCCGCGACCGCCGGCGTTCGATCCACACCATCCGCGCCTATGAAGCAACTGCGATCCGGCTGCTGGCCTTCCTGCAGGACCATTGGGGCGGCCCAATCGCACCGGATGCGCTCGGCAAGGTCGGCGCTGCCGATCTCCGCGCCTATCTGGCGCGTCGGCGCGAGGAGGGCCTTTCCAACACTTCCGCCGCGCGGGAGCTTTCCGCGGTGCGCGCCTTTCTGAAGTTTGCCGGCGGCGACGATGTGCAGATGCCAAGGGTGCGGGGCCCCCGGATCAAGAAGGGATTGCCGCGCCCGATCGCCCCGCACGAAGCGGTGGCGCTTGCCGAATGGGCATCGGACGAAGCAAGCGAGCCGTGGATCGCGGCGCGCGATTGGGCGGTGTTGCTGCTCCTCTACGGCGCCGGCCTGCGTATCGGCGAGGCGGTGGCGCTCACCGGCGCGGTGCTGCCGCTGGGCACGACGCTGCGCGTAACCGGCAAGCGCGACAAGACCCGCGACGTGCCGCTGCTACCGCAGGTGCGCGCGGCGATCGAGGCCTATGTCGCCGTCTGTCCCTGGGGCACCGCGCGCGATTTGCCGCTGTTCCGCGGCGCCAAGGGCGGGCAGTTGCCGCCTGGCGCGATCCGCAAGGCGGTTCGGTCGGCGCGGACCAGCCTGGGGCTTTCGGACCGTACCACGCCGCATGCCCTGCGCCACAGCTTCGCCACGCACTTGTTGGGGCGCGGTGCCGATCTGCGCGCGCTGCAGGAACTGCTCGGCCATGCCAGCCTCAGCTCGACCCAGGTCTACACCGAAGTCGACGCCGCGCACATTCTCGACGTGTATCGCGCTGCCCATCCGCGGGCATGACGATCAGGCGGTTTCCCGAGGCTTCCAGGTAAGCACCCGCCAGACATAGAATACAAGCATCGCGCCGACGCAGATCAGGATCGCAGGGGTGACGAACCGGTCGATTTCCTCGACCGCATGGCCGAGCCCGTAGCCCACGCCGACCAGCGCCGCGTTCCAGATCGCGCTGCCCGCCGCAGTATAGGCGCAAAACCGCCAAAAGGGCATGCGCATCAGCCCGGCCGGTAGCGAGATGATCGTGCGACCGAACGGCATGAAGCGGAATACGAAGATGGTCGGGCCGCCCCAGCGATCGAAATAGCCCTTGAACCGCTCGACATCGTGCCATTCCACGGTGAGCCAGCGGCCCCAGCGCGCCACGAACGGCTGCAGCCGCTCATAGCCGAGCCGCCGTCCGATCTCCCACCAGAACAGGTTGCCGATGACGGTGCCGAGCGTGCCGACCAGCACCAGCAACGCCGGATCGAACCTACCACGTGCCGCACCGATACCGGCGATGCCCATGATTGCTTCGGACGGCACTGGCGGGATCACGTTTTCGAGCATCATCAGCAGGAAAATGCCCCAATAGCCCCAGGCGAGCATGGCTCCCATCGCGTCAGGCGCCGCTCAGCCGCGCCCCGCGACGCGATGTTCGATCGCGTCCCAGATCATACCCGCCGTGTCGGTGCCGTTGAACCGGTCGATCGCGACGATGCCCGTGGGCGAAGTGACGTTGATTTCGGTCAGCCATTGCCCCCCGATAACGTCGATGCCGACGAAAAGGAGCCCGCGGCGCTTCAGTTCCGGCCCCAGCACGGCGCAGATTTCCTTCTCCCGGTCGGTAAGCTCGGTCTTCGCGGCCGATCCGCCGACGGCCAGGTTGGAGCGGATCTCGCCTTCGCCCGGCAGCCGGTTGATCGCTCCGGCGACCTCGCCGTCAACCAGCACGATGCGCTTGTCGCCCTTGACGATGTCGGGAAGGAAGGCCTGCACCATGTGCGGCTCGCGATAGGCCGTATTGAACACCTCGATCAGCGACGAGAGGTTGGCGCCGTCGCGGCCGATCTTGAAGATCGCCTTGCCGCCATTGCCGTGCAGCGGCTTCACGACGATCTCGCCATGCTCGGCCAGGAATGCGCGCGCTTCTTCGACCGAGCGGGTGACGAGCGTCGGCGGCATGAACTGCGCGAAATCGAGCACCCACACCTTTTCCGGCGCGTTGCGGACGTGCGCGGGATCGTTCACCACCAGCGTACGGTCCGAAATGCGCTCCAGCAGGTGCGTCGCGGTGATGTAGCCCAGGTCGAAGGGCGGATCCTGGCGCATCAGCACCACATCAGCCTCGTTGCCCAAATCGAGCTTCACCGGATCGCCGAAGCGGAAATGGTCGCCATCGACGCGCCGCACGGTCACCGGATGCGCCTTGGTCCAGACGCGGCCGTCGCGGTAGTTCAGATCCTCCGGGGCGTAATGGAACAGCCGGTGGCCGCGCGCCTGGCCGGCAAGCATCAGCGCGAAGCTCGAATCGCCGGCGATGTTGATCGAATCGAGCGGGTCCATCTGCACGGCGACGGTGAGCGACATTGGGCCTCCTTGAGGGGATGCTATAGGTGACTTAGCTGAATAAGTCACCCCATCCAGGCGTTCTCGATATGGCGAGGCAGCGTGCGCGGGGCAATGAGGATCACGTCGACACGAATATCGTCGCCCGGCCCGGCATAGCGCGGCATCAGCAGTTCGGCGGCGGCGGCGACGCGCGACAGGCGGTGTTCGTCGATGGCGTAATCGAGTTCGGCGGCAGATTTGCGCGTCTTCACCTCTACAAAGGCGACAAGGTTGCCGCGCCGCGCGACGATGTCGACTTCGCCGGCGGGGGTGCGCACACGCTGGTCCAGGATGCGCCAGCCCCGCAGCCACAGCCACCAGGCGGCGCGGCGCTCGCCCTCGCGACCGCGGACCTCGGCGGCGCGGCGGTCCCTCACGCCTTCAATTCCATCGCGCGGGCATAAAGCGCTTTGCGATCGAGCCCCAGCTTCCTGGCGACCTCCCCCGCCGCTTTGGACGCGGGCAGGCGGGTGAGCGCCTCTACGAGCGCGGCTTCGGCATCCTCCTCGGTGGCGGGCGGCGCCTCGCCCGGAGGGCCCACGATGATGACGATCTCGCCCCTGGGCGGCGCTTCGGCATAACGGGCGGCGAGAGTGGTGAGCGTGCCGGTGACGCACTCCTCGAACTTCTTGGTGATCTCGCGCGCCACCCCTGCGTCGCGGTCGCCCAAACCCTCGGCAAGCGCGGCCAGGCAGGCGGAGAGGCGCGGGCCCGATTCGTACAGCACCAGTGTCGCCTTGATCGCCGCCACTTCCGCGATGGCTTCCGCCCGCGCATGCGCCTTGCTCGGCAGGAAGCCGAGGAAGAAGAAGCGATCGGTGGGCAGCCCCGCTAGGGTGAGGGCGGCGATCGCGGCGCAGGGGCCGGGGATGGTCACCACGGTGTGGCCCGCCTCGCGCGCGTCCCGCACCAGCTTATAGCCCGGATCGGAGATCAGCGGCGTGCCCGCATCGGACACCAGCGCCACCGCCTCGCTCGCCATCCGCGCGATCAGGCCGGGGCGAACCGCGTCGGCATTATGATCGTGATAGGGTTGCATCGGCCGCTTCACGCCGATGTGGCGGAGCAACCCGGCGGTCACACGGCTGTCTTCCACTGCAACCACATCGGCTTGTGAGAGTATCATGCTGGCGCGCGGCGACAGGTCACCGAGATTGCCGATCGGGGTGGCGACGATATAGAGGCCGGGCGCAAGCGTGTTTTCCATCGGGGAGTGTCATGGCAGAGGGTAGCGGCAGATCGCAACCGGGGCGCTTCGCTCCTTTTCGTTGGGCCGTTGCCGGTCTTGCCCTGCTGGCCAGCGCGTGCGTGGCGCCGCGCGGCGGTCCGCCGCCGGTAACGACGGCACCGGCGGAGCGTCCGGCCGAACGCCCGACGCCGATCGCGCCTGGGCTGCCGCAGGATGTCGCTCGCCACCGCGTGGCGCTGCTGGTGCCGCTCAGCGGCAACAATGCCGGCCTCGGCAGATCGCTGCAGAACGCGACGCAGCTGGCGATACTCGATACGAACACCGATGCGATCCGCATAACCAGCTACGACACCGCCGGACCCGGCGGAGCCCAGGCGGCGGCCGAACGCGCCATCGCCGAGGGCAACAAGCTGATCCTCGGCCCCCTGCTCGCAGAGGATGCCCGAGCCGTGGCCCCCGCGGCGCGCAGAGCGCGGGTGCCGGTGCTCAGCTTCTCGAACGATTCGAGCGCGGCGGGTGGCGGCGTCTATCTGCTCGGCTATTCGCCCACGCAATCGATCGAGCGCGTCGTCGACTATGCCAAGGGCAACGGCATCACCAATTTTGCCGGGCTGATCCCCTCCGGCGTCTATGGTCAACGCGCCTCGACGGCGTTTCTGCGCGCGGTGGAAAGTGCCGGGGGCAAGGTGCTGGCAATGCAGAATTACGATGCGCGGCCGGGTTCGATGAACCAGGCGATCGCCAAGCTTGCGGGTGTTCCCTATCAGGCGATTCTGATCGCGGGCAGTGCGGGCACAGCGACGGTTGCGGTGCCGGTGCTTCGGCGCTCCGCCAACGGCAAGGCGGCGCGGGTGCTCGGCACAGAGTTGTGGAACACCGATTCGGCGATCGCGAGTCGCCCGGTGCTCAACGGATCCTGGTTCGCCAGCGTGCCCGACGGGGTATACCGGCAATATGCAACCAAGTACCGGAGCCGCTTCGGCGCCGCGCCCTATCGCCTTTCAGCGCTCGGCTATGATGCGGTGTTGCTGACGGTGCGGATCGCGCGCGACTGGAAGAACGGCACCGATTTTCCCGCGGCGCAGCTTTCCGATCGCGATTTCGGCGGGGTCGATGGCGCGTTCCGCTTCGGCCGCGACGGCATCGCCGCCCGCGCGTTGGAAGTGCAGGAAGTGCGCGACGGCACGATCGTCACCGTATCGGCGGCACCGGCGAGCGCGCAGTGAAGCGGGGCGGGCTCGTATCGGCCCGTCATGCGGTGCCGACGGACGCTTAGATCACCAGTTCGCGCAGGATGGCTTCGAGGACGGGCATGCCCGCTTCGGTGATCCGAAGCCGTGCGCCCTGCCGCGCCGCCAGGCCCCGCCGGACCAGCCGATCCATGGCCCCCGCGTCTACCGGCGCGACACCGCCGGCGAGCTGGGCAATTCGTTCGAGATCGACGCCTTCGCCCAGCCTGAGCCCCATCAGCAGCGCTTCGACGCCGCGCTCCTCGAGCGCCAACGCGTCTTCGCGCTCGATGCCATGGCCGTTGCGATCGAGCGCGGCCAGCCAGTTTTCCGGCTTTTTGTGGCGCAGGGTCGCCAGGCCCTGGCGCCGGCCATGCGCGCCCGGGCCGACCCCGGCATAATCGCCGTAGCGCCAGTACGTGAGGTTGTGCCGGCTTTCTGCGCCGGGCTTGGCATGGTTCGATATTTCATAGGCGGGCAATCCCGCCGCGGCGGTGATCGCGCGGGTCGCTTCGAACAGGTCGGCGGCCGTGTCGCCGTCCGGGATCGTCAGCTGACCCTTGGCAGCCAGAGTGGCGAAGCGCGTGCCCGGCTCGATGGTGAGCTGATAGAGCGACAGATGCTCGGTTCCGAAGCCGAGCGCCCGCCGCAATTCCGCCTCCCATTCCGCCAGCGACTGGCCGGGCCGGGCATAGATCAGGTCGAAGCTGACGCGGGCGAAAGCATGCTGCGCGGTTTCCAGTGCCGCCAAACCTTCGTCGACCCCGTGCGCACGGCCAAGGAAACGCAGCGCCTCCTCGTCGAGCGCCTGTAGCCCCAACGACACTCGGTTCACGCCAGCGGCAGCGATGTCGGCGAACCGGGCGGCCTCGACAGAGGAGGGGTTGGCTTCCAGCGTGATCTCGATGCCATCCTCAAACGGCCAGGCCGCCGCCGCCGCGTCGATCACCGCGGCGACTGTGTCGGGCGGCATCAGCGAGGGCGTCCCGCCGCCGAAGAAGATCGATCCCAGGCGACGTCCCGGCAGCAGCGAGGCTTCCTGCGCGAGATCCGTAAGTAGCGCATCGCGCCACCGCGCCTGGTCCACCGTTTCGCGGACATGGCTGTTGAAGTCGCAATAGGGGCATTTGGACACGCAGAACGGCCAATGCACGTACAGTGCGAGCGGGGGGGCGGCGGCTGTCATGATCGGTGGGTAGCGGGAATCGAACGACTTTCAAAACTGGTTGCCAATCAAGTTTTTACCGCAGTGCAGCAGAAATTGGGCCCCACCGATCAGGCCCCAGTCCCTTTTCGTAAATCGGGTTCGAAGCGCAAACAGGGGCAGGTTGGAACGCTAAGGCGCCTCCCGCACCGGTATGTGCAAACAGTCATTTCTGGTGCGACCGGCAAACACACTACCAGCATGATTTAAGGCAGGAGCGGCGAGGGAACAAGGACGGAGACGCTTTGCCGCAATGCTTGTCGTCTGGCAGGCAACAGCGCCTTGTCGATCTTGGCCGCTGCGCCGCCGCTGCGCCCGGCGAGGTTGGGCACGCTGAAACGCATCGCCACGCCCAGCACCTGCGGCGCCTGCGAGAGCATCAACCCGTGCTCCTGCTGGAGCCACTGGATCATGCCCGTGCTAGCGGACTTCAGCGCTTCGTCGAGCGATCCAGCCTGGCCAATCACCATGATCTGGATCGGGGATTCCACCCGCTGCATCGCCACGCTGCGCCCTTTGATGACATAGACGGTGACTGTCACGTCCATCGATGTCTCCAGAGCATATTGTGCGCTCTCGCCGTCGCCCCGGAGTGCGTGGGCGCCGCGTTTACCAGTCGGGCAATCCTGAAATGGGCCAGCGAGAACCGGGTCGAGTGGCACTACATCGACCCCGGCAAGCCCCAGCAGAACGCGTTCATTGAATCGTTCAATGGGTCGCTGCGCGATGAACTGCTCAACGAGGAACTGTTTGACAGCCTGGTTGACGCCAGGCGGAAGCTGGCCGTCTGGCGCTACGACTACAACAACGTCAGGCCGCATTCGTCGCTGGGAAACCGAACACCGGCGCAAGCGCGCCGCGCGTTCCTGCAAGATGGGGGCGTCACGCCCGGCGCGCTTGTGCCGGTGGCCCAGCACGAATATCAAACCGGTGGACTCTCGTTATAACTGCGGGGACCAGCGGGGGGCAGGTCAGAGTGCTCGTATGACTGGTCGTAGAGCCCGAGACTTCCTGCACCACCAACGCCCTCGTCAAATGCGGCAAGCATCCCGGCTATCGACGATGCAACAAGGCGGCCTGCTGAACAGCCTTACAAACAGCCCGCGATCAGACGACGACCCATCGAATCGATACTACCGCTGCCGGCGACCCTCTCGAATGCCATGGAGAAGATAGTGCTCAAGCGGATTTGAGCCGCTCGCTGCCACGTCAGGATGAATTGCGAGGTAAGAGCACTCGTCAAACAGCTCTTGCCTTGAAAGCGATTGCTCTATTTTGTGCATCTTCAATCGGTGCGGCAACAGATACCACCATGCTGGAGCTGCGAGTATAGACGCGTTAACTTTGAGGAGCCAATCGACTCTGCCCAGGCGCGCTTCAGATTCCGCTAAGGCGCCATCGCGTTCTCGGGCCAATTGATCGCAGAGCCGCTGCGATTCGTAGGCGGCATTATGAAGTGCTAAAATCTGTTCCGATAATTTATTAATCTCATTAATCGCGGCAGCCTCACGAATTTCCAACACTAATAGCTCTTCACGGAGAAGTTCCATTCCACGATGGACATCGTCGTACTTAACTAATAGTATATCCAGCTTCTCTTGAAGAAATTTGGCTGAACCTCGCGCAATATCAAGGGCGTCTGCAAGGTTTTTCTGCTCGTGTTCAGCAGCCTCCCTCCGACCACGCTCCGCTTCCGCCTCGGCACGCGCTCGAGTAAATAATTGACTTCGCTCCCACTGCACCAGTTGCAACTCAGCTGATTGACTTTGACTCCGAAGAGCGACATCCGCCTGAGCTACCACCGCCCTTTGGCTGGTCTCTAATTCGGCCTCAAGCTGTCGAATTCTCGCCAGACCAGCACCTGATTGCCCAGGAACCGGCCCTCCCACAATGCCGATCTGAGCAAATGCAGCCGACGCTGCATCAAACTTATTTCTGATTTGGTCTAGTCGCCTTCGCCCTTCAGAGGTCTCACCTTCGACGCTCCACCGACAAAGAATCGAAAACACTTCGCTCGCCCAAGCATGGACTTCGTCTTTAATTGGCTTTTGTTCAAACTTCGTCGAGAAATGACGGTGCCGAACCGTCAGAAAGCCGGTGATCTCCGCTTCCACTGCAGGACATCGATTGGGGAATCTGATGCCCAAGCGGTCTTCCATTCTTTTCACGACCGCTTCCCAATCTTCCAAAAGGTCATCATATCTGCAAAACGCCCGAATAATCCCACGACTACCATGTTCAGCGTCGAGCGTGTACCTGAGCCAGAGCAGGTGAGCGTAACCGCTCACGATCAAATCGCGCTGCTGAAGCGAGCTGGCGACCTCTTCAGGGGATCTAATTGGTAGTAGGGCGCGAGTTTCGATATCCTCTGATTGCATAGCAAGGAACCAAAATCGCGATAGTCTGCAGATTCTTGGATCCTTTAGTACAATGAGGGGGTAGGACTCGTACTCCTGGCGCAGAAGAGTGCGTGCGCGACCTAGGAATTCCGCGCTTTCCGAGGAATCCACCGATGCCAAAGAGAGTGGCCGCCAATCATCCCAACGAGAGCCCGCCGACGCAAGCAGTTCCTCGTTGAAGGAGACGACCGCGCTGGGCTCCCAGTGCCCCGTTTCATTCGAATCGGCCGGTCCAATTAGATCGTTCGGGAGATGAGCACCAAGCAGATTGAGGGCCCTCGTCAATGCGCTTGTGCCAGACCGATGCATGCCAAGTATGATAATGCCCAGCCGGCTACTAGACCGCGCGCCCGCTCTATCGCTGCTCACAGCGCGCTCAACTCCTTACTCCAAGTAAATGTATGTTCACACTTTTGTACCAAACGTCCTAGACGTTCAACGAACGCAATATGATAAACCTTAGGTTCCATGCCAGCTTGCCAAAGCCTCCTCGGCGTTCGAGATCACTTTTGATCTTTGCGTTAGAGTGGATTGCATCGGCGATAGATTACCTCTCAGTCTGATCCTGGTTCGGCATTCCTGTCGGAGGAGGAGACCGGCATGGATGTATCATTCTTTATAGATCGATTCGCGTGTTCGGTTTATGGCTGCGCGTCACGGCGGACTCAGCTGTCGAACCGCGGCAAGATGTTTGTGGCACGCAATCCGAAAAGGGTCACACGCTGAAACGCTCGGACAGAGCGAGCAGGTCACCGTGGCAACCGACGCAAACAACAAACAATTTGAGTAGCGTGCTGCTTGCCTCATGAGAGCCGTGCAGTCACCTGCCGCGCCTGTTGGAGCGGAGCCGCACCAGCATCGGTCGTGAGCCGATCGATCGCGTCATCGCGAACAATGATAGCGAGTAAGATAGTACGCGCAGCTGCAAAATCTCCATCTCGCTTCCACTTCGACATTGACAAACTCTTCCCGGACTCGCCCCGCGGTTTAATCAGGCCCCAGGCAGGATATCACCTGAGAGTGCCTACTGGGAGGCCTAAAGCCTCTTCGGAGGCCGTTAGCACCTCTTCGACCGTAATACTCGTCAGGCACAACGCTTCCTTGCCGCAGAGTACGACATCGTTGAGGGCGCAGCCCGCGCAGGGAACGCGCTTGCTCACGATCACACCAGACCCATCCTGCCCCCATTCGTTCCAGTTGAGGCGCCCCACGTGCAGGCTCACCGTGGGAACACCGCGAACGGCGGCAAGATGCTTCGGACCGGAGTCGTTCGCGATAACCAGTCCCGCACTGGACAGGATTGCATCGAAGCTGGCCGGTGGCATCTTATCGCACAAGTGCAGGCCGTCCTGCACGATTTGGCTGGCCACCTTGCTCTTCGAATCTGCGTCGTCAAAAAACATGACGACCTGCAATATGGTCTTTTCGAGCAGCCGCCGCGCTAGTTCCACATATTGCTGAAGGGGCCAGCGATTGATTGGATGCCGCGAGCCCGTATGAAGAACGACGTACTTGCCGTGCTCAAGGCCGTACCCCGACAGGATGGCCGCACCCAATTCCACGCTGGGAACATTCTGCATCGCCGGTTGCGCCGCAATCGCCATCGCCTCGATCAGCATGGAAACTGTCTTGGCGTGCGAAACCTTTTCCAGAAGGTTTACCTTGTCACGCGAGCGAACGGAGATGCCAAAGTCAAGATAGGTGAACCGATCGGGATTGAAGCCGACCAAGACCTCCGCGGTGCAAAGTAGCAGGAGGGGCCGCGTTTCATCACCGGGCGAAAGATCGATAGCAAGATCGAAGCGGCCGCCGCTCAACATCTCGGCAAGACGCGCTTGTTCTGCCTCGCGCAGGCATCGCCTTTCCGTCGACGGATCATAGTCCAGGGCAACCGTCAGCACCCTGTCAGCGACGCCGCTAGCCTCGACGATGTCGCGCAGGCCAGGCTGGACCAGCGCAGTGATCGACGCCTCCGGAAACAGGGCGCGAAGCCGCGCAAAGGCGGGCAGCGATGCGGACACGTCGCCGAGTTGATCGGCCCGCACTGCCAGAATCGACTGGACTGGGCGGGAGAAGAGACTTCGACGTGCCGGACGGATCAGCGCAGGCAATCCCCGGACATAGGTATCGCAATCCTCGTCCGGGCGAGTCGAGGAAGGAACATACGCGTTCGACTGCGCAAGCTTTTCATCGTCTTTGAAGACGCCGACGTTCACGTACAGGCCGGCCGGCTCGATGCGCGTCCCTGCCTTGATGCTGAGCCAATGACGGCCAGGCGGCAACCGAGCACTGTCGAACCAGAGATTGAAGACCTGTAGCTTCAATGCGCGGTTGAGCTGGGCGGGCCGAGTGGCGACACGCATGAGCAGTTGCTCACCCACGCCCGAGCCGGACCACAGCTCGACATGATCCACGGGCATGACCGACAGGACCCGTCCCCTCAGCGCAACGACCCCGCAGAGCAGCGGTTCAGGAACGCCGTCGCGTTCCATGGTCATTGCTCCGACTTGGTCGAGCTTCACCGCCGCAATGGCGCCACCGGCAAGCCGACGGGGTACGCCGGAGGTATTGCCAAGCGTGCCCAGCATCGCCCTGGCATCTCCAGAATACCGCTTCACTCTTCGCGGCAATGCCGACGCCTGGACAGTGAGAGGCTGCACATCGATCGGTACGGGCAGCTCGCCCGCCTCCGCGGTCACGTGGAACGCGTGCCGGCGGAACCCCTCCAGCTTGTGCGCCTCAGCCGCTTCCGCCAGCGCGGCGGCACGATCCGCGACGCTACCCACCGAATGATAGGCGGACAGGGCGCCCTCAATATCACCAAACGCCCGCAAGCAATTACCGATCTGGATCTTCAGATCCTCGCGCCATGGCAACCAATCAATCGCTCGGCGATATTGATAGACCGCCTCAAGCCACTCGTTGCGCAGACGCGCCGCATCCCCCCGACGAGCGTAAGGGAGACCAAAGCGCAATCGGATAAGCTTCGCCATCCGCAGTGGCATCTTTGAAGCGGGCGGGCGGGCCGCGTTCCCGGCCGGCACGTTCCTGCTCACACGCCACGCCAGGCGATGAAGCCGAAGCAGGTTGCAGGAAAGCCGTCGACGGCCACCTTCAGATGCTGTGGCGCACCGAGCCAGTCCGTGATCGCACCGGGGAGGTCGTGATGGAAGGGCGGCAGATCGATGAAGCGATCGAAAGGCTTGTCCCCAAGCGAAAAATCGAGCGGCGCCACGCGGTGGCCCTCCGCAACCAACCGGCCGGCCAACTGCTCGAAATGGTGGCGCTGGAAAAGAACGGTTCCCCAATTGTCGATCGTCGGACCGTCGGGATTGATATTAAACTCCGTCGTATGTACGCTGACCCCGCCGACCTTCAATACTTTGAGCGAATTCCTGATGAAGTCGAGCCCCTTTTGAATGGAACCGAGATGCTCTAGCGCACACACCGACCAGCAAAAGTCATAATCCTGTAGGTCGGCGGGAATAGAATTCATATCGACATAGCGGAGACTTACCTTCTCGTCGAAGGTCGCTCGATCAACAAGATGTGCATGGTAAGCCAGCTCTAAGTTAGCAGTGTGCTGACTAGTTGTCGCCCAGCCTGCAGCTTGGGCACGGTCCGGCTCCATGTCGGTCATTGTCACATCAATGCCACGAGAGGCGAAATAGCTCGGCAGCGGCTCGACCCCGCACCCGAAACCAAGTCCCCGAGCGCCCGCGCGACGATGACCGTGCTCATGCAGCACTTGCAGTACGTACACCAACTCCCACACTTTGCGATGATAGGTCACCGGGATTTGGAGTTCGCGGCACCAGTAGGCGGACCAAGCGCTTTCGATGTCCGCCTGAATCGATGTCTTGCACGGCAGGCCAAGATAGCCGGGCTCTTGGTCCCCCGACGGAAGCGGCGTTACCTCCGACAGCCTACGCGCAAGATCGTAGCCTAAGGTCTTGATATTCAGATAGGCGAGCGGCAAGTTCTTCACGAGCTCTGAAAGCGCATTGATGTTCGGCCGAGACTGCTCGTCGACAAGACTGAGCAGCAGCTTCATCTTCTCGCGGTCGGTCGACGTCAGCTTAGCAGTCATAGATCAAATCTTTCGACACAGTACGTGAGTTGCAACGGTTACGGACGTGCGCTGACATTATAGCCAGCGGGAAGTTCGACGCGCGATAAAACCGGCCGCGCCGGGCTCGCAGTCAAACTCTGGTCGGTGAGGCGCCAACCGTAATCGAGCGACATCGTGGCCCTTTGACAACATGTTGAGGGAAAGCCGCTCCAGAGCGGCGCGACTAAAGCCTGGACCATAGGCCCCGGTGCCGACGACATGCACTGCCAGACCCGATGGCCGCAAGCAACCGAAGGAGGACTCGATCATGCGCTGCACTGCGTCCGGATCCAGCCCGGGTTCGAGCCAGGCCGAACATACGAAATCGAAGTCGAGCAGGTCACCTTGATGAAGTGCCTGTTGCAGATCCGCCCCCTCCGAAGGCGACGCTCCGCCACTGCGAACGGTCAGGGCGCAGCCCTGTGCTGCCAGCAGCGCAGCGAGGTGGTCGCTGTTGCTGCCAACCAGCAGACCGCGCGCACCTGCCTGAGCCATCTCGAAGACAGCGAGCGCCTGCCACTGATACACGGCGGACCAGGCCGCAAGTTCGTCCGCACCGCCCAGGCCAAGCGCGCGTCGCTGCTGTTCGAAGATGGGTTCGTCTAGTTGCGCGCGGGTCGCGATTTGCGACGTCGGCGCGCCCAGTGTCGGCGCCTCGACTGCGATAATGTGCGCCGCCTTCTTGAAACCGGTGAAGTTGCCGAACCGCGTCGGTGCGCCGTCGCCACGATCCTCCAGATCGATCGCCGTCTCGTCGTACAATCGCTCAACCGTGACGCGCAGATCGCTGGCGGACGCATCGGTCTGTCCGGCGACCAGCCCCATCAAGGCATAGCGCGCGGAGCGAAACGCCTCGAACGTTACTTGGACGTGCCCGCCATTTTGTGCGAGCCGATTGAGCTGGATGCGCTCACTCGTCACCATCGAAGCTACCGACCCCGGCTCGTCCGGCAACAGATGCACGCGCAGCACGAGCGTCCCCTGCTTGGCCTCGAGATCGGGAAGATGAATGGCGAAATTTGCCCTGCCCCGGGCTAGCCGCACATACTCGGTGTGGAACGCGTAGGTCGGATCGGCGTTCGGCGTAGCGCCGCCGATGCCTTTGATAACGCTGGCTGTGTGGCCATGAAACGAGAACGGATCGAGGACCGCCGGCGCTGAACCTCCACTGGACATAAGCTTGTTCATCAACTCCGTTCGGCCCTCGGCGGGACGCGTGGGCAGCGACCCGCCGTACGGCCAACTACCGCAAGGTCCCACCAGCGCCAGTGCCGATCAGAAGCTCGTCGTTCCGACCGGCTAGACCAGCGCCCAACTCAGGAAGCGTGCTCACGCACACCCGCAGCGATCAACCAGCTGATCGAGTATACCAGCAGCGTTGCAATAAGCACCGTCAGCGTGACTCGCCACCGTTCGGGGTACAGGCTCTTTACCGGCGTATTTGGCTCCACGACGTGAACTACATAGAGCTGCTGCCGCTGTGCCTGTTCGCGTGCCAAGGCAAGGGCCGCTGCCGCCGCCTCATACCGCTTTGCGAGAAACTCCTGCTGCAACTTGAGCTGCTCATATCCGCCGATATCCGTCGCGATTGCGTCGCTAGGCCCCGTGAGCTTGGCTGACGCCGCGCTGACCTGCCCTTCAAGTGCAGCCACCGTCGCCACCATGGCACGATACTGGGGGCTGGATGGACTGATGCTTCCGCGCATCACATTGAGCTGGGCACGCGCCGCCGCAAGGCGCTCGTTCAGGCCGCTGACCAGCGCAATTTGCGCCCGCCCCGTAATGAGCGGATCGATATCGGACCGCGATTGGCGGAACTGCGTCATTCGGCCCTGAACATCCGCCAGGTTCTTCTCAGCCGCCGCAAACTGCTGCTTCGCCAGCGCGATAGAGTCGTTGTAGCTGCGCTGGTTCAGCTCGTTCACGCGCGCCTCGCCCAAGCGCAACAGCTTGCGGACGAGGTCGTAGGAATCCTGCGGACGAAAGCTGCGCACGCTCAGCGTCGTGATCCCGGTCTCGGTGCTGTACGAAACGGTCACCATGCGCTGATAATAACGCAGCAGGCTTTCCGGGGTCAGGCTCCTGGTGTCCAGCCGACTGAAGAAGTCGACGCCCGGTAGGCTGTAGCGTTCCACCAGACGATCATGCGTCTTCAGCGCGGCAACAGCGTCATGCGAAGAGAGGTAGTCGGCAACACTCATTGCCTCGCTCTGCGAGGACGTGGCGCCACCTGCCAGACTGATGATCTGACCCAGCCCACCGTTGAGCGCCGGTGCCGCAGGCGACTCCGTGCTTCGCACGAGGAAATGCGCCTCGGAGGAATATTGGTCGGACGCAAAGCCAAACAGATAGACTGCCGTCACAGTTACCGGCGCAACCACTACGACAAAGAAAAGATAATGCGCCTTTATCCATTCAATTGAACGTCGAAGTGCCGAAGCACGATGCTTCTCACCAATTGTAGCGGGCTGTATGATACCATGCATATTCATGCAAGATTGCCTTGTTCAAGCGTTCAAATTTTTAGCGGAGATGAAGCCGCTTGCGGCATCTTGAAATAAACACAAGCCCGAGCCAGGTCTGGATTGCGCATACCGCGATCAAATACCCACCATCGAAATAATCGAGCTTGGCACTGTTGAACTGTCCATAGCGAGCGAGTTCAAAAATATGCGGGAGCGGGAAATAAAGAACGACCGTACGGTATGGTTCAGGAATCCAGGACACTTGGATGAAAGCACAAGAGATCGGTATCATGAAGTATGCATAGGGGTGAACAAGCCGTTCCAACGTGCGATTGTCGTGCGTTGTGCTCGCGATGATCATGGATTGACTCCATGAGCACCAGAACATCGCGACAATAGCCAGGAAGAGGTAAAGCGGCCGGGCCGGAAGCGCCATGAGACCTACGCCCCACAACAGCGCAGACAACAGTATATAGGTCGTAAAGGTGCCGGCCGCTTCGAGAATGGAGCGGGCAAGAACCACATCGAAGATCGTCACCATGCGATGGTAGAGCAGCACGGCACTGCTTTCGACGATGCCCTCCGAGCGGTTCACGATCTGTCGAAACATGATGAATGTCGTGTAACCGAGCACCGTGAAGGCAAGCGGCTTGATGTCGCTGCCATATTCGGTGTGTCCGCTACGATGGAGTAGCGCCATCACGCTGGCGAGGATCATCGGTTCCGCGAAGAGCCACAGATATCCGATATTGTCGCGGCCGTAGCGCGTGTGCAGTTCGCGCATGATGATAGCGCCGATCACGCGCCCCTGCACGGACAAACCTCGCAGGAGCGAACCCCCGCCTCGGCCGCTGGCGATCACAGGTCCCATTGGGGCAACTCAATCCTACGCATTTTGATACCTATCGGGACATGCTGCCGGCCACCATGCCGCCACGCCCGCTGCGAATCCCGATAGCGCCCTACCAGTGCCGTGTCGATGGCTGCACCGCGCGGGTCCGTCAGGCCGATATTTTTACATCGCGTATATTACGGACCGGCGCCACGCCCACCTTCGACCCTTGTGCCAAAACCCCGTTAAACAACGGGCAGACGAAGAGCAAACCATTGTGAGAAAGCGCCTCGCGATTGTCGAGGCTGTGGGCAACTGAGCGCAGGAAGGTCGCCGCGTCGCGGAAGAAATAGACGCCGGCCGATGCGTGCGATGAAATGACCTTCTTCTCTGCTGTTCGCAGCACCGCTCCGTCGGGATCCAGCTCCGCATAGCTGTAAACAGGGTTCGACGACGGGAAGGTGAGCAACAACCCACCAGAATCCGGCGCACGGAAATAGTCAAGTGGATCCACGTCGTCGTCGAAGAGGATGTCCGCCAGATCGATGCAAAGCGGGCCGCCCCCATCGGCCAGGGCGACGCCGCACAGCGCGGTCAGCGCGGCGCCACCGGTGAAGGCACCCAGGAAAACGTGGCGGGATCCGGGATACCATTCGGCAAGGCGTTCGGCGGCGAACGTGCGCGACACAGGCGTATCGCGCAGCAGAAAGACGCAGTCCTTCGCCGAAACGGTGCCGTTCCGCCACCAACTCCGGCCCTCGATGGCACGTCGAAGGAGCGGCGCCCCGTCGACGATACGCTCTGCCCGTGTATCGCCGGCGCCCGTTTCGAAATCGGGGCCGGCTAGCGGGACGATGACCCGCATCAGCGTGCGTGCCGATCGAGATACGCTTCGAGATCCGGAGGCGTGCCGAGGCCCGACATCGCATTCGCCGGCACCTCATACACCCCGATGCGCGCACCGTTACGGATCATGTAGTTGTAAACCGGGCAAGTGTAGAACTCGTTATTCACGCGATCGTTGCGAGCGATCATGTCCACCGCAGCGTCGACGAAGTCGCGGCCTCGGCGGAATAGATAGATACCGACCGTGGCCAAATCCGAAATCGGCTTCTTTTCGGCCACTTCGGTCACAAGACCCTCGTCGTCGAGGCGTGCGAACGACCATTTGGGATCACGCGAAGGGTCACGGAAGACCAGGATCGAACCGTCCAACCCGCGCTTCAGGCAATCCTGGACATAGTCGTCGACAGAAAAGTCGACCAGCTGATCCGAATTGGCCACAAGCAGGGGTTGATCATTGTCAAACGCGGCCCGCGCGAGCAACAGCGTGCAGGCCGTTCCTTCGGTAAGCTGATCCACCTCGGTGAACTGCAGGCCAAGTCCCGAGAGCGTGGCCAGTTCTGCCTCGCACCGCCGTGCGTGCTCGCGGCGCAGCAACACCCGAACCGACGCGCCGCTAGGCGTTACATTGTTGATCACGTGGCGGATCATCGGCCGGCCGAGCACGTCGATGAACGGCTTCGGCTTCTCATACCCTGCCTTGGCGAAACGGCTACCCTCCCCCGCCGCGGGGATGACCACCTGAACCGTCGCCAGAGAAGGCGCCTCTGTCGTTCCCAGCGAACGCAGGATGCGACCCTCCTCATACTCCTCGATCTTCGTCGGCGAGTAGAAGCTATGATACGACGTTGCCGGAATCTCGATGCTACGGACGCTGCCGCCGCCGAGGATGATCTCGTTCAGCGCGGGTGCGATGTAATAGAGCCCCTGGTGGCTGGCGCCCGATTCGATGCACGCCTTAGCCGCGTCGATGAACGTCGCCGCCGTCTTGAAATAATAGAGTCCGCCCACCGCGTGCCGGCTGATGACGCGCTTCTCCGCAGCCTGCGCGACTTCGCCGTTTTCACCAAGGCTGACATAAGACCAGCGCGGGTGAACCGAGTCGAACGTCACGACGCCGGCGTCGCTGCCATGCTGCTGGAAGTCCTTGACGATCTGCTGGAGATCGTCGTCGATGATCTGGTCGCCGTTGGAAATAATCAGCGGCTGGTCGAGTTGAAGCTCGTCGATAGCCATCAGGCAGGTGCACAAGCTGCCCTTTGTCTCTGCACCAAGCTGAACGATTTTCGAACGCCCCTCGGTGATGATTTCCAGTGACCGATCGAGCGAGAAGGCCGCCGCATCCTCTCGACGGATCACGAAGAGGAAGCGCGGCTCCGGGTGAAGACGCTTCAGCCCTTCCACGACACGTTCGATCATCGGCCGACCAGCGACCTCCACCAGCGGCTTGGGGAAGTGGAAGTCCTCCTTCTTGAAGAAGGGCGACTGGGTTGCGAGCGGGACGAGAATTTGCACGGTGAGATTCCTCAGTTCGCTGCGGCAGCGTTGATCGCGTCGATCGTCTGGCGGATGCGGGGATAGGTGACGTCATCGGTTGTACCGATCGTCATTAGATGCGCCCCCGAGGCGCGAGCGGCCTGGATGCCGTGGTCATTATCTTCCAGAATAAGCGTCTCGGCCGGCGTAACCCCCAGCTTTTCCATCGCGAGGTTATAGATCGCGGGATCGGGCTTGCCGCGTTCGACGTGCTGTGCCGACAGCTGGAGATCAAGATACGCATCGAGCTTCGAAAGGCTCATCATCAGCTTGACCGAATCAACAATCGAGTTCGAGCAGACGGCGAGGTGATAGCCCTGTTGCTTCAGGCGCGAGAGAGCATCGCGATGGTGAAACACCGGACGGCAACGAGCATAAGCGATTTCCTGCGTGAAACTCTGCTTCAACCGGTTGGTGAAGTCATGCAGACCCCGCGGGAACCCGCGCGTCTTCGTCAGCATGTTCAACTTGTCGCGCGTTGGAAGTCCGTCGAAGGTAGCGAGATGCGCATCTCGAGCGATTTCCATGCCGAAATGGGTGAGCGCAAGATTCAGCGCCTCATAGTGCCAGTCTTTAGCTTCGATGAGAACGCCGTCCATATCGAAGAGTACTGCTTTAATCATGTTGTCTTCCTCACCTCTCGAAATAGGCGCGTGCTTGATCGGGAAAGTCGGTACACAGTTGCAGCCGCTTTCGAAAGTGGGGTTCGATATTCTTCCAGCAGGCCCATGCATCAAGATGAGGACGGCGGTGCAGTTCCGGCGACACGAGTGCAAGGTCGCCTGCGACGTGCATGCCGGCTTCAGCGATGGCGGAAGCATCAGCGAACGGACGCTCGAAACAATCCATCCACACGCCCGCAGCATCCGCATCGAGCGGGGAAGCCCCCTCGAATTCGCTCCTGCGCACGTAGAATGGAATGCCTGCCTTGCGGTAGCCCAAGAGATCGGGAACCGACATATCGAACACGACATAATTGGTAACGTCAGCCGAGGCCAGGCTGCGCTGCAGCGCTTCCTGCAACCCGTCGGCCTTGACGTTCAGTGCCAGCTTGGTCCGCTCAGGATATTCCAGATATATTTCAAGAAATCGGTCAAAATGCATCGCCCCATCTACCGGGGGATCATGGCTAATCACCAGACCCCCTTCGTGATCGCGAACATCAGTCTCTATCCCGAAACCATTCTCGAATGCGCGCCGGATCGCACGCTCGCTGTTCTTTTCTTCCGGCGTGCGCCAGAAGCCACGATGCGCCAGATAGTCCACGTTCCCCCCTATCAGTCAATATTTGCCCCCGGCCGTTCGCTCAGACTAGCGAGTTCAGGAACTCGGCCATACCCGCAACTGTGGTCCGCCGGGCATCCTCTTCAATCTCGGCGCGCATCTGCTCCACCGTTCGCCGACCCCGATAGATTTCGAACTCAACGGATGAACGCAGGATTTCACGGATCTTGGTCGCGTGTTCGAACAAGATCGTGCGGAGGTGCGTGTGCGGGAAAAGGCGAACCCGATACGCTGCATTGACGGGCGTGTTCGGCGCAACGATTGACTGCAGCAATTGGTACCCGTCCATCAGCCGCTCGAAGGCAGCCCGGTCCACCACCATGTAGCGGTCGCCGACCCCCTCGATATAGGTCGCATGAGGGTCGTGGTCGAACATGCCCCAGTTGGTCTCGCCGGACCGAATCTGGGCGTCGACCAGATTGCCCAGCGGCCCCGCCAGATTGGTGAGATCGGACCGGATTAACAGGGCATGGGTAACCGGCCGAGCCGCCCGCTGTTCGGCCTCGGCAACAAGAGCGCGGTGCGCGGATATGCGGTTCCACATGCGGCCTTGGTTCAACACCGGGATCGAATTGCCGAACACCTCCTTCAGCCGCTCGCCAAGCTCCCCCATGTAGCGCTCGTCTTCCTCGATGGAAACGAGCGCATCGGCGATGAACTGGCCCTGCAACGTCGCCGCATCCAGGCTCTGTGTCTCGCGCCCTTCGTCGATAAGCTTGCGCGTAATCGTCGGTATGTACGCCGCAGCGTCGCGCACCTGCATCAGCCGGTGCGATGCGAGCCGATCCATGATCGGCACCGGGAGCAGATCCCGCAGGAAGGAATAACCGTCCTGCTCCTGAAGCTCGCGCTGGCCGCTGTCCTTCCACGTCGCAATGCCGAAGCTCAGCGAGCCCCCGCTCTCCACGAAAGCGGAGAACTGCTGCTGCAGATAGTCTGCAAGCGGCGCGAGCAGATATTTGCCGAAGCGCACCTGCCCGAACAGGCCGACATAGAGATGCCGCCCGACAGGCGCCGCCTGTGCCGCGTAGGTCGGCGCGAGGCTTCCTAGTGCGGCAAACGCCTCAGGCGGCTGAAGGTCAAGTCGTAGCTTGCGGGCCTTGACCTCCAGAGCGTTGAGCACGGCGGCGGTGCGGAGCTTGCGCGCGCTGTCGTCGGGCGCGGTTACGCTGCAATGGTCCACCATCATACGGGCAGCGGTCTGCGCATAGGCAGGATCGCCCTCATCCGCGAAGTTCAAGAACGCCTTGACGAAGACTGCGTCGGATGCGGCATCCGGCTTGCGCAGCAGGCGATCGACCATCTGACGCGCCTCGTCCCATCGCCTGGTCGCCACCATATAGGCGAGCGCGGTGGAAAGGATGGTCGTCGGCGCATTTTCCGGCAAGTGGCTGAGCAAACGCGCGAAAACGTCTGCGCGCAGATGCAGCGCATCGGGCCTGAGGAAGGTCCATTCTTGAAGATGGATGAACAGGTCGTCCGGTGCGTCGATGGACGCGATCAGATCCTGCAGCAGGGTCTCGGCCACCATCAGACGTGCCGCGTGCATTTGCTGGCTGGGCAAGAGGTCGATGAACGGCGAGGCCAGATCGACGCTGTGGCTGGCAAGCGCCGCAAGCAGATCCTTCCGAAGTCGCGCGAAGCTTGGGACCCCCGCCACGGCCTCTTGGGGGACGCCACGCAACCACGTCATGGCCTCGGACAGGCGACCATTTTGGCGGTGGTGATGCGCCATCAGCAAACGGATGTGCGGATGCGCCTGCAATGATTCCGGCATCCCGGCCAGGATACGGTCCGGCACATCCGATACACTAAAGGTCGTCGTGACGACCAGCAGTTCGAGCGTGGCGCGAAAATGGCTCGGATCGCTTGCCACCAGAGCCTCCAGGCCCACCGCGGCAGCGGCAACGTCACCGGCGTCGCGAATCGCAACCCATTCCGATACCTGGTCATCCAACGACACCGTATTGCCCCTCCCCATCCAGACCTTCCCGTTTCGCGGTCCCCGCAGACGACTTCGCTGCCGTCCAATCATTGCGAAAGCGCCCTTGCCGTGATGAACGGAGAGAACAACTGGTTCAAAATACCGACGAACTTGGAGATGCGATTAATCTTGGCGTTGCTGATATACAACACGTCCCCCTTACGCATCATGAACTTCTGCGCGAGGAAATAACTCTGCGGCTGCATCAGATCCAAGCGGTAGATCGTAGGCTTCGCCTCCGATCCGTCGATAGGTCGCACGTAGCGAAACAGGAAGATCGCCTTTGGATTGGCCAGCGCGTCGTTCGGTCCACCGGCACGCGCGATAGCCTCGGCAAGGCTCAACTCGGTCTGGTCGAACGGAACCTGCGTCACCTTGGTCGCAGCTCCGAACACCGTATAGGTCTGCGGCTCCTTGATAAGCTCGATGACGTCGTCCGCCTGCAGGCGGATGTCATCGGCGGCGCCAACCCGAATCCGATCGAGACGCTCTTCGATCACGCGACCGCGGCGACTGAAGCGCACCAGAATGTCCTGCGCGTTGCTCGCCGTCCCGCCCGCTTCCGCGATCGCCGCGGAAAGCCGCTCGCCGCGCAAGGTCAGCTCGATTCGGCCCGGTTTGCGAACATCTCCGGTCACGTAGACGGTGTTGCTCAGATTGCGCTTGAGCATCACCAGCGCCTGCGGGGCCTGCGAACGACGCGCATATCCCTGCTCGACCATCTTGCCGATTTCCGTCGGTGTTCGCCCGGCCACCATCAGAGTTCCGACATAGGGCAGCTTGATCGTCCCATTCCGATCGACGAGCACCGTGTCGAAATCCTGCGCCCGCGCCGCAGGCATCGGCGCCTCGCCATTCGCTACCATGGCGCCAAACATACTGACGCCGACCTCGAACAGCTTGATCGAAAGCACGTCACCAGGCCCGACAACGTCGTTCGTGGCCGCACCCGCACCTTCGGCGAATTGCGCTAGCGTTATGATCTTTTCATCGGCCTGGCGGCTTTCGTCGACCATGGTGGTAATCAGCGGCAGGGTAATGTCCTGCAACCGCATGCCGATCTGGTCCTGCGGGCTGCCGACCACGCGCGTTACCTGACCCGCCGTCGGGCCGTTCGTTGGCAAGGTCGCACAGGCCGAGAGGCTGGCCGCGCCCGCCATCAACACCCAGGCGCGCGACTTCCGAAACGATTGGGTAAACAGCAACTTTCTCCAGAATTGCGCCGACCCCAATTTCGGCGAACAGCAAGGTCGTTTAGGCATCGCCAGCGAGCCCTTATCCGCAAGAAGACAACAGCTCAACCGGAAGCTGGGCACGCCCAACCAAGGGAGCGTTTCCGGCATGGCGGGCGGCAGGACAACCCACGTCGGCATTGCCTGCCACTACCGCCTTCAGTGCCGAAGCGTGGCAATATTGATGCCGAAATCCTCGCGATCATATGGGAGATTCGGAGAATAGAACGGATCTACCATCAGCTTGCGTCCCCAGCGCGACTGCATGAACCGAACCTCGCTCGCAGCTCGCGCCATCTTTTCCGGCGTATCTTCGGCACCGCGGGAGATACTCTCGTGATGGAATAGCTTCGCGAATGGCGTAAATAGGTTACGATATCCCGCCTCCCGAACGCGCAGACAAAGGTCGACATCGTTGAAAGCAACGCTCAGCTCCTCTTCAAGTCCACCGACCTCAAAGAAGACGTCCTTGCGCAGGAAAAGACAAGCCGCCGTTACCGCAGAGAGGTTTTGGTGAACTTGCAGGCGATTGAAGTATCCCGCCGCATCATGCGGGAAGAATTTGTGCGAGTGGCCCGCACATCCGCCAATGCCGACAATTACGCCAGCGTGCTGAATCGACATATCGGGATAGAATAGCTTCGCACCGACACAGCCGATTTCCGGCTGAATCGCCCACGCTGTCATTTCCTCGATCCAGTCCGGCGTAATCACTTCCACATCGTTGTTGACGAGGGCGATTACCGGACCCTTGGCATGCTCTGCCGCGAAGTTGTTGATCTTGGAGTAGTTGAACGGGTGCGGATAGGGCAGAACCCGTACACCTGCGATCTGCGAAATCTCAGCAAAATATTTTAGCGATTCAGGCTGCACGGAGCCATTGTCGACCACGAGAATCTCGTAGTTGTCATAGGTCGATTTCTCCAAAATCGAGTCCACGGCAACCTTCAGAATATCCACCTTGTCTCGCGTCGGAATGATCAGCGAAACCAGCGGCCGCTCCTCCGGAAGCTCGTGACGAACGCGATAGTGATGGACCTGATCTATGATCTCGACTTTCGCACGCCGCTTGGTTCGTTCCAAATGGTCGCGGACGGAGGCCCTGCCGCTCTCCAGCACATAGTCCTTCTGCTCGTTGCCAAGCGCGGTCGAGCCAGTGAGTGCCCGCCAGTGGTACAAAACGTAGGGCAGATGCCCCACCTCAGACGGCTTGAGGTTCTCCACGATCCTAAAGATGAGATCGTGATCCTGGCTACCTTCAAAGCCGACGCGCCACCCCCCTGCATCGCGAACCAGATCCGTGCGAACCACGGTCATATGGTTCATGTAGTTCTGCGCAAGCAGCAACTCTGGTGAGAAATCAGGCTTGAAATAGGGGTCAAATCGTTGACCGCGCTCATCGAGCTTGTCCTCATCGGAGTAGAGGATTTTGACCTCAGGATGCTCCGCGATATGTTCCGCCGCGAACAGCAGGGCGTGCGGCGCAAGGACGTCGTCATGATCGAGCATGGCAATCCAACTGCCGCTGGCCAGCTCCAGAGCGGAGTTGGAGGCTTGGCAGATATGGCCGTTTTCCGGTCGGAACAGCACCTTAATGCGATGGTCCTGCGCAGCCGCTTCTTCGAGAGTCCGTCGCACATGGGGCTGTGTCGACGCATCATCCGCGATGCAGAGCTCCCAATTATCGTAGATCTGGCCTCGCACGCTGGCGATCATTTCCGCCAACGACGCAGCCGGCGGATTGTAGACGGGCACGACGACGCTGATACGCGGCCGCTGCTTTAGAGCCTCATTCCGCAATTTCAGCTCAACAGCGCCCTTCGCGCTCTGGAATTCGTTCCGAGCGATCCAGTGCGTGTAGCCCGCATCGCCAGAGGGAGACAGAGCACGGGTAAGAACGACGGCGGCAGGCGCATCCGGCCGCCGACTGGCCTCCATCGAGACGCGCAACAGAAGCTTGGAGGTTCCAGCCTCGCCAAGGTCGCCGAATTCCTCCGCGCAATAGGCGTCGGTCGTGAGCGGGGTCACCTCCAGCATGGAAATGCTCGCGGTGCCGATGCTCGCAGCCGGATCCCATCGCGCTGCCAAGAGGCGCCTTGGCGCGGCGACCGTCGCCTTATGAAAGCCGTCGCGATCGGGCACCAACGGAAGGGAGTTGGTTTCACTGAAGCCCGTTCCATAGTCGAGATAAAGCTGCCCCGTGGTCGCATGCCCGTCGATTGCCGCCCGAAATCGGAAGGACATCAGGTCGCCTTCGATCGCGGGTCCTGTCGGCTTCAGGATCAACCACGGATCGCCGCCCGTGAACTCGACGAAGTGCCCGTTGGCCGAGATCTCCATGTCGTTGCTTGCGAGTACTTCAACATTCTGGCCGATCTGCTCAAGCCGCTCATGCAGCGAAGCCAGCTTCTGCGCGGCCTCGACACCGGCCCCGAATTGCAACCGCCGCACGACTTCCTCAACCACCCAGGTGAGTCTACGACCTTGCAGCGCGTGCGCAATCGCCGGCTGTGTCAGCGCTTCTGCGATGATGGCGGCAGCGTCCAGGGACTGCGTTCCTTCAAGCAGCAGCCTGTCGGATGCCCAGGCAGCAACTGCCGATGGAACCAGATGGGTTATATAGCGTCCATCCATCGCCGGATAGGCAACCTTGGCAGCGAACTCGGGCGAAGCAATGAAATCGCATACGGATTCGGCCAGCGGGGTGTCGGGACGCTCAGCGGTGACCAGATCAGATTCGGGAGCCCGCTCCAAAAACAGCAAATAGCAGTTCTGCAGGTCCTCCCGACTGGTGGAGGCCTTCAATCGCGGCTTGCCCAGCCTGTCGGCGAACCGGGCCAGTTCCACTGCTCGGCCATCGCCGAGAGCCGCATCGAGCATACCCCCCAAGATCGGGTAGCGAAGACAAAAACCAAGCATGGGAGCCAAGTCCTGGATCTCCGCCAGTCGGGCCGCATCATGATCCCCCGGCAACAGCAAATCATGTACCCATCGGCGCAAATCGCCCGTCACAGGACCTTCGAATAGATTTGCGTCCAGTTCCCCCTGGAGAAAGGAACGCGTATCCTTTCGAAACTCTTCTGAGAACATGAATGCATGCAGAAGCTGCTGTCGTTCTATGCCCACCTTTTCCGCGATGACGGTTTCGTTTTCCGGTGGACGCCCTAGAATGAGGCGGTAGCAATTGATCACATCCTCGCCGGAAGCGGGCGCTGTCAGCCCACCTTCATTGGATTGATACTGCGAGGCCGTAAACGAAGCCGGTGATCCCGAAAACATGCGCTTTAGCCGGCGCGCTACCTCTTGCATCGAATACTCCATCCCCGAGTCTCAAACCCCCGCTTCAAACAGATAATAGCCGGCGTCGCGCGCGCTATCGCCCAATAGCCGGCCGAGAGACAACCCCGTTTCCGCAGCGCAGCATTGGTTTCCACCGTGGACTTTGTGCCATCCCTGCGGCTGTTTTCAAGCGTCTAGCGAGGAACCAACGGCTCCTTGAAGGATAGCACGCGCTGCACGGCAGACAAAACGTCGCTGGGCTCGATATCGCGAAGGCAAGACTTGTCAAATCGGCATTGCGATAGTCGATCCAGATGACAAGGCGAACACCAGATGTCCCGCGAGACAATGATAACGTTGGGACCTACCGGCCGCCACTCGCGTCGCTGGTGCGATCCACCAAAAATACAGACAGTCGGCACGCCTGCGCTTGCAGCAAGATGTGCGACGCCGGAATTGTTGCCGATTACGCAACTTGCCCGGAGGATGGCAGTCTGGACCACCGGCCAGGGATGCCGACCACAATCGTTAAGGACACGTCGCGAGTCCAATGGCCGCACGATCTCGTTCGCGCGCAATGCCTGCGCCTTGGTTCCGATAAGACGAACAGTCGCTCCCGGCAAGAAATCTACCAGCATTCCCACCAGTGTACGATAGTGCTCCGCCGGCCAGTCTCTCACGAAACTATTGGAAAAGGGCGATAGCACGACCTCCATCGTCATGCAGCCGGGGCGACGAGATGCCCCGTCTCTTGAAGACGCTGCGTTACCAGATGAACCAGTAGTGCCAGGTATTCAGACTGGTGGAGGACATTTGCCGAGCCTCGACGGTATAATTTGCCGCCATAGAAACTGAACGGAAACGCCCGCTTCCAGCGCGGCGCCCAAAGCCGGAACTGGAAGACGCCCCCTTCGGGCCCGACTTCAAACTCGAAGTCCGGCACTGATCCGCTCGTCACGGTTTTTGCCTGAAGGACCGAATCATCGAGAACGACGTCCATCGTAAGCGTTGCGCCCTGTCGCGCCGCCTCGATCTCGATGCGCGGCTGAAAAATATAGCTGCCATGCCGGAGGCGCCGATAGGGGCCCCAGAGCAAGGCGCCTCGTTTCGGCCGCCGAGATCCCATGAAGATCGTTCGATAGGGACTGGTGCTGCAAACCGTGGACGACGCGAAGGCGCCATGGTCCCAGAGCGCCTCGGTTGAGGTTTCCCGGCCGTCGCGACTGTGGTCGATCGGCAAGAAGATGTCGAGGAAGGGGTGATCTTCGCTGTTCCCTAGCCCTGCACGCACATCGGCGGACACGCCTGCCAGCAGGAAACGCGTATCGGCATCGGTCCGTAAGTCGATCGCGATATCATAGTGACCGGTCAGTATTGTCTCGAAAAGCGCGCGTTGCCCACGGACGTCAACCGCCTCTTCGCTGGCGTTACGTGGGAAAACCGAGAACAGGGTGACAGTGTCCACTAGTCCGCAGTCGCGGGCAAGATCCGCGTTCCAGGGGCCGACAACTAGTTCGATATGCGCCTGCGGAAAGGCAGCACGAAGCTGCCGAAGCGCCGGCACGGCCAGCACGAAATCGCCGAGATGATCGAGCTTCAGCAACAGGATCCGCGCGGGAGCGGGACGCCGGGCGGCAATTTCAACGCGGGTGGCGGGTGGATAAAAGAGCGCAGGCTCCGCTGGCGCTGGGTCAGCCTGAGGCAACAACGTCCAAGCTGGCGGCCTGATCCGCTCAATCATGAGCACGATGTCGCAGGCACCGCTGGGCGGCGTATCCAAGGAAAGACTATAATCATACTGCTGATCGTCGTCGCACAACATTCGAACGCGATAGCTGTTGGGCTCAAGCGCCTCTTCGATTTCTCCAGCGAGCGAGGCGGGGGTGTACAAACGCCTCTGTTGCGGTTCCCAGGTTGCCGGCAATGTGATTTGCCGGTCGCGAAGAAATGCATGTGGAACGATTATGACAAGATGGCCGCCCACACGGGTTGCCCCGAACCAAGCTTGAAGCGCTGCCCGATAGTCGCCCGCATGATGCAACCGGTGGTCCGCAATTACCGCCGCGTGCACCCCGTCTGCCGCACACGCTCCATCCGCTTGGATAACAAAGGCCTCGGCCAGCGACAGCCCCGTGAGCGTCTCAAGACGACGGCGCCTGGGTTCGCTCATCACGGAGGAGGCAGCGGCGCGCTGCTGTTGCACGAGGATATCCTGTAATCGAAAAGGAAGCCTCGTTAGCCCTAGCGGGACTTTCTAAAATGGTCGAGGGAGACCAGTACGAATATAGACCTCGCGATGCGCAGCCGATAAAGCCGCCCCGCGTTCGTCCGCCAGCTTCGACGCTGCGGATGTGGCGACGGACGGAGAATCGTGACTTCATGACAGGTTATATTCGCGACGACACTCCTACTGCCGAGGACGTCCGCTTCCTGTTCCGCCTGGCGCTCGGCCGCCTGCCGTCGGCGGAGGAATTGGCAACGGCGTTGAACCAGCCGATGTCTGTTTGCGTGCCGGGCCTGTTTCGCAGCCGTGATTTTAAGGCGTTGCGCAGTCGGGTCGCGCGCAGGCTTCCGCTCGACGCTGGTGATCATGCCATTCCGCCCGATGCGGCACTTCTCCGCTGGGCCGCGGACTTCTTCCCCGTTCCGCATCCGACCCGCGAAGCCGTTCGCCGCGCAAGCGATTGGCCCAACCTGTTCGAGGTACTGTTCAGCGACTGGCGTTTTCGCAAGCACATTGCGCGGGAATGGCGCGGCCTCTCGTTGCGCGCCTTTCTTGCCGGCCTTCGCGCATTGCAGAAGGCGCCGGCCAGCATCATCGGCGCAGTCGATGCCTGGTCAGATTCGAGCGTACGTGGCTGGGCCGCGGACCGCTATATGCCTGATCGATCGCTGATCGTTGAGATATGGCTTGGGGGACGTTTCATCGCGGCAGGCCGGACGGGCACCGGGCAAGAGCATCCCGTAGGTGACCAGTGGAGCCATGCGGGGTCCACCGGCTTCACCATTTCCATCCCGGCAGGCGCACTCGCCGGCACCGATCGTCTGGCAGAGGTTCGGGAGGCGAACAGCGGTTTCGTGATTGGCCGTTTCGAAACGCGCGACTTCAGGGCGCCGCCGGTCGACGCGATCGGTGAAATTCGCGACCAACTTCGCGCGTTGCGGCAGATGATCGATCGGATCGAGAGCAAACTGCCCGACTTCCAGGCAGCTCTTGGCTTTTCGCTCGACAGCTATGACGCGTATTTCGAGGCCTATTACGCGCCTTTACAGGAGCAAGCCGTGGCAGGCGCCGCCCACGCCCCAATGTGTGTGCTTGTCGACGCGATTGAGGCGTCACCGGCCACACTCGCACGCACACTCGCAACGCTGGACCGGCAGACAGCCCAGCCCGCGGAACTGATGTTGCTGTACCGCGAAGGCGACGCGGCGCTGGAGATGCTCGCTCTCGTCGACTCCTATCGAACCAGCAACGGGCACCGAACGCTTGTTTCCGCACAAAGCATCAGCGGATCGACACTGGCTCCTATCGCCAACGCGCTCGTAGCGAAGTCGGATCAGCCCTACATCTTGTGGTTGCCCGCCGGCTGTGCACTTGCTCCTGACGCGATCGAAATGTTCGCATCCACACTGTCCGCAGGCGCGGCGATTGCCTTTTCGGACTCGGACCAGCTGGAGGGGGAACCGTGGTCGGTCCGGCCGCGTCATGTCGCGCCTCAATTCCGCGCTTCATTTGACGCGACCCGTGCCTTGCAACAGGATATCTGCGGCCCAGTATTGGCGATCCAGCGGAACCGGTTAGTCGATGTGTCTCTGCGAGATGGCTTTGGCACCGCAGCGCTATACGAATTCATCTTACGCGCCGCACACTCGGGTGCGGCACCGCGTCATGTTCCCCGCATCCTCTATCATATTGAGCATCGTAAGGAAGCCGAGGTTGCCGATCGTCTGAAGGCGGTTGAAGCGCTCCTATCGGAGTTCCATCCCGCCGCTACGGTAGAGCCGATGCGTGACGTGATGGAGACACCGACGCAGGCGCTGCGCGTGCGATGGCCACTTCCCAAGACGAAAGTTGCCATCATCGTTCCGACCCGCGACAGGCTAGACCTTCTCATGCCATGTCTAGGCAGCATCGAGGCCTCGATCTCGCATAATCAAGTAGACCTGGAACTGATCGTCGTCGACAATCAGAGCCAGGAACCGGAAACGGAGCGGTTCCTCCGAAAAGTGGAATCGTCTGCGGTAGGGCGCGTCGTGCGATATGACGGTAGCTTCAATTGGGCGGCGATGAACAATGTGGCGGCCGGCCATTCTGATGCTGACATCTTCGTCTTCCTCAACAACGACACCGTAATTCTGTCCCCCGACTGCTGGGATGCGCTCACCGCCCAGGCGCTGCGCCCCGAAGTGGGTGCGGTGGGCGCACGTCTTCTCTACGCGGATGGCACGGTCCAGCACGCGGGCGTTGTGATGGATGAATGGCACAGTTTCGCGAGCCATGAAGGCACGGGCTTAGCGGGAAACGCGGGAGGCTATCTCGATCGCAACCTCGTCGCCCGGGAGGTTTCGATGGTGACTGGAGCATGTCTCGCCACGCGCGCCGATGTTTTCCGGCGGATTGGCGGCTTCGATGCGACCGCCTTTCCAGTAGAAGGCAACGACACCGACTATTGCCTGCGCGTCCGCTCCCTAGGGCTGAAGGTTCTGTATGAGGGGCAGGCCTGCCTCTATCATTTCGAGTCCAAATCACGCGGGTACAATGACGACGCGTACAAGCAAAACCGGGCGTTCGCTGCGACACAGATGCTGAAGGCGCGCTGGCCGACTTATGCGACGGATCCCTATTATAATCCGCATTTCGACCGCTTAGCGCCGCCCTTCACACGCCTTCAGGCGCCCCGGCCTTTCCAAAGCGCGTTTCGAGCGTAGGAAGCCCCATGCACACGGACGGCGAGCGGCACATTCCGCACTTCAGAGAATCGGCCAAGATGGATTTTGTACAGCAGCGACGTGTTCTGGAGAACGAAACCACGGCTTTGCGGTCTTGGCTGTTCAACGACGCCCTGCCATTCTGGTGGGAATGCGGCGCCAACCGCGCTGCGGCGGGCGGGTTTCATGACGCTCTCGACACCGGCGGCCAGCCCGCACGTCGTCCGATGCGACTGCGCGTCCAGGCACGGCAGATATTCGCCTATGCCGAAGCGGGCAGAATGGGCTGGACTGGGCCCTGGGCCGACGCGGTCGACCATGGGTTACGCGCGCTGTTTGGTCATTTCCGACGTGACGACGGCCTCTACAGGGCAGCGGTACATCCCAATGGCGGCGTGGTCTCCGACGCGGTTGATCTCTACGATCAGAGCTTCGTACTGCTCGCCCTAGCGGCAGCGTGGCAGGCGAACGGGCGGCCCGATACATTGCGCCGAGATGCGGAGACGCTGCTTGATCGTCTTCGCACCACGCTGTCGCATCCCGTGCTGGGCTTCGAGGAGGCCAGCCCGCGTCGGCTGCCCCTTCGGTCAAACCCGCACATGCATCTACTCGAGGCATTGCTCGCTTGGATCGAGTACGATCAAGATGCGCCGTTCCGCGCGGCGGCGGAGGAAATCGTCCGACTGGCGACAGGCTCGCTGCTCGATCACACGACCGGCGCGGTCGGCGAGTTCTACGACGGTGACTGGCGTTTCCATCCTGGCGACACGGGACAGGTCCGAGAGCCTGGCCACCAGTTCGAATGGGCGTTCCTGCTCGATCAGGCGGGCGAGCTGCTGGGTCAGGATCTGAGCACGCATGTCGCTCGCCTCTATCGCTTCGGCAGTTGCTACGGAGTGACAGACGGGCGGGTGATCGCTGCAGTGGATGCTGCGGGGCGGCCGCTGGATCTCGAATCCCGCCTGTGGCAACAGACCGAACGTCTTCGCGCCGTCCTAACCGTTGGGACGGAAGCACCGGATCGGTCGATCGCGCTGACGCTTGTGTGCATCGCTTCCTTCCGACGCTTTCTCCGTTCGCCCGGTGGTGCGTGGTATGACCGGCTGGACGCGGAAGGTGTGCCGGTTCCGGAGGCTGCTCCTGCTTCCTCGCTCTATCATGTTATGACTGGGCTACGCCCTTTGTTCGACAAGGTGTTGAATGGTTAATCTGCCAGCTTTCGACAGCGTTCGCGTTCTCTGCGTGGGCGATGTGATGCTCGATTGCTTCGTTGAAGGCACGGTGGAGCGGATCTCGCCGGAAAGCCCGGTACCGATCCTTCGCTACAAGCAGTCGCGCAAGGTTCCCGGTGGCGCCGCCAACGTCGCTCGCAATGTCGTCACCCTTGGGGCGACCTGCACGCTGGTGAGCGTCCTCGGCGATGATCCCGTTGCTGAGGAACTGGTCACCGCGATCGACGCAGAAGGCGGCATCCGCCTTCACGCGGTGCGCGACCACTCGCGCCCGACTACGGAAAAAACGCGATTCACCGCCGCCGGGCAGCACCTGTTGCGGGTCGACCGCGAAGAGAACACCGCATGTTCCGAAACGGTGCAGGCCGCCCTGCTTTCCGCAGCCGCAGAGCATATTGGCGCCCATGATGTGCTCGTCCTTTCGGACTATGCCAAGGGTGTACTCAGCGATGCCGTGACCCGCGCGCTCGTACTCCTCGCCATCGAGGCAGGCGTGCCCGTCATCGCGGACCCCAAAACGATCAGCCTGGATCGCTATCGCGGCGCCACTCTCATAACCCCGAACGTTCACGAGGCGCTTGCGGCTACCGGGATCCGCGCCACCGATGACGCGTCCGCCGAACGTGCCCTGGCGACCATTGCCACGCAGTTCGGCGTGAACGGGGTGTTGCTGACCCGTGCAGAACAGGGAATGTCGCTACGGACACAGGATGGTGCGATCCTGCATATCCCCGCGACCGCTCGCGACGTGTTCGACGTTGTCGGGGCAGGGGACACTGTCGTCGCGGTTCTCGCGCTGATGCTTGGTGCAGACGCGGATGCAGCCACGGCGGCAACGATCGCCAACACCGCAGGGGGGATCGTTGTCTCCAAACACGGCACCGCCACCCTTACCCGAAGCGAATTGATGGACGAGCTTGCGCACCATATCGCCGACCGCTCGAGCAGCGCGGTCAAGATTCTCGACGGCATGGCGGCAGCGGCGCGTGCGGCGGAGTGGCGTGCTGCCGGCCTCACCGTGGGTTTCACCAACGGTTGTTTCGACATCCTCCATGCCGGCCATATCCAACTGCTTCAGTTCGCCCGCAGCCGATGCGATCGCCTGATCGTGGGGATAAATGACGATGCTTCGATACGCCGTCTCAAGGGTGCTTCGCGACCGATCAACCCGCTTGAGGATCGCAGCCAAGTGCTCGCGGCGCTCGCGGCCGTGGATGCGGTAGTACCTTTTGCCGAGGACACGCCGTTCGAGCTGATTGCGGCGCTGCGGCCCGGCCTACTCGTCAAGGGCGCGGACTATGCGATAGAAAACATTGTCGGCGCCGACCTCGTTCTCGCGGCGGGCGGCCGCGTCGAGCGGTTCGAGCTGCTAGAAGGGCGCAGCACGACCCGAATCGTCGAGATGGCTGCGGATACGCGCGCGCGGACTCCCGCGTGAGCGCGACGGGAACGCTCCGCCCGGTAGAGCCAAGGCGGAAGGCAATATTTCTCGATCGAGACGGCACGCTCATTGTCGAGCGCAACTATCTGTCTGACCCCGCCGCCGTCGAACTCGAGCGGGGGGTAGTGGCAGGCTTAACCGCACTGCAGCGGGCCGGCTGGTTGCTCGTGATGATCACCAATCAGTCGGGAATTGCGCGCGGCTTCTTCTCGGAGGCCCAGGCGCGGCGGGTGAACGAAGAGGTTCTCGACCAGTTGGCGGCACAAGGCGTCGTCCTTCAAGGCATCTATATGTGCCCTCATGGTCCCGCGGACGAGTGCGACTGCAGAAAGCCAGCACCAGGGATGTTGATCGCAGCGGCCGAAACGTTTGCCATCGATCTGGCGCAATCGGTGGTGATCGGCGACAAGCGAAGCGACGTTGAAGCGGCTATCTCGGTGGGGGCGCTGGGTGTGCTGGTCCTGACCGGCCACGGCTGCCATGATCGTGCTTGGGCGATCGAACACGGCTACCCGATTACGGAAACGATCGCCACGGCAGCGCGCCTTCTCGATCCTCCATCGGTGGACGCGCACCCACAGCAGTAAACCGGCACAAGCAGCGATTTCGAAGGGTATAGCGGGGATATGATGCGTTCTGAAAGATACTTGCAGGGTTGCGGCAGGATGGGCTCGGCCTGGAGATTGGCGGCGGATACAACCCTCTGGCAACAGGCCCTTCAGTTCGTCATCTTGATCAGGCGGATCAAGAGACCTTGCGCGCCAAATTCGCGGCAGAAGGCGCTGATCCACAAAACGTGCCGCACGTGGATTACGTGTGGAACGGGGCGAGCTACGCCGAACTGGTGGGCGAGGACCGTTTCGACTGGATCGTCGCGTCGCATGTCATCGAGCACATGCCCTGCCTGATTCGCTTCCTCCAGGAATGTGAGGCCATTTTGACGCAAGGCGGCATCCTGTCCTTGGCCGTGCCGGACAAACGCTATTGCTTTGACCATTACCGGCCCAGTGCTGCGCTCGCCCGGGTGATCGATACATATCTGAACGCGGTGCGCCGCCCTACCGCGGGCGCGCTGGCGGAAATGCTACTCAACGCGTCGGCCTTGGAGGGGAATATCTGCTGGAACGCCGGCAGTATCGGCAATCCTGTGCTCATCCACGGCGTCCCCGACGCGCTGGCGGCGATGGAGCGATCAAGGGCTGGGGCTTATTGTGATACGCACGTCTGGGCATTCACACCCAACGCGTTCCGGCTGTTGATCCACGATCTCAACGCGCTGGGCTTTACCCGCTTCGCAGAGATTTCATTCGAACCGACGACCGAAGGCGAATTTTATATTCAGCTCGGTTTGGATCAGCGCAGCGCCCTTAATCGAGTGGATCTTGCCCGCGCCGCATTGCTCGACTGATCCGCGGGAAGGAGGCAAGCAACGTCCCAACGCGCGTAAGCCTTTGCACTTCCTCCCGTCGCCGCCTATCCGGCGTCATGCAGTTGATCGTCGATGGCTATAACATCTCGATGCCAAAAGGGACCGGCATCGCGACCTATGGGCGCAATTTCATCGCGACGGCGAGGAGACTGGGGCACCGCGTAGACCTGCTTTGCGGCGACCAACCCCGCCCGATCGCTGCCGGACAGTTCCGTCGGTGGGCGGAGGTCGCAAGCGACTTCCTCGTCGCGCCGCTCGGCTATGAACCACGGATCGTTGGCGACGCTGCCCTGGCAGATGCCGCGCGTGGCGCGGCATCCGTTTCCTGGGAAGCTGCTTGGAGCAGGCCCAACCTCTTCCGAGCGGCCAAGCGATACTTCCGCCGCACAGGGCGGTTCGTTGCCGTCCGCATCCCGGGTGTCGAGCTGGCGCACTGGACCTATCCGCTGCCGCTCTATGTCCCCGGCGCGCGGAACATTTACACGGTCCATGATCTCGTGCCGATCAAATTCCCCTGGATGGTCGATCGAGGCGCCGCGGAGTATCGGCGCACCTGCGCGGCTATCGCGCGGCGGGGCTTCGACATCGTGACCGTCTCTGAGACCTCGCGAAACGACATTCTGTCGGAGTTCCCGATTGCCGAGCATCGGGTAATCAATACCTACCAGCCTTTTGACGTGGCGCCGCGGCAGGGCGAAAAGCAGCGCGCCGCGGAATGGATAGCTGCGCAGGGTTTCACCACGCGCGGCTACTTTCTGTTTTTTGGCGCGATCGAGCCGAAGAAAAATATCGGGCGGCTGCTGGATGCCTTCGAGGCGAGCGGCAGCGACACGCCGCTGGTCGTGGTAGCGGCGGGGGGATGGGGGTGCGACGCCGAGCGCGCCCGATTGCGCGCATTGGCGGAACGCCCAGGAGCACGCGTCCGCGTTTTCCCCTATCTGCCCCGCGACGAGCTGATGCATCTGATCGAGCATGCCAAGGCGACGTTGTTCCCAAGCCTGTACGAGGGCTTCGGGTTGCCGGCCCTCGAATCGATGGCCATGGGTACGGCGGTGGTAGCAGCGGGCAATGCGTCGCTTCGCGAGGTTGTCGGTGATGCAGGCCTTTTGGTCGACCCCTATTCCGTTGAAAGTATCCGCGACGCGATAATGGCGCTTGACACCGGGGACTTGCTGCGGAGCCGACTCCAGGCGGCCGGCATCAGGCAAGCGGCTCGGTTTTCTCCCGAAGCGTATGCGGCGAGGCTGCGCGCGCTGTTTGATCAATGGACGTTGCCGTGACTGCTACAAAGTACACCCTCGGCGGCAAGACGATGATGCACCCATGGTAATTGTCTCGTCGCGCTGGTATTTGGCGGCGTGGCCCCAGTGGCCTCTTCAAGTGCGAGACTGGTGCGTTTCTCGGTGAAGCGCTGCACCGGAGTGAAAGTAAAGCCGGATGATCAAGTTTGAAAATGTCTCCAAAGCCTACCATATTCGCAAGTTCAAGAAGCAAGTCTTCAACGATCTGAACTTTGAGATCGCAAAGGGCGAAAGCGTTGGCATCTGCGGCGCCAACGGAGCCGGGAAATCGACGCTCATGCGGATGATCGCCGGCGTGGAATACCCCTCCTCAGGTAAGGTCTCGCGGACGATGAGCTGTTCGTGGCCAATCGGCTACGCCAGTTGCTTCTATCACAACCTCACGGGCGCGGACAATGCACGCTTCATTTCGCGCATTTACGCGCAGCCGGAGCAGGCAATTCTGGACTATGTAGAAGACTTCGCACAGCTAGGCCCCTATTTGCACCAGCCCGTCGGAACGTATTCGGCTGGTATGGTAGCACGCCTCGCGTTCGGCATTTCCCTGGCGATCGATTTCGAATGCTATCTGGTCGACGAAATCACCGGCGCGGGGGATGAGCGATTTCGAATTCGCTGCGAGGAGGCCCTGCTGCATCGGCGCGACAACGCGACGCTGATCATGATCTCCCACGACCCCGGCACGCTTCGTCAATATTGCCGTCGCGGCGCGGTCGTCTATGGGGGAAGCCTAGTGTTCTACGACACCATCGATGAAGCGGCCGAAGTGCATCACCGGCTACAGACTCTGTCTCACTAGGGCTGAGACTCACAAAAACCACATGACGGTGGCAGCGAGGTGCAGGCTGCCGAGGAAGATGGCGGCGGTGCGGTCATAGCGCGTGGCGAGGCGCCGGCAGTCCTTGAGGCGGCAGAACATGCGCTAGAAGGCATTGCGTCCCTTGTAATGGCTGCGGCCGAAGCAGCTTTTCCAGCGTCGATTGGCCTTGGGCGGGATGTTAGGAACAGCACCCTGCCGCTCGATAAGGTCACGGATGCGGTTGGTGTCATAGGCGCGGTCCGCATGGACGATGCAGAGAGCCGGGTGACCTGCCCCCCGCTGGTCCCGCAGTCATAACGAGAGTCCACCGGTTTGATATTCGTGCTGGGCCACCGGCACAAGCGCGCCGGGCGTGACGCCCCCATCTTGCAGGAACGCGCGGCGCGCTTGCGCCGGTGTTCGGTTTCCCAGCGACGAATGCGGCCTGACGTTGTTGTAGTCGTAGCGCCAGACGGCCAGCTTCCGCCTGGCGTCAGCCAGGCTGTCAAACAGTTCCTCGTTGAGCAGTTCATCGCGCAGCGACCCATTGAACGATTCGATGAACGCGTTCTGCTGGGGCTTGCCGGGGTCGATGTAGTGCCACTCGACCCGGTTCTCGCTGGCCCATTTCAGGATTGCCCGACTGATAAACTCGGTTCCGTAGCACATTGGGAACCGATCCCGCGAAGAGCCGGATTGCCTTGTTGAAGGCAAGGGCGCGTAGCGCCCGCGGGCTTCATCAAGGCGGCCATGACCGGCCAGCAGATCTCTAGAGCGTTTTCCGATCAATCTGGATCATATCCGCAGGAACTGAAGTAGTTGGCGCATTCGCTGGGCTGGAAGATGTCGACGAGCGCGCCGATGCGGTTCCACAGGCCGCTGACAGTGCGCTCGCCGGCTTTTCGCAGCATGGCCTTGAGGCGTGCAAAGGCCTTTTCGATCGGGTTGAAGTCAGGGCTGTAGGGCGGGAGGAAGCGCAGCGTTGCGCCTGCCGCCTCGATCCGATGCTGGACCGCCGGTCGCTTGTGGCTCGACAGATTGTCCATGATGACGATGTCGCCGGGGCGCAGTGTGGGCACAAGGACCTGCGCCACATAGGCTTCGAACCAGTCGCCGTTGATCGGGCCGTCGAGCACCATCGGCGCGACCATGCCGGTCATGCGCAGGCCGGCAACCAGCGTGGTGGTTTTGCGATGGCCATGCGGATATCCCATCCGCAGCCGCTCACCCCTGGCGCAGCGGCCATGGCTGCGGGTCATGTTGGTGGCGGTCCAGGTCTCGTCGATGAAGACCAGGTGTTCCGGTTCCAGATCGACCTGGCCGTCGAACCAGTCGCGGCGCTGTTTCAGGATGTCGGGCCGGTCTTGCTCGACAGCATGGCCAGTCTTTTTTTGCGCGTCATGCCTCGACGCGCGAAAAAGCGATGCAGCCCTGCGACGGAGACTGCCAGACCCTTCTTGGCTAAGGCTCGGCGAAGCTCTTCCAGCGAGATGTCCTTGCGGGCCTCCCACAGCGCGAGAATGTCAGCTGCCCGTTCCTCAACCCGACGCGAACGCATGTCTCCGCCTTGCGGCTTGGCGGCAACATTGCCCGTTTCCCGCCGCTGGGCGTGCCAGCGGATCGCGGTCGACGGCGCAACCCCAAACCGGGCGGCTGCAGCCCGACAGCTCAGCCCGCCGTCAATCACAGCCAGAAGACGAACCCGCAAATCCATCGACAAAGCATGACCCATCCATGCCGGACTCCTTCACCGGCATGCATTCTGAATCAGAAATCGCGTTCCTTGGGAATCCCTCACCGATTCAGTGCGGTCGAAATCCGCTCTAGCGTTTCGTTCCGGGCTTTCTCCCGCTGCCGCTCCAAGGCGGGGTACTTTCCCTCGGCAAGGAGATCGCGCGCCTCATCGCGAAGATCACGCGCGTCGCGCAGGCTTACCTCCGGGTACGAGCCGAAACTGAGCTTCTTTTCGATGCCGTGGCGTTTGTATTTCATGCGCCAGAGGCGGGAGCCAGATGGCGATACGACCAAAAAAAGGCCGAGCCCGTCATAGAGCTTGTACGCCCTGTCGAGGGTCTTGGCCTTACGAATTGCGATATCGCTCAGAGCCATGGTTCGGGCCTTTCGTCGCGAGGGGCCACAGCCGTGGGGCCTCGTGCCAAATTTAGGCCCGAAATCTTCGAAAACAGGCCCCACTTGCGCGTGCGCTTTCATGGGACGGGACGAGCGATCACGAGCCGGACGACCCGAAAATACCGCAGATTTCCGCGGTTTACAAAGCTCTGTGGGATGTCGTGAGATCGGAAATTGGAGCGGGTAGCGGGAATCGAACCCGCGTATTCAGCTTGGAAGGCTGCTGCACTACCATTGTGCTATACCCGCCCAACCGGAATGCGCCTGCCACAAGCAGGGGCGTGCGGTCAACTGCCTGTGCTGCGGGCAGTTCCGCCGGTCGCCGCTGGTTGCGGCCCCTGCGCCGTCGCGTCGAGCTGCGAATCGCCGCCCAGCGATCGATAGAGATCGACGAGGTTCGTCGCTGCCGTCAGCCGCACCGTTACCAGCTGCCGCTGCGCCGTATAGAGCGAACGCTGCGCATCCAGGCTTTGCAGGAAGGTGTCGATCCCGCCGCGATAGCGCGCCGTAGCCAGCCGATAGGTGTCGGCCGCGGCATCGGCCTGAAGCTGGGTCGCGCGCAGCTGGGCATCGATGGTGCCGCGCGTGGCCAGCGCGTTGGCCACGTCGCGAAAGGCGGTCTGGATCGCGCGTTCGTAGCTGGCGACCGCCGCTTGTTGCTGCGCCTCGCTCAACTGCACCGTGGCGCGCGCCGCGCCGCCGCGGAAGATCGAATAGCTGCCGGTTCCGCCCGCCTGCCAGGTGAACGCGTCGCCATCGAACAGGCTGGACAGCGCGGTGCTTGCGAAACCGAGCACGGTGGTAAGGCTGATGCGCGGGAACAGCGCCGCCCGCGCCGCGCCGATCTGCGCATTGGCGGCACGCAGCTGATATTCGGCCTGCACCACATCCGGCCGGCGCAGCAGGATACTCGAATCGAGGCCGGCCGGGATCGCCGCGATGCTGGGAGCGGCCTGTTCGATCGAGGCGGGGAGCAACGCCGGATCGATCTCCGAGCCGGCGAGCAGCCGCAGCGCATTGACGTCCTGCGCCAGCGCCGCCGTTTGCCGGGCCACATCATTCTGCGCGGTGGCGAGCGTCTGTTCGGCCTGGCGCAGATCGGTGCGGGGAGCGATTCCGCCCTGCAGCCGGGCGCGGGTCAGGCGCACGCTGTCTTCGGCGCTCGCGGCGGTCTGCTGCGCCACCGCCAGCAGGCTGGCGTCCGAAGCATAGTTGAGCCAGGCGGTGGCGATATCGCCCACCAGCGTCAGCCGCGTCGCGCGCGCACCGGCTTCGGTCGCGAAATAATTGTTCTGCTCCACCCGCGTCAGCGAAGCGAGGCGGCCGAATAGGTCGAGCTCGAAGCCGGTGATCCCGGCCTGGGTGGAATAGTTGGTACGCAGCCCGCCGCCGACATTGCCGACATTGCCGCCCGTGCCCGTGTTGTTGCCCACATTGTTCGCATTGCCGCGACGTTCGGTGATGCCCAGGCTGGCGTCGACCTGCGGGAACTGCGCGCCGCGCTGGATGCGATATTGCGCGCGTGCCGCCGCGATGTTCGCCGCCGCTACCCTGAGGTCGCGATTATTGGCGAGTGCCTGTTCGATTAGCGTCTGCAGCCGCGCGTCGCGGAACACGTCGCGCCAGTTCACCGTCGGCAGCGCCGCCTCGCTCTGCCGCAGATAGGCATCGCCCACCGGCCAGCTGACGGGGATGGGCGCTTCGGGGCGGACATCCTTCGGCGCCATCGAGCAGCCGGCGAGCGCCGTGGTGGCGAGCAGGATCAGCGCGCGCTTCATGCCTGGGCCTCCGGAGCAGTGCGGCCGCGGCGGCTGCGCAGCGCGGTCAGGCCATCGCGCACGCCGCGGCGGACGAGCACGAAGAACAGCGGGATGTAGAAGATGGCGAGGATCGTCGCCGTCAGCATGCCGCCGATCACCGAGGTGCCGATCGCGATGCGGCTGTTGGCGCCTGCGCCGGTGGAGATCGCCAGCGGCAGCACGCCGAAGATGAAGGCAAGGCTGGTCATCAGGATCGGGCGGAGACGGATGCGTGCCGCGTCCAGTGCCGCCTCGATCACGCGCTTGCCCTGCTTCTCCGCCTGCTCGGCGAATTCGATCATCAGGATCGCGTTCTTGGCGGCGAGACCCATCGTCGTCAGCAGGCCGATTTGCAGATAGACGTCGTTTTGCAGCCCACGCAGCGTCACCGCGAAGATCGCGCCCACCAGGCCGAGCGGGATGACGAGCAGCACCGCGATCGGCACCGACCAGCTTTCGTACAGCGCGGCAAGGCATAGAAACACGACCAGCAGCGACACGCTGTACAGCAACGGCGCTTGGCCGGAAGACAGGCGCTCCTGATAGGATAGCCCGGCCCAGGCGATGCTAGTGCCCGGTATCTGGGCGGCCAGCTCGGCAATACGCTGCATCGCGTCACCCGAGCTCTTGCCCGGCGCCGCCTGGCCGTTCAGCTCGAACGACTGCACGCCGTTGAACCGCGCCATGGACGTGGGCGCCGTCGCCCAGCTGGTGGAGGCGAAGGAGGAGAAGGGGGCCATCTGGCCATCGCTGCCCCGCACGAACCATTGCGCGAGATCGCTCGGTTCGGAGCGATAAGGCGCGTCGCCCTGCACATAGACGCGCTTCACCCGGCCGCGATCGATGAAATCGTTGACGTAGCGGCCACCCCAAGCGGTCGACAGCGTCGAATTGACGTCGGCCTGCGACAGTCCCAGCGTCGCCAGCTTCTGCTGGTCCAGATCGACCTTCAGCGTGGCGACGTCTGGCAGGTCGCTCAGCCGTACCTGCGCGAGCGTCGGATCGGCATTGGCCATGGCGAGCAGCTTGTCGCGCGCGGCGAGGAACTGCTCGCGCGGCATTCCGCTCGAATTGAGCAGCTCCATGGTGAAGCCGGTCGACTGGCCCAGGCCGCGGATCGCCGGCGGGACCAGCGCGAAGACCTGCGCGTCGCGGAAGTTGCGGAAGGCGCTGGCCGCCCGGGCGACGATGCCGTCGGCGCTGTTTTCCTTGCCCTCGCGGTTGGACCAGTTGGTGAGGTTGATGAAGCCCTGCCCGGTATTCTGCCCGTTCACACCCCCGCCGCCGCCGCCCGAGACGGAGAACATGACCGCGACGTTCTTTGCTTCCTGCGTCAGGAAGTATTTTTCCACCGCCAGCTGAATTTCCTTGGTACGCGACATGGTGGCGCCAGCCGGCAGACGAAACTGCACCGACGCCGCGCCCTGGTCCTCGGTCGGCAGGAAGCCGGTGGGCAGGCGCACGAACATCAGCACCAGCAGCGCACAGACCGCGAGGTAGATCAGCAGGAAGATCCATTTGCGATCGACCACCGCCTGCACCGCGCGGGTGTAGCGATCGACGCCGCGATCGAAGCCGTTGTTGAACTTGGTCTTGGCGGTGCTCAGGCCGCGGCCGATCCAGGGGAAGCGGCGCGCCATCCAGGTTTCTTCCAGGTCCTTTTCCTGGTTTTTCTGCTTGAGCAGCGTGGCGGTCAGCGCCGGGCTCAGCACCAGCGCGACGAGCACCGATAGTACCATCGCCGAGACGATCGTGACCGAGAACTGGCGATAGATCACGCCGGTCGAGCCGCCGAAAAACGCCATCGGCAGGAACACCGCGGAGAGGACGAGCGCGATCGCGACCAGCGCCACCTGGATTTCGTCCATAGAGCGGATCGTCGCCTCGCGCGGCGTCATCTCCGGATTCTCTTCCATCAGCCGCTCGACATTCTCGACGACGACGATGGCATCGTCGACGAGCAGGCCGATGGCGAGGACGAGACCGAACAGGGTCAGCGTGTTGATCGAGAAGCCGAGCGCGTAGAACACGCCGAACGTGCCGAGCAGCACCACCGGCACCGCGATCGCCGGGATCAGCGTGGCGCGCCAGCTCTGCAGGAACACGAACATCACGATGACGACGAGGACGATCGCCTCGATCAGCGTCTTCACCACCTCTTCGATCGAGAGTTTGATGAAGCCGGTGGTGTCGTTGGCATAGGCGAATTTGAAGCCGGCGGGGAACGTCTTCGCGGCGGCTTCCACCTGTGCCTTCACCAGATCGGCGGTCTTCAGCGCGTCCGCGCCGGGCGACAGCGAGATGGCGAGGCCGGCGCCGGGATGGCCGTTGATCCGGCTGGAGGAGTTGTAGTTGTCCGAGCCGAGCTCGACGCGCGCGACGTCGCGCAGCTTCACCGCCGCGCCGGTGGCGTCGGTCTTGACGATGATGTTGGCGAATTGCTCCGGCGTCTGCAGCCGCGACTGCGAGGTGACGGTGGCGTTGAGCATCTGCTCCTGCGGCATCGGCTGGCCGCCCAGCTCGCCGGCGGCGATCTCGGTATTCTGCGCCTGGATCGCGGTGATGATGTCGTTCGGAATCAGCCCGTAGCTGGAAAGCCGCGCGGGGTTGAGCCAGATGCGCATCGCATAGGGCGCGCCGAACACGTTGGTGTCGCCCACGCCTTCGATGCGCGACAGCGGATCCTGCAGGTTCGAGGCCAGCCAGTCCGACACGTCGAGATTGGTGCGCTTGTCGGTTTCGTCATAGACGCCGACGATCATCAGGAAGTCGGGATTGGACTTGGTGACGGTCAGGCCCTGCTGCTGCACCTGGCTTGGCAGGCGGGACAGCGCCTGCTGCACCTTGTTCTGCACCTGCACCTGGGCAATGTCCGGGTTCGTACCCTTCTCGAAGGTCGCCGAGATCGTGACCTGGCCGCGCGAAGTGGACGAGCTGCTGAAATAGAGCAGCCCGTCGATGCCGCTCAGCTGCTGCTCGATCACCTGCGTGACGCTGTTCTGCACCGTCTCCGCCGAGGCACCGGGATAGGTGGCGCGGATGTTGACCTGGGGCGGCGCGATGTCCGGATATTGCGCGATGGGTAGCGAGAAGATCGCCGCCAGGCCCATCAGCATGACGATGATGGCAAGCACCCAGGCGAAGATCGGCCGATCGATAAAGATGCGCGACATGGGGCTTAGCCCGCCTTGGCCTGGCTGCCGCCCTTGGCCGGTTCGATCTTCTGCGGCGCGTTCGCCGGTACCGGCTTGATGTCGATGTCCGGCCGAAGGTTGGCGGTGCCCTGCACGATTACCTTATCTCCGCGCGCCAAGCCTTGAGTTACCACCCAATTCTGCCCGATCGTGCGTTCCGCAACGACGGTTCTTGCCACCGCCTTGTTGCCCGGCCCGACGACATAGACGGTGGCATTACCCTTGGCATCACGCGACACGCCCGCCTGCGGCACCAGATACGCCTGGGTATCGATCGCCTGGGCGAACATCGCGCGCACGAACATGCCCGGCAGCAGAATGTTCTGCGGATTGGGGAAGCGGGCGCGCAGGGTGACGGTGCCGGTATTCTGGTTGACGATCACCTCGGTGAACTCGACGGTGCCGGTGGCGCCGTAATCGCTGCCGTCCTCCAGCTTCAGGCGCACGGTGGCGGTGGCAGGGCTGATCCCGTCCCGCGCCAGCGCCCGGCGCAGCGCGAGCATGTCGGCGCTCGATTGCTGGATGTCGACGAAGATAGGGTCGAGCCGCTCGATCACCGCCAGCGGATCGGCCTGGTTGGCGGTGACCAGCGCCCCTTCGGTGAACAGAGAACGGCCGATGCGGCCGGTGATCGGGGCGGGCACGCGAGTGAACCGCAGGTTGATCTGCGCGGTCTGCAGCGCGGCGCGGTTCTGCGCCACCTGCGCGCTGGCCTGGCGCGCCGTGGCCACCGCGTCGGTATAATCCTGCTGGCTCACCGCCTCCATCTGCGCGAGCGGCTTGTATCGATCGGCGCGCACACGCGCAGCCTCCAGCGTGGCCTGGGCGTTCTGCAGATTGGCCGCGGCTTGGGCGACGCTGGCGCGGTAGAGGCTGGGATCGATCTGGTACAGCGTCTCGCCCTTCCGGACGATCGCGCCTTCCTGGAAGAAGCGGCGTTGGACAATGCCGGCAACCTGCGGTCGAACCTGCGACATTTGATAGGGGGTAACGCGGCCGGCAAGCTCGACCGTCATCGGCACGCTGGTCGGCTGCACCACGACATAGCCCACCTGCGGCGGACCGGACGGGCCCCTGCGGCCTCCCTGCTGCCCTGCGCTGTTTCCCGCGCCGCACGAGGCGAGGAGAAGGGCCGACGCAAGGACGATCAGGCCCGAACGGCGATAGCTGGTCGGTGCGTTCAAATTTCAGAACCCGCTTAGGGGCGGCCCGAGGAATGCCGGACCACCGGTCACTGCCAAACTCGCCATTAGATGGCACGTTTCCGCAGTGCCACAAAAGAGTTGTCGCAAAATATGTCGAAAGACGTAGCGCCTTAGTGCGGGTTGATCATAAGCGGAGGTTGGCGCCGGCACCCGCGTCCTCCAACCTTGGCGGAAGGACGCGGACACCGGCGGAATTCAGAAGGCGAATGTCTCGCCGATTGCGCGTTCGCCGACCAGAAAGGCATCTGCCACCAGCTGGAGCGGACGCACATCGACGTCGCTTGTCCCTGCCGCGACCAGCTCCGCGAAGCGCGCATATAGACGAGCATATTCGCGATCCGGCGCCTTCTGCTCTTCTTCGCCGGGCAGCTGGAGGATGCTGCCGCCCATGCCGAGGCGTAGCGTGCCGGCATCGGTGTCCACTTCTATGTCCCAAGTCTGCGGCCCGGTCTGGAGGAAGTCGAAATCGGCGGTCACGGGGGCACCGCCGCTGCGCATGTGCAGCTTTGCGCGAAGTGGCGACGCGCGGCCTTCGGGCACTTCCATCCATGCCTGGTCGAGTAGCAGCGCGTCCGGCAGGATCTTGGTCGCGATCGACAGTGCGTTGATGCCCGGATCGAACACGCCGAAGCCGCCGGCGGCCAGGATCCACTCCTGCCCGGGATGCCAGCGGCGGATATCTTCGCGCCAGGTGATGCGGGCCGCCGAGATGTGCTTGCCGGCGAGCCAGTCCTTGGCGGGCTCGACGCCAGCCGCCTCGCGCGAATGCCAGGTGGTGAACAGCGTGACACCCTTGGCGTGGGCGCGCTCTTTAAGATCGAAGATTTCGGTGAGCGTCGCGGCTGGCGGCTTCTCCAGCATCACGTTCAGTCCAGCCTCGATGGCGATGCGAGCCTGGTCGTAGCGGCCTTCGGGTGGGGTGCAGAGCGAGACGGCGGTGAGAGCATGCCCGCCGGCGATCAGCGATTCCATGTCCTTGTGCGCTGCAACACCGTCGACAGACGCATTGCGGCTGGCGGTAGCGACGAGTTCGAAGCGATCGTCTCCCGCCAGTGCCGGTAGATGCTGATCGCGGGCAATCTTGCCGATCCCGACGAGGCCAAGACGAATCCGCTCCGACATTTTCACGCCATCCTTTTATAAGATATATATGCTTCCTATGGGCACGAGTGGCGGTTATCAAGTCACGCTACGCCGCCCACTATACCCGTAGCGGAGGAATCATGACCGAAGAAGCTGGAACTCATCGTGCGCCGCTGCGCTCCCGGGCGTGGTTCGACAATCCCGATAACCCCGACATGACCGCGCTCTATGTCGAGCGTTACCTCAACTTCGGGCTGAGCCTGGAGGAGCTGCAATCGGGCAAGCCGATCATCGGCATCGCCCAGACGGGCAGCGACCTCTCGCCCTGCAATCGCCACCATCTCGAACTCGCCAAGCGGGTGCGCGAGGGGATTCGCGACGCTGGCGGCATCGCCATCGAATTCCCCACGCATCCGATCCAGGAAACCGGCAAGCGCCCGACCGCGGGGCTCGACCGCAACCTCGCCTATCTCAGCCTGGTCGAGACGCTGTACGGCTACCCGATCGACGGCGTGGTGCTGACGATCGGCTGCGACAAGACGACCCCAGCCTGCCTGATGGCCGCGGCGACCGTGAACATCCCCGCGATCGCGCTGTCGGTCGGCCCGATGCTCAACGGCTGGTTCAAGGGCGAGCGCACCGGATCGGGCACGATCGTGTGGAAGGCGCGCGAGATGCTCGCGGCGGGCGAGATCGACTACAAGGGCTTCATCCAGCTCGTCGCCTCGTCGGCGCCGTCGACCGGCTGGTGCAACACCATGGGTACCGCCACGACGATGAACTCGATGGCCGAGGCACTCGGCATGTCGCTGCCCGGCTCGGCGGCGATCCCCGCGCCGTACCGCGACCGTGCCGAATGCGCCTATCGCACCGGCCTCCAGATCGTCGAAATGACGCTGGCCGATCGCAAGCCCAGCGACGTGCTGACCCGCGAGGCCTTCCTCAACGCGATCCGCGTCAACTCCGCGATCGGCGGCTCGACCAACGCGCCCATTCACCTCAACGCGATCGCCCGCCACATCGGCGTCGAGCTGACCTTGGAAGACTGGGAATCCTACGGCGCCGACGTGCCGCTGCTGGTGAACCTCCAGCCGGCGGGAAAATATCTCGGCGAGGATTTCTACCGCGCCGGCGGCGTGCCCGCGGTGATGGGCGAACTGTACCGTGCCGGGCTGCTCCACAACGATGCGCTTACCGTCAACGGCCGCACCATCGGCGAGAATATCGGCACCGCCGAGATCGAGGACGACGACGTGATCCGCCCGCTCGCCACGCCGCTGCGGGCGGCGGCGGGGCTTACTGTCCTGTCGGGTAATCTTTTCGACAATGCGGTGATGAAGCTGAGTGTGATCTCCGATGAATTCCGCGCGCGCTACCTGTCCAACCCGGACGATCCCGGCGCGTTCGAAGGCACCGCCTTCGTGTTCGACGGGCCCGAGGATTACCACCACCGCATCGACGATCCCGCGCTCGGCATCGACGAGAACAGCATCCTGATCATGCGCGGGGCCGGGCCGGTCGGTTATCCGGGCGGCGCCGAGGTGGTGAACATGCGCCCGCCGGTGGCGCTGATCCAGGCGGGCGTGCATGCACTGCCCTGCCTGGGCGACGGCCGCCAGTCGGGCACCAGCGGGAGCCCCTCGATCCTCAATGCGGCGCCCGAGGCGGCAGTCGGCGGCGGGCTCGCGCTGGTCCGCACCGGCGACCGCATCCGCATCGATCTCAACACGCGCTCGGCGAACATGCTGGTCAGCGACGAGGAATTGGCACAGCGCCGCGCGGGCCTGGGCATCGACTATGTGCCGGAATCGCAGACGCCGTGGCAGGAGATCCATCGCGGGCTGGTCGGCCAGTTCGACGGCGGCGCGGTGTTCGAGAATGCGGTGAAGTATCAGCGCATCGCCCAGACCAAGGGTCTGCCGCGCGACAGCCACTAAAAGGGGATCAGGCGCGACGAGCGGTGGGCCGGCTGCCGAGCTGGTCGAGCGCATCCGCATTGTCGCGCCCCCAGGCATAGAGAAGTTCGACCGGCTCGACGAACCGGTCGCCCAGCGGTGTCAGCCGGTATTCCACTGCCGGCGGCACCGCGTGCTGCACGATCCGGTCGACCAGCCCCACTTCCTCCATCTCGCGCAGCGTCTGGGTCAGCATCTTCTTGGAGATGCCGGGCAGGCTGCGCAGCAGCACGCCGCTCCGCGCGGCCCCGCCGTGCCGGGCGTGGAGCGTGTGCAGCACCATGCTAGTCCATTTGGTGGCGAACAGCGCCAGCACGCGCCGCGGTGCGCAATCCTCCCGCCACTCCGAATCCGCCGTGCCTGGCCGCATATGTGGGTACCTTCTGGTGCCTAGGTTCCGATTTGGTGCCGTCTAGAAGCCGTGCGCGCGGCTGCCTAGCTCGGCCTCCAACGCTTTATGGAGGCAGAAATGGCCAAGACGGCTTTGGTGGTAGGCGCAAGCGGCATCGTCGGCAGCGCCACGGCGGACCTGCTGGTCGCGCAGGGCTGGACGGTGCACGGGCTGGCGCGCCGGCCGGTGGAACAGACGAGCGTAGCGCCGGTCGTCGCGGACCTCACCGATGCAGCGGCGACCGCGCAGGCGCTGCAGGATGTGAACCCGGACGCGGTGTTCATCACCACCTGGCTGCGGCAGGACAGCGAGGCGGAGAATATCCGGGTCAATTCGGCGATGGTGCGCAACCTGCTCGATGGGCTGCCCAAGCCCAAGGGCCCGCGCCACGTCGCGCTGGTCACCGGGCTCAAACATTATCTCGGGCCGTTCGAGGCGTACGGGAAGGGCAGCCTGCCGCAGACGCCGTTCCGCGAGGAGCAGGGCCGGCTCGACGTCGACAATTTCTATTATGCCCAGGAAGACGAGGTCTTCGCCGCCGCCGAGCGCGACGGCTTCACCTGGAGCGTGCACCGCCCGCACACGGTGATCGGCAAGGCGGTCGGCAATGCGATGAACATGGGCACCACGCTCGCGGTATATGCGACCTTGTGCCGCGAGACCGGCCGTCCGTTCCGCTTCCCGGGCTCGGCGGCGCAGTGGAGCGGGCTCACCGACATGACCGATGCAGGCCAGCTCGCCCGGCACCTGGTCTGGGCGGCAGAGACGCCCGCGGCGGCGAACGAGGCGTTCAACGTCGTCAATGGCGACGTCTTTCGCTGGCAATGGATGTGGGGGTGCATCGCCGAATGGTTCGGTCTGGAGCCGGCGCCGTTCGACGGGACGGTGCAGCCGCTCGAACAGCAGATGGCGGGCGATGCGGAGCTGTGGCGCGCCATCGCCGAGCGGGAGGGATTGGCCGAGCCGAACCTCGCGCGCCTCGCGTCGCCCTGGCACACCGATGCCGATCTGGGCCGGCCGATCGAAGTCGTCACCGACATGTCGAAGAGTCGCCGGATGGGCTTCACCGCCTATCAGCCGACCGACGACGCCTTCTTCGCGTTGTTCGAGCGGCTGCGCGCCGACCGGCTGATCCCTTAGGCGGCGGCTTCGGCCGCCTCCACCGTGTCGATCAGCTCGACCACGTCGCCGATCAGCGTGCGCATCGCGGTGCGCGCGCGCGCCGGATCCTTTGCGGCGATCGCATCGCGCACCGCGGCGTGATCGCTCACGCTGGCGGTGCGGCCCTTGATCCGATTGGTGAAGCGAATCGACGTGCGCAGCGCCGTCGCCACCATTTCGCGAAACTGCGCATAGAAGGGATTGCCCGAAGCGCGCAGCACCGCGACATGGAAGGCGATGTCGGCATCGAGCGTGTCGTCCAGCCCGCGCTCGGCCGCCTCCATGCGGGCGAGGCCGGCCGAGATCTGCCGCAAATCCGCCTCGGTGCCGAATTGCGCCGCCAGTGCCGCTGCTTCGGGTTCGATCGCGATGCGCAACTGGCTGAACTGGCGCAGCAGCTCGACCGAGAATTGTCGTTCGAGCAGCCAGCGCAGCACATCGGTGTCGAACAGGTTCCATGAAGAGGCCGGCTGCACCACCGTGCCCTGGCGAGGGCGCGCGCTGAGCAGGCCCTTGGCGGTGAGCATCTTCACCGCTTCGCGCGTGACCGATCGGCTGACGCCGTGCTGCTTGGCCAGCTCCGCCTCGGTGGGGAAGGGCTCCCGCTCATAGCGGCCGGTGACGATCGCCCGGCCCAGCGAATCGAGCAGGCCATAGGTGAGGTTGCGGCCTAGCCCGGAACGGATATCTTCGCGTGGAGACGAAAAGGACGTGGACATGCTCGTTGCTGCTTCCTGTTCTTTCGCATGGCGCATCGTGCGCAACCGACGTAGCGGCAGACTACTCCAGCCGCGCTTCTGGACAACCCCGATAAATCGGATAAATGAACCACGCGCTACGTGCGCCAAAACGCGCGTGAACAGCAACGTTAGCCGCTGAAAAGGTAGCCGGCATGGTACAGCGTTTTTCGGGCCCCTTTCTTGCGGTCGACTGGGGCACGACCAATCGCCGCGTCTTCCGGATCGAAGGCGGCAGCGTCACGCATACCGAACGCGATGACAAGGGCGTTACCGCTGTCAGCGACTTCGCGGCGGAAGCGGCGGGGATTCGTGCGCGGCACGGCGACTTGCCGCTGCTGATGGCGGGCATGGTGGGCGCCAATATCGGCTGGGCGACGGCGCCCTATGTCGCAGCACCGGCCGGCATCGCCGAACTGGCGGCGGGTCTGCTGTGGGTGGAGGAGCGTAGCGCGATCGTGCCGGGTGTTTCGACGATGGTCACCGGCCGGCCCGATGTGATGCGCGGCGAGGAGGTGCAGCTGCTGGGCGCGGTGCGCGCAGGGCTGGCGCCTGCCGACGCCTTGCTCGTCCAGCCGGGCACGCATTGCAAATGGGTCGAGATGGTGGATGGCCGCATCGCCGATTTTACCACCGCGATGACCGGCGAGCTGTTCGCCACGCTACGCAAGCACGGCCTGCTCGCCGCGCAGCTGGGCGGCGAGGTCCATGTCGGCCCCGCTTTTCATGCAGGCGTGGAGGAGGGGCGCAAGCGCGACCTTGCGGCATCGCTGTTCGGCATCCGCGCGGCCAAGATGCTGGGTGTCCGCGACGATGAAGATGCCGCCGCCTTCGCCAGTGGTCTGCTGATCGGCAGCGACGTTGCCGCCAGGCTCGCGCATGCCGGGCACGACACGGTCCATATCCTTGCCGACCCGATGCTGGGCGGCCTCTATGCCGCGGCGATTGCCGCGCACGGCCGGCAGCCGGTGATCGCCAGCAGCCATGACGCGTTCCTCGCCGGAATCCTTGCCATTGCGGAGCATATTGCATGAGCCACATCGCCGAATTCGACGCCGCCTTCGCCCGCTGTCCGCTGATCGCGATCCTGCGCGGGGTGACTCCCGACGAAGTGGAGGACATTGGCGACGAGTTGGTCGCGGCGGGCTTTACCCTGATCGAGGTGCCGATGAACTCGCCCGATCCACTGGAAAGCGTCGCGCGTCTCGCCAAGCGCTTTGCCGGTAGGGCGGTAATCGGCGCGGGCACGGTGCTCAAGGTCGAGCAGGTGCAGGCAGTGGCCGATGCCGGCGGCACGATGATCATCTCGCCCAATGCCAATCTCGAGGTGATCCGTGCCAGCGCGGCGGCGGATCTCGTCTCGCTGCCGGGTATCGCGACGCCCAGCGAGGCCTTCGCCGCATTGGATGCAGGCGCAACCGCGCTCAAGCTGTTCCCGGCCGAGGCGGCGAGCCCCACGGTGCTGAAGGCGATGCGCGCGGTGCTGCCCAAGGACGCGCGCGTCCTGCCGGTCGGCGGCATCGCGCCCGACAATATGGGGCCCTGGACGGCGGCGGGTGCCGCCGGCTTCGGCCTCGGCTCGGCGCTGTACAAGGTCGGGCTGAGCGCGGGTCAGGTCGGTGCCAACGCGCGAGCTTTCGTCGCGGCGCTCTGATCCTTGTTCCCCCTCCCGCTTGCGGGAGGGGCTAGGGGGAGGGGGCACCGCGTGCCTTCCCATCGGGCACATTGCCCCCCGCCCCAAACCGGCCTAATAGCCGCGCCCAAATGGCACGTATCCAGACCCCCCAGCGCATCCGGGGCACCCAGGACATTTTCGGCGAAGACCAGCGGCGTTTCGCCGCGGTGCTCGAGAAGTTCGACCAGGTGCGCAAGCTCTATTGCTTCCAGCGGCTCGAGATCCCGATCTTCGAGGCGACGGGCGTGTTCGCCCGCTCGATGGGCGAGACCTCGGACGTCGTCTCCAAGGAGATGTACACCTTCGAGGATCGCGGCGGCGATTCGATCACGCTGCGCCCCGAATTCACCGCCGGCATCGCGCGGGCCTATATCAGCGAGGGGTGGCAGCAGTTCGCGCCGCTGAAGCTCGCGACCTCGGGCCCGGTGTTCCGCTACGAGCGCCCGCAAAAGGGCCGCTATCGCCAGTTCCACCAGATCGACGCCGAAATCCTCGGCGCGCCCGAACCCGCCGCCGATGTCGAGCTGCTGGTGCTGGCCGACCAGCTGCTCAAGGAGCTCGGCATCGCCGAGGGCGTGACGCTGCAGCTCAACACGCTGGGCGATGCCGCGACCCGCGACGCCTGGCGCACCGCGCTGGTCGCGCATTTCGAGGCGCACAAGGGCGACCTCTCCGAGGACAGCCTGGCGCGGCTGGAAAAGAACCCGCTGCGCATCCTCGATTCGAAGGACCCGCGCGACCGCCCGATCGCCGACAGCGCGCCGGACATCGATGCCTATCTGACCGACGAAGCCGCCGCCTTCTTCAAGGCGGTGACCGACGGGCTGGATGCGGCCGGCGTCGCCTGGACGCGCAACGCGCGGCTGGTGCGTGGGCTCGACTACTACCGCCACACCGCGTTCGAGTTCGTCACCGATCGGCTGGGCGCGCAGGGCACGGTGCTGGCCGGCGGCCGCTATGACGGGCTGATCGGCTCGCTCGGCGGCCCCGAGACGGCGGGCGTGGGCTGGGCGGCCGGCGTCGAGCGGCTGGCAATGCTGATCGAGGAGCCCAAGGCGGCGGCGATCCAGGTCTATGTCGTGGTCGAGGACGATCGCGTGCAGGCGGACGGCGTGCGCGCTGTCGCCGCGCTGCGCCGCGCCGGGCTGGCGGCCGAGTTGCTCGCCACCGGTTCGCCGCGCAAGCGGTTCGACAAGGCGGTGAAGAGCAACCCCGACGCGCTGCTCTCGCTGGGCGTCGCGGACGGTGCCACGTCGAAGCGGCTCAAGGTCAATGTCGGCGACGCCGCTGCGATCGAAGCCGTGCTCGGCAGCATTGCCTGGGGCGGCCCGACCGAATGACCCGCATCCCGCCGGACCGCATCGCGGCGATCGAGGCGCGGCGCGACGAGTTGCAGGCGCTGATGGCGTCGGGCGAACTCGGCGGCGACCGCTTCGTCCAGGTCTCGAAGGAATATGCCGAGATCGAGCCGGTAGCCGTGGCGGCGGGCAAGGTCCGGCAGTTGCGCGCCGAGGGCCAGTCGCTCCAGCAGATGACGCAGGACGCCGATGACGAGCTGCGCGCGATGGCGGTGGAGGAACTCCGCGCCAACGAAGGCACACTTGCCGAGGCCGAACGCAAGCTCGCGCTGGCGCTGCTCCCCAAGGATGCGGCCGACGAGCGCCCCGCGCTGCTCGAAATCCGTGCCGGCGTGGGCGGCGACGAGGCCGCGCTGTTCGCGGGCGACTTGCTCCGCATGTACCAGCGCTATGCCGATCGGCTCGGCTGGCGGACCGAGCTGATCTCGGCCAGCACGTCCGAAGCGGGCGGCTACAAAGAAGTCGTGGTCGGCATCACCGGCACCGGCGTGTTCGCCAAGCTCAAGTTCGAGAGCGGCGTTCACCGGGTCCAGCGCGTCCCCGCCACCGAGGCAGGCGGGCGCATCCACACCTCCGCCGCCACCGTCGCGGTGCTGCCCGAGGCGGAAGAGGCCGACGTGCAGATCGACGACAAGGATCTGCGCATCGACATCTACCGCGCCTCCGGCCCCGGCGGCCAGGGGGTCAACACCACCGACAGCGCGGTGCGGATCACGCACTTGCCCACCGGCATCGTCGTGATCCAGCAGGATGAGCGCTCGCAGCACAAGAACAAGGCCAAGGCGATGAAGGTGCTCCGCACCCGCCTGTACGAGGCCGAGCGCGAGCGGCTGGCGGCCGAGCGCGTCGGCGCGCGGCGCTCGATGGTGGGTTCGGGCGATCGTTCGGAGCGGATCCGGACGTATAATTTCCCGCAGGGCCGGGTGACCGATCACCGGATCAACCTGACGCTGCACCGGCTGCCCGAGATCCTGGAAGGCGAGCTCGACGAGCTGGTCGGCGCGCTGGTCTCGCAGGACGAGGCCGACCGGCTTGCCCAGTTGGATGGCTGAGATCCTCCCGGGCACGGGGAGCTCGGTGGAAGGGGGGCTCCGCACCGGAGTCCCTCGCTGCGATCCTCCTCCAACAGGTGCTGGCGCACATCGTCCCCCTTTTCGTTCCGGGGAGGATCTTGGGGCTGCCGCGTCGTGAGCACGCGTTCCATTAGGGCAGTCCTAGCCGACGCCGCCCGCCAACTCGAAACCGTCTCCGACACCCCCCGGCTCGATGCCGAGCTGCTGATGGCGCACGCGCTCGGCACGACGCGCGACCTGCTGCTGCTCGGCCGCCTGGACGATCCAGCGCCAGAGACGTTCGCCGCCTTTATCGCCCGCCGCCTGGGCCACGAGCCGATTGCCTATATCACCGGCACCCGCGCCTTCTGGACGATCGATCTCGCGGTCGGTCCCGGTGTGCTGATCCCGCGCCCGGACAGCGAGACGCTGATCGAGACAGCGGTGGAGTGGTTTTCTCCGCGCGCGCCGCAGCGCATCCTCGATCTCGGCACCGGACCCGGCACGCTGTTGCTGGCGGCGCTCGCCGAATGGCCGCAGGCGCAGGGTCTTGGCGTCGATGCGTCGCAAGTCGCGCTCGCATTCGCCCGGCGCAATGCCGAAGCGTTGGGCATGGCAGACCGCGCCGCGTTCCAGCTGGGCGACTGGACGGCAGGTCTCACCGGGCCGTTCGACCTGATTCTCGCCAATCCCCCCTATATCGGCACCGGCGAGCCGCTGCCGCCGCAGGTGCTGGACCATGAACCGGCGGAAGCGTTGTTCGCCGGTGCAGACGGGCTCGAGGATTATCGCCGCATCGTGCCGGCGCTGCCCGGCCTGCTCGCGCCCGGCGGTGCCGCGATCCTCGAGATCGGCTGGACCCAGGCTGCAGCCGTTTCTTCGCTCGCAAAGGAACAGGGCATGGCCCCGCGCGTCTATAAAGACATGGGTGGACGGCCGCGCGTGGTCCGGCTGACTTGAAATCGCGCGCGTTCGTCCCATATTTCCGCTTGGAGATTGGTACGCCAGCGGCTAGAAGAAGGCCGGGGCGAGGCACCTTCAACCAAGTTGTTGAAATAAAGGGCTGAGGCCCGACTCCATGGTCATGTGCGCCGCTGCAGTCCGGCGGCCGTGGCAGGCGGGAAGCGTCGGGCGATCCGGGGCTCTCCGCAAATGTAACCCTGCATCCGGAAC